>NZ_JBIAWT010000008.1:0-401570 GCF_042895955.1 Streptomyces sp. NPDC001339 | reverse complement strand
TCTTGATGGGCTTCCTCGCCCCGCACTGGGGTGGACACCGAATCGCCCTGACGGCGATTCGGCTACCTCTGCCCTGCTCCGCAGGAGTCCGATTCCTCCCCGCCCTAAAGGACGGGCATCCTCGGAGGAATCAGGTGAACCGCTCACAGAGTGACGTGACGCCACGTAGCGTGAAAGGGATTTGGGCTCCCGGTCGCGGAGTGCGGAACGGGGCAAGGCGGTTGTGGAACGGCGGTGAGCCATGGTGCGGCGCAAGGACATCGATGGGTCGGAGAGCGTCCCTTGCTTCTACGGAAAGGAGTTGCGCTGGAAGCGGGAGCAAGCAGGCCTCACGCTCCAACAGTTGGTGGATGGCAGCTTCTACGGCCTGAGCCACCTCAGCGAGATCGAGCGGGGCGAGCGGCGGATGCCGGCGGATCTGGCCGAGCACGTGGACAAGGTGCTGAAGACGGACGGATTCTTCAAGCGCTGCTGCGAGGACGTACGGAAGGCGAAGTGGAGGGGCCACGCCGCCTACTTCGAGCACATCCTGGAGGCAGAGAAGCGGGCGAAGACCATCGAGGAGTGGTGCCCCACCGTCATTCCCGGCCTGTTGCAGAGCCCGGCGTACGCGCGAGCAGTGGTGCAGGCGACGCACCCCTTGGCGCCCGACGAGGAGACGGACGAGAAGGTCGACGCCCGCATGGCCCGAGCCCGGCTCTTCGAGGACGACCACAAAGTCCCCATGTACTGGGCGATCCTGCATGAATCGCTGCTGCGCCACCCCATCCTTCCCCCAGAGGGGATGGCGGAACAGCTCGACCACATCGCGGCGCTGGCCCGGCGTCGTCGGATCGTTCCACAAATCCTTCCGCTGAATTGCGGGCCGCATCCCTTCATGTTCGGCACCGCCAAGATCATGGCCTTCTCGGACGCCCCGCCGCTGATCTACACGGAATCGCTGCACAGCGGGGACACCATCGACGATCCGGCCCTCGTGGAGGAGTACCGCACGTCGTACGATCTGCTAAGGGCCGCCGCGCTGCCGCCAAAGGCGTCCCTCGCCATGATCGAGGAAGCGGCAGAGGATTACCGAAATGGCAAGCAAACGACTTGACTTGAGCACGGCCTTCTGGCGCAGGAGCAGCTACAGCAACGGCTCCGGCGGCGACTGCGTCGAAGTAGTCGACAACCTCCCCGGCATCGTCCCCGTCCGCGACAGCAAAGACCCCCACGGCCCGGCGATCGTCTTCCCCGCCGCCGCCTGGTCTTCCTTCGTCTCCGCCGTCAAGAACGCCGACACCCCAGGCCTCGCATGACCCTGGCGTGATGCCGCCATCCGGGCGACCTGCCACTGGCACGTGCGGGCCGAGGCGCGGACAATGGCCCCCGTTCCGTCACGGGGGCCATACGCAGGTCGCACCCCCCAGGAGGACCACATGTCGTGCAACAAGTGCGGACAGCAGATGGTGCGGGGACCGGGAGGATGGTGGCGATGCTACGGGTGCGGGAACAGCATGCCGGGAGCCTGTCCTGCCCCCAGTGCGGCAGCGATCTGGTAGCCGCGTCTCCTGACTGGTGGCGCTGCCTCGCCGAGCGGTGCTCGTACGAACTGACCGCCGAGGCGTACAGCCTCTACGCCACGCTGTCGGAGCTGTTCGAGCGCGATCCGGACGCCTTCTTCCAGATCGTACGGGCGCACCGCGACGAGCTGCGGGCGCTGGAGCCGGCCTGGATGCGCTGAGCCGCCCCCTCCCCTTCTCTCCCCCTCCCCTGTCCCATACGTCCCGTACATGATGTACGGGACGTATACCCGTGCATGGGAACTTTAGGATTGGCGGTGCCCCCGAGGGGGCGACGCCCGCCCGCCCTTGAGGGAGAGACTGTTGCACGCGCCGCACATATCCACGGACACCTGGTGGCTCATCGCCGCCGGAGCAACGGCAGTGTGCCTGGCCGTCTGCGTGCCCTTCATGCCTACGGCCCGCGCCAAGAAGATCATGACAGCTGTTCCCGCCGCCTTTGCGCTGATAGCGGCGCTCACCGCGCACAGCAGGCATCCGCTCACCCTCGACCAAACACTCGGCCTCTACTCGGCCACTATCCTCATTCCCCCACTCGGCATGGCCGGGCACCGCAAGGAACTGCAGAAAATGGCGAGGGACGCCCGCCTCTTCGGAGACACTTCCCTGCCGTCCATGAAATTCTGCATGCAGATGTGCACCGCGGTCGTCCTCATGCTGGGCATCTGGGGCGTGTGGCGCATGCACAGCTGAGACCCCGGCGGGGCGCTCGCAGTCGTACGGCCACCGCCTCCCTCCCCCGGCCGTACCGGACACGCCAAGCGCCCTTTACGCCCGTATTGTCGGGAGCCACGGGATCCAGGAGGGAGGTGCGTAGCCATGCGCACGCCGGTACCCGTGCACGACATCCACGTTGCCGTCATCTACTACTCCTCCACCGGCACCGTCGCCGAGCTGGCCCGCTGGATCGCGGACGCCGCCGAGCACGCCGGTGCCGACGTACGCCTGCGCCGCACCGCCGAACTCGCCCCGCAGACGGCCATCGATGCCAACCCGGCCTGGGCGGCCAACGCCGCCGCCACCGAAGACATCCTGGAGGCCACCCACGAGGACATCCTCTGGGCGGACGCGGTCATCTTCGGCACCCCGACCCGCTTCGGGAACGTGTCCTCCCAGCTCAAGCAGTACCTCGACACCCTCGGCGGGCTCTGGCACGAGGGCAGACTGGCCGACAAGGTCTACAGCGGCTTCACCGCGAGTGCCTCCCCGCACGGCGGCCAGGAGTCCACCCTCCTCGCGCTCTACCAGACCATCCACCACTTCGGCGGCATCCTCATCGCCCCGGGCTACACCGACGCGGCGAAGTTCACCGACGGCAACCCGTACGGCACCTCGCACGTCGGCGGCCCGGAGACCCCGCCCGACGACATCGCGCGCGTCGCCGCCCGCGTCCAGGCGGAGCGCGTCGTCAAGTTCACCAAAGCCATCAAGCACGGCCTCCACGACCTCCACCACGACGGCCACGACGGCCGCGACAGCCGCGAATTCCACGGCTCGCCGGGCCGCCAGGACCTCCCCCAGACTCCGGTGAACTGAATGACTCTGCACAAAGGAGCCTCGGCGCCCAGGGGTCCCCGTCACCCCGCCGCCCACCCCGTCAACCCCTTCTACGGCGAGGCCGACCCGATCGCCGGAATGGACACCGCGCCACCCCGTCACGCCCTGCCCGACGGCCCGGTCTCCCCGCACACCGCCTATCAGTTCGTCCACGACGAGCTGATGCTGGACGGCAACTCCCGGCTCAACCTCGCGACGTTCGTCACCACCTGGATGGAGACGCAGGCCGGCGTTCTGATGGCGGAGTGCCGGGACAAGAACATGATCGACAAGGACGAGTACCCGCGCACCGCCGAACTGGAGGAGCGGTGCGTGGCGATGCTCGCCGACCTCTGGCACGCCCCCGACCCGGCCGCCGCCGTCGGCTGCTCCACCACCGGATCCAGCGAGGCCTGCATGCTCGCCGGGATGGCGCTCAAACGGCGCTGGATGCGGCGCAACGCGGACCGCTATCCGGCCACGGCCCGGCCCAATCTCGTCATGGGCGCCAACGTCCAGGTCTGCTGGGAGAAGTTCTGCAACTTCTGGGAGGTCGAGGCCCGCCAGGTCCCGATGCGGGACGACCACTTCCACCTGGACGCGGAATCCGCCGCCGCACTCTGCGACGAGAACACCATCGGCGTGGTGGCGGTCCTCGGCTCGACCTTCGACGGGTCGTACGAGCCGGTGGCCGAGATCTGTACTGCCCTGGACGAGCTCCAGGAACGGAAAGGGTGGGACATCCCGGTCCATGTGGACGGCGCGTCCGGCGCCATGATCGCACCGTTCCTCGACCCGGAGCTGGTGTGGGACTTCCGGCTGCCCCGGGTCGCCTCCATCAACACCTCCGGCCACAAGTACGGCCTCGTCTACCCCGGCGTCGGCTGGGCGCTGTGGCGCGACGAAGCGGCGCTCCCCGAGGAGCTGATCTCCCGAGTCAACTACCTGGGCGGCGATATGCCGACCTTCGCGCTCAACTTCTCCCGGCCCGGCGCCCAGGTCGCCGCCCAGTACTACACCTTTCTGCGACTCGGCCGGGCCGGCTACCGCGCCGTACAGCAGACGACGCGGGACGTGGCCTGCTCCCTGGCCGAACGCATCGGCGCACTGGGCGACTTCACACTCCTCACCCGCGGCGACCAACTGCCGGTCTTCGCCTTCACCACCGCGGACGACGTCAAGGCGTTCGACGTCTTCGACGTGTCCCGGCGGATCAAGGAACGCGGCTGGCTGGTGCCGGCCTACACCTTCCCGCCCGACCGCCAGGACCTCTCCGTCCTGCGGATCGTCTGCCGCAACGGCTTCTCCCAGGACCTGGCCGACCTGTTCCTCTCCGACCTGGAAGATCTGCTGACCGAACTACGCCGGCAGTCGGGCCCCTTGCAGCGCCCGGAGAACGTGGCAACGGCCTTCCACCACTGACGTCGCGTTTCCCAAGGAGAACCGCTCAACGGGCGTCCCCAGGATGGACCTCCCCCGTCGCATACGGGTTCTCCTGCCCCTCCCTGAGCACCCCGATGAACGGCTCGCCCTCACCGGCGAAGACATACGCCCCGCCCTTGATCCGCTCGATCAGCCCACGGGTCCACTCGGCTCCGGCATCCGCCGAGTGGACCCAGTAATTCATGATCTCCCCGATATGACCGAGCTGCCCCGGCCCCCCCTCGGGCGTGTAGTACTCGGTGACCGAGGCACGCCACTCCGCGATGCCCCGTACCCGTTCCTCCAGGAGTTCCAGGGCCTCCGCGCGGTCCAGGTCGACGAGGAAGCCGAGCGCGGCCGCCAGCACATCGGGCTTCTGGTCGTACGCGGTCAGGGAGCCGCGCAGCAGCGTGAAGTACTCCTGCGTACCCCGCTCCGTGATCTCGTACTCGGTGCGCGGCGGCCCGCCGGCAACGGACGGCGCGGTCTCATGGGCGTGCAGCAGGCCCTGCTTCGCCATCTGTTTGAGCGCGTGGTAGATCGAGCCGGGCTTGGCATTGGACCACTCATGGGCGCCCCAGTACTCCAGGTCACTGCGTACCTGATAGCCGTGGGCACGGCCGTGCTGCCGGACGGCTCCGAGCACCAGAAGACGGATCACTGACATGCCCTCCAGGCTATTGCTCCCCCCGCGCCACCGCCCTCCCTACTGCCCTCCCCGCTGCTCTCCCTACTGCTCTCCCTGCTGCCGCTCCCGGTCCACCAGCTCGAAGGCCGTCGCACCGTCCAGGGACTCACGGATGATGTCCGCGTGACCGGCGTGCCGGGCGGTCTCCTCGATCAGATGGAGCAGCAGCCAGCGCATCGACTGCCGGGTGTTCGGCGGGAACCACGGCGCCTCGGGGAGCGGGAAGGTGTCGTTCAGGCTCGGTACGGACCGGATGAACTCCTCGGTCCGCCGGGCGGCACCGTCCCAGAACTCCAGCACACCGGCCAGCGTCTCCCCGTCCTCCAGCTGGAAGCTGAGATGCCAGTTGCTCTCGTCCCGCTCGATGGCGTGCGGCCGCTGCTGTGCGGTCTCCACCCAGCGCTGCTCGACCTCCGCGACATGCTTGACCAGTCCGGCCAGCGAGAGCTCACTGGCACTGGGCCGCTCGGTCACCTGGGCCTCGGTCAGCCCGAGGACCGCCCGTCGCAGCCCACCGCGCTGCGCCTCCAGGAAGGAGAGCAGCGCTCCGGTCTCGTCACCGTGCGCCTCCGCGAGAACGTGTGTGGGCATGGGGTCCGCCTTTCCCGACATCTCTGGGCGGCCGGCCCTCCGCCGCCGCCCTTCCGGCTTCCCTCACGCTAGAGGGGAAAGCGGACAGCCACTGTCCTAGATCTCGGAGCCGCTGTCCCGGATCCCCCACCGCCCTACCGGAAGGCTCAGAACGGGAATCGCGACCGCCCATGCTGAATGGAGATCCACTTGGTGGTGGTGAACGCCTCCACCATCGCCTCACCGTTCAGCCGCCCCACACCCGAGCTCTTCTCCCCGCCGAAGGGCACGATCGGCTCGTCGTGCACCGTGGCGTCATTGACGTGGAACATCCCGGTGTCGATGCGCTTGGCGAACCGCACGCCGCGCTCGATGTCGCCGGTGTGCACGGCGCCGCTGAGCCCGTACGGCGTGGCGTTGGTGATCCGTACGGCCTCGTCGTCGCCGTCGAAGGGAATCAGCATGACGACGGGGCCGAAGATCTCCTGGGTCAGCAGCGGGGAGTCCGCCGGCAGGCCGCCGAGCACGCTCGGCGCGACGAGTGTGCCCCTGGTCTCGCCGCGCAGGAGGGCCGAGGCGCCCTCGGCGACCGCGCGGTCCACCAGTGAGGAGACGGCCTCGGCCTGGCCCTCGTTGATCAGCGGGCCGATATGGGTCTGCGGGTCGGTGGGGTCGCCGACCTTCAGGGACGCGACCTTGGTGACGAACTTCTCGGTGAACTCCCGCTCCACGGAGCGGTCCACGAGTACCCGGTTGGCGGCCATGCAGACCTGGCCCTGGTGGACGAAGCGGCTGAAGACCGCGGCGTCCACGGCGTAGTCGAGGTCGGCGTCGTCGAGGACCACCAGGGCGCTGTTGCCGCCCAGTTCGAGAATCGAGTGCTTGAAGTGGGCGGCGGCGACGGTGGCGACGTGCCGGCCGACGCGCTCCGAGCCGGTGAAGGAGATGGTCTTGGGCACGGGGTGGTCGATCAGCGCGTCGCCGACCTCGGCGATGTCGGTGACGACGACGTTGAGCACACCGGCCGGCAGCCCGGCCTCCTCGAAGATCCTGGCGACCAGCCCGCCACCGCAGATCGGGGTGTTCTGGTGCGGTTTGAGGACGACGGCGTTCCCGAGCGCGATGGCCGGGGCGACGGACTTGAGCGAGAGCAGGAAGGGGAAGTTGAAGGGGCTGATGACGCAGACGACGCCGACCGGCAGCCGGTAGAGGCGGTTCTCCTTGCCGTCGATGGGCGAGGGCAGGATGCGGCCCTCGGGGCGCAGCGCGAGTTGGATCGACTCGCGGAGGAACTCCCTGGCGAGGTGGAGCTCGAAGGCCGCCTTGGTGAGGGTGCCGCCGACCTCGGCGGTGATCGCCTCGGACAGCTCCGCCTCGCGGTCGTCGATGATCCGCAGCATGCGTTCGAAGACCGTGCGGCGGGTGTACGGGTTGACGGCGCCCCATTCCCGCTGCGCGCGCTCGGCGGCACGGTAGGCCTGATCGATCTCCTCGACCGTGGCGACGGGTATAGAGGTGAGCTTTTCCCCGTTATAAGGGTTGAAGTCGACGATGTCCCACGAGCCGCTTCCGGAGCGCCACTCACCGTCGATGAACTGATAGGCCAACTCGTCGAAGTAGGACATGCCATCCCGATCTGGAGAACAGGGCACGCGAGGTGCCTAGTTGGGGGGTGCTGACTCCTGATGGTTCGCCATCCTACCGACGCGTCACATAAGTTGGAGTAGACCACGCAGGATGTCCCTGGTCTCCGCGGGACCCGGACCTTCCGCCTGTAGCCGGTCCATCACCCGCCCGTACTGGGCGACCTCTTCGGGCTTGTCCAGATAGAGCGCACTGGTGAGTTGTTCCATGAAGACGACGTCCGGCAGTCCGGATTCCTGGAATCCCAGCATGGTGAAGGCGCCGAATTCACCGGCGTGCCCGCCCAGGCTGAACGGCATGACCTGAAGACGCACATTCGGGCGCTCGGACACCTCGATCAGATGCCGCAGCTGTTCGCGCATGACCTGACGATCACCGTACGGGCGGCGCAGCGCGGCCTCGTCCAGTACACAGTGGAACTCCGCCGGCCGTTCGGCCACGAGCAGCTTCTGGCGTTCCATGCGCAGGGCGACCCGGCGGTCTATGTCGGCCGGAGCGGCGTCGGGCATACCGCGCCGGACGACGGCCTGGGCGTAGCTCTCGGTCTGCAACAGCCCGTGGACGAACTGGACTTCGTAGACCCGGATCAGGGATGTGGCTCCTTCCAGGCCCACATACGTCTGGAACCACGCGGGCAGCACATCGGTGTAACTGTGCCACCAGCCCGCCACGTTGGCCTCGCGTGCCAGGGACAGCAGTGCCTCCCGCTCCTGCGCGTCACCGACTCCGTACAGGGTGAGCAGGTCCTCTATGTCGCGCGCCTTGAAGCTCACCCTGCCCAACTCCATGCGGCTGATCTTCGATTCGGACGCCCGGATCGAATAGCCGGCCGCCTCGCGGGTTATCCCACGGGATTCACGCAGGCGGCGAAGCTGCGACCCGAGCAGGATCCGCCGCACCACCGACCCGCTCGACTCACTTGCGGACACCTCTCTGACCCTCCTGTGACCCCCACCCGTCCAACAGTGGGGCGAAGTCTGCCATGCCCAGGCTCCGTTGAGTGCTCATCCGATTACTGATATGTGCGGCTCGCGCAGGCTCTCCACAAGAACTGCCGCTCAGGACGACGAAGGAGCCGGAACAAATCCGGAAAGAATTGCCGTCAAATCCGGTCACTTTCCCGCAATCTCGGCGCGTGCACGTGCATCTGCCCTTGCATCTGTCTCACGCATTGGGAACCATGGGTGTCGCACACATGCACGCTCGTGAAAGATCCGCCAGGCCCGGCTGACCGGCCAGGGCCATGACGTCCGCGAACGCCAGGAGTGCCTCGCATGGGGACCAAGGTTTTGACCATGCTCGAGCCGTTGTGGCAGGGCTTTCCTCCCGTCGATCCGCTGACCGTCTCCGGATCCGTCTCGTGCATGCTCCCGCCGCGCTACGAATCGGTGAGCTGCGCACGGAAGTTCACGCGTGAGACCCTGCGCGGCTGGGATCTGGACGACGGCCTCTTCGACTCGGTGGGCCTGGTCGTCTCCGAACTCGTCACCAACGCCCTGCGGCACGCGATCCTCGCCGCCCCGGAGCACGCCGGCGCCACCCCGCCCGCCCGGCTCCATCTGATGCGCTGGTCACAGCGGCTGATATGCGCCGTACGGGACCCGAGCGACGACTCACCCGTCGCCACCGGCGGCGAAGCGGACTCCGCGGCGGAATCAGGGCGCGGGCTGTACCTGGTGGAATCGTTCAGCGACGGCTGGGGCTGGCACCCGCTGTCCGGCGTCACCCACGGCAAGATCGTGTGGGCGCTCTTCCGGCTGCCGTAGCCACCTTCGTAGCCACCTTCGTAGCCACTGCCTTCGACGAGAGCGGGCGCCCGTGTTCGACGGGAGCCCGCTCTCGTGCTGCGCGCCGGAGTGCACATCAATCCGCCGGGCGATGCGCCGGGCGAGGCGGGCGCATGTGTCAGCCCTACATGACCGGGGCCGAATGCACGTGCATATGCACCCGGCCGTATCCAGCCTCAGTCGCGTACGAGGTGGTCGAACTCCCCGTCCTTGACCCCCAGCAGCATCGCCTCGACCTCGGCCGGCGTGTAGATGAGCGCCGGACCGTCCGGGAACCGTGAGTTCCGGACCGCGATGTCGCCACCCGGCAGTTTGGCGAACTCCACGCAGGAGCCCTGGGAGTTGCTGTGCCGGCTCTTCTGCCAGGCGACATCATGGAGATCCGTTGCGGCCATGCCGTTGTATGCGTGGGGCACTGGGATCTCCCGGTGATAAACGGTGTCAACTGCCCGGGATCATAGCTGCGTTCACCAGCGAATGCATGCGCAGATGCACGTGCACGACAGTCGGTGCCGAGGCGGTCACAGCTCGTCGAGCGCCTTCCCCCGACGCGCCCCGGCAATCGGCCACAGGCCACCGCCTTCCGCCACCCGCCGAACGGCACCCCGCCGGCGAGCGACGGCGGTCACCGTGACCCGTACGGGAGCAGCGCCATCTCCCGCGCGTTCTTGATCGCCCGGGCCAGCTGCCGCTGCTGCTGGGCGGTGACCCGGGTGACCCGGCGGCTACGGATCTTGCCACGGTCCGAGATGAACTTCCGCAGCAGGTCGGTGTCCTTGTAGTCGATGTAGGTGATGCCCGCCGCGTCCAGCGGATTGGGGCGGGGCGTGAGCTTCCGGCGCGAGTCGGGCCGTCGGGGCATGGGACTTCCTTTGACGTACGTACGGAGGGCGGGTGCGCGGCCGGGCCGCGATCACGAAACGGGGTGGAGGAGTGCGTCGATCACAAAACGGGGCCGAGGAGGGCGTCGATCACGAAACGGGGTCGAGGAGTGCGTCGAACGCGGCCGGCAGGTTCTTCCAGGCCGTCGGGCCGCCCGCGTACTCGGCGTCGGTGAGGAGACAGGACTCCAGCAGGGAGCACAGGCTCTCGCGGTCCAGCCCGGGCGAGGTGAAGACCAGGTGCTGGGCACGGTCACCGTGCTCGGGGTGCCAGTCCAGCGCGGCCGCGGCGCGGCGCATCGGCGGCACCATCTCCCAGGCGGCGTCCGGCAGCGACGCCAGCCACGGCCCGGCGTTCTCCACGCACAGCGCACCGCCGGCCGCGTCCCATGACAGCAGGGTGTCCGGGCGGTCGGCCAGCCAGAACCGGCCCCGGCTGCGCGCGGCGGCGCAGGTCAGGTCCTCCAGGGCGGTGTAGAGCCGCTCGGGGTGGAAGGGCCGGGTGTGCTGCCATACGAGCGTGCCGATGCCCTCCTCGTCGGCCTCCTGCGGCAGGAGCGCGCAGGCCGGGTGCTGCCGGGCCGCGGCCGCCTCCACATCGAAGCCGGCCAGCGCGGCGGCCGCCAGCTCCCCCGACCCGACCGGGACCTGCCGCGCCGTGGGATGGAGCTGGGCGAGCAGCGCGAGGTCGGCGGGCTCGGCCTCCTCTTCGCCCGTCGCGATCGCCAGCACCGGCGCGTACTCCAGCTGCCGCGCCCAGGTGTCGGCGACGGTGCGCTGGTCGGAGGCCGCGGCGGCGAGGCCCGCCTCGGCGAGGTCGTCGCCGCAGCCGAGGTAGGGCAGCAGCAGGGCCGGGTCGACGGCGGTGATCACTCCGGTCAGGGCGAGGCTCGCACTGCCGCAGGCGGTGACGACCTCGGCCATCGCCTTGGGCTCGACCGAGTCCCACAGTTCGACGACGGCGAGCCGGCAGGTCCGGCCGGCGGCCAGCCGCTCCAGCTCGGGCACGAGGTCCTCGCGCAGCGCACAGCAGGCGCAGTCGTTGACCAGCGGCGCCTCGCCGGTGTCGAGCGTGCCGCCGGCATCGCGAACGGTGCGCCGTACGGTGCCGTCCGCCGCCGAGGCGAGGTCGTGATGGAGGGCCACGCTGCCGGGGACGGTGTGCAGCAGCCGCTCGACGGTGGCCCGCCGCGCGTCCGCGTGCAGACCGCCCACCAGCACGACGGGGAGCTGCTCCATCAGCGGGCCTTCTTGCCGGACTCGCCGGACTGACCAGACTGACCGGACTGACCGGACTTGCCGTAACGACGCTCGAACCGCTCGACGCGGCCCGCGGTATCCAGCACGCGGGCGGTGCCCGTGTAGAAGGGGTGGCTCGCGGAGGAGATCTCGACATCGATGACGGGGTAGGTGTTGCCGTCCTCCCACTCGATGGTCTTGTCGCTGGTCGCGGTGGAGCGGGTGAGGAAGGCGAAGTCGGCGGCCCGGTCACGGAAGACGACGGGCCCGTAGGCGGGGTGGATTCCAGGCTTCATCGGGCGGCTCAGCGCTCCTCTCGGAAGGTGACGTGGCGGCCGGCCACGGGGTCGTACTTGCGGAGTTCCAGGCGGTCGGGGTTGTTCCGGCGGTTCTTGCGGGTGACGTAGGTGAACCCGGTGCCGGCGGTGGACCGGAGTTTGATCACCGGACGTAGTTCGTTGCGAGCCATGCGAGTAGTGTACGGAAATGGTTTCCATTTTCAATACGGAGCCGCGGAGAGCGGCGGCGAGAAGAGAGGGGACGGGCGTGGGCCCGATGACCAAGCGGTACCGGCAGGGCAGACAGGAGAGGCGGAACGTACAGGAGGAGCGGAACGCACAGGAGAGGCGGAACGTATACGGGCAGGAGGGCCCGTACGACACAGAGCGCAAGGCGACCGGGGCGGCCAGGCGGCGCGCGACGGTCGCCTGCTACACGGCCCGGCGCGCCGTCCTCACGGCCGTCATCCGCGGCCGGCCCTGGGCGGATGCGCCCGGTCCTGATGCGTCTGACCCTGATGCGTCTGACCCTGATGCGTCCGGCCCTGGGAGCGACCCCCGGACCGGACGCCCGGACCCTCCGGGTCATACTGGACAGAACGTCCGCCGTCACCCCCGACGAAGCCGTCACCCCCGACGAAAGCGAGCGCGCCGATGCTCCGCAACGCCTTCGAGCCCTGGCACCTGATCCTGATCGTCGCGGTCCTCGTGCTGCTCTTCGGCTCCAAGAAGCTGCCCGACATGGCGCGCGGCCTCGGCCGCTCGATGCGCATCCTCAAGTCCGAGGCCAAGGCCCTCAAGGACGAGGGGTCGGGATCGGCCGAGGCGCCCCGGCCGGGGTCGGCCGCCGGACACTGACGCCGCCACCGGACACCGACGCCCCGGTCAGCTGTCTCCGCCCTCGTCGATCAGCCGCCGCACCTCGCGGTCGATCAGGCCCAGCCGGGCCTCGGCGACCAGCGGCACCGCGCGGCGCTGCCGGCGCGCCTCGGCGAGGTCGATCTCCACGGTGACCAGCGAGGGCTCCCACTTGGGCGCCTGCGCCACCACCGCCCCGCGCGGGTCCACCACCCGGGAACCGCCCCAGAACGTGGCACCGAGCTCATTGCCGACCCGGTTGACGAAGACCACCCAGCACTGGAGCATCCGCGCGGTGTAGGAGAGCAGGGTGTCCCAGTACAGGCCGGTGTCCATCGCCTCCGGGTCCAGGCTCGCGGCGCTGTTGGTCGGTACGAACAGAACCTCCGCACCGTCCTGCACCGCCAGCCACGGCAGTACCGGCTGCCAGGCGTCGTTGCACACCAGCGTCGCGCCCCGGCCGCCGGTCCTGGACCGCCTCAGCTCGTACGCGCGCAGGGACTGCCCGGGGCTGACGTGCTTGCGCTCCTCCCAGGCGAGGTAGTTGGGGAGGTAGAGCTTGCGGTGGGCGTGCAGCAGCGATCCGGCCGCGTAGTGCGCCGCGGTGTTGTACGCGCGCAGGCTGGTGTGCTCGTGGAAGCCGACGAGTACGTCGGAGCCGAGGGTGCTGAGCTCCAGCAGCCTCGGATCGCTCGCCTCGATGGACTCATCGCGCTTCAGCGCGCCCAAGTGGTAACCGTGCAGGCTCAGTTCGGGGAAGACGACGAGGTCGGCACCCTGGGCCGCGGCCTGCTCGATCTGCTCACGGGCGATCTTGAGGTTCTCCTCGACCTCACCTAGCACGCAATCCGTCTGCGCCAGCGCAATGAGCATGGCCCCACCTCATCGACTCATCACCTTCGCGGCTTTTATCGTAATTTTGCCAGAGGCCATGCCGACCGGCACAGCCCTCCGCGCCCCTCGGCCTCAAACACCGGATCCGCCCCTTCAAACGCCTGGGGAGCCGGGTCCCCACCAATGAGCGAACGAACGATCCGCCCCGTGCCGGAGCCGGCCCTCACGCGTTGATCCACACGATCCGTCGTACCCCCGCGGGCCCGCATCCAGCCGCAGCGCCGCCCGCCGGGAGCGGTACGGCGGTCCGCGGTCGAACCGTCCCGGATGCCGGCGGCCGGCTCGACCAGGTGGCGCAGGCCGAGCGGCACGCCGGATCCGCTCGGCCGGCTGCCCCTCCCTCCCCCGCTCCGGTCCGGCGTCACCGACGTCATGGCGTAATCGACAAGGTACGCCCTGTGTGCGGGCCGTCGGCCGCACCCCCTAGTACTACTCACGCACCCTCGTAGCGCTCAGTGGTGCTCACACGGCCGGGCGGCCGGCAACGCGTACGCGGCGCCGACCGCCCGGAGACGCAAGCGGTGGTATGGCCGAACCCGTCGGCCGTCAGCGCTTCCGGCCGCCACCGCCGCCGTTGCCGGAACCGAGGAAGAGGCCGTCGAGGACGTGCGACAGCGACTCGTCGCCCTTGACCTGCGCCGAATGACTGACGCACTGCTGCACCTGCGGGTTGGCCAGCACGTTGATGTCCTGAACCGTGATCGGGACCCCGCCGACCAGCGAACCGACATTGAGCTTCTCGCCGATCAGAGCGGCGCAGAGGTCGTTCAGGGAGCCCTGGGCGAGTCCGAGCTGGGTGCTCATCTTGCCGCGGGTGGTCGAGTTGCCGTAGATCGACTTCGACCCGTTTCCGTTGACGGTCTTGGCACCGTGTGCGTCACCGATCGCCATGGCCTGCGGTGTGGCGGCAGCGGAGATACCGACCAGCGACGCCGCCACGGCGGCGCCGGCAATCATCTTCTTCATCACGAAACCCTTCAGGAGACGGAACTCCCGAAACGGGAGCCCTATTGGAACAACCCGCCACACCATCAGGAGTTCTGCCGCATCACTCGAATAGCTCCCGATGGCATTCCCTGAAAGGCGTCATGCGCCTCATATTCCTTTGGCGTCGGCCACCGTTGACGTCGGCAGTCATTGACGAATCCAGGCCCGAATCCCCGGCGGTTGCCGGACACGGGAGCGGGGCCTGCGACGCCGATGAACGGCTTCACAGGCCCCGTGTCGCAGCCAGCCGGCATGCCAATGCCCCGGCAACCCCATCAATCTCGCAAGGGCATTGGCATGCTTCCCTCCACACATCCTGTGTAACGAGCCGGTGCGCCGTACCGCAGTCACGGCGGAATAACAATCTCGTGGCGCCACCGGTCATTTTGTCGTGCCGCGGAACGGGTTGGACAGGTCGTCGGGCGAGAGGCCGGGCAGGACAGGAAAAACCCGGGCCACCCGGCTGAAGGAGGGCCGGGCGGCCCGGGTTTCTACTCTGCGGTCTCGCTCTGCGTTCCTGCCCAGCGGCCGGTCAGCGCTTCCGGCCGCCACCGCCGCCGTTGCCGGAGCCGAGGAAGATGCTGTCGAGGACGTGTGACAGCCCCTCGTCACCCTTGGCCTGGGTGGAGTTCTCGGTGCACTGCTGGATCTGCGGGTTGGACAGCAGGTTGATGTCCTGAACGCTGATCGGCACCACTCCGACCAGCGAGCCGATGTTCGCCTTCGACGGCAGCGCGACGCAGGGCTTGTTGAGCGAACCCTGGATCAGACCGATCTGCGGGCTCATGTAGCCGTGCGTGGTCGAGTTCCCGAAGTACTGACGCGTGCCATTGCCGTTGATGGAAGACGGTCCGTGGTGCGTACCGATGGCCATGGCCTCGGGGGCGGCACCTGCGGCAACACCAACAATGGACGCAGTCGCAGCTGCGGTCGCCAGAGCCTTCTTGATCATTCGTGATCCTTCGCGTTTCGGGGTGCCCTTGGGCCGGGCATTCTGCCCAACTCACAAGGAGGAATTTGGTTGTGCCCATTCACTCAAATGAACAGACGCCCTGATCCGTTTCACCGGCCCGTTCCACTGCCGGCCGAAAGAAACCAGACGGATAATATTCGCGTTGCGGTAATGGGCCGGACAGCGGTCTGCGTACTCGGACCCCACGCAATCTAGATATCCGCATTGAATTCACCGGGCACAACCCACCGAAACAGCGAACTTACCTCAGCGGGAGCCGGAGCCCTCCGAGCAGCGGGGTGGTCTTGGCGGCTTCCGATACGCCGCTGATCACCTTTTTCGCGCTGGCCGACTTGACCTTCTCGCCGGTGTTCTTGACCTTCTTGACCAGTGGCCGGAACTGGTGGCCGTCCAGCTGCTTGCTCTGCAGCGCGTCCGACAGCCCGCCGTTGAGGCTCATCTTGGGAGCCCCGGCCTCGGCGCCGACGCCGGGAGCCACGGGGCGGTTGCCCGCTGCGGGGTTGCCGACGGCCGCGGGGTGGGCGGCGAAAGCGGGCGCGGCGGCACCCAGAGCCATGACGGAACCGGCGATAATCGCAGCAGACTTTGCGTACTTCACTTTCAACTGTCCCTTCTCGGGCGGTGCTTGACGGTCCTGCGGCACCATTGCCGCGCGAGCAATCACTTCGCTGCTCGGACCACCGCATTCACGGTGACTAACGAGTGCTGCCGCCCGGAGAAACTCTGAAAGTTCCCCCTTCTTGTCTCCTGCCTTCTCGCCCCCTGTCTTCTCGCCCTCCCGTCTTCTTGCCTCCTGTCTTCTTGCACTCCTGTTCTTCTTGTCCGCCTCGCCGGGAAGTCCGGGATGGCGATGGCGCTACCCGCAGAGCCCCGTACGGCGACCGGCCCCGATGCGCAGTGAGTGCATCGGGGCCGGACCGGACGGACGCGGCTCGAATTCCGTCGCGTCAGAGGAGCTTGCAGCGGTTGCCGAAGGCCGGGTTGAGCAGTCCGATGAACTGAGCGGTGTTGCCACAGGCGTTGATCGGAATGTTGAACGGAAACTGCACGACATTCGCGGAGCCGATACCGCCGGCCTTCTTGACGCCCCCCTTGGTGCCCGCGTCGGCGAACGCCGGGGCCGCCGCGCCCATCATCATGAGCGTGCTGGCAGCGACTGCTGCGACCTTTGCGTACTTCATTTCAGCCCTTCCTGCAGCGAGTCCGTAGCGAACACGATCGTCGTGTTGCACGGGCGCCAGCCTGCTCGCCCGTTACGCCGCTGCCGATATTGGTAACAATTTCTCCTCGTGGACGGAACTCTGGCCGGGAAGTTTCGGAGGAATCGCCCGAAGGATGCAAACTCTTCGGGCGATCAGCGCCGTGCATACGAGGCGGAAAAAACACCGGAGTTCGAACAGACGAGGCACCCGCCGCAGAAGAGTTCCCACCGGAAGAAGGGAGCGAGAATTCTGTCCCCACGATTCATGTCGGGGGCCGCAACCCCGGGACCGCACAAGGAGTGAGAGCCTGCGGCCCGGGCGCGCGGCGGTGACAGGTCAGCCCTTCCGGCCCCCGCCCCACTGCTTCTGGCCGCCCCCGCCGCCGTTGCCGGACTTGATCGGGATGTTGCTGAGGACGTGCGACAGCGGCTCGTCGCCCTTGGTCTGCGTCGAATTCCTGACGCACTGCTGCACCTGCGGGTTGGACAGCACATTGATGTCCTGAACGGTGACCGGGACGAACATCCCGAACACCGAACCGACATTGAGCTTTTCGCCGATCAGAGCGGCACAGAGCTGGTTCAGAGAACCCTGGACGAGCTCCAGCTGGGGGCTCATCTTGCCGCGGGTGGCGGAGTTTCCGTACATGGACTTGCTGGCGTTGCCGTTGAACGTCGTGGTGCCGTGACGCTCGCCGTTCGCCATCGCCTGGGGAGCGACCGCCGCCGAAATTCCTACGACGGAGGCGGCTACAGCCGTCGTGGCCAGGACCTTCTTGATCACTTCTCACCCTTCGTGGAGCGGAGTGCTGACATCCGGAGTGCACTGGTCAACTCGCCTCGGTGAGCGCGGTTTCGCCCATTCACTCAGATGCCGTGAACCCGGGCCGCCCCGGGCCGCCGCCGGGAACGGCCGATTGTCAGTGGTGTCGTGTGCAATGGCGGCATGAAGGTGACACATGCACAGGTGCTGTCCTGGCGGTTGCGGCGGCAGAGCCTGGCGCCCCGGACCACCGCCTCCGCCGTGGCGCTGGTCGCGCGGCTGGCCGGCGTACAGGCGCAAGTACCCTCGGCCGCCGAACTCGCCGTTGCGGTACGGCAGCAGAGCCCACGTGCCGATGCCGATGCCGTGCGGCAGGCGCTCGAGGACCGCTCCCTGATCCGGACGTGGGCGATGCGCGGCACCCTGCATCTGCTGCCGGCCGAGGACACGGCGTCCTTTCTGGCGCTCCTGGGGGCGGCGCGGACCTGGGAGAAGCCGTCCTGGCAGCGGGCCTTCGGGGTGAGTCCCCAGCAGATGGCGGCTCTCGGGGAGGCCGTCGACGACATCCTGAGCGGACGGGTGCTGACCCGGCAGGAACTGACCGCCGAGGTGGTGGCGCGGGCCGGCTTGGAGGGGCTGGGCGAGCAGCTGTCCTCCGGATGGAGCGCGGTCCTCAAGCCGCTGGCCTGGACGGGACGACTGTGCCAGGGGCCGCCCCGGGGGCAGAACGTGACCTTCACCTCTCCGCGGTCCTGGGTACCCGGTTGGCAGGGGATACCGGACCCGGAGCAGGCGGCACCCGCGGTGATCTCCGCCTACCTGGCGGCCCACGGCCCGGCGACGCCCGCCGCGTTCGACGCCTGGCTGCTGCGCGGCGCGACCCGCAAGGCGGTGCTGCGCGGCTGGTTCGAGGCGCTCGGCGACCGGCTGACGGAGGTCGAGGTGGACGGTGCGGGCGGGGCATTCGTGCGGACCGAGGACGCCGAGGAGCTGGCCCGCACGGAGCCGTCCGAGGAGGTGCGGCTGCTGCCCGGCTTCGACCAGTACGTCCTGGCGCCGGGCACGGCCGACGGCCGGCTGGTCGCCGCCGGGCGGCGCACGGCGGTCAGCCGGTCCGGGGGCTGGATCTCGCCCGTGGTGGTCCACCAGGGCCGGGTGGCCGGTGTGTGGGAGTTCACCGAGGAGGCGGTGGTGGTCACGCTGTTCGCGGAGCACGGCGAGGTGCCCAGGGCGGGGCTGGAGGCGGAGGCCGCACACCTGGCCCGCTGCACGGGACACGAGCGCGGGCTGGTGGTGCGTACGGGATAAGGACTCAATGGGTACTCAATGGGGACTCACGGGGCCGACAGCGCGGGGCCTACGGGACGAGTTCTACGGCACAGGTCCTACGGCGCGGGGCCGACAGCGTAGGCACGGCGGCACGGGGCCTACGGGTGTATGCACTGGTCAGGTGTCGGTGTATGCGCTCGTCAGGTGTCGGTGTAAGCGCCGGTCAGGTGTCGGTGTATGCGCTGGTCAGGGCGATTGTCAGACCCTGGTGCAAGACTCGGGGCATGAGATGGGCGGTGGTGGAGACGGGCGACGGGGGTGCTCGTCTCTGCCCGCTCGCCCAGGACGGACAGCCGGCCGGGCCGGTGCGGGAGGAGGCCTCGCTCGCCGAGGCGGTGCGCTCACGCCCGGACGTCGAGCGGTGGGTATGGCGCTCCACGGCGGACGTCTACCGGCGGCTGCTGGCGGCGGGGGTGCGGGTCGAGCGGTGTTACGACGTGGAGGCCGCGGAGGCGCTGCTGATCGGCCATGAGGAGGGCCAGTCGGGCCAGCCGCGTTCGCTGGCTGCGGCCTGGGCGCGGCTGCATCACCTGCCCGTGCCGCCGGACGCTCCGCCCCGTACGGCCGAGACCCAGCCGTCGCTCTTCGAGCCGGGCCCGGTGCCGCTGCCGCCCGGCACGGACGAGCTGGCCGCGCTGCTGGAGGTGTACGCCGGCCAGCTGGCGCGTACGGAGCGGGCCGAGCACCCGGAGCGGATGCGGCTGCTGCTGGCTTCCGAGTCCGCGGGCATGCTGGTGGCCGCGGAAATGGGCCGGGCGGGGGTGCCGTGGCGGGCGGATGTGCACCGCGCGCTGCTCGACGGCCTGTTGGGCGAGCGGTATCCGGGTGGGCAGGAGACCCGTCGGCTGGCGGAGCTGGCGGACGAGGTGTCCCGGGCCTTCGGTCCGGGTGCGCGGGTGCGCCCCGATCTGCCGCAGGAGATCATCAAGGCCTTTGCCGGTGCCGGCATCTCCCTCACCTCGACCCGCAAGTGGGAACTTCAGCAGATCGATCACCCCGCGGTGGCACCGCTGCTGGAGTACAAACAGCTCTACCGTGTGCACACCGCCCATGGGTGGTCGTGGCTCCAGCAGTGGGTGCACGACGGCCGTTTCCGCCCCGGGTATCTGCCCGGTGGCACGGTCTCCGGGCGCTGGACGACCAACGGCGGCGGCGCGTTGCAGATCCCCAGGGTGGTCCGGCGGGCCGTGCTCGCCGACCCGGGATGGCGGCTGGTGGTCGCCGACGCCGCCCAGATGGAGCCGCGGGTGCTGGCCGCCGTCTCCCGTGACCGCGGTCTGATGGAGGTGGCCGGCAGCGGCGAGGACCTGTACGCGGATCTGGCGGCCCGGGCGTTCGGCGGCGACCGCGACCAGGCCAAGCTCGGTCTGCTCGGCGCGATTTACGGCCAGACGTCCGGTGACGCCCTCAAGCACATGGCCGATCTGCGCCGCCGCTATCCGGCGGCCGTGGCGTATGTGGACGAGGCGGCCCGGGCCGGCGAGGAGGGCCGGCTGGTGCGCACCTGGATGGGCCGCACCTGCCCGCCCGCGTCCGTGGCACCGCCCGACGAGGCGGGCCTGCCGCAGGAGGAGGAGCAGCCGGCCGGGTACGGCGGCGGTTCGGCGGCCGCCCGTGCCCGCGGCCGGTTCACGCGTAACTTCGTCGTCCAGGGCAGCGCCGCCGACTGGGCGCTGCTGATGCTGGCCGCGCTGCGCCGTTCGCTGAGGGAGGCCGGGCTCCGGGCCGAGCTGGTCTTCTTCCAGCATGACGAGGTGATCGTGCACTGCCCGGCGGAGGAGGCACCGGCGGTGTCCGAGGCGATCACGTCGGCGGCCGCGGCGGCGGGCCGGATCGCGTTCGGGGACACACCGGTGCGTTTTCCGTTCACCACGGCGGTGGTGGAGTGCTACGCGGACGCGAAGTGATACGTGAACGCGCAGTGCTACGCGGCCGCGAAGTGACACGCGGGCGCGAAGTGACACGCGGACGCGAAGTGACACGCGGGCGCTGTCGCTTTCCCGTAGAGATGTGATCTGGACCGTGGTCACCGCAGCGACGTCCGCACCGGGCTCCAGGCGGGCTGCGTCCAGCACTGCCGTCCAGGACGTGCGGCCCGTCTCCAGGCAGGCCACGACCGAGTACGGCCATCCTGGGACCATCTGGTGCTTGCCCTCGCCGCGGCCGTACGTATGACAAAAGGCCCGGTCGGGGCAGGTGTTGGCGTCGTCCGGTCGCAACCACGGCGAGACGTCGACGGCCAGCACCAGGCGGCCGTCCGCGGCCCTCGGCAGCGGCAGGCCGGCCAGACACGGCGCAGTCGGCCAGTGTCCTCACCGGCCCGTCCGTGCACAACAGCGCGTCGCACAGCTCGAACAATGCGTCACCCCGCGAGTCGGGCACGCGTACAACTCCGGCCGGAAGCAGGAGACTTCCGCGAATGCATCCCGCAGGACGTCACGATGCACCAAACTCACGAACCACGGCCTTCGTGCTCTTCCTGTGCCTTGTGACGAAGCAAAGGTTCAGACGAAGGCCGTCTTCACGTCCGCTCAACTGCGAAAACGCCGATCAAGTTCGAGGCGCGTTCGAACCCGGACGATAGAGGTCGCTACTCAGATACTCCCTCGACCAAAAGAAGCCGCCGTTCCAGGGCGGCCTCCCGGACCTCAAGCGCTTCCGCATACTCGGAAGACTCGTACCACTCCTTGGCCCGATCAGCATCCGGGAACTCGACGACGACCACCCGCTGGGTAGAGGGCCAAGTGCCCTCCACAGCTTGGGGCACAGCACCACGGACGATATAGCGACCGTCGTACCGACGAATGGAAGCCTCCGCCAATGTCCGGTAGGTGTCAGCCAGCTCCTCGTCCAGCACCTCAACCTCGGAGATCACGTAAGCAGACATGCCAGCCATGCTGCCAGGTACGTCAAGCACCAGATCCGCCCACCAGCAGGGGGAGTCAAACACCGATAGTTCCGGCAACCGCCATGAGCCCGGTCAAGTTCGAGACGTTGTCCGACGCTGGACGATAAACGTCAAGCTAAACTCCCCGGTGGGGGCTGACGGCGGGTGGATGACTGAGAAGTGAGCCGGGAAGGAACCAGCGTTGACCGACACCGGAGGGGCCGCGGGCGCCCCGGTGGCGGCCGATGCGCCGGTCACGTCACCAGGCTGAGCCCCAGGAACCGACGGGAACGGGGATGAGCCCGGAGAGGGGAACGGGGATGAGTCCGGAGACGGGAACGGGGATGAGTCCGGAGACGGGAACGGCGAGGGGCGATGAGAGCCGGGCGGGCAGCGGGCTGGAGCGCGTCAATCCGCCGCATCTCGCGCCGCCGACCGGCTTCAGTCATGCCGTCCGCTCTGCCCCCGGAACCCTGGTCTTCCTCGCCGGGCAGACTGCCCTGGACGGATCGGGCCGGATCGTCGGGGACGGCATCGTCGAGCAGTTCGAGCGCGCCCTGACGAACCTCCTCCAGGTCGCGGCGGCCTCCGGAGCCGGCCCGTCCGACCTCGCAAAGCTCACCGTCTTCGCGGTCGACGTCGCCGACTACCGGCGGCACGCCCGGGAGCTCGGCCAGGTCTGGAAGCGGCTGGTCGGCGGCGACTTTCCGGCGATGGCGGTGATCGGCGCCACCCGTCTGTGGGATGAGGCGGCACTGGTCGAGATCGAGGGCATCGCGGTCGTCCGGTAGGCGGTTCGTCCGAGAGGGCGTTCGTCCGAGGTAACGGTCCCGGTCCGTCCGAGAGAACGGCCCGTCCGATGGCTCCCGGGCGGCCCCGGACGCTTCGAGCGGCCCCGGGCGGCCCCGGGCGTTCAGCTGCGGCCGGCGGCGGCCGCTCCTGCTGGTTCCCTGGTGAACGCCCAGGCCATCTTGGGCTCCATCGCCCACCGGAACGCCCGCTGCACGGGCGGTGTGCACAGCAGGGTGATGACGGCACCGGCGAACAGCGTGATCAGCACCATGCCCCACGGGGTGTGCACCCAGGCCAGGTCGTACCAGTCCCAGAAGCGGGAGCCCTTGGCGAGGAAGCCGTGCAGCAGATAGCCGTAGAGGGTGCCCGCGCCCAGCGCCGTGCACCACATCGTCCGGCCCGGGATCCAGGCGAAGAAGCAGGCCACCAACACCAGCGAGCAGCCGAACATGGCCAGGGTCATCGCCGCACCGCTCCACAACGGGGCAGCGAGTTCCTGCGCGGCGTCACGGTGGTAGAACCACGCGGCGTTCATCCGCGGCGCCGCCCAGTACGCGAAGGCCAGAGCGGCGGCGAAGACCGGTACGGCCAGGACGCGCGCCTTCTTGCGGCGTACGCGCTGGAAATGCTCGGGCCGCAGCGACAGTCCGACCACGAAGAAGGGCAGGAACTGCAGCATCCGCTGCATGTCCAGGTCGTCGCCGATATCGGGTGAGACGGACGCCAGGACGGCGACGGTGAGCGCGAGCGGCACCGGCCAGCGCACGATTTTCCACAGCGGGGTGGTCAGCCGCCAGACGAACAGCGCGGCCAGGAACCACGTCAGATACCACGGGTCCATCAGGCTGATCGGATAGTGCGGGTCGTCGTCCGCCCATCTCTTGAAAAGCGTATAGGCGTATTCGAAGAGGACGTACGGCACCGCGACTCCGGTGACCAGCCGCTGCAGCCGGTCCTTGCGCATATCGAAACTGCGTGAGAAATAGCCGGAGATGATGATGAACGCCGGCATGTGGAAGGAGTAGACGGTGATATAGAGCGCCGCCGCGAACCGGCTGCTCTCGCGCAGCGGCTCCCATGCGTGCCCCATCGCCACCAGCACGATGGCCAGGTACTTCGCGTTGTCGAAGAACGCGTCGCGCGGCTTCGCCCGGACGTCGGCCTTGGCGTGGCTCCCGGATCGCCCTCTGCCGCGGCTCTTGGCATGGCCTTTGGCGTGGTTCTTGGTAGGACCCTTGGCGTGGCTCCGGCGTCGAGCGCGGTGGGGGTGGGCCGCCGTGGTGGTGCCGGGTTCCGGACGCGTCGCCGGTACGCCCGCCGGGAGCGGTGCGTGCTGCGGCATGCGTCGCGGCGGGGGAAGCGGCACCCGTCGTTCGCCGTACGCCGGGAAGTCGTCGCTCAAGGGGCCTCCCGGAACGGATCCATTGGAGCCTTCCGGAACAGAGCCAATGGAACCTTCCGGAACATCTCGGGCACCTTATCCACGCGGCGGGAATCCCGAAAATCGCCACCACCGCGGTCACCCCCCGGGCATCCGGCCTCCACAGCTCCTTCACGGGCCACCGGTCACGGCCGCTCCCGTAGCTCCTTCACGGACCACCGGCCACAGCCGTTCCCGTCCGGCACCACTCCCGCGCCACTCCCGCGCTGCTCCCGCGCCACTCCCCCCGTCTGCCCCGCCTCACCCGCGTCCCTCCCGCGTGAACGCCCCCCATCCCGCCCTGCGCGCGGCTACTCGATGACGCCGTCGACCTCCCGTGCCCGCACCGACCGCGCCTTCGCCTTCTTCGCCACGTCCCACACGTAGACCTCCAGCCGGCGCCCGTGCGGACCGCGCAGCCGGTGCACGGCCGCCAGCCAGCGCGAACTCACCTCGGACAGCCGGGGGTTGATCTGGTCGGCGAACCGCGCATACCACCGCAGGGCCTCCACATCGGGCGCTCCCAGGACGCCCGTACGCAGCTGCGGCGCCAGTCGGTGCACGGTCTTCACACAGGGCACCGAGAAGCTCTGCACCACCAGCCGGCCCTGGACATGGGCGCGGTCCAGCCAGCCCCGCGCCCGCAGTTCACGGACCACCGCCGCCTCGATTCCCGGATAGCGCCCAGGGGCCTTGATCTCCAGCAGGAGCCGCTGCCCGTTATGGTCCAGCCGGCGCAGATACGCGGCGAGCGTCGGCACCCGCTCCCCCGCGAACCGCTTGCCGAACCAGCTCCCGGCGTCCAGCCGGGCGATCTCGGCGGCGGTGAAGTCCCGCACCCGCCACGGCGCCCGCCCCGGAAACACCTTCGCGGCGTCGGTGGTCCGGTTCAGCGTGGCATCGTGGATGACCACCAGCCGGCCGTCCTTGGTGCGCTGCACATCGTTCTCGACCCAGACGAACCCCCGGCGGCGTGCGGCGTCCACGGCGGCCAGGGTGTTCTCGGGCGCGTCCCGGGAGGCGCCGCGGTGCGCGATCCTCAGTGCCGCCCCGGCGCCGGGCCCGGCCCGGGCCTCGCGGGCCGCCACGACGTTCAGGTACTCGGCGTACACCGCGAACTCGTCCGGCCCGGCCGCCACCGCGGACGACGACACCGCCGCCGTCACCAGGTACGCGACTCCCGCGGCGGGGACCCGCAGTGTTCTCCGAAGCATGCGGAAGCCTCCTGGTCCCCTGTCCGCGAGCCTGCCGGGCAGTGTCCTGATCACCATGCCCGGCGCATCCGGCACCCGCCACGCGGGCAGCGCCATTCGTGGAGCGCGGCCCTCCACGGAGCGACGCGATGAGGGCGACACGATGAGGGCGAAACGAGGGAGAGACGGCGGCGAGATGAGGAGGAGATCGGGAGGAGATCAGGGGGAGATCAGGGAGGGATCAGGGGGGGCAGGAGGAGATGAGTCGATGCGCGTCTGTCAGCGCGACCGATGGACCACGGAGAAGCGCCCCTCATAGCTTCGACGCACCAAATAGCTTCTGACGCACCAACCGGCCCTCACGACATACCGGAGCGAAAGCCATGAGCCGCATCCGTATCCGTATCCGCATCACCGGGAAGACCCGCCGCACGAGGACGGCCGCGAAGACGGCCGCGAAGACAGCCATGGGGGCCGCCCTGGCCGGTGCCGCCGTTCTCGGCACGCTCGCCACCGCGCAGACCGCCGGGGCAACATCCACAGGAGCAACGTCCACAGGGGCGACGTCCACCGGAGCAACGTCCGCCGCACACCACCCCGTTCACCCGTCATCGGCGCACAGCGGGAGCGCGGCGGTCCGGACGTCCGGCACCCCGTACGTCATCAATCACTACGGCGAGGAGAACGCCGAGCACGGCCGCGCCGAGCGCAGCCCCGCGAACCTGGTGCTGTCCGAGTTCACCTCCCTCCACCACGCCAACTGGAAGGCGTGGAGCGCCAAACGGGCGGTGGGCACAGGGGAGGTCACCGGCACCTGGTGCCTGGACACCTGCCTCGACGAGCCGCTGAAAGCGACGGTCACGCTCGCCGACCCCAAGGCCGTGGACGGCCGGAGGATCTTCACCACCTTCACGCTCGAACTGGCCGACGGGCGCGGCACGTACGACTCCGAGGACCTGCGCGGCAAGCGCCCGCTCGTCACTCTCTGACACCGGCCGGGGGCGGCGGATCGATTGAGGCGACAGTCCGATGAACGGTCCTGTCACTGCCGCCCAACCGCCTTGTCCTATAAGGGTTCTGGGGCGGTGAGGGCGGGTGTCGGCACGGGCCCGCGGAGGCCTTTCACACGGTTCGACACAGGGCGCGCAGCGAAGTGGAACCCTCAAGACGACTACTGCTAGTGTGCGGACGGTCACAGTAGGCAATCAGGCCTCTATGCACAGGTAATGAAGGGCCGAGGGGTTCCATGCGCAAGCTTCAGCAGGTCGCGATCGTCGCCGCAGCAGCCGGCGGCCTGTCCGCCATCGGTGCCGGTGCCGGCGTCGCCTACGCCTCCGGCGGCGGACCGAAGGTGGTCGACAACTTCCGTCCGTACCAGGAGTGCAGCCCACAGACGTTCGCCGAGGCCAACGTCCCGATCGGCGCGCTCGCCGTCCCCCAGACCTGGGGCACCACCTGCGGCCAGTTCAACCACGCCTTCACCGGCTAAGGTCGCCGGGAGTGGCCGTACGCAACACCCGTCGCGGGCCCTTCGGGGGGAGACCCCCCGAAGGGCCCGTTCGCGTGGGTACGCACCGCCGAGCGGCCGACGCGACCCGACGAGTCAGGTGCCGTACGGCCGAACGGGTGGTTCGCCGCTGGGCACCCACCCCTCTTCCCGCCTGCCGAGGACCCGATCTGCCAGGGGCGCGGCGCCGTTCCAGGGGTGGAGCCGGGACGCTGCGGTCATAACATCCGGCGCGTCGTTGAGCAACTGTGAGGCATTTCGTATTAGCTTTCCGTAACTGTACGAAGTCGATCACTCACAGATCGCATCGGCTCAATCCACCGGAGAAGAAATGCGCAAGCTTCACAAGGCTGCCGTCATGGTGGCCGCCCTCGGCAGCATCGGCCTCCTCGCCGGCGGCACCGCCTTCGCCGTCGACGGCGGGCAGCAAGGCGGCGGCAAGGGCAAGGCATCGGAGTCCTGGAAGATCGGTCAGGGCAGCTCCTGCAGATCGCACGACCTGAACGTCGACGTCCTCGGTGAGGTCGGCATCCTCAACGGCGTTCTGGGCAACGCGCTCAACGGCGAAGGCCCGGCGGGTGCCCAGTCCACCCCGATCGGCTCGTCCATGGGCTGCAACGACAGCATCAAGCTGAGCGGCCACGGCGGTGGCGACGAAGGTGGCGGCGAGGGTGGCGGCCACGAAGGCGGCGGTGGCGGAGGCCACTGACAGAAATGGGGTCCCGGTGTCCGAGCCACCGGCCCGGGCACCGGGACCCCGACTCGACTCTCTTCAGAGCCCGGGCGCAGACCAGTTCACGGTCACGGCGCCCGGGCATCGATCGCAAAGGAACGCGGTTCACATGCTCACTCGGAAGTACTTCGCAGTCGTCTCAGGCCTCGTAGGCGGACTCGTCGTCACCTTCGCCGGTGCCGCCCAGGCGTCCGCCGGAGCCCCGGCGACCAGCTGCGTCCAAGACCTCCAGGGCAGCTACACCTGCCAGCAGAGGAACTCCCACTTCGCGTCCGAGCCGGGCAAGTACAGCGTCCAGCAGTCGCAGGACTGCATGATGACGCGGCCCTTGACAGAGCCGGTGGGCGGCCTGTTGAACACGGGGGGCACGGCGATCGGGCCCACCACCAGCTGTTCCAACCAGGTGGGGCCGCAGCAGCAGGGCGTGGCGCCCGACACCATGGGCTGACCCGCCCCCAGGGGACGCAAAGGGGTCCCGACGCCGGCCGGTGGCTCGGACGTCGGGACCCCTTTCGGTCGCCTCGGTCACCCGCGCGGCTGCCGGGTGCTCAGAGGGCTTGTCAGAAGGTGTGCCAGAAGTCGCGTCAGAAGACTTGTCAGAAGGCGTGGTTGTCGCAGCTCATCTTGGAGCCCAGGTTGGCGGGCTGGGCACCCGGCGAGCCCTCGCCGTTGAGCGCGTTGCCCGCCAGGCCGTTGAACGCCCCGAGCGCCCCGAGGATGCTGATGTTCATGTCGTGCGACCGGCACGAGGTGCCCTGCTTGATGTCGTGCCCCGGCTCTCCGTGGGCGTAGGCGGAACCGGCGCTGAGGGCGCCGACGCTGCCGAGGACGGCACCCACGACGGCGGCCTTGTGAAGCTTGCGCATGTCTTCTCCGGTGATTGTGCGGATGCGATCTGGAGCAGATCGACTTCTTACTGGGGCGGAAGCCCACGGGGAAACACCCACGGAGGCCCCGCCGCTGGTGTTGCCTCGATCCAGGGGCGGGGCCAGTCCTGACGGAACTTCAGCGGTCAGGAAATCCGGGGCAGACTGGGCATGTCGAGCCGTCCCACCGGAGCCACCGCCGCCCGGCCGAGCCCGAACGGGGAGACCTGCGGGACGCCCGGGTTGATCAGCGGGTTGACCGCCGGGCCGATCGTCGGGTTGAACTGCGGGTTGACCTGCGGGCCGGAGTGCGGGAGGTGCTGCGTCACCGACTGCGGAGCGACCACCTCCGGGGCCACGTGCGGGGTCACCTTCGGGGCCGCCTCGGGCATCACCTGCGGGGTCGAGTGCGCGGCGGGTGCCGGGTCTGCCGCCTGCGGAGCGGAGTGCTGCACCGCAGGGTGCGAGGAAGCCTCCGCGGCGCCGCCCGACGAGGCCGATGCGGTGGCGTGGTGGACTTCGTGGTGCTGCGGAGCGGGCGGCTCAGGGGCCGGGGCGGGCGGCGGGGTGTACTGCGGCTGCGGCGGGGGCGGCGGCGGCGGCGTGTACTGCGGCTGCGGCGGGGGCGGGGGCGGGGGCGGAGCGTACTGCGGCTGCGGCGGGGGCGGCGGCGGTGCGTACTGCGGGGGCGGCGGCGGAGGCGCGTACTGCGGCTGCGGCGGGGGCGGCGGCGGAGCGTACTGCGGCTGCGGGGGCGGCGGCGGAGGCGCGTACGCCGGCGCCGGGGCGGCCTGCTGCGGAGCGGGGGGCGGGGCGGCGCCATACCCGTACCCGTACCCGGCGGGAGCATCGGCATGGCTGACGCCGGCGCCGATGGCAGACAGACCGCCGGCCGCCGCGACGACGAGCAGCGCCTGATGAAGCTTGCGCATGGAACCCTCGGCCCTTCATTACCTGTGCATGGAAAATCTGAATTACTTATTACTGTCTTGTGTGCGCCAACAGTGGAATTCCGGGGACTTCACACCCGCGCACCCGAGTTGGGCCACGCCGGAAGCTTCCAAGCCCGCAACGGCACTCACCGCGCCGCCCTCCAACGCTTCTCAAAGCCGACGGCGGATCCCATCGCCTCACCTCTGAATCACGTCGGACAAACCTTGATTGCCGGCCTCGTCGACGCGAGCCGCCCCCGGTACCTGGAGGGGCGCTTCCTGCCGACGGCCCACAGACCCATTCGCTGTTCTCTCCCAGGGCGCAACGGGATTTCCCCTGGCCCGGTCACGGGAACCCGCGCGCCGTCACCCATTTGCCGCTTCGGGCGGGCGGTTTCGAGCGATCCGCTCCGCACCGGGCCCCGACCCGGACACGGAAGGAAGAAAACCGAAAAGGGCCCCGGGCACCGGCCTTGCGGCCGGATACCCGGGGCCCTTCTTCCGTATCTGTTCTTACGTACGTGTCCTCACGTACGCGTCCTCACACGTACGCATCCTTACGTACGTGCGTGAATCTCCGGTGTTCAGTGTGTTCAGTGGCGTTCAGCGATGTTCCGCGGCGTTTCAGCCAGCCATGTTGTTGCAGCCCATGGCCGAACCCATCTTGGTGGACTGGGCACCCGCCGGGCCTTCGCCGTTGAGCAGGTTGCCGGCCAGGCCGTTCAAGATCCCGACTTCGCCGAGGACGTCGACGTTGATGTCGTGCGATTTACACGAACTGCCCTGCTGCATTGCGAACCCGCCGCCCTTGCCGTCGGCGTGGGCGGTGCCGCCGCCCAGGATGCCGACGCTGCCGAGAACGGCGGCCACGACGGCGGCCTTGTGAAGCTTACGCATGTCTTCTCCGGTGGTTGAGCGATGCGATCCGTAACAGATCGACTGCTTACAGTCACGGGAGGCTAATACGAAATATTCTGGTATGACCTGCGACGCGCCGAATTGTACGATCGAGTGATCAGAACTTCGCGCACCTTCAGCGCAGTTCAGGGCCCGGGCGGCCACGATCGGCCCGGGACGGGCTGGGAGCGGGCCGCGGCAGGGGCTCGCACTCCGTGGCAGATCACCCGCTCGGCCGTACCGCACACGAACGGGCCCTTCGGGGACGCTCCCCGAAGGGCCCGCGGCGGCGTCGTGCGCGGCGACCCCGGCGACCCTGCCCGGTGCGGCCTTACGAGTGGGCGCCGGAGCCGGAGACGGCGTTGGCCTGGGCGTTGTGCTGGGTGCAGACGGTGCCCCAGTCCTGTGCGGCGCCGAGGACGCCGACCGGTGCGGCGGCGTTGAGCAGCGTCTGCGGGCTGCACTCCTGGGTCGGGCCGAAGCGGTTGTTCTGGTCGTGCGGGCCATCGGCGGCCTGCTGGGCCAAGCCGCCGATCGTCGGGGAGAGTTCGGGGGTGATGTCCGGGTTGAACTGCGGGTTGACCTGCGGGGGCGACTGCGGGCCGGCATCCGGGGCGCCGCCCTGGGGGGCGTAGCCCTGGGGGCCGGACGCGTGCGAAGTGGCCTGCGAAGCGCTCCAGGAGGCGGCCTGGGGGTCCTGCTGGGAAACGGGCGGGCCGGCGTAGCCGTTGTATCCGACGGGGTCGGCCTGGCTGGCGCCGGTGCCGATGGCGGACAGACCGCCGGCCGCTGCGAAGACGAGCGCGACCTGGTGAAGCTTGCGCATGGAACCCTCGGCCCTTCATTGCCTGTACATGGAAATCTGCATTACTTATTGCTGTCTTGTGTGCGTCGGCAGTGGTGTGCGCCGGCGGCGGAATTCCTGGAGCTTCACACCCTGCGCACCCCGATTCGGACCACGGCGGAAGCCCCCCGCAGGCCCGCGACCGCCCCCGATAGCAGGGAGCAGCATTTCCCGGTGACGGACCACGAGCCCATTCGCTGCTCTCTCCCAGGGGCCAACGGGGATTCCCCCGGTCCGGTCACGGGAACCAAAGGGCCGTCACCCATTTGCCAGCCGACGGCGTATGCGTATGGGGCCCGGCGCCTTTCCGGACCCCACACACTCGTACCTGACGGAGTGCCGGCCTCATACGGCCGCCGCTCCCCGCGGTCAGACGCGGGCGGAGGCCCGGCGGCCCCGGCGGTAGAGCAGGACGCCGCCGAGGATCAGCCCGGCACTGACACCGGCCGGAATCGCCACGTTGACCCGCTCCGAACCGGTCGCCGCCAACTGCGGGTGCACGGCCTGGTGGTGGGTGTGGGCGACGATGGGGGTCGCCGCGCGGTGGTGCGACGTGGTGTGGTGGCGCTCCTGCGGCTCGTGCTTGACCTGCGGCTTGTGGTGGTGCCGCATCGCCGACTCGCCCTGGGCGCATTCGTTGCCGAAGACCGGGTTGAGCAGCCCGACGACGTCGATCGTGTTTCCGCAGACGTTGAGCGGGAGGTGCAGCGGCACCTGGAGCAGGTTGCCGGACCCCAGCCCGGACGAGCCGACAGCCTCTCCCTTGGCGCCGGTGTCTGCGACGGTCGTGCCCGCACCCGCGAGCAGCAGGCCGCCGGTGGCAGCCGAAGCGGCAATGACCCTTTTGATCATGTGACTCCTCCTTAGCAGTGCGGTCACGGCCGCGGACCGCAACAAGCTCAACGAGGCCGGAGAAGGAAGGCTACGAATCAGGCATTTCGATCACGCATTCAGCTTGACCCGCGCTTATCCGGCCGAGGAGTGACACGCGTTCTGATTTTATGGAGAGGGTTTCCCGGCGTTCATCACATGGATTGTCAATTCGTCGGGGAGAGCACCGTCCGCTGCTGCGTGGTGTTGCTCTTCGGGCCGAGCAGCCCTCCGCCTTGCCCGTTGTTCGGGGCAAGCAATCCGCCTTGCCCGTTGTTCGGGGCGAGCAATCCGCCTTGCGCGTTGTTCGGGGAGAGCAGCCCGCCTTGCTGCGGATTGCTGGTCATACCCGGGGCCTGCGGCGCCGGGGGGTTGAGCAGTCCCAGGGGCAGGCCGCCGACCTCCAGCCCGCCGATGTTGGAGGCGGCCCTTACGGGTTCGCCGATGATGCCGACGAGGCCCGGCCCGCGGTTGTCGGCGTGGGCGGGGGTGGAGAGGGCCCCGGTGACGGCGAGGGCTCCCGCAAGAAGGGTGAGTGCGCGGCGCATAGCAGCTCCTGCTTCATGTCGCGTGATGGACGTGCGGTGTGCACTGCCACCCTTCCACCGGCGCGGTGCGGGCTCCGGCGCCCACGCCCAGATCATCACCTGATCGCGCCAGTCGGCGCCGCGCTCCGGGCGACAAGTCAAGCGCGGTACGGCCGGACAGGTGGCGCGTCCCCCGTTCGCCACGGAGTGCCCCCGGCCGTTCCGTGCCCGTTCCGGCCCGGCCGGGCCCCTGAACTGCGCAGGTCACGGGGGCTGTTGCCAAAAGCCCTCGATCATACAATCCGGCGCGTCGTTGCGCGATTTCAGGATATTCCGGATTAGCCTCCATAACCGTACGAAGTCGATCCATCACCGATCGCATCGGGCAATCCACCGGAGAAGAAATGCGCAAGCTTCGCACGGCGGCAGTGGTAGCCGCCGCCCTCGGCACCCTCGGCATCCTCGGCACCGGCACCTCCTACGCCGATGCCAACCACGGCAGCAAGGACGGTGGCGGCAAGAGCAGCATGGGCGTCGATTTCAAGCTCATGCAGGGCAGCTCCTGCCGCTCGCACGACACGAACGTCGACATCCTCGGCGAGGTCGGGATCGCGAACGGCCTGGCCGGCAACCTGCTCGGCGGCGAGGGCCCCGCCGGTGCGCAGTCCAGCACGATGGGCTCGTCCATGGGCTGCAACAACGAGTTCGGCAAGTAACCGAGAACTCCCGCACGTAACCGAGAACTCCGGCACGTAGCGGAAAACGGGGACAGGTCCCGGCGTCGAGCCACCCGCCGACGCCGGGACTCTTCCATGCCCCTGCACGCCCCTGCACGCCCGTCTTCGGGGTTCCGCCCTTATTTACCTGGCCGGATATTCACCTGGATTTACCTGACCGGTGTTCACCTGGCCGGGCCCGCCCTCAGTCTGAGCGCCGGATCCGGGGGAAGGAGGGGGCCGCGGCGAGGAACAGCCAGCTGGTGATGATGAAGGGCCAGCTCAGGGTGCGCCCTCCGAACGGGGTGAAGTAGGCGTTCATCGCCGCCGTCAGCACCGTCACCACGGCCACCGCCACCAGGGTGTAGAGGGCGTTGGGCACGGTCCTGACCAGGAACATCCCGCCCAGGGCGACGGCCACGAGGACCGCGTTGTAACCGTAGACACCCGCGGCGAGCCCGGCCGGCGGAGCGCCCAGACCCCAGGCCAGGAGTACCGCCACGACGCTGCCGGCGACCGCGGCCAGCCCGTGCCGGATCCCGCCGACGAAGAGCCCCACCAGCATGATCACACCGACGTACCAGTGTGCCGAGAGGCCGACCTGGGCGATGTTGGCGAAGAACCCGTGCCATAGATCGGACCAGGTGTACCTGCCACCGGGGACGGCGGCGGTGGGCAGCGCCGCCGGGCCGACGGGCCACGGCCAGAGCCGGGTGAAGGCGGGAGCCGCCGCCAGGGCCGCGCCGACCACCACGCAGAACGGTGCGGTCAGCACCGGCAGCCGCCAGGGCGCCAGCATGGCGGTCAGCGCGGAGTAGGCCAGTACGCAGACGACGGCGCCGCCGATGGTCAGCAGGTACGTCGAGGGGTGGGAGCCGAGGAAGACGTACAGGGCGATACCGGTCAGGCAGCCGCTGAAGCCCTGCGTACCCAGGTCGATGGCACCCCGGTCGACACCCATGACGTACGCGGTCGCGGTGGAGACCACGGCGCCCAGCACACCGAAGACGCCCGACTGCCAACTGCCCAGGAAGACCGCCAGCGTGAAAAGGACTCCGGTCCAGGCGTTCGGCAGCAGGCTGAGCTGGCCGAAGCTGCGGACCAGCTGCGCCGCGAGGCGGACCGGGCCGGGGAGCCCGGTGCCCTTCTCGGTGCCGGGCGCGGCCGGCTGCACTGTCTCGGGGCTGATCACGCTGTCTCCTGGGGGTTCGGGTGCGCTCGTGCCCTGCGGCCGGACGGCAGGATGCCCCATGGCCAGGGCGCCCTACGACCGGAGGGCGGGGCGCCCTACGGCAGGACGCCTTGCGGCAGGCCCCGGCTCGGCGTCGTGCCCTGCGGTGGCGCCGGAGCGCGCGGCGACGCCGAGGCATCGGGGGCGTCCGGGGCACCAGAGGCATCCGGGGCATCCGGAGCGAGCTGCCACTCCCCGCCGTCCTCCCGGATGGCGAGGACGTGTCCGCTCCCTGTGTGACCCCCCGGCCCGGAGAACCACCGGGCGTCGCTCGGGTCCCACCAGCGGTTCCCGACCCGGAGAACCTCGTGGTAGACGGCGGTCCGCCCGATCCACGCATCGCTGACCCGCGCCTCGTTCCACACCGCCCGCCAGTGCGCGGGGGCCATCGGCGGGGTCAGCACGGCGGCGCGAGCGCGCGCGTGCGGTACGGACTTCCGGGCGAGGAGCACCGACGCCACATCGGCGTGCACCCCGCAGTCGCCGACGAGGTCACCGTCGTCCACCAGGTCGCACCAGTGGGCCGGCCACTGCACGGGCCCCCACCGGAAGAGCCCGGGGACGGCGGCGAGCGCGGTCCCCGTGTCCCCGAAGTGCGTCACCTGGGCGAAAACACTGTGTCTGACCGTCCGGCAGCACGCCTTCGGGTGGCTGCCCACCTGGGACAGGCCGATCCGGTCGAACCGTTCCAGGTCTGCGATCAGACTCATGGCTACCGCCCCAGTTCCCGCGGCGCGGTCCCGCGCCCGAAGTCGTAGGCCATCGAGGTGTCGTATCCGCCGCACATACCGAAGGCGAGGTAGTCGCCGTCCCGGACGTCGGAGAGGTCCAGCCGGACCGAGAGCACATCGTGCTCCATGCAGGACCTGCCGAAAATCCAGCTCCCGCCGGGCCGCAGGGGCACCCAGCGGGAGCCGTCGAAACGGGCCACGGGGTGCGGATGGAACGGCGCCTCGGGCATATCGCCCTCGGCCGCGTCGACGACGATGTCCTCACCGCGATGGGAACCCCGGTGCGCCAGTACCTGCGTCACGACCGCGGCGGACGGCTGGGTGAGGAGCTTGCCGGGCTCCATCACCAGCAGGGGGTCCCCGTCCCGTGCGGCGTCCGGGCCGTGCGCGAGCACGTACTCCAGCGAGGTGCGCAGGCACGGCAGATCGTCGACGTGCCACCCGCCGCCGATGTCCAGTACGGCCGGCGGCCCGCCCAGCTGGTCCGCCAGCGGATCGGCCGCGCTGAGCGCCGTCGCGCATTCGCGCTGCCAGCGCGGTGCGCCCAGGGTGCTCTGGGCGTAGTGGAAGTGCAGCCCCCAGCCGGCTCCGAGCCGGTCGGCGAGCGTGCGCAGCAGCCGGGCGGTCTCCGCCATGCTGTCGCGCTCGTGCAACGGCACGCCGAAGCGGCTGACGAGTCCGGCGGGCGCGACACGTACGCCGACGACCTCGGCCTCCAGCTGGAAGCCACTGTCCAACTGGGCCTGGAGAGTGCTCAGTTCGGCCACCGAGTCGGCGAAGAAGGCGAAGCAGCGGACGCGGTCGGTGGCGGGCCACCACTTCGCGGGACCGTTGAGGATCGCCCGTTCCGCCGCCATGCCGTACCGGGCGGCCGCGTCGAGCTCGGCCAGGCTGATCGCCTCGGCGGCCAGACCGAGCCGGGCGGCCTCCCGCAGCACGGCGGGCTGGGGGCAGGTCTTCACGCTGTGCGCGAGGAGCACCCGGCCGATGCCCTCGACCTCCTGCCGCAGGGCCCGGACCCGCTCGGTGAACAGGGGAAGGAGAATCTGCCGGTACGGAGTGGCCGCGTTCCCCGGGGGCCCGAGCAGCTTCTCGAAGCCTCCGGTGCGCACGGCCGGCGCGTCCGCCGGAACGGGCGCTTCAGCTACCGGTACGGCTGACGCGCCGGCCACCGATCCGCCCGCGCGTCCGGCCGACTCCGCCTCCCGTACGACGGCCTCCGCCTCGCTCACGACCGTTTCGGCCCCGCGGACGACGGCTTCCGCCTCCCGTGCGACGGCCTCGGCCTCGCTGGCGACCGTGCCGTCCACGTGTGCGGAGGTTCCCGGGCTCGGGGTCAGGCCCGGGTTCGGGGGGCTTTCGAGCTGGGCCTCGGTCAACTCGGCGCCCTCGTGCGGGAGCAGGCGCCGCTGGCCCAGCGACGGCATGCCCGAATGCCGCTTGTCGCCCGGCCGGGAGATCCCGCCCGCGACCCAGGCGATGGGGGTGATGCCCAGGGCCGGGTGCACCGGGATCTCCTCCACCACGCGGGTGAAGCCCGGCGTGAGGCGCCTGGCGGGGTCGGCGGGCTCTCTCGTGACGAGGGCGGCGGGCAGGTTGGCGCCGCACACGGAGGCACCGTGGATCCAGGCGGGCAGCCGCGGGTTGATCTCCATGAGCGTCAGTTCGCCGCTCCAGCTGCGGATGAGCTCCAGCTCACCGCCGCCGGTCCACCGGGCGTCGGCGAGCAGTCCGGCCAGCCGGTCGCGCATGGCCGCGTCCAGCTCGGCGACCTCGCCGGCCCAGGTCTTGCCCTCGGTCGTGACCATCGCCTTGCTGATGAAGACCGCGTCCAGCAGCCGGCCGTCCAGGGCGCAGAACGCGATGCTGCACTCCTGGCCGGCCACATGCGCCTCCAGATGCCAGTTGCCGCCCCAGGTCCGCTGGACGACGTCGCCCAGGGACAGCGCGTCCCCGGCCGTGTGGGCCCGGTGCGCGTCGTAGTGCTGGCCCTTGACCCACACCCCGTGCGGGGAGCGGCGGATGAACATGTCGACGGCCTGCCAGCTGGTGTCGGTCTCGTACTCCGGAGTGCGCAGCCCGAGCAGTTCCGCCGCTTCGACCGGAGGTTTGCCCACCAGCTCCAGTGCCGACTTCGGGGGCCCCAGAATCCGGCTGTGCGACCCGAGCTCCCGCGCGAGCAGCCGGACTTCCAGGTCCAGACAGGGGATCAGGACCGCGTCCTCGGGCTCCAGAAGGCGGTCCATCTGCTCGATCCACGTGGCCAGGTGCGCCTCGCGCCACGCGGGGAGGCAGACCAGGTCGTCGAGGAGCGCCGAGTGCAGTCCGGAGCTCTCCCGCGAATAGTCCAGGCCGACGATCCGGAGGTCCGGCTGGGCGAGCCGCAGGGAGCGGGCGACGCTCAGGCCCGGCGACGGGTTCGGCCCGCTGTGCATCCCGCTGACGAAGACCGTGCCGACCGCGGTCGCGGGACCGGAGGGGCCCACGGCGTGCTCCGAGCCCGGGGTGATCCCTGGCGGCGCCTCAGGCGCCCCAGGGGTCTCAGGCGTCCCAGGGGTCTCAGGCGTCCCAGGGGTCTCAGGCGTCCCAGGGGTCTCAGGGGCGAGGACGTCGACGTCCCTGCTCCCGCCCGTCGGCTCGGGTCCGTTGTGTTCTTCATGAAGCCCCATGCCGCCATCATCAGCAGAGCTCTCGCCAGGCGCACCCGGTGACGGCCGGCAGGGTGAGGCGCCGCGCCGGCTCTCCGGTGAGGCGCCGTCACCCGGACCGCGGGCGGCATACGCGAAGGGCCGGGCCCGGGATCAACCCGGCCCGGCCCTTCGCGGTGCCCGACGGCCACCGGCCGAGGCGGCGCGCCTAACCCTTCGGCAGCATCAGCCTGTTGGAGCAGTCCACGGAACCCCCGAGGTTCGCGGGACCGGTTTCCAGCAGGCCGTTCTCCGGCCACACCGCATGGTGCCGGGAGGCCGTCGAGCAGGACTTCTGCTGCCTGATGACGTGCGTGCCGTTCTTGGCGGTGTAGTCGGAACCGTGCTTCTGGACGCAGGTGTGGTTGCCCTGAGGGGTGCGTGCGCAGTGACCCGGGTGCTCTCCGGCGTACGCCTGGGTGACGCCGGCACAGGTCACGACGAGGCCGCTCAGGAGCCCCGAGACAACCGCGATCTTCTTGCTGCTGAACATCTGCTGCGTTCCTTTGCGATCGTTGCCCGGGCGCCACGCACCGCGGATGGCCTGCGCCCGGGCTCTGAGGAGGTAGTGGACGGGGTCCCGGCGCCGCGCCGCGCGGCCCGGCGCCGGGACCCCGGTCCGTTACTTGGCGTGGGCGGCGTTGTTGCAGCCCATGCTGGAGCCCTGCTTGGTGTGCTGACCGCCCGAGTGACCCTCGCCGTTGAGCGCGTTGCCCAGCAGGCCGTTGAGGATCCCGACCTGGCCGAGGATGTCGATGTTCATGTCATGCGACCGGCACGAGGTGTTCTGCTTGATGGCGATCTCGTTGCTCTTGTCATCCTTCTTCGCGTAGTTGGACTGCGGAGCGGGGGCGTCGTGGATGGGCTCCCGGGGGGCCTCGGCCTGCGGGGCCGGAGCCTGACGGACGGGAGCCTGCGGGGCGACCGCCTGCGGCGCCGGGGCCGGAGCCTGGGGGGCGATCGCCTGCGGGGCGGGGGCCTGCGGGGCCGGGGCCGGGGCCGGGTACTGCGCCGCGCAGTAGCCACAGGCCGGGGCCTGCGGAGTCACGGCCTGCGGCGCCGGAGCGCTCTGAACCGGCGTGACCGCCTGCGGGGCCTGGTGCTGGTGCTGGCCTCCGTACTGACCGTCGCCCAGCGCCGAGGCCCCGGCTGCGGACGCCGACGTGGACCATGCGGTGGCCTGCGGGCCGTATCCGTCGGCGAGGCTGATACCGGCCCCGACAGTGGACAGGCAGCCGATGGCTGCGACGACGATCGCGACTTTCTGAAGTTTGCGCATGGAACTCTTGATCCTTAGTGCATGTGGATGGAGGAGCCTTGACTTGACTACTAATCGTAAGTATATGCACACTAAAAGTAGCCATAGGGGGATTTCGCCCCATTACGCGCCACGTGTCGGATCACAGAGATAACCTCCCGCACACCCCGCGACGACATCGCACAGAGCCGTCGCGCACCCTTCCGCCCATTCGCCATTCCCGGCTTCTCTCCCGGAAGGAACGAGGCCTCCCCCCGCCTGAGTCACGGCACCTGACGTGCGGTCACCCATTTGCCCGGGGCCGCACACACCGCAACCCTCGCACGGCCCGCAGCGCACTTCGGGTGAAATACCTCATACAGAATTAACGGGAAACGCGAACAACTATCCGCATTCGCCCCATTTAGCCCGCCTACTCACTCTCATTCAGACCACAAGCGGGCAAAGATCTCATTTTCTTCAGCCTTTATTCCGGTCATACGATCCCCGGCGTGACGGCCGCCCACCTGTGTTCCACACCGGCGGCCACCAGTCCTCCGACTTCAGAAAAGGGATCGAAGGGATCGAAGCGATCGAAGGGATCGAAGGGGCCGCGTGAAGCTCCACCGTGCACTCACGATGGCTGCCGCCGTCGCCATGGCCGGCCCCGTCACGCTGCTCTCCGCCGCTCCGTCATTCCCCGCCGCGGCCACGGCGGGCAAGAGCTTCGCCCTTTTCGCCGACGAGGCCTCCGACCAGTACCACCCGCAGCTCCTCGAGTTCACCACCTAGAAGACAAGAAGAACGGAATCCACGATGCCTCGGCCCATGCGAGCCATGCTGGCCACCGCCGCCAGCGCCGCCGCGCTCTTCGGCACCACCACCGCCGCGCACGCCGACCAGGTCACCCCCCGTGCCGCCGACGCCGCACCGTCCGTCGTCAAACTGCAAGCGGCGCACAGCGGCCAGTGCCTCACCATCGCGGACGGCAGCTTCCGCAACGAGGCCAACGCGGTGCAGTCGAAGTGCGCCGACGGTCTGGACAACCAGCTCTTCGAGCTGGTCCCCACCGACTCGGCGACCTTCGAAATACGGGCGAAGCACAGCGGCAAGTGCCTCGAAGTGGCGGACCGGGACACCAAGGCCGGTGCGAACGTCCAGCAGTGGTGGTGCGTCGGCGACGCCCCGCAGCAGCGCTGGCGGCTGAGCACGGTCGATGTCATCGAGGATCTGTACGAGCTGCGCCCCGCCCACGCCCTGGACCGGTGCCTGGACATCAGCGGCGGCAGCGACAAGGACGGTGCAAACGCCCAGCAGTGGTCCTGCAACGGCACCACCGCCCAGCGCTGGCGGCTCCTGCCGGCTGCTGCCTGACGCCTCCAGGGGGATTCTCCCTCTCCCGGGACACTCCCCCTCCAGGGCGTTCCCCAGAGCATTCCCAGGACATTCCACGTCCCGCCGGTCTGGCAGCGCATTGCGACCGGTCCCGGCGGGACGGGCCCATCACCTGTGCCCCACAGCCTCGGGCACCAAGATCTTTTGACGAGGAACGGATTCATGATGGCAGGTACCATCCGGGCCGCACTGGCCATGGCCGGTAGCGTCGCCGTGCTGGCAGGCGGTGCGACCGCCGCACACGCGGAGGAGCGCGCGCCGCGGTCCGCCGCGCCCACCGCGGAAACGGTCGTGCAGCTGCAGAACGTGCAGAGCGGCAAGTGCCTGGAAATCGACAACGGTGCGACCGCCAACGGTCGGCGGGCACAGCAGTGGACCTGCTACGACACCGTCGAAGCCCAGAAGTGGCGTCTGGTCCCCGCCGCCGACTCCACCTTCGAGCTGCGTTCCCAGACCAGCGGCAAGTGCCTCGAGGTGGAGAACAGCGGCACCCAGGCCGGTGCGGCCGTCCAGCAGTGGTCGTGCTTCGGGGGGAAGAACACGCACTGGCGGATCGTCCTGGTCGACCACGTCAACAAGCTCTTCCAGCTGCGTCCTGCGCATGTCGAGGATCGTTGCCTGGACATCACCGGGGCCAAGATGGACAACGCCGTGCAGGCGCAGCAGTGGTCCTGCAACCAGACCCCGGCCCAGTTGTGGCGGGTCAAGCCGGTGAAGTGAGCCGCAGGCGAAGTGCGCCGTAGGTGACGTGAGCCGCAGGTGGCTTGAAGCGCAGGTGGCTTGAAGCGCAGGCGAAGGCGTGGGGCGTTCGGCCCGGTCCCGAGCGCCCGCTGAAGGACACAGGTCCGGGAAACGGCGAGGGTCCGGGTAACGGCGAAGGCCCGGGAAACGGCGAAGGCCCGGGTAACGGCGAAGGCCCGGGGCTGGGATGCTCCGGGCCTTCGCCGTTACCCGCTCCGTCCTCAGGGAGGGTGATCTGGGCGATACAGGGCCGGCGGGCCCGGCTCCTAGGATGCGCCTATGGCCCTTTCTCCTGCCTCGCCCGGGGCATCGTGGATACGTAGCTCCGCCTCGTCCCGGACACCGTGGATACGCACCTTCCGGCCGGTGGCCGCGCCCCGGGGTCGGCTCCTCTGCTTCCCGCACGCCGGCGGCACGGCGAACTTCTTCCGCGCGTGGCACCAGTGGGCGCCCGCGGACTGGGAAGTGGCGGCGGTGTGCTACCCGGGCCGTGAGGCACGCGTCGACCGGCCCTGCCTGACGAGCATGGCGGACCTCGCCGGACAGCTGGCGGACGCGCTGGCGCCCGGCATGGACACCCGTACCGTCTTCTTCGGGCACAGCATGGGGGCCTCCGTGGCGCACGAGGTCGCCGCCCGGCTCGCCGAGAGGGGCGCGCCCGGCCCGGCACAGCTCTTCCTCTCCGCCCGCGCCGCACCCCACCGTCTGCGGCGGACCGGTACCGGTGATCTCACCGATGACGGGCTCGCCGCACACGTGGCCAAGCTCGGCGGTCCGGGAGCGGAGCTGCTGCGGGATCCCGAGATCCGCAACCTGTTCCTGCCGCCGATCCGGGCGGACTACCGGCTGCTGGACGCCTACGCGGCCGGCCCCAAGGCCACGGCCGTGGAAGTCCCCATCGTGGCCTACTACGGCGAGGACGACCCCGGTCCGTCCCCCGACGACGTCCGGGCCTGGGCCTCTCTCACCTCGGCCCCCTTCGATGCCCGCCCCTTCTCCGGAGGCCACTTCTACCTCGTCCCGCACGAGGCCGCGGTGGTTCAGGACATCAGCGGACGGCTCACCGCCCTGGGGTGAGCCACCGGCCGGGCGGGACGTACCGCCACCGCCGTCCTGGAATCCCTGCATCCGAGCGTGCCGGGGTCCCGGCATCCCCGCGCCCCGGCGTTCCGGCGCCCCGGCGTCCCGGCGCCCCGGCGTCCCGGCGCCCCGTTCGACACTCGGTGTGACCGTGCACCGGGAATCCACCATCGTCGACAGACCGACCAAGGAATGAGAACCGACCCATGTACCGGACCATGATGAAGTCCAAGATCCACCGCGCCACCGTGACGCAGGCCGATCTGCACTACGTGGGTTCCCTCACCGTGAGCGCGGACCTGATGGAAGCCGCCGATCTGCTCCCCGGTGAGCGGGTGGACATCGTGGACATCGACAATGGCGCACGCCTCTCCACCTACGTCATAGAAGGCCCGCGCGGTTCCGGGGTCATAGGTATCAACGGCGCCGCCGCCCGGCTGATCAGCCCCGGCGACCTGGTGATCATCATCGCCTATGCCATGGTGGACGACGCCGAAGCCCGCGAGCTGAAGCCGCGGGTGGTGTTCGTCGACGGTCAGAACAAGGTCGTGAGCCAGGGCAGCGACCCGGCCGAGGTGCCCGCCGGTTCCGGCTTGCTGCGGGGAGACGTGCTCTCCGACTGACCCGAACTCCGAGCGACGCGCTCTCCGGCTGTCGCGGCCCGGTCAGGGGAGGTTGAAGAAGATCATGGGGTTGTGGTCACTGTCCCTGACCGGCTCATCGAGCCCCAGCTCCTTCTTGACCCCGGCCAGGTACTCCGTCACGTGCGGAGCCTTCGCGGTGGACGGTGTGAGGAACTCGATGTCCTTCTCGGCGAGCCACTTCACTATGACCGATCCTTCACTGAACGGCTTGGGGCGCCGCCCGTGGTACACGTCGTGGACGCTGGTGGGCGTCCCCGCGGGGACGGCGGGGAAGAGGTTCTCGATGTACCAGTGGGCGAAGCGGGCCCCGTGGTCGGCGTCTATGAAGAGGTAATCCGTCCCGGCGGGGATCTTGTCCGGGTGCTCCCGGATGTCGCCTTTGGTGAACGTCCAGCGGTCCGCGGAGAGTTCCTTCGGGACGTTGCGCACCACGTTGTCGACGATGTCGAACGAGTACAGATGGCCGGTCCCGTTGTCGCGGAGCGCGCTCAGGATCCACATGGTCGACCAGCCGTAGAAGGTGCCGACCTCCACCACGACTTCGGGCTTCAGATCACGCAGCAGCAGGTACGTCATCTCCGCCTCGAAGTCGTCGAGCTGAGCCTTCATCGACCTTCCCCGGTCGCGGAGGAACTGCCGCTGGTCATCCCGTACCACCCGCAGGTCGTCCTGGTACTTCTGGTACAGGCTGGCTATCCGCTCGACGGTGATCGCTTCCATTTTCCCTCCACCGGGAGATTCCGTACTGCAGTACTGACGTGCTGACGTGCTGACGTGCTGACGAGAGTTGATGAGGACTGACGAGGGTCAGGGGGCTGCCCCATTGAGCCGACGGGTTTCACGGGTTTCGTAGGCGTCACATCGCCTCATGCCGCCTTCTGGTAGGCGGGCCGGGAGCCTCGCTCCACGTGCCGGAAGCCCGCGGCCAGCACGATCAGCACCACCGTGAACACCGGTATCCAGGCCAGGCGGGCAGCAGCCCAGACCGGGGCATCGGGAGGCGTATGAAGGCCGAAGAGCGGGTGGCCGAACCCCAGCGTCATGGTGGTCACCGCGAGCATGGCCGTCTGGTGCCAGAGGAACACCGTGATCGCCGAGAGGTTCAGCAGTGCCACCGCCGCCCAGAGGAACTGGCCCGGGGTGGCCCGTAGCGGGACATCCGGGTTGCCGGTACGGGCTGCCGCGACCCGCGACGGTCCGGTCAGCAGCCGCCGCAGCGGACGGCACAGCAGCAGAGCCGCGCCGCACTGGGCCGTTCCGAAACTGACGGCGGCCAGCGAGACCGGGCTGAGGTTGGACGCCTCGGAGCCGGGGACGCCGACCATGCTGGCGGGGTAGCCGCCCCACAGGATCAGCCCGGCCATGGCGAGCGTCCCGGTGGCGAACAGCGCGGCCGCGTACCGGCGCCGGGTGAAGCCGCCCGCCGCCCAGACCGCACCCAGGGCGTACGGGACCAGCCAGCCCGCGAGCACATTGAGGTTGCGGACCGGCTCGACCCATGCGGCGCCACCGGTCACGCGGTCCGCGACGTCCAGGAGGGCCACCACCCCGCATGCCAGGATGGCGACCAGGGCGCCGTGCCGGTACACCAGTGGTGTGGCCGCGGTCAGCAGCGCGAACACCGCCAGGAACCACAGCGGCGAAACGACCAGGCCGAGCAGCGTGCTCACGGTTTCGTGAGCGGTGCCGGCCGCCACCATGCCCACCAGGACCAGCAGCCACAGGGACAGCAGCGGCACGACGGGGCGGGACAGCCTGCGCAGCCGCTGTGCCAGCCAGGATCCGTAGCTCATCCGGCGGGTCCGGCCGGCCGCGTACCCCTGGGCGGCGACCCGGCCGCCGACGAAGAAGAAGATCGCCAGCGGCTGCAGCAGCCACGACAGCGGTGTGAGGGCGGGCACCTCGCGCAGCGGGCTGTCTCCCAGCAGATGGCCATCGGCACGGAGCACCACCCCGGTGACCAGCCAATGGCCGAGCACCACGCCGAGGATGGACAGGGCCCGGAGGGCGTCCACCGCCCGGTCGCGGCCGGGCGAGGTCGCCGCATCGATGCGCAGGACCGCCGCGTGCAGCCGGCCGAGCACTCCCGCGCGGGCCGGCCGCTCGCTCAGGGTGCGAGGCGTCTGTGCCCTCAGGGCGCGGGGTGTCCGTCCGCTGAGGGTGCGGGACCGCCGGGGCCGCCGTTTCCCCAGGGTGGAAAACTCTCGGCTTCCCAGGACGGAGGGCCGTCGCATACCCAGAGCGGGAGGCCTCCGATGTCCCAGGGCGGAGGGCCGTCGCTCCCCCAGAGTGGGGCGTATACGCAGGTCGGTGTCAGCCATGGGAGACCTCCGCTCCCCTGCCGAGGCCGATCAGGGCCAGATTCCGCAGCGGAAGACTTCCCGGCACGAGGTAGCCGCTGTGCCCACCGGTACCCGCGTCGAAGGATGTGGCGCCGAAGGAAGCGGAGACCGGGTCGGTCCCGAAGCCGAGGGTCTCGCCGAGGACACTCACGCTGACGTGCGGGGCATGGGCGATCCAGTCGCCGGCGCCCCGGCCGGCCCACACCGGTATCCGTACCGGCAGTTCGGACAGGGACCGTACGCCCATGCCGGGGCTGCCGAAGACGGCAATGCCGTCGAGCCCCGACGCGGTCCGGAAGGTCATCCGGCTGACGGCCTCGCCGCACACCACGGATCCGTAGGAGTGGCACAGAAAAGTCACCGTGGCGCGGGAGTTGGCATCCCGCAGCTCCCCCAGCAGCGTGGCCAGCCGCCCGCCGCCCTCCTCCGCCCGCGCGGTGGTGGCAACGTCTGTGCTCATGGTCCGCGGGGCGCGGTAGCCGTACCACGCGACGACGGCGACCGGAGCATGCGAGAGCCGGTTCAGCTCCGCGTACAGCGCCCGGGCGCCGCCGCCGAGCGAGGCCTGGTGCGAACCGAGAAAGTCGAAGGTGTCGACGGTGGCGTCCGAGCCCGGGACCAGGACCACGACCCGGTGCGCATCGGTCAGGTCACCGAGCACCTCCACAGCCTGGCCGTCACCGTGCGGGCTGAAGGAGAGAAAATTCCGCCCGGGGGCGTTCAGCTGCCGGAGGTGCCGCTCCCGGTCCCTGTCCCCGATCCGGCGTGCCGCGCGCTCGGACTCCGCGATATAGCCGCGGTTGGCCGCGTACCGCTCCTGGAGCGTTCCGGCCTGCACGGCGGGGAGCCGTGGCGGGACGGGAGCGCCGGCGGCGGACCGGGCCCCCGCGGTGACCGACAGCACGACGGCCGCGGCGACGGCCACCATCAGCCCACCCCTCCCCCATCTCGCGGTTCGCATAGCGGTTCGCATAGTGGCCCGCCTCCTTCCACCCGTTGCCCGGCCCACCGGCCGGCTCGTTGCTCGACTCGTTGCTCGACTCGTTGCTCGACTGACTGCAACGTTAGAAATCGCGGGTGGGAACGACGTCACGCTCAGGAGCCAACTTCGCGGGTAGCTCTCAGGTATTACGGTGCTACGTGGCGGTCCGGGGCCAGGGCAGGGCGCCAGACGTCCGAAGTTCCCTCCCCCCAGCTGCACTTGGCGGCAACGGGGCCGGGCGAAAGGCCGGTCCGAGGCCCGCGGCCCGCGCCGGGGCCCGCGGCCCGCGCCGGGGTCCGGCGAGCGGCCGGCGGGGGCAGGCCGCGCTCCGCTTCGCGCCCGCCACGGGTGCCGTACCACGCCTCCGTACGATGTCCGGCGTGATTCCGGAAAACCGAACCGTGGCACCGCGGCCGGGGCGGCGCCCCTCCACAGTGCGCGGTCTCCTGGCCGCGTCCCGGGCGCTCTGCCGCGACCTTTCCCCTTTCCGCGACGGCGCGACTTCGCGTGACGACGGAACCTTCTCCGACAACCGTGACAACGGAACCTCCCCCGACAGCGGAACATCACCTGACGGCGGGACATCGCGTGACGACGGAACATCGCGTGACAGCGGGACTTCCCGAAACCACGCGACGACGGGCCCACTGCCCCGCCCCAAGCGGCGGATCCTGCGTCTGCTGCCGGTGATCCTCGCCGCCCTGGTCGCGGTGGACCTGGCCGTCGCGGCCACCCTGATGAGCACCGAGCGGCCCGGCCCGGCACAGGCGCTCTCGGTGATCACGGCCTGGGCGCAGGCCCCGGCCCTGGTCCTGGCCCTCTTCCGGCCGAGGTCCGCCTGGTGGCTGTCGCTGGCGGCGTCGTTGCCGTACGCGATCGGCGGGGGCGTCATCGACGGTGCGCTGGAGCCCGAGGCCGCCTGGCCGTGGACCGCGCCCGGATTGCTGGGGCACCTGATCGTCACCCTGACCGTCGCCTGCCGCCTCTCCCCCCGCGTATACCTCGCGCAGTGGGCGATCACCCTGCTCACCGGCAGGGTGCTGATCGTCCTGCTGTCGCCCCCGGATGTCGTCCTCGATCTCCTGCCGCTGGAGCTGCTGTCGGCGTTCGGACTGGCGGTCATCGCGGCCGTCCGGGGACTACTCGAAGCCCAGCGGAAGTTGCGGAAGCAGGAGAAGCTGACGGAATGGGAGCGCACCCGCCGGACGCTGCTGGAGGAGCGCACCCGCATCGCCCGCGAGCTGCACGATGTGGTCGCCCATCACATGTCCGTCGTCGCCGTGCAGGCGGAAGCCGCGCCCTACAGGGTGGCCGAGCCGCCGCCGGAACTCAGCGACAGCTTCGCCAGCATCCGGGAGAATGCGCTCTCGGCCCTCTCCGAGCTGCGCCACATCCTGGGCATGCTCCGGTCGGAGGAACAGGTTCCGGACAGCCGTTACGCACCCCAGCCCACCCTGGAGAACGTCGGGGAGCTGGTGGCCAACATCCGTTCGGCCGGGCTGCGGATCGAGTGGTCCGTTTCCGGTACGCCCCGGCCGGTGCCCCAGCGCGTCGAGCTGTCGGCATTCCGGATCGTGCAGGAGGCACTGAGCAATGCGCTCCGGCATGCGCCCGGGTGCCGTGTCGAAATGGCGATATCCTACGACCGGTCCGAGCTCGGAATACGCGTCGCCAACAGCCCGGGTGCCACGGGGACGGGAGCCATTTCCCTGGTGAAGCGTCAGCCGAGCGCGGGACACGGGGTGCTGGGTATGCGTGAACGGGCGTCCTCGCTCGGCGGCACCGTAGAGGTCGGGCCACGAGAAGACGGCTGGTACGAAGTGGCGGCCGCGCTCCCCACGAAGACGTGAGAATGAGGACGCATGTCGATCCGCGTAGTGATAGCCGACGACCAGAAGCTCATCCGGGAAAGCTTCGGCATTCTGCTGAACGCCCAGCCGGACATCGAGGTGGTGGGCGAGGCGGTGAACGGCGAGGACGCGATCCGGCGGATCGAGGAACACCAGCCGGATATCGCCCTGATGGATATCCGGATGCCGGTCCTCGATGGCCTCGAAGCCACCCGCCGGGTGACGGAAAGCCGCCCGGACGTCAAAATCATCATCCTCACCACCTTCGACAGCGACGAGTACGTCTACGAGGCCCTACGCGTCGGCGCGAACGGCTTCCTCCTCAAGGACTGCTCGGCACATCAACTCGCCGATGCGGTCCGGACCGTTGCCACGGGTGGTGCGCTGCTCGCCCCGACCGTCACCAAGCGGCTGATCGAGGAATTCTCCCGGCGGGGCGCGCCGCGCGTACCACGACGCGGGCGTATCGCGGATCTCACCGAGCGTGAGACCGAGGTGCTCCGCCTGATCGCCCAGGGAATGTCGAACGCCGAACTCGCCAGTCACCTGGTCATCGCCGAGCAGACGGTGAAAACACATGTCAGCCGCATCCTGGTGAAATTGGCCCTGCGGGACCGTACCCAGGCCGTGGTCTTCGCCTACGAGAACGGCCTGGTCGTCCCGGGCGAATGACTCGCCGATCCGGGTTACAGTCACCGACCAAGATCACGACCCGACCAAGACCACGACCGGGGCCCCGGCCAGGCTCAATGCCCGGGAGCACGCGAAGGCACACGAAGACACACGAAGGCACACGCACAAACGAACATGACGACCTTACGACCACGGATTCTGCGCCGTCGGCTGACACCGGCGGCGGTGGCCGCCATGACGGCATCCCTGCTGGTACCCATGGAGAAGCCGGCCCAGGCATTCGGCACGATCAACAGGTTCGGGCAGCAGAGCGAGCACGAGCGGATCACCCGCGCGGCGCTGGCCTGCCCCGCCGGGGCGCCTTCCGACGGGACCTGCTTCGAGCCTCGCTCCCTGGACCAATTGGCCGGGAAATCCGGCACGTTCGGCGCCGTCGGGGCCCCGGACACCGATGAAATCCTGAGCCCCGCCGCCCACTGCGACAACGCCGACTACCTCGCGCTCAGCGGCTATCCGCACAGCAGGGAGCAGGCGAATGCCGCACTGGCATCCTGCGTCCGCAAGTTGCAAACCCGCTTCGCCGAGGGAGTGAGCACAGTGGACCCGGTATTCGGCAGCGACGGCGCAGTCATCGAAAAGGAGACCACCCTCTCCACGAACTGCACATTCACACTCGGCATATCCGGACGGGCCAAGTGCAACGCACTGGAGGGCTTCGGCCGGGCCCTGCACGGTGCGCAGGACTTCTACTCCCACAGCAATTGGACGGACCGTACCGATACGGCACGGGCTGTCGGTACGGACAATCCTCCAGGTCTGAACCTCAAGGCACCCGCACCGGTGTTGAACCTCATCAGCACCACCCCCCTGCACCCATCAGCAATTCCCCCAGATCTCTCCACAGGCTGTTTTTCCCTGCTCCCGGGCTGCCGCAAGCGCATTCGGCACCATGTCCTCAACAAGGACAACGGGCTGATCCATCCGATGACCGGAGCGGCCACTTCTCCGAAGACCGCGCGTGGCCGGACGGTCGGAAACTTCCAGCGCGCGGTCGAAGGCGCCGTAACCGAAACCCGGCGGCAATGGCGGGATTTCCGCGCGGCACTGACGGACCGGTACGGCACTGACCGGGGCAGGCGCGCCGCATGCGTCCTGACGCATGACGCCCCCGTCCGGGACTGCCGCTGACGTATCCCTCCAACTCCGCTCCCCTGCCCACCTCTCACCTGGGAAGCCGCGCTCGGCCGACCTCCTCGTGGAGGAGCTGGGCGTGCCTCGACGTGCACATCGTCGGCGTCGACAGCCACAGCAATTCCGCCCCCAACGGCCCGCGCGATCCATGTTCATCACGTCGCTGTCGGGTCGTCCAGGCACTCCTGGGCCGCCGAGACGAAAGCCAGCTTCGCGCGATGGAGATCGTCCAGCGATTCATGACGTCGCAGGCAGGCGACGAGATGGTGCGCTGCGGCGGCGACCTCGGGCGGGCCTTCCAGGGCCACCCCGCCCAAGGCCCGTTGCAGAAGGGCCTCGTCGTCGGAAGTGCCCCTCCCGGTCCGCTCGGTCAGGATTCTGGTTTCCGCGGCACCAAGGAACTCCGCGTAGGTCTGGCGTCGCAGGGCGAGTGAGCGCTGCCGCGCCTCGGCCTGGACCGTGAGCCGAACGGACTCGACAAGCGCGTCTGCTTGCCGGTCCCCCGCATGACGTGCCGCTTCGGCCTGGCGGATGCCGGAGCTGCGGCTGTACCAGCCGGTGACGACGCTGCCCGCGATCGCTGATCCTGCGGTGATCAGCGCAATTCCCCATTCACTCATACCGCCATCCTCCAGATCCTCCGGAGCGGCTTCACCGGCTTTTGCCGATGTGGGTTACGCATCACTCCCCGTTACGGCATCCGTCGACCGGTACGATCGGATCATGTCGCCGGAGGATGCCGAGAAAAACGCCCTTACCTGCGAAAACAGCACATCTCACCAGCCGTTCCCCACTAAGATGAACAACACTCGGGCGACGGGCGACGGGCGACGGGCGACGGGCGACGGGCGACGAGCGACGAGCGACGAGCCGTGCTTCTCGCTGCTCGGTCGGCAGTCGCGCTGTATCGCCTGCTCGACGTGTCCCCGGTTTTCTCCGGCGACGACCGGATCACTCGTCTCTTCACGTGGGTACCGGGCTCTGACTTCGGAGTCGACGTACTGTCCGCCATCGATGTCGTCGGAGGCCGGACGGTCCCCTGGAGCGAAGCCCGCGATCGCACGTACGACCTGGTTGTCGCCGCCAGCCCCAAGGGCGACGTGAGGTCGCTTCGTGGCAAACACGTACTGCTCCCGCACGGCGCAGGTTTCAACAAGTCGATCCCTGAGGAAGGTTCGGTCGACTCTGCGTCCGGCCTCGACCCCGCGTATCTGCTCCGGGCAGACGATGCCGCGCCCCTTGCACTGCACGCGGTGGCCCACCCCGATCACGTGGCCCGCCTCGCCGCCGTGGCCCCCGAGGCCGCCCGGAAGACGAAGGTCATCGGAGACCCCACTCTGGAGCGCATCCTCGCCTCGTATCCGCTCCGCGACCGCTACCGAGCCGCGCTGGGCACCGGCCCCCGAAAGCTCCTCGTCCTCGCCTCGACGTGGGGACCCGAGTCCCTCATCCGGCAGCGACCCGAGCTTCCTGCCCAGCTGGCAGCCCATCTCCCCCATGACGAATACCAGTTGGCGCTCATCCTCCATCCCAACGAGTGGAGCTCGCTCGGTACGTATGAGCTGACCGAGCGGCTGGCGCCGGCGCTCGATGCGGGGATGATCCTCGTGAACCCGCACGAGGAGTGGGCCTCCGCCCTGATCGCCGCCGACGCCCTGGTCACCGACCACGGATCGACGGCGCTGTATTACGCCGCCGCTCAGGACCGCCCCCTCGTCAGCGTGAGCCGAGACGCAGAAGGCCCCCGGCCGGGCTGCACGGAACTGATACCGGGCAGCCCGATGGACATACTCCTCCGCCAGGTACCGAAGTTGGGGCCCGCCGAAGGGATAGAGGATGCCTTGCGGGCGTACCGGCCGGGACCCGGACTCGCCGCCGCTCAGGCTGCCTTCGCGTACCAGGGCAGCGCCCTGAGCCGGCTGCGCACGGAACTGTACGACCTTGTCGGCCTCACCCCGCCGGCCCTCAGCACTCCGGTACGGCTCCTGCCCGTCCCCACCGCCGCTGCCCGCGTGGCCACGGCATTCGACGTACACGCCGAGGTCACCACGGAGGGAGCCGGGATCGTACGCCGTCCTGCCGGCATGGGCCTGCCCGGCCACCACCTGGCCGTGGAACACGGCGCCGCGACCGAACAACTCACCCGGTCCGCCGGCCTCCTGTACCGACGCCCGCAGTCCGCGCCCTCCGTTCCCTCCGTTCCCTCCGCGCCCTCCGCGCCCTCCGCGCCCTCCGCGCCCTCCGCGCCCTCCGCGCCCTCCGCGCCCTCCGCGCCCTCCGCGCCCTCCGCATTCTGCGCCTCGTCGGACCTGACCTGGTCTTCGGGCGGCTGGACGCAGCACGTCCTGTCCGAGTATCCGGGCTGCCGCGCGGCCGCGGCGGTACGGCCCTCCGGGCTGTGCCTGCTCGACGTCCGCGGCCACGCGCAGCCCTACACCGTTCAGGTTGAGCCATGGCCCGAAGGCGGCCGCATCGCCCGCATCGACCCGGCTGCCGCCATATCGGCCGTGCACGCCTGGCTGATCACTCACCGGGCAAAGCCCGCCGCACCGACCTGGCTGACCTGCCACATCGGGCAACGGGCTTTCCGCATCCTGCTCCGCCCGGCCACGGACGACGAAGCCGGGCAGCCGATCTAGGGCCCGCCAGGCCCTAGAGTCCGCCGGCCCTAGGGTCCGCCCCGGATCTCCGTGGGCCCGTCAGGCCCTGGGTCCGGTTCAGCGCTGGGTCCAGTTCGCCCCCGGATCCGGTTCGGCTCTGGATCGGGTCAGGCCAGGCCGTTTCGCCGTCGGATGTCGTGTGCGGCCGCACGGTGTCCCTCGGCCTCCAGGCTGCGCCCTTCCGCCTCCTCCAGTCGCTCCATCGCGTCGTGGATACGTGCCTGATCAAATCCGGAACGCCGCTTACGAGCACCCTGCAGCGACTGCTCGTACAGCTGTCGGGCCTCGTCAGGACGGCCGAGGCGGTGAAGGACTCCGGCGAGTGCGAAGGCCGTACGTCCGGTCATCCTCTCCCGTTTCAGCGTCATGGCGGCCGCGTGCGCTTCGGACAGCAGTCGGTGTGCCGTCTCCAGCTCGCCCAGTTCCGCCCTGGCTTCGCCCGTCCGATAGGTCTGGAGCATGACACCGTAGGGGTTGGAGATCGCCACGTGCAGCTCGCGAGACCGGGCGAAGGCGTCTGCGGCGGCAGCCCACTCGCCACGTGCACCGTCGAGCATGCCCCAGGACTCGATCACCGAGGCGCGGAGCTTGCCGTCGCGCTTGCTGTCCCCCAGCAGCCCAACGGCGGCATCGGCAGCCGCGAGCTCGGACGCCGCGTCGTCCAGTTCTCCCGACTCCCATAGGGGACGGGCGAGTTGGCAGCGCATACGCACCAGCCACGCCGCGTGCCGCCCGTCCCGGACCGCGGCAGCCACGGCGAGCCGGAAGACCTTCGCGACGTCGGACTGGTGGGGATGGTCCAACGCATACGTCCACACCGGCTCGGACAGGGCCACGACCTCCGCGTCCAGCCCGCGCTCGTAGGCCAGACGCACGCACTCGAACAACGCATGGCGTTCCTGGTGGAGCCAGCGGGAGGCACGTTCGGCGCGCTCGGCCCGGGCTCCGTCGTCCGCGGCGTCCTCTGGATCTTCCAGCGGAACGTCCGGTGCACCGGGAACGGGGTCGAAGACATCCGCGACGATGAGCCGCGCACCGGCGGAGAACCGGTCGGCCTGTTGGGCCTGACGGACGTACCAGCGCAGAACCCGCGTCTGCGCCGCGGCCACCTCACCGCCCACACCACCCTCACTGCCCTCACCGTTCGCGGCGTCCTCACCGTTCACGGCGTCGCGGCGTGATCGACGCAGGGCGTGCGCCCGCAGCGGTCCCGGCAGCCTCATCCGGCCGGTTGCCTCCACCCCGGAAACCTCAAGAACGTCGCGCAGGTCCAATAAGCCGGCTCTATGCAGCTCCTCAAGGGCTTCCTCACAGACCTCCTGCCCCAGCCCCAGCAGCGCGGCGGCGGACTCCGGGGTGAATGTCGCCCCGGGATGGTGGGGCAGCAGCCGGTAGAGCAGACCTGCGTGACGGGGCAGACCGCTGTACACCGTGTCCCAGATCCGCTCGACGCCGGGCACCCCCTTTTCCTCCCACTCGCCCTGGAGTGCCGGGATCAGGCGGGACAGCGGCCGCAGCCGGTGCGCACGCACCCATCGGCCCGCGACGTGCAGAGCCGCCGGCAGGCCGTCGCACAGCCGCACCAGCGCCCGCACCGCCTCCGGGTCGGCGGCCAGCCGGTGGTCGCGGACGATCAGTCCCAGCAGTTCCGTCGCCGCCAGCTCCTCCAGCGGCGGAAGCGACAGATCGACGGCCGCCCCGTCTTCCAGGTCATAGAGCGGACCGTGGCTCGCGACGATCACCACGCTCTGACCCGACGCCGGAAGCAGAGGGACCACTTCCGACGCGTATCTCGCGTTGTCCACGATGAGAACCAGCTTGGCACCGGAGGTCTTGTTCCAATACTGCCGACACCGCGCCTTGAACTGGGCCTCCACCAGCTCCGGCTCCACCCCGAGGGACCCCAGCAGCTGCGCCAGCACGTCACCGGGATCCAGAACGCCATCCACCCGAAAATCGTCGAGGTCGACCGACAGCACGCCATCACGGAAGCGATCGAGCACAGTCCGGGCGATCAGACGGGCCAACTCCGTCTTCCCCAAACCGGCCGGCCCACTCAGCGACAGCACCAGCGGCCGGGAGCGCCCCCGCCATCCGTCCACCGCCTGGAGAGCCCGCTGCCGTTCGTCGTGGCGATTGACGAAGTTCACCGGCTCCGGCGGAAGTTCCATCCTCATAAGCCCCTGACCCCTCTCAGTTCATTACCCCTCTCAGTTCGTTTTCGCCCCTACCCCCCTGACCGAGAGGTCCACGCGAGCAGTCCCCCATTTGCACCAGCCGCCCGCCCAACGACTCACTCTAGAGTGGCCGTTGCCCCGAAGCTGACGGTCCCACCTCGACTGGAGCACGACTACGAAGCCGCGCCAGGAGGGCAGCACCCAGCACGCGAGCGCCTACCCCGAGGACAAACACGGCGGCCTGGTCTCCACATGATCCCGTTCAGCTCGGCCGACTCCTCGCCAGCCGCTGAACGCCGGCGCGAGCATCCCCACACCGGCTTCGATCCGGAAGGAACTGTCCAAACGGCTGCTTCCTCAGCGTCCATATACGCATACTGACAGCGACAGATGTGCAGCCGCACGTGGGCCGACAAGCGTGGGGGTCACGCCTTGGGTGGAGAGCGCAGGAAGACAGTCGCCTTCTACGAGGTAGTTAGGGCAAAGGAGGCAGGGAGCCTTCGGTTCGACCACCTTGATTGGTCCAAGGTGCTGACAAATCTCGACCATCTCCCGCTCGAACGCCGAAGGATGGCGCACGGCGATGATGTGTATGTCGGGGAGCCAATCGAACTGAACGATGCGAAACATCTTGTACTCGCCCGTCTACGGGACGGCGATCTGCAGCAGATCGACTGGGATCGACAGAGCATTGATTCCCTGCGGCTAGACGGAAATCGCAGTGTGGTAGACACCACGATCATCTGTTTCCTTCCCTATGGGAACGTGATCGGAATGCTTCAGGGAAGCCAATCTGCTCCACGCCCAACTGCTCTTCAACGATGGCTCAACGCAGCGAGCACCGGAATCCAGGAGGACCTTTCCGTAATTCCCCTCGTCGGCAAGAGCGCATGGGAGAAACTGGAAAAGGCCGAGTCCGTAAACCTCTTCGAGATGCGACTCCGCCCCGGTCCCACCATGTTTCCGGATGCAATTGAAGGGTTGGCGGACTTCGCCAGGCGGTCCCACAAACAGAATCCTGACGCTTTGATCACTCTGACAATAAAGATCCCGAAGGGTAGAGGACTGGCTCGGAGCGCAGCAAGGGCGCGCGGAGAACGACGGCTACACACCAACGTGCGTGAATTCCTATCCGATTTCGGTAGCCTAGTAGGGCCTCACGGAGCCGTAGACCGAGCTATAGCCGAGGTGATGCTATCCGCCTCGGACGGAAGCATCATTGAGGACAAAATTAACTTTGTGAATGACCACATCACGGCTCAGAAACAAGTCACTTTGCCGCGCAGCTCCAGCACCGCCGGCCCCTGGTACGAAGCCGCTGTACAGGCTGTACTGCAGGCCGCCTCCGAGCATGAGCATGACCTGAGGGGCGCTGTCAGTGCCATGCCCTAGCCTCATACATGGCTGAAGGGGGCTGCCATGAGACTGGCGCAATCGCTGTGGGCTCGACTACTCAATCGCTGGAGTCATCATCCCGCGGTCGACTACGTACTGGCAGGGCTCACGACGCTGGCTCTGGCGGCATGGCAACGACATCACGTTCTCGCCCAACACTCCGAAGATCAACGAATGAACATTTACGCCACGGTGGCGTCCGTGGCCGCCATCGTTGGCGGGTTCGGCACAGCAGCGATCAGTCAATATGCCACGAGTTCAGGCAGAAGGATGGCACTCCTCAGGGAGCTTTACGGCCACCACTTGCGGAGCAATTGGGTTGGACTTCTCACCTCTATGCTTACCGTTTCCGGTGGCTGCTTGGGGGTAATGCTCGTCGATACTAAAAGCACACTCGGGTGGCCAGGGTGGGTAGTCGAAACCCTGATCGCCCTTGGGGTTTACAGATCACTACGCCTGGTATGGCTTTTTCGTCTACTGATCGACGTCTCCGATCACGATGCCGGGAACTCCGACCGTGGCAACACAGTTGACGTTCTGAATATCAGGGGAGATTAACCACCACCAGGCCATCGCTCACTGCAACGCAGCGGCCTCCGTGCAAATCTGCCCCCGCAGCCGCGCCGCTCCTGTGCCGCAGACGTGAGTCGTGCAGGTCTTCAGGGCACTGGGAAGCCGGCTGCGGGAAGCAAACTCGTTTGACGTGTGTTCCTCGCCGCCGGGTCCGGCCCGACCTCGCGGAACGACTCCTGCCCCTGTGGCTGGAGAGGCCCAAGGTCCGGCGCACCGACGCGGAACTGTGGGCGGAGTACGCAGAGGCCCTGCCCGTGGTCCTCGGGTCCTTGCTCGATCTCACGGTCACGGTCCGCGCTGCCGAGGCGGAGACCCCTACCGACCTGCGAATGGCGGACTTCGCGCACCTGTGCGCGCAGCTCGACGCGGCAACCGGCCTCGGAGCGCTCCCCGCCTACCGGACCAGCTTGGACTACCTCAACGATGCCGTGATCGAAGGGGACTTGCTCGCACAGACCGTCCTCAGGCACGCCGACACCCCAGAGGCGGGCGGAGGAGCAGCGGATGACCTCCACCGAGTGGCTGCACTGTCTCAGTCGCCTCTACAGCAGCGACGAACCATGTCCCCAAGGGCTGGCCGACCACGGGCAAGAGGAGAAGCGGGCCGCCGCCGATCCCGGCTTCGGGCCCACTGAGACCAGAACCGAGAGCCGGGCGGCCCGCTCCCACCGCCGTCGCCGCACCCGCTGAACGACAAAACCCCAGGTCGGAATGCCTTCCGACCTGGGGTTTCAAGTGAGCCGCCTTCGGGATTCGAACCCGAGACCTACGCATTACGAGGCCGATAGGGATCATGCCGGGTTGTGCTGAGTGGTTGTACCAGGTCCCGTTTTCCCAGATCAGAGCACATGTCGCGGTCCCGCTGTTCGCCTCCTGTGTTGCACCGTCCAAAGGCGTCTGCGCTCCCCTTGCGCTCCCCTGACAGCGGCCTGTTTCTCAATCCTGCCTGACAGTGGCTTACTGCCCCGCGTCTCAGACACATTGTCGGTTCCGGACAAATGAGTTGAGGGCGCCCAGGGCCGGAGCGCGGTCATGTCATTGGTCCTGCCGCTTCCATCGCTGCCATCCGCTCTGACCTGCGTCAACGCCGTTCCACCTCCCGCCGTCACGTCTCAGCTCGCCAGGCAGCGTGGCCGCTCAGTCCGGTCGGTACTCAGCCCATGTCTTGGGAGTTTCGGAGACCTTTACCGCGGTGAGTTCGGGAAGCTGGCCGGTCCAGAGATCGAAGATCCAAACGGCCAGATTTTCTGCCGATGGGGAGGCACCCCCCCCCATTGCCTCATTCAAGTGACGGTGATCAAGGGTCTCATCCATCCACTTCTTGAACGCATCCAGTTCCCGGTAGTCCCGGACGAAGCCCACCTCGGTGAGATCCTCGCGACGGGCGGAGAGTTCCAGCACCACGATGTAGTTGTGACCGTGCATCCGGGCACAGGGGTGCCAGCTGGGCAGCCGGTCCAGGACATGGCTCGCCGAGAAGTGGAACTCCTTGGTGATCGTCAGCATGGCAGAACCAGTCTCCCATTCCCCTGTCGAACACCGTACGGCAGCTGAGCAGCGCACATCAGTCGATCGCCTCGCCGTTCTGAATGGAGCGGTTGAGGGGAACATCAGCGAGAAAGCGCCGCCGCATGGCGTCGTCGGTGATCAGGTCCGCTTTGCGAGCGACCACTGCACGTGCTCTGCCCAGCAGAGCTTCCGCCTCCTCCTGGGCGCCGCGCGCGCGAAGGACGACGGCGGCGCGGTACAGCACTTCCTCCGTGCGCAGGGCCGGCATGTCTCCGACCTCGTCCAGGATGCGGAGTGCTTCCCGGGCATGTTCCTGGGCGGCTGCCCCGTCGTCCTTCCGCTGAAGGATGAGACTGCACAGCGAGTGGGCGGCGATCTCGCTGCGGATCATGCCGCTGCGCTGGGTCTCGGCGCACGTGTCGATGGCGAGGCGGTGCGCCTGGTCCAGTGCTTCTCCGGGGGCTTCCGCGGTATGGAACAGCACCTCGGCATACAGGTTGCGGACGATCGGCACGAGGTTAGCCAGCCAGGTGCGCTCGGTCTCCGCCCATGCCTCCTCCATCAGGTCAAGGCCTTCGCCGCGACGGTCGGGCTCCTGGACAAGGAGATGGGCCAGGAGCGCCGCGTTGTAGGCATGCCATCCGCTGTCGCCGCCCCGGCCTTCTTCGAATGCGAGGGCTTCACGCAGCGCTTCCTTAGCCTCCCGGTACGCCCCGAGTCCCGCACATACCTGGGCCAGGTAGTTGAGCGCGATCGGCAGCTCGGCCTGTAGTGATTCCGTACGCAGCCGCTCGGCGCAGCGGCGGAGCCGGGTGAGCGCCTCGCTGAGGTTTCCGCTGTCGAAGAGGGTGATGCCGAGTTGCATCTCACCGAGGTTGCGGGCGTGCTGTAGCACCGGGTCGTCGCTGCCGCCGAGGCGCGGGTCGGAGGCATACATCCGCTCGGCCTCCCGCAGCTGGGCCAGTCCGTCCGCCAGAGTGCGCTTGGAGACCTGCCGTCCGTATTCGACGCGAGCCACGAAGAGCGCTACCGGGTCGCCGTGCTGCTCCGCCATCTCCACGGCGTCGCGGAGCTTGGTGAGTGAGGGGACGAGCCCTTGCGTCGCCAGCAGCGTCTTGCCGCGCAGCAAAGTGGTACGGACCATAAGCTCCGGTACCTGGCAGCGTAGGGCCGCTGCTTCGGCCTCGGCTGCCAAAGCGTCGATATCCGGGCCGCCTGCGGGATGGTTCTGCCCTCGCCAGCGCACCTCGGTCAGCGACAGCAGCAGCTCGATGGCCTGGATCAGTCGCTGGTCCCTGCCCTCGCCCTGCGGCAGGTCCCGGGCTGCGTTGATTGCCTCTTCGCAGTGCTGCTCAGCCTCGGTGAACGACAGGCCTTCCATCGCGGCATCACGGGCCAGCGCGTAGTGAGCGTGGGCCGATTCCGACAGGCACCCGGGACCACCGTGCCGAAGGTGGTGTGCAATTTCCAGTCGCCGCTCCAGCGGCGAGTCCTGTGCTCCACCGAGGGTGAGCGCGGCTGCGATGCGGGCATGTCGCGACCGCATCTGCTCGGCGCTCTGCTGCGCATAGACCACGCCCCACAAGGCGCGGTGCTCGAAGCGATAGCAGTCGGATGCCTCCAGCCGGGCCCACCGGGGAAGCGTCTCAGGAACGATCAGCCGATGGTCTGTTGCGATGCGCCGCAGCCGTTCCATCACCTCGTCGTGTGGTGCGCCCTTGACTGCGGCGACGGTACGCGACAGGAACGTCGCTCCTTGGGCGGCGCCGATGGCAAGTAGCTCGCGGTCCTGCTCGGCGAGCAGTCGCAGGCGGCCCTCCACCACGCGCGAGAGGCTGGCCGGCAGCGCGACACGTGCTCCGTCGTCGGGGCGCCACTCGTCCAAGCAGAGGGTGACGAAGATGGGATGCCCCAAGGTCACCTGGTTGAGCTGCTGGGACAGTGCTGGTGGCGCATCCGGGTACCGGTGCTCGACCAGTTCGGCCACCGCGTCCTCGGGTAGCCCGGTGAGTGCTCGCCGCTGCAGCAATCCTTCGGACGCCCAGCGGTGCAGCAGTTCCTCCACCATGGCACCCGGGCCGTCCCCGTGAGTGCCGTCGGTCGTGTGGCTCAGCACGACTCCGACCTGCGCGCCGGGAAGTCTGCGCAGCAGGTGGTCGAGTACGAGCAGGCTGCTGGGATCGCTGTGCTGAAAATCGTCGATCACCAGGATGGTGGGTGGCCCCTGCTGGAGCAGGTCGAGAAGTCCATCGACGATACGCACCGCGGCTCCCTGCTGGAAGGGCAGGAGGCTGTCGAAGGGCATGGATCCTGAGGCGAGCGACGCTTCGGTGACTTCCCTGCCCATGGTGAACAGCGCGCCCAGGCCGGGCACGATCGCGGAGAGCACTTCCGGGGCGGAGCGAACCACGCCACGTCCGGTGAGGCTCAGCATCCGCCGGAGGACGCTGGGCTGCTTGACCTCTTGGCCCAGTTTGAGGAGAAGGTCGACGACCGGGCCGTACATCAGCCCCGACCCGATCCGCGGATGACACTGCGTCGACACGACTCGACATGCCACCAACTCCGGCATGGCGGCGACTTCCTGTGTGAACTCCTTCAGAAGGGCGGACTTCCCCATCCCTGAGACGCCGTCGAAGGCGATCGCCTGGCCGCCTCGCCTCTCTGCCACTGCTGATACCAGCGAGCGCAGCTCGGCCATGTTCTCCACGCGGTCAACGAACTTGGTCGACACCACACGTCCCCATCTCATCCTCGGTCGACGCCCCCTGTGCCAATGTGGGCACTTGTGGCTCCACGGTAGATCAACCGATGCTTCGGTCGGCTCCGTTCATCACTGACTGCACCGGCGAAATCCAGCGCGGCTGACGTCGCACCAAACTCGCCGGCCCGGCAGGGGAGATGGGGGTCGGGATCTACAATTCGGGGTTACGCCCGTTCGGGGCGGCGGCCGATCGGAGGTATGGGGTTGATGGATCCGCAATTGGCGCAGCTCGCGCAGACCGCCGGGACGACCGTCGTCGCTCTGATGGCCACCGAAGCATGGCGGTCTACGCGGGATGGCGTGGTGACGCTGTGGCGGCGCGTCTTCCCAGCCCGTGCCGACGAGGTCGAGGCCGCGCTGGACGACACCCGTGCCGATATCGTCCTTGCCCGCGAGCAGGCCGATGCGGATGCCGAGGAAGCCCTGGCCGCCGAGTGGAACGGACGACTGCGTCGGCTGTTGGCTGCCCAGCCGGAGGTAGCCCAGGAACTGGATCAGCTACTCCGGGAAGCCCACGGACGGCTGTCGGCCGGCGAGCAGTCACTGATCGGCACCGTGCGGCAGTCGGCGCACGCAACCGGCCACGGGCGGATCTATCAAGCCGGGCGCGACCAGCACATCACCGAGCGATGAGCGCGGAGCCACGTCCGCGGTCCTTTGATGCCTCCGTATCCGGAGAGGGCCGCGCGTTTCAGTCCGGACGGGATCAGCACGTCACCGAACACCACCATCACTATGCAGGACCGGCCGCAGGCGACTGGCTGGGTCCGGTACGCATTCGGTACGAGTCCCGCTGGCGGCACCTCTGGTTTCCGCGCTGCGTGACCGGGCGGAACTCCGCGACACATTGTTCGTTTCCGTGGCGAGCGGTGAAGGAGGAACCCACGTCCTGCACGGTATGGCAGGCTGCGGAAAGACTGCCCTGGCCCGTTATGTGTTCGCAGAGGTGGTGGACAACGGAGATGCCGTCGGCTTCTGGATCGACGCCTCGTCCGCAGCCTCCTTGCGCTCCTACATGATCGGAGTCGCAGCCGACCGCGGCGCGACGCCGGACGAACTGGAAGCCGCCCACTCCGGCCGGCGCCCCGCGGCCGACCTGGCCTGGGAGTACCTGTCACGGTCCACCGAGCGGTGGCTTCTCGTGTTCGACAACGCTGACGAGCCTCGGCTACTGCAGGAAGGCGGCTGGCTACGCCACAGCACGCGCGGCACAGTGCTCGTGACCACCCGCGACACCACTTCACCGGTATGGCACGGCACACAATGTCACCCGGTGGGTGTCCTGCCGCTCGCCGCGGCCGCCCAGGTGCTGCTCGACCTCGCACCCGATGCCGGCGAGCCACAGGACTTCGAACGACTGGCACAGCGGTTGGACCGCCACCCGCTGGCGCTCCTGCTGGCCGGAAACCACCTGCGCCGCCAACTGCTGGAGAGATGGACCGTGAACGACTACATCGAACGGCTCCCCGAAGACCCCAGCGAACTGCTCGACCAAGGCTCCGACGCCACCGAGAGCCATACGCGCACCCGATTCAGCAGCACCTGGCAGCTATCGCTCGACGCTCTGGCTCGTCAGGACCTGCCGGAGGCCCTCACCCTGCTCCGGCTGCTCTCGTGCTTCGCCCCCATGCCTGCGCCCTTACCGCTGAGCCTGCTCACTCCTGCCAGGCTGGATGCCACCCGCCTATCCCAGCTCGATCCTCCCCTCACCGGCGCTCGGGCCGACCGAGCACTCCAGGGGCTGATCTCGACATCGCTGGTCAGTCTGCTGGACGCGCCTGGCGATCGAGGCAGGCGGCCGGTGCTCAGCCTGCAGACACATGGACTGCTGCTGGACACGGTGGCCGCGCGAGTGCCCGACACCGACCATGCCCCCTTGCTGCACTCCGCCATCGCGCTGCTGGACACGGCACTCTCCGACGCCCCCGATGACCAGGACCTACGGCTCTTCACGCCACACGCGACCGCGCTGCTGCGCCGGGCAGCCGCGGGCGACCCCCGCATCGCCGCAGGCCCGCTCAAGCTCGTACGTCGTCTGCGGGCTCTGCAGTACGAGCGCGGCCAGTTCACCGCAGCCCTCGAACTGGCCGAGGCAGCCGCGCGGTTCACCACCGAGTCACTCGGAGCCGAACACCCCGACTCGATCGATGGTGCCTACGAAGCGGCTCGTGCCCACACCGGAACCGGCCGCTTCACGACAGCCGAGGAGCTGCTCCGCCAGGTGGTCGCAGCCCGGGAGCGGCTGCTCGGGATCGACGACCCACGCACCCTCGACAGCGCCCATGCGCTGGGGCTCGCGCTCTACGGCCTCGGCCGCTGGGCCGAGGACGAGCAGGTGCTGCGCCACACACTGAGCGGACGAGAACACATACTCGGGACCGACCACCCGGACACGCTCGATACCCTCGGCCGCCTCGCGGAAGCCGTCGGAGAACAAGGGCGCTGGGAAGAAGCAGAGTCGCTGGCACGAACGACGCTAGAACGCTGCGAGTCCGTCCTCGGGGTCGGCCATCAGAAGACCGTTCTGAGCCGCATCGCCCACGCATGGGCCGTGGCCGGTAACGAACAGTGGGAGCGGGCGGAGCCACTTGCCAGCCGTACGGTCATGGACAGCGCTGCCGCCTTCGGCTCGCATCATCCGCGCACACTCGCCGCGCAGCACCTCCACGCCACCGTCCTGGCCCGGCTGGGCCGCTGGGACGAAGCGGAAGCCGCGCTGCGCGACGTCATCGCCGCCCGCGGCAAGATGCTCGGAACTGAGCATTCTCATACGCTGTCCGCCAGCACGGACCTCGCGGCTCTCCTCACCGCTTCCGGCCGCGCCCGTGAGGCAGTCGCCGTGGCGGCTGCGGCCTATGACGGATACGTCCGCACACTGGGCTCCGGACACCCGCGCGCCGCCCGCTGCCACACCGTACTGCGTGAGGCCCACGTTGCCCTCGGCGCCGCATCAACCACACCCCCTGGAGAGGAATCACCGTGAACGAGGCCGCCCCCTTCCGCTGGCACAAGAGCAGCTACAGCGGAGAAACCAACGGCTGCCTGGAAATACGTACCCCCCCCCCCAACGCGGAAAGACACGCATACGTGACTCGAAGGATCTATCCCAAGCAATCATCATCTGCACTGTTCAGTCCTGGTCAGAGTTTATCGGTGCAGTAAGCACCGGGGAGTTGGGGCCAATCGAGAACCCATCCCCGTGAGGCACCTCTACATCAGCCACGGAAGACAGCAGGGCCGATTCGCGGAGACGAGGCACTCACCATGAAACCGGATCAGTCCGGCGCGCCCTTGCGCTCTGCCTTCGCCGTCCACGACGAAGGCCGCATCTTCCGTGCCGAGCGCGACCAACACATCACGGAGTACCCGAAAACCGTCTACGGAGATCTGTCCGTCTCGCATCCCGCGACTGTGGTGAACAGGGTGATCAACCAAGCCAGATCACTGAGTATCACAACAACCGCGTTCAGGATCTTGGCCTCGCTTGTGGGATGTGCGACCGTCGCCGGAACCTGGCTCGGCGGCACCCCTCTCCACGGTGCAGCTCACATATGCAACTTCTTTGCCATCCCAGCGGCTTGGACAATTCCCGCCGCCGCCTGGATCGCAGAGCGCGCCGAGCCCATCGGTTTTCTCGCCACGCTCATGGTCGCCCTCGGCCTCTTCGCAACGCCGAGGCCGCGGCAGCTCAGTAGAGACCTTGGCGAAGCCTTGGAGTGGCGCGGACCATCAACGACTGTGTTGGCGCTGGCACTCGTCATGCAGAGCGACTACCTGGGACGATCACTGGTAACGCTCGTCCCACTAGCAGCTTTCGGAATCTGGGCAGCCGGCCGGAGTGGCCTTGCCGGCGACAGCAGACCAGGCCGAGTGGGAGTCGCTTTCATCGGTCTCGTTCTCGCCGTACTGTTCGTACCGCTCTACGTATTCGGCTGGCTCTACGGCCGCGAGGCACGCAACACAAACCACGAGCCCTAACGGGCTTCTGCAGGGCGCGATATCGGCCGCAACGTCAACAATTACCGGGCATCAGCCGTGTCCGCGCGGCAGTCACGGTCGATCATCATGTGCTCCCGAACTCGTGACGGCCCCCGACCAGCCACACATCTGACGAACGGACAAGGCATGCACTTGCATACACGCCTCCTGTTCCCTCAGCGCTACCACGCTCGGATGTACGTTGGGCGGAGCTCCCTCCCTCCGGCACCACCATGTAATTCAACGTCCCCCTACCAGCGATATTTCCACTTGCGCGGGGACCAGGTGCGGCAGAAGCCCCTGTCATGAACGAAGTGATAGCTGCGGTACTCGGCGCCCTGGTAGGCGGTGTACTCACTTACGCCGGAGCCAGATCGCAAGCCCGAGCTGCCATCGCGCAGGCCGAAAGTCAACGAGGCATAGCGGTCGAACAGCTCAACGCAGTCCGCCAACAGTGGGCCCAGTCCAGTCGGGCGCACGCCTGTGCAGAACTGCTCCAGGCCTCCTTCGAGTTCGAGGAAGAGATGACGCTCATCATCGGATTGCCTGACCAGGAGCCGATTCCATGGCGCTTCCTCATCCCCAGCCCCCGGCATTGGAGCCCGGCATCATGGAGCCTGCTCCTCTACCGCATCCGCGCTCATGCCAACCGCCGCCTCCGACGACACTCGTACCAGCGCAACGAAGACCGTCAACTCTTCTACAAGCTCTGCCAGCTGGCCAGGCCGATCGAGCGCTTGGAACGAGCATGCTCGTTCGCTCAGCTATACGGCCCTACTCCTCTCGCACACCAGGCTGAAGAACTTCTGCAGTGCTGCAAGGCGATCGAGGACCAAGCGGCGACCTTCGTTCAGGACTACACCGGTCCACGCGGGAATTGGTTCATCGGATACCGCGAAAATGATCTACGCCCGCACATCCCCCGGGTCCAGACTGCACGTCACCGATTCGCCGAAACAGCCCGGCATTACCTCGACGACATCAGCCCAGCCCCCTAACCGCCGCCAGCACTCCCGTTTCTCCAGCTCTGGCCGCAGAACCTGCCAACCAGGCAGGACGACCAGCCACAACCATGGCCGGAGCACTATGTGATGCAGTCGGCGCCTTGTGCTCAGACCTTGGTGACCACGACGGCAGGCCCGCACAGCAAGGTGATGTCATCGGGATCTGACGTGAGGATGGTGACGGGAGCCGGCGCGGCCCGTGCGATAGCGGCGAGGACGGCGTCGATCGCGTACTTGTGGCCGTGGAGGTGGTGGCCGCGCAGCAGCGCGGCGGCCTGGTCCGCCACGCTCTTGGTGACGTCATGGACGTCGATACGGGACAGCACCCACCGGATGCGGGCCGGATGCACGCGCTCGTAATCAGCCTCCAGGGTGGTCATCGCGGTCGTGGCCACCCGTATGCCCTCCTCCAGGGCACCCTGTACGAGGGTCACGACGATGCGGTCTTTGAGGTAGAGCTTCGACAGGCCCTCACTGTCCAGCAGCAGTGTGCCGGACATCAGGCGGCGGCTCCGCCCACGCCGCCGTGGTCATGCCGCAGCAGGGCGCGGGCCGCTTCGACCTCGTCCCGGGAGAGCGGGTCGTTGTCGGTCTCGAAGTCGGCGACGATCTCGCGGAGCTTGTCCATGGCCACCCTGTGCTCCAGGGCTTCGGCCACATAGGCGGAGAAGCCGCCCGGGCCGACATGAGCACGTACGGTCTCCGCGAGGTCTTCGGGGAGACTGATCGAGTACTTCTTACTACCAGCCATGCACCTCATGCTACCACCGGTGGGAACCCGTGGGTCACCGTTCCCAGCGGCCGGTTTCCGGTTCGCGCCCGCATTGTCAGACCGGTCTGAGAGCCTGGGACGCGTGTCTGTGAAGTCCAGTCCGAAACTCGGCGAGAAGTCCAGCGCTTCGCCGCCTCAGCCCTTCGCCTACCTGCAAGCGCCGAACGCAGCCCTGTACGGCCGAGTCCTGGACGTGTTCGCCAAAGCCAGAGAACGGTTCATCGTTCATCTGCGGCCCGAGGACGTCGCCGCGGAGCTGCGGTCCGAAGTGGACGGGGCGCCGGTGCCGGTCGAGACGATCGGCGGCGCACTGGACCAGCTGGTCGACTGGGGCAATCTCCGTGCGGACCCCGACACCGGCCGGGTGACCTCGGTTGAGGACTTCCACCGGGCGCGCTTCCTGTACCAGCTCACCCGTCACGGCCAGGCCGCGCTGCAAGCGGTCGCGGTCTACGACGAGGCGCTGGGCCGGCGCGGCCAGCTGCAGTCGGTGGCCCTGGCGGACACCGCCGAGCAACTGGCCGCGCTGCTCGCGCTAGCCCGGGAGAAGGACCCTGACCCGGCCAAGGCGCATCTCGCGCTGCTTGCCCTGGCCGACCGGTTCGGCAGCCTCGCCGACAACGCCCAGGCGTTCATGGCCTCACTGCGCCGCACCATCGACTTCCAGGACGGTGACGAGGAGGCGTTCATCGCGTACAAGGACCGGCTGGTGGAGTACATCGAGCGCTTCATCGCCGACCTGGCCAACCGCGGTGCGCAGATCGCAGACTTGCTCACCCAGCTAAGCACGGCAGGTGTGGACCGCCTGCTGCTGGCCGCCGCGCAGCGGGAGGCCGGCGACGCCGTGCCGGAGGCGGGAGCGGACGGGCAGGAAGCGGAACGGGCCCGGCTGGCTGCCTCGCAGGCCGCGCTGACCTCCTGGGAGAACCGCTGGCGCGGCCTGACCGACTGGTTTCTCAGCCGGTCCAGCCGACAGCCGTCGCAGGCGAAGCTGCTGCGCGGTGCGGCGGTCAGCGCGATCACCAGCCTGGTCAACACGGTGGCCACGCTCAACGAACGGCGTGGCGGTCGCTCCGATCGGTCGGCCGACTTCCGGGCGCTCGCCCGCTTCTTCGCGCAGGCCCCGGATGACGACGCAGCGCACCGGCTGTGGCGGGCGGCCTTCGCCCTCACCTCGGCCCGCCATCTGACGGTGGACGCCGAGACCGAGGCGGCATGGCAGGACGCGGATCTGCCGGGCACCACGCCATGGGCACAGGCGCCACCACTCGAGATCAGTCCCAGACTGCGCGAGACGGGTTCGTACGAGCGGCGCGGGCGGCCCACCCGGGTTGCCGACCGTTCCGCGGCGCGGCAGGTGCTGGCCGAGCAGGTCGAGCGCGAGGCCACCCAGACCGCCGCGGCCCGTGCCCGACTTGCTACGGGCGGCCCTGTCCTGCTGTCCGAGCTGGCCGGCCGCGACGGGCTCGACCCGCATGCGTTCCGGCTGTTCCTCGCGATGCTCGGAGACGCACTGTCCGCGCGGGCGCCAGGTGAGCATGAGTCCTCGGCAATCACTGGCGACGGCACCATGGAGGTCCGGCTGAAGCTGGTGGACCCCGACGCGGTGGTCCGGATCCCGACGGTGGACGGTGTGCTCTCCGGTCCTGAGCATGTGATCGAGATCATCGACCTCGTGTCCGAGAGCAGCGCAGGAGGGAGCGAGCCGGCCTCAGTACGTTCGATGACGCCTCCGATCACGGCCGACACCGCCGGAGGGACGAGCCGATGAGCACTGCTCCCGTCGCCGCTGCGCAGGAGGAGCGCCGCCGGGCGGCCCGCGCGCTGCTGGCCTCACCGCTGCTGACCAGTGGCAGTGAGGAGTTCAGGCTGGTCCGTAAGCACGGGGGCGAGCTGGCGTCCTGGTTCACCCACGAGACCGGCTGGCGGCTGGTGGTCGATGCCGAGACCGCCCGGCTGTACAAGACCCCCGCGCGGTTGGACGACGCGACCAGACCGGCCCGCGCACCGCGCACCAAGGTGCCGTTCACCCGGCGCCGCTACGTTCTGCTGTGCCTGGCGCTGGCGACGCTGGAGCGGGCCGACGGACAGACCACCCTGGGCCGGCTCGCCGAGGGGGTGCTGACCGGAACCGCCGACCCGGTGCTCGCGGACGCGGGAATCGTTTTCCGCATGGAGCGCCGGGAAGAGCGCTCCGACCTGGTGGCGGTCGTCCGGCTGCTGTTGGAGTGGGGTGTGCTGCACCGGGTCTCCGGCGATGAGGAGGCGTATCTGTCAGAGGCGTCCAACGATGTGCTCTACGACGTGCGCCGGCGTGTCCTTGCTGCGCTGCCGGCCGCCACCCGCGGCCCGTCCACCATCGAAGCAACGGATCCGGACCAGCGGCTCAGCGCGCTCACCTCAGAAGTCGCCCCCGACACCGAGGAGTTGCGGCTGCGAGCGCTGCGCCACCGGCTCACCCGCAGACTGTTGGACGACCCTGTCGTGCACTACGCCGAACTGCCCGAGGACGAGCGCGCCTATCTGGTTTCCCAGCGCTACGCGATCACGCGCAAGATCACCGAACTCACGGGTCTGGTGTCGGAGGCGCGGGCGGAGGGCGTCGCGATGGTGGACCCGGACGACGAACTCACCGACCTCCGCATGCCCGAACAGGGCACCGACGGGCACGTCACGCTACTGATCGCCACCCACCTGGCCGAGGCCGAGGGTCCACACGACGAAGAACAACTCAACGCGCTCATAAAAGAGTTGGCTGTACAGCACCGTTCCTACTGGCGTAAGTCCGCCGCCGAACCCGCGGCCGCCGCTGAGCTGGGGGCCCAGGCCCTGGACCGGCTCGCCGCTCTCGACCTTGTCAGCCGGAACGGCGGGACCGTCACAGCCAAGCCCGCCCTGGTCCGCTACGCCCTGGCCGCACCGACCATCCGAAAGGCCCGCTCCCGCGCATGACCGCCGCGCCGTCCACCGCTTCCGCCGCCCTGCCCGAGCCCGCCCGCAGCCGCTGGCAGCCGCTGCGCGCGGGGCTGACCGACATCTTCTACTACGACGCCGAGGAGTTCCGCTTCCACGACGGGCGGCTGCTGTTGCGCGGCAACAACGGCACGGGCAAGTCCAAGGTCCTCGCGCTCACGCTGCCGTTCCTCCTCGACGGCGAACTCGCCGCCCACCGCGTCGAGCCGGACGGCGACCGCGCCAAGCGGATGGAGTGGAACCTGCTGCTGGGCGGCAAACACCCGCACGACGAGCGCACCGGTTACACCTGGCTGGAATTCGGGCGGATCGGCGAGGACGGCCGGGCTCAGTACCGGACCATCGGCTGCGGGCTGAAGGCAGTCAAGGGGCGAGGCATCGCCAAGCACTGGTTCTTCACCACCGGCCTGCGGATCGGTCCCGGCCTGCCGCTGATGTCCGCCTCCCGGGTTCCCTTCACACGGGAACGGCTGCGTGAGGCACTGCAGGGGAACGGACTCGTCCACGACACTGCCGCCGAGTACCGCAGGGCCGTGGACGAACAGCTCTTCGGCCTCAGCCAAGAGCGCTACGAGGCGCTGGTCGGTCTGCTCATCCAGTTGCGTCAGCCGCAGCTGTCGAAGCGGCCCGACGAGAAGCTGCTGTCCAAAGCACTCACCGAGTCACTGCCACCGCTTGATCCGGCGTTGATCGGGGAGGTCGCCGAGGCGTTCCGCGGTCTGGACGACGAGCGACACGCGCTGGCCGCGCTCACCGAGGCATCCACGGCCGCCACCGCCTTCCTCACCCACTACCGCCGTTACGCCCAGATCGCCGCCAAGCGGCAGGCCGCCGTCCTGCGCGTTGCCCACAGCCGGTACGAACACCTTGGCCGCGATCTCACCGAGGCCGAGGCCGAACACGCTGGGGCGGAAGAGCGGTTGGTAACGGCAGAAGCCCGGCTGGAAGAGCTGGCGGACGCCCGGGCGGCGCTGACTGCCACCCGGGACGCGCTGAACCGCAGCCCCGAGATGGACGCCGCCCGCGAGCTGGAACAAGCCGGCAAGACAGCCGAGGCGCTGCGCGCGGTCGCCGATGACCGCGCCTCGGCCGCCCGGACCGCCCAGCGGCTCGCCGACGACTGGCGGCGCCGGGTCGCCGACGCGCAGGCTCGCAGGGATGCCGACCGGTCGACGTTCGCCGAAGCCGGCGAAGCGGCCCGACAGGCCGCTGAGACTGCCGGAATCGATCATGCTCCGGTGGCCGCGTCGTTGGACGGCGAGGACGCCCCGTTTCCGGAGTCCCGTAGGACAGGCGAGCGCGCCATTGAGCGGCGCCGGCAGGCCGTAACCGGTCTGACCCGGCTGCTCACCGACGCCGAACGAGCCGACGAGCGGGCGCGTACGGCGCAGACCGAAGCGGCCCGCGTAGGCGCGGATGCGGAAGCCGCGCAGGAGCGTGTTGCCGAGGCCGGGCAGGTCGTCAGCGAAGAGGCAGCCGGTCTCGTCGCAGCGTGGCACGCGTGGGAGGCGGGAGCGGTCGAACTGCGCCTGTCCGATCCCGACCGGGCCATCGCAGAGTTGGAAGCGTGGACGGACACCCTGGACGGTCCCAACCCGGCCGCCGAGGCCGCCGCCGAGGCCTACCGCGCGGCGATCGGCACGCTCACCCGCCGGGAAACGGAGCTCGACACCGAGCACGCCGCCGCACTGCGAGAACTCGCCGAGGCTGACGAGGAGATCACCCGCCTGGAGTCCGGCGGTCATGACACCCCGCCCCCGGCGTACACCCGAGATCCGCGCGCCCGCGTCGACCGTCCCGGCGCGCCGCTGTGGCGGGCCGTCGACTTCGACGACGCCGTGCCGGAGGCCGATCGCGCCGGGCTCGAAGCGGCACTGGAGGCCGCCGGACTCCTCGATGCCTGGATCGCACCCGACGGCACGCTGCTCGACGCCCATACCCACGACGCGCTGCTGCTGCCGGGTTCCGTTGCCGCCCCCGGCACCAGCCTGACCGCCGTACTCCGCCCAGCCGTGGACCGGGCAGACCCCCAGGCCTGCGCATTGGACGACGGCGCCGTGCATGCCGTCCTGGCCGGGATCGGCCTCGGCGCGAGCCCAGACCACCACACCTGGGTCGCCGCTGGCGGGAGCTACCGGATCGGCACCCTCACCGGGCGCTGGGCCAAGCCGTCCGCCCGCTTCATCGGTGAAGGCGCCCGGGAAGCGGCCCGGCGCGCCCGCCTCGCCGAACTGGCCGCCAGGCGCGCTGAACTCGGCGCAATGGTCGACCAGTTGGACCAGCGGCGCCGCGCCCTGCGGGAACGGGCCACGACCCTCACCGCAGAGCACCGCGCCCAGCCGCCCGACCAGGCGCTGCGCGAAGCACATGCCCGCATCGGCCATGAGGCCGAGTCCGCCCGCCGCCTGGCAGAGCGACGGGCGGAGGCCGAGCAGGACGCGGCCACGCGCCGGGAGGAAGCCGAGAGGGCGCGCCAAGAGGCCGAGGAGTACGCCTCGGACACCGGGCTGACCGCCACCCGCGAGGCACTGGACCAGATCCGCGACGCGATCTCCGGCTACGCAGCCGCCCTCGCCGCGCTCCTGCCGTCCGCCGCCGCCCGGGCGCGTTCCGCCGCCTTCGCCGCCGACGCTGCCGCAGAGGCGGAGATCGCAGCGGGTGCGCAGGCCGAGGCCGACGAGGCCGCCACCGTCGCCCGCCGGGGTGCCGACGCCGCCACCGAACGCCATCGGGTGCTGGACGACACCGTCGGGGCGAGCGTGGCAGAGCTCCACCGCCGGCTGGCCGAGACCGACACGGCGCTCGCCGCACGGGACGCCGAGGAGAAGGCGACCCGGCACGCTCGCGATGCGGCCCTGACCGCCCGGGCCCGGGCCGAGGGCCGCCGCACCGAGATCCGCACCCGCATCGAGGAGGCGACCGGTGAACGCGACCGCACGGTGGCCGCCCTGCGCTCCTTCGCGGCCACCGGCCTGCTCGCCGCCGCACTGCCCGCCCTCACCGTCCCGCCGCTGGACGAACCATGGGCCCCGACGCCCGCCGTCGCGCTGGCCCGCACCGTCAACACCGAACTCGCCGCAACGGACGACTCCGACCGCCGCTGGGAACTGATCCAGCAACGGATCTCCACCGAGCACAAGATGCTCACCGATGCCCTCGGCCGCCACGGCCACTCCGTGGGCATGACCCTGCACGACGGCATCATGATCGTTGACGTGGTCTTCCAGGGACGCACCCACGACGTTCCGGCCCTCGCCGACTCACTGCGCGAGGAGGTCGACCAGCGCGACCGGCTGCTGTCCGCCAAGGAACGCGAACTACTGGAGAACCACCTGGTCGGCGAGGTCGCCGGAGCCTTGCAGGAACTGATCGCCGCAGCCGAGGAGCAGACGGCCGCGATGAACCAGGACCTGGCCGCCCGTCCCACGTCGACCGGCATGACCCTGCGCTTGCAGTGGCAGCCCGCCCAGGCAGCCCCCGAGGGTCTGGAGGCCGTACGGGCCAGGCTGCTGCGCCAGTCCTCGGACGCCTGGTCGCCGGCCGACCGTGCCCAGGTAGGAGGGTTCCTCCAGACCAGAATCGCCCAGGACCGCGAGGACCACCCCGGGGACTCCTGGGTCGACCAGCTCACCCGCGCCCTGGACTACCGCGCCTGGCACGCTTTCACCATTCAGCGGCGGCAGGACGGCCAGTGGAAGCCGGCCACCGGCCCCGCTTCCGGCGGCGAACGGGTGCTCGCCGCTTCGGTCCCGCTGTTCGCCGCGGCCTCCTCGCACTACTCCTCCGGCAGCCCGCACGCCCCGCGGCTGATCGCGCTGGACGAGGCGTTCGCCGGTGTGGACGACGACTCCCGCGCCAAGTGCCTCGGCCTGCTCGCCTCGTTCGACCTCGACGTGGTGATGACCAGCGAACGCGAGTGGGCCTGCTACCCGACCGTTCCCGGCATCGGCATCGCCCAGCTGAGCCGGCGCGAGGGGATCGACGCCGTCCTGGTCACCCCCTGGCGCTGGGACGGCAGCTCCCGCACCCGCCACCAGCGCCCCGCCCCTTACGTCCCCATCCCCGCCCAGATGGCCATGGCCGCCGACGAACCCGCGCAGCCGTCTCTCCTGGAGGGCGAGTAACCCGTGCCGGAGACCGACCTGCCACGGCTGCGCCGCCTGCTCGGCACGCCCGAAACCGCCTGGCTGCTGGAACGCGTCCGAGACCGGATGGCCGCCGGGCGCACACTGGACACCGCCGTCACGCTGAAGGCCGCCACCGCCGAACAGCGCCGCGCGATCGAGCTGCTGCTCGGGCGACGACTGCGCTCGGGCGCTTCGCTCACGGTGCCGCTGACCGAGGTCGACCGCACGCTGCGCGAGTCGCTCACCTGCCCGGACGGCCTCGCGGCAGCGGTAGTGACACTGACCGGCCCCGTGACCAATCGACGCGCTCAGCACGCCGCCGAGGCCGTCGCCTGGCATCAGGCACTGGCCGAGTTCAACGTACCGGCAATCACCGGGCGAGCCGACCTGGCATCCTGGCGAGCCGAGCTGGAGGCGACCGGCCTCCTCAAACGCCTCTCTGGGGGCGACCCCGTGGCGGCCCGCACACTGGCCGCCGAGGCGGTACACGTGCTCTCCCAGCTCCCGGCAACCAATAGCGTTGGCCTCCCCGTCCTCGCCGCCCGCACCCTCGGGGACGCTCACGCACTGGACGAAGGCCGCCCGCTGGCCGCGCTCGTCTTCTCCGCTGTCCGTTCACTTGCCGCTCTCCCCGCGGGCGCGGCGTCCGATACCGAAGGCCGCCGGGCCGCCTGGGCGACCGTAGGGGTGGCCTTGGACGAGCTCTCCTCACGCGTCCTCGTCCTCGGCCTGCCCGGCTCTCCCCGCAGTACCACCGGCCGCATCCTCGCCGCCGCGCACGAAGGAGGCGAACCCTGCCTGCTGACGCTACGTCAGCTCACTAGGGAACCATCCGACCTCGGAGTGGCGGGACGCAAGATCTGGGTCTGCGAGAACCCCGCCGTACTCGCCGCCGCCGCTGACGAGCTGGGCCCCGGCTGCTGCCCACCGCTCGTCTGCGTCGAGGGCAACCTGTCCCTCGCCGCACGTGCCCTGCTCACCCAACTCGCCGACTCCGGCTCCCCGATCGCCTACCACGGAGACTTCGACTGGGGCGGCGTCCGCATCGCCGCAGGCGTCCTGCGCCTGCCCGGCGCCGCACCGTGGCGCTACAACGCCCCCGCCTACCTGACCGCCGTCGGACGCGGCCTCGGCACACCGCTCACCTCCGGTGCTCCGGTCCCCACCCCCTGGGACCCGGCACTCGGTGAGGCCATCGCCGAGCACGGCATACGGGTCGAGGAGGAGCATCTGCTGGACCAGCTGCTCGCGGACCTCAGCTCGGGGTGAGCGTGAACTCCTCGACACCATCGAGCGGATGACCGCCGAACCACTCCCGGAACCGGGCCCGGCGCACGCGTCCCTCGCCGCCCCGGACCAGGTCACCGTACGCGACCCCGCAGGGTGCCCCGACGCTGTCCTCGATGACCGTCTGCAACGGCACCAGCGACGATTCTCTCGTGGAGAAGGCTCTGCTGCATTTCGCCTCCTGTGCGTACCGCCGTGGCGTGTCCTTCACCGACGCACTGAAACGCCACTCCGCCCCGCAGAGGCCGAAGCGATCAGCGCAAGCGCCACGCTGACGAGCAGCAACGACGCGAGCAGGCAGCGCCGCAGCCCCACCCAGTCCACCACCCGCCCCGCCACCGGTGACAGCAGGCGGCAGCCCCGGACCCGCCGTCTACCCCCACGCCGCGTAGGCGGTAGACGCGTACGCCCGTGACCTCGCGCCTTCCTGAGCCACATGAAGCCGTGGCCACCCTCTTGCGCTCCAGCGGCTTTCGACAACACCACCCCCTATGCAGAACAAAAGTTCGACATGGATGATAGGCGGATCGCGTGCCAGTTCGGTACGCCGCTCGTTACGCAGGACGGCCGAGCCGAACACCGAACGCGAGCTGAGGCTTTCGTCTCATGGCAGGAAAGGAAGCGATGGGTGATCGCAGTTCGATCGAGTGGACAGAGGCCACCTGGAATCCCACGACGGGGTGCGATCGGATAACGCCAGGATGCGACAACTGCTACGCCTTGACGTTATCCCGTCGCCTCAAGGCCATGGGAGCGGCCAAGTACCAGAACGACGGTGACCCTCGCACCTCGGGCCCCGGGTTCGGTCTCACACTTCATCCAGACGCTCTCGACGTGCCATCGCAGTGGAGAACACCGCGGATGGTCTTCGTCAATTCCATGAGCGATCTCTTTCACGCCAGAGTCCCGCTGGCCTTCGTCCAGCAGGTCTTCGAGGTGATCGCTGACACTCCCCAACACACCTACCAAATGCTCACCAAGCGCTCCCTTCGCCTCCGCCGCCTCGCCGGGCAACTGGACTGGCCACCGAACCTCTGGATGGGGGTCTCCGTCGAGAACGCCGACCAGCTCGGCCGAGTCGATGACCTGCGCCACATTCCTGCTGCCGTGCGTTTCCTGTCGTGCGAACCGTTACTCGGACCGCTCACGGGGCTGGATCTCGGCGGAATCGGCTGGGTGATCGTCGGAGGCGAGTCAGGGCCTGGCCACCGCCCGGTGCGGGAAGAATGGATCACCGAGATCCGGGACCTCTGCAACGTCGTTGACGTCCCCTTTTTCTTCAAACAGTGGGGCGGCCACACACCGAAATCCGGCGGTAGGAAACTCGCCGGTGAGACGTGGGACCAAATGCCGAAGAAGATCCCCGCCACGGCGTCACGAACAGTGGTATCCGGCCATTGAAACCAGGCGGTCTGGTGCCCCCAGAGCGGACCATGTGACCCTCTCCCCTGAGCTGCGGTGTTCGGGTGGAATGGGGGAGCAGAAATGGCCGTGCCAAAAAACACCGTGTGGCCACGGGATCCGCACACAGCCGCCAAGCACGACCTGCTGAAGAAGTATCTGCAGCCATGGGCTCCGATCCTGCTGTCACGCAACGAGACCATTACCTACGCGGAAGGCTTCTCAGGCCCCGGCATCTACACGGAAGGGGAGCCCGGCTCGCCGATCGTCGCTTACGAGGCTTTCGTCGCAGCTCTTCGACACCGCCCGAAGAACATCCGGATGGTGCTCGTGGAAGGAGACAAACGCCGGGCAGCAGAGCTGCAGGAGCAGATCGCCCGTGCACGGGAACGGCACCCGGAAGAGGTCAACCGCCGCATCTCGGTGCAGTCCTTTCACGGAGAGTGCCACCCGACTCTCCTTGACAGGCTCCGGATATCCGGGGCTCTCCGGCAGCCCCTGTTCGTCCTTCTCGACAGTTACGGCGGCCCCGACATCCCGTTTGCCCTCCTCCAGCAACTCGCCGCGCACCGCAGCACGGAGGCCATGGTGACCTTCGCGCCGGCCTTCCTCACACGGTTTGCGCAGAAGAACGACGGGCACCGCGAAGCGGGCAATGCCGCGTTCGGGGGCAGTGAGTGGCAGGCCGTCTTCGATCAGCGCTCCGGCGACAAGTTCACCTTCCTGCGCGACCAGTACCGCGAGACCCTGCGTCGCGCCGGCTTCACGCACACGCTCTACTTCGAGATGGTCGACGAAGGCGGACGCGTGCTCTATCTGATCTTCGGCACCAGCCATGAAAAGGGGCTGGAGAAGATGAAGGAGGCCATGTGGAGCGTGGACTCCGACCACGGCGTGCGGTATCGCGACCCACGGGACGTACAACAGCAACAGCTCGCCCTTGAGCTCGAACCCAACACCGAGCCTCTCCGTCGCATCCTGCTCGAATACATCTCGTCATGTCCAAGGGGACGGTCGGTTGCAGAACTCAGGCATTACACCCTGCTCGACACCGTCTACAAGCCCACCCAAGTCACCGCCCTGGTACGCCAGATGCGTGATGCGAAAGACGTCTCCACGGAACCCCACAAGGTCACGGGCGAAACACGAGTACTGCCCTACACACCGCACCCAGAGGCCGGTCCCCGCCATGACCAGGGCGCACTCTTCTGACCTCTTCTTCAACGCGTGCCCTGCCGTCAGTGTTCACAAGGCACCACCCCTCGACCGCGGTCCAGCCCCCCTCCCCCAGCGCAACAAACGACGGCCGTCGCCTGGAGGAGGGTGAGGTTGCCGCGTAAGGACGCCGGCGAGGACCGCGATGTGGATTAGGCACAGGGGTGAACCGAGCCGGGAATCAAGGTGGCCACCAGCATCGCCCGGCTGACGGAGGGTCAGTGCGCATGGCCTGATTGCCTGCGAGTCGGCTCCAGGACGCAGCGCTGGCGTAGTCGGCTTCGGTGCAGGCCCAGGCCACTGCCACCGTCGCGCTGGAGGGGGCCAGGTGGCGGTAAGGGAGCCTGGTGGCGCCGGCCGCATGCGGTGCCAGGGTGCGGGGCGGCGCGGCGAGCCGGTGCAGGCGGCGCTGTGTGCCAAGGACGCCGGGCTGACGCGCTCAAGCCGCGGCGAACCACCCGCCTCGGAACGCTTCCCGGCAGTCAGGCGCCGAGCGGCAACCGCAATCCGCATCAGCGTGCTTCCTGGCCTTCACGTGAAATCCCGCAATCGTCGCCTCTCCGGGCTGAGTGAACCCGTTCGGCTCGGCCGGCTCATCCCACGAGCGACGGCGAAGATCGACGGCCAGGGGTCGGATCAGACGGAGCCGGGCGGGCTGCACTCACCAGCCACGTGCAGCGCACGTTGTCGTACCTCAACAAGGCCAAAGCAGCCTCAGAGAACCCTTGTTGGTGCCGCGGAAGCCCCCTCTGGTCGCGGCTTCCGCACAGCCCCTGCACTGATGCGCTCCCCTCGCGCTCCCCTGGCCTGCATGGTCCTCACGCCTCACGTGGGAAGGCTCGCAGAAACCGCAGCTCAGAGTCTGTTTTCTCGCCCATGGATACTGGCTCGCCTCGGAGTGTGAAACCTCAGACCTACGTATCCGAATACGTAGGTCATCAGGCGTCCCGACCCTAACGCTCCATGGTCAACAAAACGAAGAAACCCCAGGTCAGATACCTGACCTGGGGTTTCACCTCGGAGCCGCCTTCGGGATTCGAACCCGAGACCTACGCATTACGAGCACACTAGGGATCAGGTTGAGCTGTGCTGCGGAGTGTTGCCAGATCCCGTTTTCGCAGATCAGAGCACATGTCGCGGTCCCGTTGTTCGCGTCCCGTGTTGCACCGTCCAAAGGCGTCCGCGCTCCCCTTGCGCTCCCCTGGTCGCCTCCCGTGACACACCAGTCCCGGACAGCGACCACAGCTACCTGCCTGCAGCCGTGTTGTCAGCATCAGACAATGCAAACCAGGGGCTCACGCCGACGCCGAACTCGGCCGACGTCGACACAGAGTCAGCCGACAGCAACCCGCCGCCGAGTAACTTCCGGAGTCGACCGCTTAAGCCGGGCCCCAGGTACAGCAATCCGGAGTGCTTCGTTGATCATCACTCACCGGACGAGCGAGCGCAGCACCGGCACACTGGCGCCAGCAGCAGTCAGCCCGGCCGCGACAGCACCAGCGGCCGACGTGCCTGCGAGGGCCGTGAGGCAGCCGAGCACAATGCCGATGACAGCGGCGGCGAGCAGCACCACGGTGGTGTGCAGGGACAAGAACGGCGGATCCGGCTCCGGCGGCTGGGACGGCGGGTGGGTCGGCTGGGCGTTCTGCGTGTTCGTCATGCCTCGACTCTGACCGCCTGCACCCCGTTGACCTGCGTAGATCGAACGAACCTGCAACAAGCTGATCAGTAGAGCACGATCGTTCAGGGGAAGCGAAGTTCAACCGAACACCGTCTGTTCGGCCCTGTTCAGGAAAGTTCACCCGTCTTACGCCGGCAACGGCCTAACCTGCAGAGCACCACTCAACGGGGCAAGGGACATGTCGCTACAAGGGATAACAGAGGGCAGTTACGAAGACGCGCTCGCGGACTTAGGGAACCGTTTGACGCGGCTCAAGGCGCAACGAGGCAAGCCGTCGCTGCGTGCGATCGAGGCTCGCGCGAAGCAGCTGTTCGGCGCGAAGGCGGCGTTGCCGATCGCAACCCAGAGCGCCGCCTTCAACGGTCGGCACGTCAACATGGACAACCTAATCCTGATGGTACGTACCCTGATGTCTTGGGATGAATATGGCGAAGAGTGCATACCGCCCGAACGTCGAGCACCAGAGCTCGACGAATGGCGTACCTGGTGGACCGCCGCGGTAGCCCTGCGGCCGAGGCGTCGGCAGCCCTCCGCGGCCGTGAGACCCGCCCTTGCTACACAGGTGGAGGAGCACCGAGCCCCGGAGCCTCCGCTCCCCCCAAGTACTGAGGTGACATCGCCATACGCCGCGCCCATCCGCATCCGCGACAAATACGGCCTGCCGGTACCTGCCGACAGCCGCGCGGACTATGGCGTGGCTTTCTCTCCGGACGAGATTCTCCTGGCAACTTGCAGCGCAGACGGGAGGATTCAGCTATGGGACACCAGGTCGGTGCGAGGCGGAGGCGAGTTACAACCTTTCCGGGACCCACTCATTGGTCACGATGGGCCGGTCTACGGAGTGGCCTTCTCCCCGGAAGGGCGCTACTTGGCTTCTTGCGGCGCAGACGGCACGGTACGTCTGTGGGACGCCTACACGCGGGAGCCAGTCGGCGATCCAATCACCGGGCACAAGGGGGCGGTCTACACCGTGGGGTTCTGGGGCAGTGGAACCCGCGTGTTCACCGGCGGTGCAGATGGGGTGGTGCGGCAGTGGGACACCTACACCCTGGCTCCAGCTGGTGAGGCACTCCAAGGGCATGGTGGGCCGGTGATGGCGCTGGCATTCCCTGGTGCATACCTTGCAGTCGGCGCCGCTAACGGGTCTGTAAAATTGTGGGATCGGCCAGTGGGTGGGCCCGCCGAGACGTTCTTCACCGAGCACGGCCCCGTATACACGATGGCGAGCACTGCATTCACCCTCGCTGTCGGGCATGCGAACGGCGCGACATATCTATGGGATGTACGGAAGCCGCATACCGAAACGACTCAGATCAGCGCGAGCGGCAGCGCTGTCTACACGCTGGCACACGGAACCCCTAATAAGTCCCGGGCACTGGCAGCGGGCAGCCCTGATGGGACGCTGCGGCTGTGGCATCAGAGGCATGGCGAGCCGACGACGCTCGCCGAGGCGCCCGAATCCCACGAAGGCCCAATCTTCGCGGCAGCGTTTTCACCGGAGGGTAGTTTCCTCGCAACCGGTGGAGCCGATGGAGAAGTTGCCCTGTGGCACCCGACCGCATTGGACTTTCTCGGCGCACCAGGTGCGGCGGCGAGGGAGCCGAGCATGCCGCCTCTCTCGCTTGAGAACGATGAACCGAGCCCGGAATCATCGCTTGCCGCGAAGGCGGTGCACTACACCTTGCAGCGGGGGCACCACGTCTCCCTGCCACCGCTCGTTTGTGGACAGGGCGCCCGAGCGGTTGCCTTCTCACCGGACGGCCGGTTGTTGGCCACCGGCGCAGATGACGGGGCGGTTCAGCTATGGAACCCCGTCACGCGCGAGCCCATCGGAGGCAGACTCACAGAGCGTGGCGGCATGATCAGGTCGCTGGTCTTTTCGCCAGATAGCAGCCTGCTGGCTGCCGTCGACGCCGGAAAACCGGTGCGGATGTGGGATACCGCGACTTGTAAGCCCGTCGGTGACCTGAGTGGCGTCCTCACTGGGTCAATCAGATCGGTGGCCTTTTCGCCAGACAGCAAAGTGCTGGTCACGGGTGGGGACGACAGTACGGTACGCCTTTGGGACACGGCCACACAGGATCCTGTCCGCCTACCGCTCAGCGGTCACGGTGCAAAGATCGTGTCGGTGGCGTTCTCGTCAGATGGGCTTCTGGCTGCGATCGAAGAGGCCCGGAAGGTATGGCTCTGGGAATTGGCCGATGATGAGAACGACCTGAGCCTTTTCTCCAATGCCGGTTCCTCTGCCACTGCCATAGCGTTTTCACCGAACGGCAGTGTGCTGGCCGTAGGTGGGATTCGAGGCGAGGTGTGTCTCTGGAGTGCGGACACTCTCGAACACACTGAGGCTGAGCACCCGTTCACCAGCATCGGCGGCCCAGTCAGAGCTCTTGAATTTTCACCGGACGCGTGCTCGCTGGCCGTTGGAGGAGAAGACCAGACCGTATGGCTGACGCGAGACGACGGTAGGAACGAGCCGATCAGCATCGCACTCACCGGCCATTGCGACGCGGTCAGTGGGGTGGCGTTCTCGCCGGACGGCTCGCTGCTCGCGACCGCGTCCAAAGATCGGACAGTACGGCTCTGGACAGTCCCCGTTGACGGCTCGGCAACGGGTAGAACGTGATTTCAGCTGAAGCTGGTCGGCACGGCTCCGGATCTCGGAGACCGATCGCACGAACGTGGGCGGTCATCTGCGGCGCATTCTGCTCGTCAGCGCTGTGGGCGGCGGAACCAGTCGCCGGACTGACGCTGGGAGAGCGTTGCCACGATGGCAATCCCCAGGCCCAGCTGGATGGTGCCGGCTGGTATGCCGCGTCCCAAGGCGCCGAGGCCAAAAAGGATCATGAGCGATGCGAAGACGATCGCTGTGACCTTCGCGCCGTTTCCGGACCTGGCAAAGCGCAGCGCGCAGATGAAGACGCCGATGACCGGTATCGCAGAGCCCAGTGCGGCACCCGCCCCGGCAGGACCCGCCATCGCCCCGGCGACCACCGTTCCGAGCCCGGCGAGCCCCGCCGCGACATACGCCAACACCCGTGCGGCACGCACCGATCCCGGCATGGGCAGCTGGGCCATGGGATACGACTGGTAGGAGCCAGGAGGGTACGGCGGCATACCCTGCTGGGGGTTGGGCGGCGCGTTCCAGCCAGGCTGATTCTGATACGACATATTTAGCAAAATACCCTGTGAACAGTGTGTCTTCGTGCCCAGACTGGCTGCGCGACGACGGACGCAGAAATGCGCCATCATGCGAGGCGGAGGACCCCGGAGCAGCGGCCAGCGTGCGGCCGCTGACGGCCGAGGGTTCATCGGCCGTGACTGATGCGGCGGACGACTGAGGCGACGGGGCGAGGGAATGGCGCGGGATTACGACAGTCAGCTGCTGGAGTCGGTGGCGGTACGCCGCCGCAGGTTGCGGGATGCCCTGTTGTTCGGTGCGCAGCGGGGGCGACGCACGGCGGACGAACGGCTGGGGAAGGTCTTCGCGGGCATCGCGATCACGGCTGTCCTGTGTGCGGGGTGCGTGGGGTGGTCGTTCCTTCAGCACACGCTGGCCACACAGAAGGCTGAGCAGGAGAAGCAGCAGCGTCAAATGCAGCAATACGAACAGCCAACGAGGTCGGCGACACCCTAGAAGCCCCGCGGATCAGATTCGGACAGAGTTTGCTGCATTCCTGGGGAATGCGCGAAGAGCTCCCCGTGGCGGGAAGAGGGTTCCCTGACCCTGAGCCAGGGTGGGAGCATGTCCAGTTTGACCAAAATTTTCGTCAACCTCGCGATGATAGGTTCCGGTAAGTGGTGAGCAGAGCAGCGAGTTCCCTGGGGCAACTGAGCCGAGTGACGTTGGTCGGCGAGCGACGCCGGGCCGATGTCGTCCTGCTCTCCGACACGCCAATAGGGCAGCTGATACCGGATGTCCTGCCATTGCTGGGCGATCGGCCCGCATCGAGGCCCACAGCACGGCAGTTGATTACGTCCGACGGCTCCGTCCTACCGCACGACAGCACGCTCGCGTCGGCCGGGATAGCCGACGGCGCCGTGCTCCGGCTCGTCACGACGCACTCTGCGCCGCCCGCTCCCGTTGTGCACGACGTGACCGACCAGGTGACTGACGACCTTGACTTGCGTGCTTGGCGCTGGCGTCCCGCTGCGCGCCGGGCCACTGCGGGTGTGGCGACCGTCGCCTTCGCCGTGATCGCCGCGCTGCTCGCCCGCCGTGAGTTCCCGCTCGGCGCCCTCGTTGGTGCACTGTCAGTCGTATCGCCTGTGCTCCTGGCTGCCGGTGCGCTCGTCGCCAAGATCGGACGTGGAAACCGGGGACTGGCGACCGCGCTCCTACTCGCCGCCGGCGGGCTTGGTGTTCTCACCGCGTGGACGGCTGCCGATGCGTTCGGCTGGCCGGGCACCGCTCGGCTTGCTGCCGTCGCGGGCGCACTGGTCGTGACTCTTATGTCCCTTGGTTACTTCTCTCCGCTGGGCAAGGGTGGGCTGGTTGGTGCGGTGACCACTGCCACGCTCGCCATTGCGTGGGAAGCAGTAGCCGCTGTTCAGGGTGATCCGGCCCGGCTCGGTGCCGTCATGGCTGTCTTCTCGCTGGTAGTGCTTGGTCTGCTGCCTCGGCTCGCTCTGATGGCGTCGGGGCTCACCGCGCTCGATGACCGCCGCTCGGGTGGCGTCTCGGTCAGCCGTCACCAGGTGGGTACCGCGCTTGCGGCGACGCACCGCGGCCTTGCCCTCTCGACGATCGTCACCGCGCTTTCGGCAGCCTCCGCCGGCTGGCTCCTCACCCTGGCTGAGCAGCCGACCGTATGGACCGTGGTGCTGGCAGCACTCGTTGTCGTGGTGCTGGTGTCGAGGGCGCGAGCGTTCCCGCTGGTCGCTGAGGTTGTTGCGCTCTTCGCTGCCGCGTCGTGCCTGGTGGTGCGCCTGGTGACGTGGTGGATGGAGCAAGCGGGGGGCGTCGGGCCACTGGCTGTGTTGTGCGTGGCTGCGGTGCTGCCATTGGCCGTTTTGGCGGTGAAGGTGCCCGAGCATGTGCAGGTGCGGCTGAGGCGCGTGGGCGATCTGGTCGAATCCATCGGGATGGTGGGGCTCTTCCCCCTCGCGTTTGGTGTGTTCGGTGTATATGGGCAGCTGCTCAACCAGTTCTGAATCGATGTGCAGGCGCTCCGGGCGGGGCAGCAGTTGGGGGTGAGAGGCAGGCATGCCGAGCGGAGACGGCTGGCAGGGTGACGTATTGCGCGACCTGAGAGGCGGTGCCCACCAGGGTGCGCAGGGCCCCGATGGGCAGGCGTACCGCCCTCCCCCGCAAGGAACCCAGGCGCCAGGCACCGCCCACGGCGGTGGCGCGCCGCAGCAGGCCGGCTACCCGTACCGGGGGCAGGAGCAACAGGCGGGTCATCCGGGCAGCTGGCCACAGCAGGCTGGGTACCAGGAACAGCGGAAGGAGCAACAGACCCCGGCTGCGTACGCCCCGGGCCCCCAGCCCCAGAGCGCTCCCGGTTCCCGCCCCGTGGTGGACGAGGGCCTGGTCGGCACGCTACGCAGCAAGCCGCGGCACGGCGAGTCGTTCGCGGCGCGTGCCGCACGTGCCCTGCGCCGTACGCTCTCCTCGTCAGCCGCGCGAGAGGTCGCCGAGATCACCCGCACCGCTGCGGTGCTGCAGCAGCCCGTGACGACGGGTCGGCAGATCGCCGTCACCTCCATCCGGGGCGGCTCTGGAAAGTCGACCGTCGCCGCGCTGCTCGGTACCACGTACGCGCACTACCGGCAGGACCCGGTCCTCTTCCTGGAAGCCGATCCGGCGCTCGGCTCGCTGCCGCTGCGGCTCGGCGCCCAGACGCTGCGCTGGACCACCAGCGAGATCGCGGACATCGTCAAGCCGGACATGTCGCTGCTCGACGTCACCGGTTATCTCGTCCAGCTGCCCAACAACGCCTGGCTGCTGCCCGCGAGTCAGGGTCAGATCGGCGTGAAGCTGGACAGCCGGGCGTACGAGCGGGCCGTGGTCGCGCTGCGGCGCTACTTCGGTGTGATGGTCATCGACTGCGAGACGCTGCCCGCCGAGGTCGCCCGGGTCGCACTGGCCGCCGCTCATGGCCGTGTTCTGACCACGCCCGCCACGCCTGAAGGCGTCACCAGTACGTTCTCGGTGCTGCAGTGGATGCAGGGGCTGCCGCGGCATGTGATTGCCGGCACGGTCGTCGTGCTCACCGAATTGGTACCCCACTCGGGAGTCGACCTTGGCGAGGCCGTCCAGAGGCTCACGTCCACCGGGGCAAGCGTCCAGGTTCTGCCGTATGACCGGCACTTGGCAGCCGGTGGGCCAGTCCATCCCGAGCTGCTGGCTCACCCGACCAGGGAAGCCGCCGCCCGCCTCGCCGCGGACGTCTTCCAGCTCTCCCTCTCCCAGCAGCGCCACTGACCAGATGCCGAGCCCGATCGTGAATGACGGACGACGATGAGTACCCGACTGATACACCGCCCGGCCAGGGCCACCCGGCCTCCGGCCGCCTCCGCGGCGCGCGTCATCGAGGCCCCGCCCAACCTCCCCGAGGGGAAGGCGGGCAACATCGCGATGTCGCTGCTGCCCGTCGCTGGCGTCATGTCGTCCGTGGTGATGATGACGGTGGTGCGCAACAGTCAGTTCGCGGGGCTCGGGGCGATCATCCTCGTCGTCACCGTCATGGGCTCCGTCGCGCTGGTCTTCTCGCAGCGTGGCAAGGCGCAGCGCACCCGCCGCACTCAGCGCGAGGCGTATCTCGCCTACCTAGAGGATCTGCGCGAGGAGCTCTCTGCCGAAGAGCGCCAGAGGCGTGAGCGCGCCGACGTCCTCAACCCTCCCCCGCCCGCCCTGTACGACATCGTGCGCGATCCGGCTCGCCTGTGGGAGCGCCGCCGTGTTGATGGGGACTTCCTGCGCGTGCGGGTCGGCACCGGTGAGATGCCTGTGCGCGATTTGCAGATTGCTCAGCAGGGGTCGTCGGTCCTCACTCCGCCCGACCGGTTCATGCTCAATGAGGCGTCGGCGCTGATGGCCCGCTTCCGTACCGGCACCGAACTCCCGCTGACCGTCCCGCTCGACCGCGTCGGCAACGTCAGCGTCATCGGCCCGCGCGAGGACTGTCTGCGCGTCGCACGCGCCCTGCTTGTCCAGGCCGCCGCCACGCACGCTCCCGACGACGTGGCGATGGCACTCGCCGTGCCCGGGGACCGGCTCGACGATTGGGCGTGGGCCAAGTGGATGCCGCATCTGCTCGACACAGAGCAGTACGACGGTCCCGTCGCCGCTCGCCGTATCGCCCCCTCGACTCTCCAGCTCGCCCGGCAGATCGGCCCTGAATTGCGCCGGCGCGCCTCCTACGCGGCCGAGGTGCGCCGCGGACTGTCCGGCGATGATGCTCTGTCCATGACGTCCCGGCTACTCGTCGTCGCCGACGGGCATGGTGAGGACGCCGTCGACCTGCCGCGCCCTGACGAGGCGGTCGGCCTTCGGGAGATGGGCGTGACCGTCCTGCACCTGCTCGAACATCGGGTCCAGGAGCCGGGACATGTCGGCGTCCGGATCACCGTCCACGGCGATCAGGTATTCATCGAGGACTTGCGCCAGCAGGAGCCGGTCAGCGCCCACGGCGTCGTGGACGAGGTCAGCATCCCGTTCGCCGGGGGCCTTGCCCGGATGCTGGCACCGCTGCGTCTGTCTGCCGAATCGCTCACCGACGCCCCCCTGACCGGGCCCGTCGACTTCGCCGAGCTGCTCGGCGTCGACGACGTGGCGCAACTCGACCTCTCGCATCTGTGGGCGCCGCGCGGCGAACGTGCCTTCCTGCGCGTACCCATCGGCATCAACGACTCGCACGAGCCGGTGCTGTTGGACCTGAAGGAGTCGTCGGAGCTCGGCATGGGCCCGCACGGTCTGTGCGTCGGCGCCACCGGCTCGGGGAAGTCGGAGCTCCTGCGCACCATCGTCCTCGCTCTGGTGGCCACCCACCCGCCTGAGGACCTCGCGCTGGTCCTGGTCGACTACAAGGGTGGTGCGACCTTCGCGCCGTTCGCGGACCTGCCTCACGTGGCCGGTGTCATCACCAACCTGGAGAACCAGGCCGGTCTGGTCGAGCGCGTCCACGCCTCGCTCGCCGGCGAGGTCAAGCGCCGCCAGCAGGTCCTCAAGGACGCGGGCAACATCGCAGACATCGGTGACTACGCCGCGCTGCGCGCCAGCCGTCGGCCCGATCTGGAGGCGCTGCCGCACCTGTTCGTCGTCATCGACGAGTTCGGTGAACTGCTCACCGCCAAGCCTGACTTCATCGACCTCTTCCTGTCCATAGGCCGCATCGGCCGCTCGATCGGCGTGCACCTGCTGCTGTCCAGCCAGCGCATCGAGGGCGGCCATCTCAAGGGCCTGGACACCTACCTCTCCTACCGGCTCGGCCTGCGCACTTTCTCCGCCGATGAATCCCGTACGGTTCTGGACACTGCGGACGCCTTCCACCTGCCGCCGCTGCCTGGATTCGGTTACCTCAAGGTCGACACCAGCCACTACGACCGTTTCAAGGCGAGCTATGTCTCGGGCGCCTACCGCGGCCCCGTGCACCGCGAGGACGACGAGGACGCAGGGCCCCTCGCCCTGCCCTATGACACCTTCAACACCCTTTCCACCGAGGAGGATGTGGACGCGCAGGAGCCTGCGGTGCGGCGCCGCGAGATGGGGCCGACCGAGCTGGGCGTCATGGTCGAGCAGCTGGCGCGCGCCGCTGGTCCGGTGCGCCGCATCTGGCTGCCCCCGCTGCCCGACGCGATCGCCCTGGACAAGGTCGCCGGCCCTCTGGACGTCGGGGCGCGCGGTATGCAGCTCGCGGGGCGCCGCGGCCCACTGGAGGTGCCACTCGGCCTGCTCGACGATCCGGCTCGGCAGTGGCAGGGCCAGTGGTACCTGGACCTGACGGTGGCGGGTGGTCACGCCGCCGTCATCGGCGGCCCGCAGTCCGGCAAGACGACGCTCCTGCGCACCCTCGTCCTCTCGCTCGCGCTGACCCACACTCCGCAGGAGGTCGGCGTCTACGGACTCGACCTGGTCGGCGGCGGCCTGGCGGCCCTGTCGAGCCTGCCGCACGTCGGGGGTATCGCGGGCCGCGTCGACCGTGAGCGGGTGGCGCGCACAGTCGACGAGGTACGGCACATGCTCGCGGCCCGTGAGGACCTCTTCCGCGCGCATGGCATCGACTCCGTCGAGCAGCTGCGTGCCCTGCACGCGGCGGGCCGGCTGCCGCAGCTGGCCTCCGCCGAGATCGTGCTCGTCATCGACGGGTTCGGCGCGCTGCGCGACGACTTCGAGGAGCTGGATGACGCCGTTGCCGACATCCTTCAACGCGGCAGTGGTTACGGCATCCACGTGGTTGCGGGCATGCTCCGCTGGAACGACGTGCGCATCGCTGTCCAGTCGAACTTCGGCACCCGCGTCGAGCTGCGGCTGAACGACCCCAGCGAGTCCAGCATCGACAGCAAGCTGGCAGCGACCCTTTCGCCCGACGAGCCCGGCCGCGTCCTAACCGGCGGCAAGCTCTTCGCGCAGGTCGCGCTTCCCCGTACGGACTCACTCGCCGACACTGCAGACATGGGGGCAGTTCTGAAGCGTGCGGCCCGGACGATCCGCGCCACTTGGTGCGGCGAGGTCGCCCAGCCGGTCCGGGTGCTGCCGCACCTCCTGGAGCCCCATCTCCTGCCAGGCACGGTCGCCGAACCCCAGCGGGTGCCGATCGGCCTGGACCAGACGGCCCTCGACCCTGTTCTGCTCGACCTGTTCCAGCATGACCAACACCTGCTGGTCCTCGGCGACAGCGAATGCGGCAAGACGAATCTCCTGAAGACCATCGCCGGCGGCCTCATCGAGCGCTACAGCCAGGACGAGCTGGTCTTCGCCGTCATGGACCCCCGGCGCAGCCTGCGCGGCGCGATCCCCGAGGAGTTCAACGGCGGCTACGCGTACAACGCCAAGCTGTGCGCGGGCCTCGCCGCTGGTATCAGCACTGTCTTGGACAAGCGGTTGCCCGATGACAGTGCGCGCCTTGAGGACCTGGAGCCGGGCAGCTGGGGCGGCGGTCCGCGGATCGTGGTCCTCGTCGACGACTACGACATCCTGACCACGGCCGGCCAGGAACCGCTGGCTCCGTTCCTGCCGTACATCCCGTCCGCGGTGGACATCGGCTTGCACTTCGTCCTCACGCGCCGCGTCGCAGGCGCCTCACGCGGCATCTACGAACCCCTGGTCCAGGGCCTGCGCGAGTCGGGCTCCTCAGCGCTCCTCATGGCAGGAGACCGCGGCGAAGGCCAGCTGTTCCCCGGCGTCTATGCCTCCCAGCAGCCGCCAGGTCGCGGTGTCCTCATCCGCAGGGGCCAGCCCAACCGCCTGATCCAGACCGTGTACACCGCCCAGTGACGTACTAGGGAGAGTCCTCCCCGCACACGCACACGAGAGCCGCGGCATCCATGCCACGCCAGACGAAGGACCAGACGAGAACATGACCAAGGACGTCATCGCCCTCACCCAGCGCATGCCCAACCCAGCCACCATGCTCGCGGGCCTGCTCTCCGGCGGCCCCGACAATCTCGTCGACACGACCGGCGAAGGAGCCGTCATACGCCTGTGCGACGAGGAGGGCCGGCCACTCGTCTGCGTCGAGGCCCCACTACTCGTCCACGTCCCCGGCGAAGCCGAACGGCTCCTCGGCGCCACCCCACCCGCCGTCCCGTATTGGTGGACGGAGGCTCGCGCCACCACCGGCGTCGAGCACGCCGAACGCCTCGCGGGTACCTTCGCCGCCCGGCTGGCCACCTTGGCCGATGGCTCCGCCTGGCCCCCCGAAGCCGCCCGCAACCTGGCCGTGGTCAAGACCGACGGCGTAAGCGTCGCACCCACCCCCGCCGACCCGGCCGCTGGTCAGGCCACCGTCGACGTCCTTACCGAAAAGATCGCCGTCGTCATCCAGGACCGCCCCGTGGTCGCCATGACAGCCTGGCTCTCGCACGCGTACCAGACAGCCGCCAACGCCGAGCTCGGCCTGCAGATCGTCACCCCACCCGGAACCACACTCTCCCCTGCCATACGCGACAGCCTGAGCAACTGGCCCTCCCGCTGGGTCCTACAGGATGAGCGCGACGGCTACTACGACGGGCTGAACGGAGCCGTACTGTCCTGGCAGGACGGCATGTTCGCCCCCGTAGCGTCGCCCGACGCCACCGCCGACGCCCCCAGCACTCTGCTGGCCGCCTCCTATCAGGAAGTCACCGTCACCGGTGAGCGCCAGCTGGCCATCACCTTCCGCACCACCCACCCCGCGGAAGAACGCCTGGTACTCGGCGGCGCGCTGGAAGCGATATGGCGCGAACTCACCGGCGAGCCCCCGGCCGGATGGGGTACCGCGGAACCCGCCACCCTCCCCTGGTCACCACGCCAGCTGACCGACATCGCCTACGAGCGGGCACCTGCGCCGACCTGGTTCGTGGTGGTCGGCAGCCCGGACCGGCCCGGCCTCGCCACCATCCGCGTCAAGCGCACGAAGGCAGGCGTGGAGGAATACGTCACGCTGACCTTCGGTTACGGGCCCGACGAAGAACCTCCGCTGGACGCCCTGCCCAGGGCCGCGGAACTGCTCGCCACCCGCCACCGCCTCACCTCGATGCTCATACAGATCCGCAAAGCCCGCCGCGACCTGGCCGTGCCGCCCCACTTCGAAGGACCCGGCGTCCCCTTCGCCTTCGTGCTCGGCGCGGAGGAAGTCCACCAGATGCCCGGCGACCGCGCCCGGCGCACCCCCCTTTCTCAGCCGCCCGTCCCCCTCGGCCCCAAGGCCCGCCCCGCGCTGTACTATCCCCTGCCGGGCGATCCCTCGGACCTGTCGGGCTGGCAGGACTTCGAACGCCTGATGCGGCACTTGAAAGGCGAGTGAGAGCGCCTGGTCGCTCGGACCGGCACCGTGGAGGGATGCTTCTCCGCGCTCAGCACATCGCCGCAGGTGACGGGTGTGGCTCCCGGCAGCTTTGAGCCATTGTCACACCCTGCTCATAACATAGTGATTGTGAATTGCACCGGCCATGACCCGGTTGATAGGCATGACCGTACATACGATCGTCAAGGCTGGCAGGGGGAGTCCGATGAAGTTCGACATGGGAGCGCAGACGCTCTCGACGCTTCGGTCGAAGTCGCAGGGGTCGGGTACGGAACTGGGGACTTTGATCCACCAGCTCGTGCAGGCAGCGCAGCCGCTGGAGGGCAAGTTCAACGGCGCGGGCAAGGCGGCGTTCGACTCGTTCAAGTCGAATGCGGACGAGATCACGGCGGCGCTGAACAGCGCGCTGTCCGCGATTGTGGGCGGCCAGTCGGGCATGGAGACGGCGTTCGGCTCGGGCGTGCAAGAGCAGGCCGACAACGCCCGGCAGCAGATGGCGGCGGCGAACTTCGACGCCGCCCGCTTCTCAGGCCGCTGACAGCCCGGTAGCTGCGGAAGTACACAGATCTTTGAGGGGGAGTGATTGTGATGACTGCTGGCATGGACCGTCGTTCGTACGACTCGGGTGCATCGGCGGAGGCACAGGGCAACATCCAGGCGGTGATCGGCCGTCTGGAGCAGGTGATCACGGCGCGTGATGCGCAGGTCAAGGCGGCGATGGCGGATTTCACCGCGGATGGTGTCGCCGAGGAGTACCACAGCAAGGAGCAGCGCTGGAACCGCGCCTCGCAGGAGGTCCGGAGCATCATCCAGCTGCTGAAGACGACGCTGGAGAAGAACGACTCCACCGCGCACCAGACACTCGCACGCGCAAAGGCCGCAGTCGACAACATCGGCTGAACCAGCCCCAGCGCAGCAGACGGAAACACTACTTTGCGGTGCGCCCATGGGTTGTCGGCCTCCATGGAGGCGGCGGTGTCGCGCGGGTCGTGGTGTGTGGATGCAAGAGAGAGGAATGCGGGGGGCATTCATGACGTCATGGGATATTCAGCCGCAGGGAGTGCAGGGCCAGTTGAAGGTCGTCGGCACGCACGCCGAAGACCTCGGCAAGACCCTCAACACACTGCTCGCCGACATCCAGGAGGCAGCCCAGGCAGCCGGTACGGCCGTGCCGGGCACACAGGCCCAGACGATGCCGAACGGGATGGTGGCGCCGCCGGGGTACAAGCCGGTGGGACCGGTGGCCCCGGAGCTGTTGCCTCACAAGGCAACGGGCCCGGTCGCCGCCGCGCTGGTCGAGTACGTGAACGGCCGCCGCAAGGCCATGAAGGGGATGGCCGATCGCTGCCAGGCCGCCGTCCTGGGCGCCGCCAAAGCCACCAATGAATACGTCCAGGGCGACCTGGAAGCGGCCAAGAACGCCCAAAGCGCTGCCCACGCCGTGCGGCTGGAGGCTCTCAAGGACTTCGGGGGGAAGAAGTGAGCGGCGGACCGGTCCACCCGGACGACGTACCGGTCTTCACCGGTAATCTGCACGTTCTCGAATCCAAAGTAAAGGCGCTCTCCCGCGGCGGCTCCGCGCTCGAAACCGCGGGCTCGGACGTCCACAAGTCCTTCGGCGGGCTTGCCGCCTTCTACAAGGCACCCGAGGCGGAGCAGCTGTTCGGCGTCACCAAACCAGTGGCGGACACCGCGCATGAACTCGGCGAGGACATGCGCGTCATCGCCAAGGCGCTGGGCACCTACGCCCGCGAGATCACCCCGCTGATCGAGAAGTTCAAGCAGCTGAAGAAAGAGGCTGCCGACTTCCAAGCCAACGAGGCCGCCGAAGACGACTGGAGCGAAGACGGCGACCTGACCGACGAGAACCTGGCCCGCCGCAACAAGATCGCCGAAGTCTGGACCGCGTTCCAGGAAGCCGAACGCAACTGCTACACCAAGATCGTCGGCCTGGTCGGCGGCAAGGCGCTCCACGTCATCGACGCTACCCACAAGACGGGTTACGGCTACAACGCCGAAGACCTCAAGCAGGCCAAGAGCCTGCCCTGGGGCGACGCGGTCGAGGAATCCATTCCCGGGTGGCAGGTGTGGGAGCACGCCTGGGAATTCGGCAAGGGCTTCGTCGTCGATGGCGGGTTGGCTGGCGCCAAGGCGCTGAAGACCCTGTTCGGCGGGTACGGAGGGGATGCCGCCGGCGAGGCGTGGCTCGGTCTGGCCAAGCTCTCCACCGGCATCACAGTCACCACCACCATGCCCTTCCTGGCCCCCGCCTTCTTCGCGACACCCGGGGACATGCTTCCCTCCTGGCTGCGGGAATCGCGTACCGCGATGGTCGAGACCGGCAAGGCGTTCGTCGCCTGGGACCAGTGGGGGACGAACAACGCTCGGGCTGCCGGCGCGGTCACCTTCAACGTCCTGAGCGCCGTCATCACCCGGGGCGGCGGCAGCGCCGTGGCGGGCGTGGGTAAGGCCGCCACGGCAGCCAAGGTCATCTCCGTCGGCAGCAAGGTGGCCCAGGCCATCGACCCGATTACCTACGTCGCCAAGGGCGCAGGCTTCGGCCTGACGAAGCTCCGCGGCGTAATGGTCGGCCTCAAGGACGCCGGCCACCTTGAGGTCCCGAAGATCTCCGACGGCGCCTTCAGCCTGCCCGAAGGTGCCCAAAAGCTGCCGGACGGCACGATCCAGCTGCCCAAGGACGCCGCCATCCCAGAAGGGGCGACCAGGCTCTCGGGCGGCAGAATCAAGCTGCCCGAAGACACGGTCGCCCTCCCGCCGGGCACGGTGGAGAGCCCATTCGATGGCCCGGGGAAGTACGTGGGCAGCGATGGCTCTCTGTACAGGGAGGACGGGAGCCTCCTCCAGAAGGGCGATGAGGCCAGGAAAGAGAATGTCCCCGACCCGAAGGCGGGCGCGGACAATCCACGGACCGAGAACCCATCCCACCAGAAACAGCCAGCCTTGGCCGGCGTCGGCGGACGTGGCGACGACGTCACACGCGTCGGCTCGGAGATATCCGACCCGGGCCACGTCGGCGAGAACGCGGGCCACCGCGACGTTGGTTCGGGTGACAACACTTCCCGGAGCCGTGCTGGCGACCACAGCGCCCCGGGCAACCACACGCCCAGCAACAGCCTGGACAACAACCCGACGGGTGGCCGCCCGGGAGACAACACCCCGACCACAGGCGGTGGCCGCGACCTACCAGGCAGCTCCGCCACCGACCACGGTGTCCGCGGCGGCTCTATGGCCGACACCCACCTGTCGGGCAGCTCCGGCCACCCCGAGCCTCGGGGCGGCGCTGGCGGCGATATGCACCCGTCAGCCGGAGATGGCGCTGGCGCTCCGCAGCACAATTCTGCACCGCGTCCCAGCTTCATGCGCGAAGGCGATAACCCCTACGGCCCCCGCGGTTCGCTCACGCACGAGCAGATACAAGAAATTCAGGTCTATCGCGCCAATCACGAGCCGGGGTACCGCGAGCACTACTACAGAAAGGATGGAACGCGCAGAGACCTGGATTTGTACGATGAGAGCGGGCAAACTCCGCCTCAACTCACGCGACTGTCAGAAAACGCCCCGTGGATCCGTGCCAAGGATGCCCCCGAGCCCCCAAAACCGCATTTCCTTGACCGGGATTACATCAGCGTGGGGGCGGACACTGTCACAAGCCCGGCCAGGCGAGAGATTTTGGAAGAGGCTGCACGAGAACGCCATTTCGCCGTCCAATGGGACAATATCGTAAGCGACTGGAAGGCGGAGACCGGAAAGGCTCACGAGATCCACGGCACCCCCGAAACAGCCGCACATTGGGGAGAAGCTAGGGGTACGTACAAGGAATCCCACACCGCAATGGGTGACGCTACCGAGGCATTCGGCGAGAAGGCGGCCGAATACCACTACGTCGCCGAAAAATACCCGGACTTTGACAAGCAGACGCTCCTCGGCCCAAAGAACGGAAATGACCAGTTCGACCAGGTATGGAAACATGAGGATGGTCGAATAGTCGTAGTCGAGGCCAAGAGTAGCGCTGATACCGAGCTGGGAGGTCGCACCCTCCCGAACGGTAGGAAAGTGTCCCAGGGAAGTAGAGAGTACTTCTTCGACATCCTCAAGGCGATGGAAAAGCGAGGCGAAGACGATCTAGTCGATGCCCTGGAAAAGGCGCTCGATGAGGGCAAGCTAGACTACGTCGTCGTCAAGGGAGAGAAAAACACAGGAAAGTACACTGGCTACCAGTATCGACGGTTCGACATCAGCAAGGGGACTCTTCCGTGACCGTGACTGTTGCCCGGCATGAACTCCCAGCAGGACCCGACGCCGAGCGGTTCGCGGAGCGGCTTAGCAAGCGAGTGACCAGGCGCATTGACAACCTTGAGGAGTCAGCAGGCTCGATCGACTTCGCGTTCAGCACCGCCGTCATGGCGCTACGCGCTCGCTGCGTCATTGACCCACGCGCAGCGAAGGTGGAGACCTGGGAGGCCACGGTCAACGCGATGCAGCTGGGTTCAGCACTTTTCGCCGTGACAGGTGCAAGTGAGGGAACCGTCGAATGCCGCATCGACCGGAAGCTGCGAGCTATCCGGGCGATCGGCCCGCTGTCGTCTGCCGACGCGGGGAATTGGCTGACGGCGTTCTGGCTGGCCGTCATTTGCCGTGAACAGCAGCGGATGACGCAGCTGTGCGAGATCCCGTTGGAGCGCCTTCGCGCCCCGGAAGGGCAGTACGACGAGTACATCTACCACTGGGTGGACACCCTGCAGACGTACTGGCTGCGGCGGCCGGGCCTGGTGGAGAAGCTCACCGCCGCGCTCCAGACGTCGCATCCCGAAGTGGCACGGACCGCCCCGCGGGACCTGCTTCAGGGTTTGCTCTATCCACCGATCAACCTCTTCTACCACTTCGTAACCAAAGACGAAGCCGGCTTCAGCCCCGCCCTAGCAGAGGCACTGAAGCTGCACCAGACATACTGGACGCTGACCGAGGAGCGGAAGGCCGACATCGACGGCAGCATCGCCCTGGGCCCTCTTGCGATCGCCTGCCTGGCCTTCGACGGGGAACTTCCGATCGAGGTCGAATCCGAGTACCTGCCCAAGCATCTCTTGCACCACGGTTGGCTCGGCGAGTTCCCCACGTGAGCCATACGAGCGTTTCCCGCCACCCCTTTCCCACGGGGAACGCGGAAGAGGGCCTCGCCGTGCTCCAGAACAGCGCACAGAAGCTGATAGACGGGCTGGAGGCGCGCTCCACCAGACTGGGCGATGCCCTGGGCACCACACTCACGCTGGCCAAGGCGCACTGCCTGATGGACCCGAGGGCGGCGATCTTCCCCACGTGGGATGCCTGGGTGAATGCGATGCAGGTCGGCTCCGCAGTGTTCGCTGCCGCGACCACGACCGAAGCGCGAGTTGAGTGCCGCATTGCGCACAAGGATCGGATGCTCCAGGCCACCGGCCCGCAGTGGTACGTGCACCCGAACACCTGGCTCACCGCCTTCTACCTGGCCGTGGTGTGCCGGGAACGGGACAGGATCACGGCCCTGAGCCAGGTGCCGCTGTCCCTGCTGCGCGAGAACGGCTCGCGTTTCGACGAGTTCCAATTCGCCTGGATCGACACCCTCCAGACCTACTGGCTCGGCGGCCCCGACCTCGGCCAGAAGCTGGTGGCCGCGGTGGACGGCACGGACCCGGAAACCGTCACCGATCCGGAGACGGTGGGCAAGCTGATGTACCCGGCCATGGAGATGTTCCACCGGATCGTCCGCAAGGACCATGTCGGCTTCAACCGTGCACTCGTCGCCGCCCTCCAGTGGCACAAGGAGTACTGGACCGAAGAGGACCGAGCCGCCACAATTCCGGGCCTCGTCGCGCTCGCCCCCCTCGCCATGGCCTGCATCGCCCACGACGCGGGCATCCCCATCGAGGTCGAGTCTGAGTACCTTCCCGCCGTCCTCATCAAACGCAACTGGTGCGGCGAGTTCCCCACGTGAGACACCTGGAACAGATGGCAGCCGTGGTTCCCGTCATGGAGGAGTCACTGTCCTATTCGCTGGAGAAGATCGAGACCTCGCACAACTCCAGGTCGGAAGCGGTCATGGAATCGCTGAACGTCGCCCTCGTCCGCTGTGTCGGGGACCCCACTGCCGGCATGTTGGAGACCTGGGAGTCCTGGCTGCTGGCCATGCAGGTACATTCGGCCGTCTTCGCCGCCGCCGATCCCAACCGGGAAACGGTCACGTGCAAGATCCGCCATGAGGAGCGCCACCTCGCCACCACCGGGCCGCAGACCTACCTCAACGCGAACACCTGGCTCAATGCCTTCTACCTCGCGGTCATCTGCCGTGAAGCAGCCCGCCTCGACATGCTGGCCCGGATCCCGGTGTCCCTTCTGCGCGACTTCGGCGGCGCCCTGGACGAGTACACCTACGCCTGGGTGGAAACCCTCCAGAGCTTCTGGCTCCACCGAGACGACCTGCGCACGCACCTGGTGCGCGCCGTGGACCTGAGTGCTCCCGAGCACGCCCGAGTCGTCGACGCGGAGACAATGATCAAGCTCAAGTACCCGCCGATCATGATGCTCTACCGCTACCTGCGCAACGACGTCGCCGGCTTCAACGACGCCCTTGCCGACGCCATCCGCTGGCACAAGGCGTACTGGACCGCTGACGAAGACCGCACCGAAAACATCCTCGGGATCGTGGCCCTCGCTGCACTGGCCATCGCCAGCCTCGCGAAGGCCAACGGCATCCCGGTCGAGGTCGAGACCGACTACCTCCCCAAGGCCCTCCTCGACTTCGCTTGGGAAGGCGAATTCGACGCGTAGCCCGTAGCGAAGGCCCCTAGATCTGGGAGAGCAGCCGGCTCTGCGCGCTGATGATTCCGCGGAAGCCCAAATCACGGGCCCCCTTCGCTTCGGGCGGCGGCTCATTTGCCTGGGAACAGCAGCGGGTAGAGGAACGCAAGGACGCCGAGACCAGCCATGGCTGCCCTGCGATACACCAACGCTGCCGCGATCACTGTGCTGGCGACGGCGATCTGGTTGGGCAAGTTCATCGCCTTAGCGATCAGAGCGAGCCCTGCAACAAGACCAACAGCGAATGAAAGCCGTAGCGCCTCATGCCGTGGCTGTGGGTCTGGAAGGTCACCTGGGTCGAGCAGGGCACCGACCTTCCCCTGTGCATAGCGCTCACTGATCTTCAACATCATGCGGGCGAGATTCCGCGCAGCCTCCTCCGGCTCCACGTCAAGCCCAGCCTCGGCAGTCCGTAGCGCCATCACCACGCGTTCGGCATGTTCCTTCGCCTTACGGCGCCGCCAGGACGATCCGATGGTGTTTCGTGCCCAACATGCGCCACGTACCCGCATGACCGGAATACGCAAGGACAGGGTGCGTAAGTGGTCGTCCCGGTCACGGCCTGATCGGACTATGTCTGCACACTCGCGGATGACGGCCGCCCACTCTGCGACGCGCAGAAACGTCCAGGCCCGCAAGTCGAATGCGTACGTGATGGCGCGCAGAGTGACCCGCGCAACCAGCCCAAGCGTGACGATGAAGATCCAACTGCTCGCGAACTGCAACCATGCTGCACGAGTTGTCAGCATTGCGTTACGTTCAGCAAGATCGCTCAGCAGCCATGACGGTGCGTGGGCGTGCAAGCCCCATTTCATAAGCCGCCCGACGAGCCACCACTCGGCCACAACGATGGGTATCAGAACGGCCCACATTGGGAGTGCTGTTTGATAGCGCACCCGGAGCGCTACCCGTACCGGTCCTGGCACCGGACCAAGGTCAAGCACTGTGGACGCTTCGCATAGCTTGCGTATCGCTTCGTCGGCCTTCTTCCTTTGCCGACGGGTTAGTTGGCCCCGTATGCGTTCGATCACCCATTGAGGATGACAGCCAGCGTCGGCACATGTGTCGTCTGCAAGGTTCTGTATAGCTGAGCGCGCTGTTTCAGCCCTGGCGAGATGTGCTCACGGTTTGGTGGGAAGGCAGCGAGGTCCTGCCGGAATAAATGCCTCCTGGGCTCGATTGTTCGTTCGCAGTGATCGAGGTGGAGTCGGGGGTGGCGTATGAGCAACTTGAAGGTGTTCCGGGTGCGCGGCGGGCAGGCCACGGAGATTGCGGGCTCGTCCATGGCGCTGGAGCGCCAGTTGCAGACGCTGGTCGAGGACAACATGGAAGCGATGCTCGGCATCCGTTTCCTGGCGAGCGAGTACGCGACGGGTCGACATCGGGGCCGGATCGACTCTCTGGGTCTGGATGAGAACGGGACGCCGGTCATCGTCGAGTACAAGCGCTCCCGTGACCAGAACGTCACGAATCAGGCGCTGTCGTATCTGTCGTGGCTCCATGACCACCACCACGAGTTCGAGAGCCTGGTCAAGGAGAAGCTGGGCACCGAGGCGGCCGAGATGATCGACTGGAGCAATCCCCGGCTCGTATGCGTCGCTGGGGACTTCACGCACCATGACACGGTGGCCATCGAGATGATCGGCCGCCGCATCGACTTGGTGAGCTACCGGGTCTTCGACGATGTGCTGACGCTGCAGCTGGTCGCCTCCGTTGCCGGCTCCGCCTCTCCGGCTCGGGGAAAGTCACCCACCACGTCCCGAGTCGCCAGTGCGGCTTCGCCGAAGTCGGTTCAGCAGTACCTGGACGAGTCGCCACAGGTCCTTCAGGATCTGTACGCGGACCTCGACGACATTCTCCTGTCGCACGAGGAACTGCAGAAGGAGACCCAGCTGCACTACATCGCGTACCGACGGATCAAGAATGTCGCCACGGTGCGCGTCCAGCCGCGGAACCGCATGCTCGTGGTCAACCTGAAGCTGGATCCGGATGCTGTGGAGCTGGAGGAGGGTTTCTCTCGGGACGTCCGCGGGCTGGGGTGCTTGGGAATCAAGGACGGCGTCGAGGTGCGTATCAGATCGCGCGAGGATCTCGCACGAGCCGGTGACCTCATCCGGCAGAGCGTCGAAGCAGGCTGATCTCGAACGTCAAGGGCGGTTGCGTCATCGGGTATTCGATGACGCAACCGCCCTTCTTCTGTGTTCTGGCCCGGTCTTCCGGGGCGTGTCGCTCTCACTCTTCGGGCCCGGCGAGTGCGAAGTCGTCCTGGGTCAGGATGTTGCGGAGGCGTTGTTCGGCGATGTTGGCGTAGTGGTCGGAGAGTTCGACGCCGACGAAGTTGCGGCCTTCCTTCAGGGCGGCGATGCCGGTGGAGCCGGAGCCGGTGAAGGGATCGAGGACGGTGCCGCCTGGCGGGCAGACCTGGACGAGCTGCTGCATAACCTCCACTGGCTTCTGCGTGATGTGGACGCGGTCCTTGCGGGGCTGGGAGGCGATGAAGTGGCCGGGCAGGTAGAGGTCGCGGGTGTTGTCCAGGGTGCCCTTGACGCCCCAGAGAATGAACTCGGAGTCCTGCTTCGGTCCGCCCTTGCGGGGCCGTGAGGCCGGCTTGATCCACGGCATCTTCCCGTGCCAGGTCCAGCCGGCCATCTGCAGGGCATCGGACGTGGTGGGGTCCTGCCTCCAGTCAGAGAAGACCATGACGACGGCGTGTTCGCGGCTGGCTCGGTATGCCTCGGTGAGCAGCTCGGTCAGCCAGGCGCGGTAGGAGCGTTGGTCGCGGTTTTCGCCAGGGAAGTTGGCGAGGTCGTGGCGGGCGTCGCCGCTGGTGTACTTCGCTCGTGCGGTGCGGGCGGTGCGTTCAGAGCTGGTGCGCCCGCCGGAGTTGTAGGGCGGGTCGGTGATGACGGCATCGACGCTCTCGTCCGGCAGGGACTTCAGGACGGTAAGCGCGTCGCCTCGGTGCAGGGTGTACGAGGACATTCGGCGGATCTCTCTTTCTGGAAGACGACTACATGCACGCACTCGTGGACCGGAATATGCGTGCAAGTACTGCTCGGGGCAACCGCGCAGGTGGCTGACCGGGCGGGCAGTGGGCTGGAGGTTAGCGCCTTTTTCCGGCCGCACCCAATGGCGTGATCTTGCCGGTCCCTTTTCATGATCGCGGCTCGTTTGGTGCGGCCGGATTTTGTCTCTACAGTCTCGCCGTGTTCGCAGGACGGGTCCTAGCCCCGGCCCTGTTGAGCTGTGCTGATGCGTGTTGCCTCGTCCATTCGGCAGCCCGTTCAGCACCCGTGAAAGACCTTGACGAATGCGTGGGAGACGAATTCATCGTGTGGCGTCTGAGATTACGAGCGCGGCTGGCTGCCGTGTTGCGATAAAGGGTCCGGCGCTTCGGAGTTAGCAGCTCTGAAGCGCGCGGCCCTCCCTTCGGGGACTTTCGAGTGTTTAACCGGTGTGGTGCCGGTGGCCTTTTCGACGAGAACGCCGGCGCCACGCTGCCTACGAGTAAGGAGCTGCTGATGCAGCATGCCCAGGCACGCCCCTCGCCCGAGCCGGATATTTGGATACGCCGAGCGTCCGGTGGTCGGCTGTGAAGAAGGTGGCTGCGATAGCCGGGGGCGTCGTCCTCGCCCCAGTGCTGCTGATCGCGCCCATCGCGGTCGCCCTGGCCGGTGCCAGCAACGCCCAGGCTGCCTGCGGCGAAGCCGGTGGTGGCGGTGCGGTGGATGCCAAGGCCGTGGCCGAGCAGGTGGAGTCGATCCTCAAGGGCGGCGGCAAGGGTTCGGCGTCCGTTGCGGGGCTGGACAACCCGAAGGAGCAGATACCGAACGCCAAGGAGATCCTGGCCACCGGCGTCGCGATGAAGGTGCCTGCGCGCGGGCAGGTCGTTGCGCTGGCGACTGCTTTGCAGGAGTCGGGGCTGCGGAACTTGGACTACGGCGATCGGGATTCTCTCGGTCTGTTCCAGCAGCGTCCCAGTCAGGGCTGGGGCACCGCGCAGCAGGTCCGGGATCCGGTGCACGCCTCGACGAAGTTCTACGAGGGGCTGTTGAAGGTCTCGGGCTGGCAGTCGATGACCATCGCCCAGGCCGCGCAGGCGGTCCAGGCGAGCGGGTTCCCGGACGCCTACGCCAAGTGGGAACCGCTGGCCACGGCGCTCCAGAAGGCCATCGCCAAGAACCTCCCCGCCAAGGGCGGTTCCAGCAAGGACGCCGGCAAGGACGCCCAGCCGGAGGTCTCCTCTAGCCGATGCGGGACGGGAGGCGATGGGAGCGGGTTCGGCCCGATCCCGGCCGGGTCCGTCCCCAAGGGCTACAAGATCCCGGCCGACGCGCCCAAGCCCGTTCGTACGGCGATCCGTTGGGGGCTCGGTCAGCTTGGCACTGCGTACCAGTGGGGTGGCAGCTGCACCGATCCGCACGGCCAGGACCCGATGGGCCGGTGTGATTGCTCGTCGCTGATGCAGGCGTCGTACAAGGCCGGTGGGGTCTCGATCTCCCGGACCACGTACACGCAGGTCAAGGAGGGCAAGGCGGTCAGCGTCGGTGCCCTCAAGCCTGGCGATCTGCTCTTCACCCGCGGCACAGCAGCGGTGCCGGAACACGTTGGGATGTTCATCGGCGAAGGGCTGATCTTGCAGGCCCCCAAAACCGGCGACGTGGTCAAGATCTCGACCCTCGCCTCGTGGCGGCCGGACATCCTCGCCGCCCGCCGAGTCGCCTGACCGGCCTCTCCCCCTCCCCCTCCCCTCCCCCTCACTCCCTCTTCTCTCTTCCTCCCCTTCCGGGCCTTCGCATGCCCAAATTCGCACTGGAGTTCCCATGAAGCTCATGCAGCACGCCCAGTACCTGGCTTACAACCCCGGCGTTACGCCGAAGCAGGGCGGGCTCCCCGGTCTCGATGTCCTGAAGAACGTGATAGGCAGCATCAACCTGTTCGGCATCATCGCCACGGTCGGCGCCTTGGTCATCTCCGCAGTCGTCTGGGCCTGGGGCCACCACAGCGGCGGCCACCAGGCCGAGCAGAACGGCAAGAAGGGCACGGCCATCGCCGCTGGATGCGCCCTGCTGCTGGGTGCCGCAAACGGCATCGTCGCGTTCTTCTCCGCCATGGGAACGCAGGTCCACTGATGCCGAAGAAACGTCTCCGCAATGCTGAGGAGCGCACGTACGGAGAACCGACCTCGGTCCTGCGGCGCTCGCTGATCGGCGGCATCATCCTCGCCGTGCTGCTGGCCGTCGCCGGTCTGGTCGCGTATCTCAACCGTACGGACAGCCCGGCCTCGGCCAAGCCCTCCCCACCATCGACGTCCGCCCAGGAGCCGTCACCCTCACCCGAGGCGACTGACGGCAATCGTGTCGCTGTCGCGGATCCTCCGAAGACGAGCGATCCGATCGTGTTCGCCAAGGAAGCCACGAAGGTTCTTTGGACGTACGACACCCGCCCCTTCTCCCAGACCGAGCACCTGGCCGGCCTGAAGCGGTGGATGACCGGCGAGAAGAAGTACGCCGACTGGAAGTCCATCACCGACCAGGTGCCCAGCCCGGTGCTGTGGTCGCGGATGCACGACAACCACCAGCACGCGAGCGCCACCGTCGGCGAGGGCCACTTCCCGCAGGCGTTCAAGACCGCGCTGGCCCAGGATCCCGGTGCGATCACCCAGGCGTACGTCTACGCCGTCACGGTCACCGGCAACCAGACCCTCGCCTGGAAGGGCTCGGGAGCCGGGGCCGAGGCCCGCTCGATGACCCTCGCCGTCCAGTGCCGGCCGCACCAGAACTGCGCGCTGGCCGCCGTCCTGCCCAACGCCGCGCCATGAACGCCCTGATTCCGGATAAGGAGGTGCCCTGATGGGAGCCTGCGACCTTCCTCTGATGAATACGGTCTGCGACGCCGTCGGTGGCGTCGTCAGCTCCACCGGCAAGGCGGTCACCGACGGCATCGGTGCCTGGATCGCCAAGTCGATGGGCGAGGTGGCCCAATCAGCTGCCGACCTCGCGTCCAAGGCTGTCGATCAGACCACCGCCATCGATCTGAACGCCGAGTGGTTCCGCAGCAACTACGAGCTGCTGTTGCCGATCGGGTTGATCCTGACGGTTGGCACGTTCTGTCTGCAGCTGACCCGTGCTGCCTGGCGCAGGGACGAACGTGCCCTTGCCCAGGCCGCGTTCGGGACCATGGTGGGCGTCTTCTTCGCCTTCGCCGCCATTGCTTGCACCACCGTCGCGATCACTGTGGTCGATGCGCTCAGTGCTGGTCTGTTCAAGGCCGCCAACAGTTCCGTCGATGATGCGGTCCGTCGCATGATCAAGGTGAACGAGTTGGGGGCGATGTATGGCCTGGGCTGGGGTGTTCCGTCGATCATCGCGCTCGGCTGCGCGATCGGGGCGTTCTTGTACTGGGCCGTGATGGTGGCCCGCAAGGTCGGCATCCTGGTCCTGGTCACGCTGGCGGTCTTCGCCGGGGCCGGCGGGGGCTGGGAGGTGGCCCGGCGCTGGCGCCGCGGCTGGGTCGAGGCCACGGCCACCCTGGTCGTCAGCAAGTTGCTGATGACGATCGTGTTCTTGCTGGGTGTGTCGGCCATGGGCAAGTCCGACTCGCACGGTGGGCTCGCTGCCCTGTCGGATGCGATCGCGGGCATCGTCGTGATGGTCCTGGTGATGCTGTGCCCCTACGCCACCTACAAGTTCATCCACTGGGCCGCTGACGGCGGCGGCCACGATGACCTGCACCGCACCGGCGTCGCCGGTATGGCGGTGGCGGCGGGCGCGGCCAAGACCGCAGGCCAGCTCGCCATGCAGGCGGGCACCGGGACGCCTGCTCCGCAGGGTCCGTCGAAGGTGCCGGGCCAGGGCACGGATGGCGTCGCCTCCGGTATCGATCCGACCGGCGGTGCGAGCGGTGGCGGGAAGCCGAAGCAGACCCGATTCCGCTACGGCGAGGACCCCAACGCCACGGGCGACAAGGGCCGGCCGCTGATCCAGCGGCCCCCCACGGACGGCGACCGCGGCCAGCCCCTGATCCAGCGCCCCGGCCAGGCGACCGCCTCAGGCGCGGCGGCAGCTTCGGCGCCGGTTTCGTCCACGCCGGGCGCCTCGGCTGCGGCGGGTACGCGGATGGATCCGCCGGCGCCACGGCCCAGCGGGCCGCCACCGGCGAGTGGGCCTCCGCCCCAGGGCGGCACCACGCCGCAGCGGTGGATCTACCCCAAGCCACCGGGTGGATCGGGCTCGTAGCCCTCATCTGACGGGGGCGGGCGCCTGCCTCGCTCGGCCCGCCCGCCCCCGTCTCCCCTTCCTTCTTTTCACCACGTTCCAAGGACGGCTTTGCCATGCATCCCGACGCTTCTCTGCCTGACGGCCCGGCTACCGTGAAGTTCCCCCACCGCTCACGTCGAGGCGTACTGCTCGGCCTGTCGGTCGCCCAGCTCGTCGTCGTCACTCTCACCGGCCTTGCCCTGCTCGGGGTGCTGATGCAATCCGGCGTCACCGGTGCGCTCAAGCTCATCCCGCTGTGGGCGGTCATCCTGGGGGCGGTCTTCATCCGCCACCGCGGACGTTCCCTGGCCGACTGGGCGCCCATCGCCCTGCGTTATGCGCTGCGGCGTTTCAAGGGCCAGCTCATCTGGCTGGCCCGCCCCTCCCGCCGACCGCGGCGTGAGGGTCTACTGCACCTTCCCGGCACCGCTGCTTCCCTGCAGGTGGTCACCTCTCCGGGTGGCGGCTTCGGTGCGGTGCACGATCCTCACAACGGCACGCTGACCGCTGTGGTGAAGGTGTCCTCCCGTGCCTTCGCCCTGCTGGATCCAGCCACGCAGACCAGCAACGTCGCAGGCTGGGGCCGCACCCTGGCCGCGCTGTCGCGCACTGGTCACATCGCTCGTGTCCAGGTGCTGGAGCGGACCGTGCCCGACTCCGGCGACGCGCTCAATCGCTACTGGAGCGAGCACGGCAACGCCGACACCCACCTGGCCGGCCCCATCTACAGCGACCTGCTGGCCGCCGCCGGTCCCGCAGCAGCCCCGCACGAGGCGTACGTCGCGCTCGCGCTCGATCTCAAGGCCGCCCGGCGCCTGATCAACCAGGCCGGCGGCGGACTGACCGGTGCCTTCGCCGTGCTGGCCCAGCTGACGTCCACCTTCGACCAGGCTGCCCGCAACTCCGGTCTCACACCGGGCGGCTGGCTGGGTGCGAGCGAGATCGCCGCCGTGATCCGCACCGCCTACGACCCCAAGGCGTCCGCCGCTCTGGATCAGTGGTCCGAGGCCGGCCGCCCGCAGGCCGATCCAGCGGCTGCCGGTCCGGTCGTTCTGGTGGAGAAGGCCGACCGGATCCAGACCGACTCGGCCCGCCACGCCACGTACTGGATCGAGAACTGGCCCCGCATTGAAACCAGCCCCGGCTTCCTGCACCAGCTGCTGTTCACCTCCGGCGTGCGGCGCACCCTGTCGCTGACCTACGCACCCAAGGGACTGGATGCAGCGCTCAAGGACGTGCAGCGCAAGAAGGCCACGGTGATCGCGGACGCGGCCGAGCGGCAGCGCAAGGGCCAGGTCGACTCCGAAGAGGACTCGGTCGAGTACGCCGACATCAAGCAGCGCGAGCGCCAGCTGATCGCCGGCCACGCCGACGTCGCCCTGACCGGCCTGCTCACCGTCAGCGCCGATAGCGACGACGAACTCAACTCAGCCTGCGCCGCCATCGAGACGGCCGCGGTATCCGCGCTCCTCGATCTGCGGCCGCTGACCTGGCAGCAGGCCGAAGCCTTCACCAACGCCGCCCTCCCGCTGGCCCGCCCCTAGCGCACCAGCTCCACCAGCGCGCTCCACGAAGGGCCTCCCCCATGCCGACCGAACCCCTGCCCGACCTGGCTGCGGACTTCGTTCCGTTCGCCACCGCGGCGCTCGACTTCCACCGGGCGATCAACGTCCCCGCCGGGCCCATGGCCGCACACCGCACCGAGCTGGACGCCCTCCACGCCCACCTCACCGCCCTGTACGGCCTGCTCGACGCCCACACCGCCCGAACCTCTCCGGTGGCCGAGGCCGAGGGCGATCACCTGCGGGCCTGCCGGATCCGGCTGTGGCAGGCCGCCGAACACCTCCACGATGCCTACCACGCAGCCGCCCACCCCGGCACCGGCCGACCCCGCACGCGGGAGGCGTGCCGGGCGCGGCTTCCCGAAGGCGCGCCCGAACTGACCATCTGCCAGCGCCACCTGGCTACCGCCGCGCACGTCCGCCGTGACCACACCCCGGCTGATCTGCGCGACCCGTTCACCGGCCTGACCCGCCACTGACCTGCTGGAGCACCCGTCATGTCCAACCACACCCGAGACCGCGCCAGCGCCAGTCCGCTGTTCGTCCCCCGCAAAAGCGACCGCCGCACCGCCCGCACCGCCCGTGTCCAGTTCGCTGCCGCCCGCGACCAGGCCCGCCATGCCGCACGTCCCCAAGCCCGCCGCGCCGAACCGGGCATCGACCCCGAGCTGCGAGCCACCTACCCAGCCGCCGGCCGACCCGGCCGGTACTCAGCCCGCGGCGGCCATCTCAAGCTCCCCGCCCACCGGATGACAACTGCCACCGCAAGCGGCGCGTATCCGTTCCTCGCCGAGGGCGGCCTCGGCGCCCAGGGGATCTACATCGGCCGCGATGTCCACGCCGAGGCGGCCTTCACCTACGACCCGTTCGCGCTGTACGGGCGTCTCGACGGGTTCACGAATCCGAACATCCTGCTCGCCGGGATCATCGGTATGGGCAAGTCCGCCCTGGCCAAGTCCCTCGCCCTGCGGGCCGTGGCCTTCGGCTACCGGATCTACGTCCCCTGCGACCCCAAGGGCGAGTGGACCGTCGTCGCCCAGGAGCTGGGCGGCCAGACCATCGCCCTCGGCCCCGGCCTGCCTGGACGCCTCAACCCCCTGGACGCACCCGCCAGGCCGCACGGCGTCAGCGAGGAGGACTGGGCCAACGAGGTCCGCAAGCGGCGCCTGCTTCTTCTCGGTTCACTCGCGAAGACAGTCCTGCGGCGGGATCTGCACCCGATGGAGCACACCGCTTTGGATGTGGCGCTCGACCAGACCGTCGCTCACGCCGAGGCCAACGGCACCACCCCGCTGCTGGGCGATGTCGCGCACGTGCTCGGTTCCCCTGAGCGGCTCGACTGTGCGCTCGGCGAGCTGACCGGGCGGCTGGGGCACGCCGCCGAAGACCTGGCCCACGCGCTGCGCAGGCTCGTGCACGGTGACCTGGCCGGGATGTTCGACACCCCCAGCACCGTGGCCTTCGACCCCAGTGCGCCGATGCTGTCCATCGATCTGTCGCGCCTGGGCGGTGCCGGCGACGACACCGCGCTCGTCCTGGCCATGACCTGCGCCTCGGCATGGATGGAGTCCGCACTCGCCGACCCCACTGGCGGACGGCGCTGGGTGATCTACGACGAGGCATGGCGCGTTATGCGGCACGTCGCCCTGCTGGAGCGCATGCAGAGCCAGTGGAAGCTCTCACGTGGTCTGGGCATCGCCAACCTCATGGTGATCCACCGCCTCAGCGACCTGCTGACCGCAGGCGATGCCGGCTCCCGGGGCCGGGCACTGGCCGAGGGTCTGCTCACCGACTGCTCAACCCGCATCATCTACCGCCAGGAAGCCGACCAACTCACCTCCGCCGCGGCCCTACTGGGGCTGACCGGCGTCGAGACCCAGGCCGTGTCCGCCCTCACCAAGGGGCGTGGCCTGTGGAAGGTCGCAGGCAGGTCGTTCATTACTCAGCATCTCCTCCACCCGCGCGAACGCGAGCTGTTCGACACAGACGCCCGGATGTCCGCCTGACGCATCCGCTGGCCGGCTCATGCCTCGGAGGGAGCCGAAGCCGCACTTCGGCTCCCTCCGCCGTCTCTACCAAGCATCGAAGGAATCGGTTCCATGCCTTTGCAGTCCACCATCCGCCGTGCCGTACGTCGGCTCGTCCAGCTGTACGTCGACGCGGCGAAGGACAACGCCTCCCGCGGCGACATCCCTTTGGCCACACGCCCGTTCAGCAACATCCCCACGCCAGCGGAGTCCGCCGCGCGACCCATCGCCCTGCGGGGGCACGGCCGTCGGCCTCGCTCGCGCTAGCGCATTTTTCCGGCATCACCAAACCCGTCTTCGGGCCGCATCCTCGTCGTCCGCACGGCCCCAACCTCTGCGAGGTGCACTTCTCGTGGCAGAAACACGTCCGCACATCACCGTCAGCCACCACGACCGCTTCGGCGTCGTGGCAGCGGCTTCGCACGAAAACCACGTCGCCGACCACATGCTGCGGCGGGTCGGCTTCGAGCGGCTGCCCGGCAGCAATCTCTACGCCCTCACCGAGCCGAACCGCGATGCGACCCGCCGAGGACAACAGGCAGTCCAGTCCCTACGCGCGGCGCAGTACACCGTCACCTCCGACGCCACATACGACATCAATCCCCACACCCCGCTCACCACCAGCCAAGGTCTTGGCCGACTGGAGAATCGTTCCGCCGCACAGCTGCCCAGTGCCGGGCAGGCGGCCTTCGCTTCCGCCCGCGCTCTCGACGCTGACATACGGGCTGCTCAGATCGTCGTGCACGACCAGGTGCGTGACCGTGAGGGCACGCTGCACGCGGTCGGCACCGACGTACGTACCCGCGAGGGCCTGCTGCTCCGTGGCGAAGGCGATCTGCGCTACGTCGAGGCACGGCTGGAGCACACCGGCCGCGCGTTCGACGCCTTCTACGCGCTGCCCGGCAACGAGCGTCGTGACCCGAGGCTGTCGATGATGCAGCACCGCGCTCAGGCAGCCACCGCCATCTCCCCGGCCCGTGCAGGCGCCGCACTGCCGCAGCAGCCAGCCGCCACCGTCGCTTACCGCCCGCCCTCCACCACCCAGCAGCCGGTCCGCGCCCGCTAACGCCCCTGCCTCGAAGGAGCCTTCGCGATGAACCTCCCCAACAACCCCGACGTCGCCTTCGGATTCCACCCCGATCTTGGTGTGGCCGCCGCGGTAGTGGATGACCGGCCGCACCTGGGCGAGGTCCTGCGCAAGCACCACTTCCGCTACAGCCATGGCCTGGATGTCTATCTCCTGCCGGAGGGCACACCCCACAACACGGCGGTCCGGACCGTGGCCGCCGCCACCCGCGAATTCCAGGACGCCGGCCATACCGTCGCCGCCGATCCCCGCATCATGGTGCCGCCTCCCGTCCCGACACCGGACGGCGTGGCTGCGCGCAAGACGCAGCCTGGGCAGTCGTTGACCGCGCTGACCGGCGAGCTGCACGAGCTGCGTCGTTCGGCCGACGTCGCCGAAGTTCTGGAGCAGATCCTCGATGAGCACCACGGTGCCGTCGGCGATCTGGAGGAGTTCATCGACACCGCCGCCGCCTGGTGCGAACGACTCGATACCCCGGGCGGCCGGGAGCTTGGCCAGCACCTGCGCACGATCGCGCACCATGTCGCCTTCCTCGGCGACCGGTTGGCCGACGCACAACTCGACCTGTCGGTCACGCCGGATGTGACACCCAAGGATGCCCCGCCTCTGGCGGACGTACCGCTCCCGAAGCAGCACAAGATCCCCTCCGTCACGCACACCGCCCGTGCCCGCGCGGCCGTGAGGTCCTCACCGAAGCGACCAGCCGACCTACCTGCGGCCCCGGAAGAAGCACCCCGCTCCACAGCCGCGCCGCCCAGCCCCCGCCGTACACGCTGACCACCCCTTTCGATCACAGAACAAGGAGTCCCTGTCATGCCCGTCAAGACACTGTGGACCATCGACCACACCTGCGGACACACCACCGAGGCCGACCTCTCCGACCGTCCGGCCGACCGGCGTGCCGGCTACGCCCGCTGGCTCTCGGCACGGGACTGCACCGACTGCTGGCGGGCCACCCGGGGCGAGGATGCCGAGTCGAAGGCCGAGTGGCTGGCGAAGAAGCGGGCCGCCGAGCAGGCCGAGGCCGATGAGTGGTCCGAGCAGTACCGCATGCCGCCGCTGGAGGGCACCGACCGTGCCGTCGCCTGGGGCACCCGCTGCCGCCATCAGCTCGTCTCCGCCGCCTACGCCGCCCTCGTCCTCGAAGGCACCACCAGCGAATCCGAGTGGGAGGCCATCGAGGACGCGGTGCGACCCCTGACCCGCGCCAGCTGGTGGATCGACCAGCGCGACGCCGACCCCGCCGACCTGCCCGAGCTGCTGGCCGCCGCCACCGAGAGCGACCGGCCGAACGAAAACCCCCACTTCTAACCCCCGAAAGGCTCTGCCGTGCATCCGTCCTTCGACTGCCACATACGGCGCTCCGCCGACACCGCAGCACTCCTCACCACGCTCCACGCCAACCGCGAGGAAGGCTTCGAGCCCTACCTCCTCGCCGCCTGGTCGCCGCACCTGGAGGCGGCGAACGCGCTCTCCCTCACGCACCTGGCACAGCTGCTCGATGAGCCTCTCCATGCACGCCAGCAGCGCACCGGACGACGGCCGACCCGTCCCGCCTGGCACTGCTCCGTGGTCAACGACACCGGCCGCGTCCTGTCCGACGAGCAGTGGGCGGCACTGGTGAAGGACATCGTCGCCGCCACGGGGATCGAGCCCGTCGGCGACACGGCCGCCTGCCGGTGGCTCGCGCTTCGCTGGGGGAACCGCTCGGTGGATCTCGTCGCCAACGTGATCCGCCAGGACGGGCGCTGGGCCCGGATCCATCAGGACACCTTCCACGCACGCTCCGCATGTGACCACTACGCCGGCGCCTTGACCGCCCAGCTCGCTGCCTGACCCGCCACCAGCTCTTCTTCAGAAAGGCCGTCCGATGTCCCGCATCAGCCGATTCCTGTCCCGCTGCATCTCCTCCCTGAACGAGGTGTACGGACGGGAAGCCGAGATCTACCGCGACCCGACCAGCGGAGCGGTCATCGCCGACTGCCGCAACAACTGCGCCCGCCGGATCTTCCTGGCCTGCGGCTTCGAAAGGACGCCCACGGCCTTCCGTCTGCGCGTGCCCGAGGGGCTGAGCGAGGCGGAGCAGAAGGCCCGTGCCACCCAGGCCATGGTCCATCTGTTCCATGCGGGCCACTACACCGACATCGCCTCCTACCTCGTCTGCGATTCCACGCTCGCCGCCACATGGGCCGAGATCCGCGAGCGCCGCCTGGACCACCTTGGCTGGCCCACCAGCCCGACCACCGACACGCACACGGCGACGAGCACACAGACCGCCGCCTCCCGCCGCCCGTAGACCACCTCCTTCAACAACCTCCAGGAGCCCTCGTGATCACCAGAACAACGCGCCGCCCCGCCATCCGTCACCGCGCCGCGCCACCTGGAACTCACCTTGTCGTCCCCACGCACCAGCACGCCCTCGACCACGACCGGTACCGACCTCCTCCTCTACCTCCTGCTCGCCGTCGCCGGGCTCGGCATGGCAGGAGGCTCACTGGCCTGGCTGTTCGGCAACCTCACCAACGCCGTCGCAGGATCCGATCCTTGGGCCGCCTACCGCCCTGAAGAAACGTTGCTCCATCCGGCGCGGGTCTGGCCTCATCTGCCGCAGCCCGCCCTGATCACCGGCTGCTACGTCCTGCCCGCCCTCGTCCTCATAGCCACCGCCGTCGAAGCCGCGAAGGTCTGGCTGCGCTTCCGCAACAGCCCGTCGGGACTGGCCACCCGACGTGACCTGGAGCCTCTGCTGGCCAAGCAGATCGCCGCCAAGGCCATCGACCTGCGCCCCAGCCTCGCGGGCAAAAAGCCCAAGGACATCGCCCCCGACGACCGGGGCGTCCTGCTGGGCACCTTCAAACCGGGCAAGGACGAACTCCGCTCCTCCTGGGAGGACGTGATCCTGGCGATCATGGCCCCCCGCTCCGGCAAAACCTCCGGCCTGGCCATCCCCGCCATCCTGCGCGCCCCCGGCCCCGTGCTGCTGACCTCCAACAAGGCGGCACGCGACGCCTACACCGCAACCATCGACGCCCGCGCCGAGGTCGGTACGGTGTGGACGCTGGATCCGCAGCAGATCGCCCACGCGCCACAGACCATGTGGTGGGACATCCTCGCCGACGCCCGCGATCTCGCCGGGGCCCGGCGGCTCGCCGGGCACTTCGTCACCGCCTCCGTCGACGAATCCAGCGCGGGCGACTTCTGGTCCACGGCCGCCGCCAACACCCTCACCGCGTTCTTCCTGGCCGCCGCCCAAGCTCGACGCCCCATCACCGATGTCCTGACCTGGCTGGCCTCGCCGGCCGACCGCACGGCGATCGATCTGCTCCAGGACGCCGGGTTCGACGCAGTCGCCGCCCAGCTCCAGGGCACCGTGGCCGGCGCCGTCGAAACCCGCGACGGCATCTTCGAAACCGCCCGGCAGTACGCCAGCTGCCTCCTCGACCCCGGCATCGCCGCCTGGGTCACCCCGCCCAAGAGCCTTGCCAAGATACGGGAGTTCAAGCCGGAGGCATTCGCGACCAGCAAGGACACCTTGTATCTGCTGTCGAAGGACGGCGGTGGCTCCGCCTCGGCGATCATCGCCGCAGCCGCCGACGCCGTCATGCGCACTGCTGTCGCCCAGGCCGAACGCGATGGCGGGCGTCTGGATGCTCCGCTGCTGGCGATCCTGGACGAGGCCGCCAACGTCTGCAAGATCGCCGACCTGCCGGACCTGTACTCGCATCTCGGCTCCCGCGGCGTCATCCCGATGACGATCCTCCAGTCCTACCAGCAGGGCGTCCGCGTCTGGGGCCAGTCCGGCATGGACGCCCTGCTCTCCGCCGCGACGATCAAGGTGATCGGCTCGGGCATGGACGACGCCGACTTCGCCGACAAGATCTCACGCCTCGGCGGTGAGCACGACGTCCGCACGGTCTCGGTCTCCACCGGCGAGTCGGGCAAGTCCACCTCCGTCTCGATGCGCCAGGAGCGCGTGCTCCCGCTGGACGTGCTCCGCGCGATGCCCAAGGGCACCGCCGTGTTGATGGCCACCGGTATCCGCCTCGCACGCATCGACCTCAAGCCCTGGTACAAGGGCCGCGACGCCAAGAAGTTGGGCGCCGCGTCCGCCAAGGCCACGGCCGCGATCAGCGAACGCGCTGCCGCCAAGGCACTGCGCCAGGACGACTTCACTCCCGCGGCATGACCGGCTCCGCTCAACTCCGTACCCGGGCGAGACCGCGCGGCGCGGCCCTCGCGCCGCGCCGCCCGCCCGATCCACTTCTTGGCCTTCGCCTTCTTCACGAGGTGCTCTCCATGCCACACCCCGCACCGTCCTGGGCTTCGCTCAGCCAATCCGAGCGGCTGGCCGACGCTCCCGTCGTACGCCGCGGCGGCCGTTGGTGGCTCGTATCGCCCTCCGGAGCCGTACTCACCTCCGACCCGGCCTTCACGGGCGAACTGGACCGCTTCGCCACCGACATGGCCGCCGCCAACCGTGCCGTCGCTGATCTGCCCAACGGACGCGAAGCTTCCGACACTCCCGTACGCGAGGTTCAACGGTGACGCCGCTCGTCCAAGCCGAGCAGGCAGTCCTTGGAGCAGTCTTCCTGGCTCCCGGCCAGCTCGACCAGCTCTCCCCCTGGCTACGGCCGGAGCACTTCTCCCGCCCGGCACACGCTGCGATCTACACCGCAATGCTCAGGCTCCGATCCGACGACCACCCCGCCTCGAAAACCGAGGACGCCGGCCCCGTACCGATGTCATGGATGACCGACACGGTCACCGAGGCCAGCAAGCACACCCGGGGCCTGACCGCCTCCTACGCGCACTCCCTGGTAGCGGCTTGTCCACGTCCGGAGCACGCAGCGATCTACGGACGGATGGTGCTGGAGGGTGCCATCCACCGCAGCGTCGCCCAGCACGCCACACGACTGCACCAGACCGCCCGCGCCGACGCCATCCGCGGCGGCGCTGAGGAGACGGTGCACCACGCCCACGTTCTGTCCGAGGTGCTGGCCGATCTCGCACGCCGCTGGGGCGGCGAGCCCCGGCCCATAGCACCCCCAGCATCGATACCGCCTCCTCCTGCTCATCCACAGGCGGTGGATGAACAGCTCCTGGCCAATGAGGAGTTCCTCCTCGGATGCCTCAGCGCGCGTCCCCAGAAGCTGGACGAGGTCGTGGGCTGGCTCCACCCCGGCGATTTCGCCGACGCCGGCCATCAGCAGATCTACCGGTCCCTGGGGGCCCTGCACCACCGGGGCGAGCCCATCGACCAGCTGACCGTGCTGTGGGAGACCCAACGCCGCGGCGCCCTGGCCGACCGAACCCTCGATGCCGGACGCGTGCTGCGGATCTGCGACCCCTCGGCGTTCGCAGGGTCGGCGGAGTACGTCGGCGAGCAGGTCGTGCGAGCCTCCCTCGTGCGGACGGCAGCCGCCTCGGCCCGCCAGGTGCGGGCGCTGGCCGACGACGAGTCGCTGGCACCGGGGCAGCTGATCGGCTACGCCCTCCACGCACTCGGTCCGCTGGAGGAAGTCCGCCGCCGCTGGCGCATCGCCACCGGAACCCAGGCCGAGCCGAGCCGCGCCGCCGGCCAACCGGCCGCCGCCCCGCCTGCTGCCCGCATCGAAGCGGCCCGATCGCGCAGCCGCCCTCGCCTCTCAAACGCCGCCCCTGCGGCGGCATCCACCGCGGCCTCGCGTTCCGCTGTCCTCGACCGTCCTCACCGCCGGAGTCAGTCATGACCGATCACACTGGCCGAGCCGGCCTGGAGCGAGAAGAGCTGTACGCCGTTGCCCACGAGTTCGACGAGCTGCGCACCGAAATCAGCGTTCCCGGGGCACCGAGCGGGCTTCCCAATCTCACGACCGCATCCAAGCAGCTGGCCACCCTGGCGGGATTGACCAAGGACTTGTCGGAGGCCGTCCGGTACAGCGCGGAATACGACTCCCCCGAGCTCGACCTCGGACTGGTCATCGACGCCTACACCTCGGCCTCGGTACCCGCCGGACGCGCCATGGAGAACTACACCCAGGCATACGCCCAGCTCGGATCCCTGCGCCGCTTCGCCGAAGCCCCCGCCACCGCGGACCTTCGGGATGCCCGGCTGGCCGCATTCTGCGTCTTCCAAGAGCGGATGATCTACGTCCGCGACGATCTGAAGGAAGCCGCCAACACGCTGCGGGGCTCGGCCGACCGTATCGACGGCACTCCGCCACGCATCCTGGCAGCACTGAGCCGGTCAGCCCGCCCGACGAACTCGATCTACCGGATCCCTCCCGAGCCCAACGCCCCCGCACCAACGCCCACCCGGCTCGCCGACACCCCTGCCCCCCGCCATGCCCGCTGACCTGACGGTGCCGCCGCCCTCGCCGTTGATCGGGAGTCTGTGCTCCGGATACGGCGGCTTGGACCTGGGCGTCCAGGCCGCCCTGGGCGGCGGCACGCTTGCTTGGCATGCCGAGATCGATCCGGGGGCGTCCCGGATCCTGTCCCGCCATTGGCCGGCCGTGCCCAACCTCGGCGACATCACGACCGTCAACTGGGCCGACGTCCCCGGAGTCTGCGTCCTGACGGCCGGTTTCCCCTGTCAAAGACGTTTCGGTCGCCGGCCGCCGCGCCGGACTGGCTGACGGCACCCGGTCCGGCCTGTGGAACCACGTCGTCCGTGTCATCGACGCCCTCAACCCGTGCCTGGTGGTGATCGAGAATGTCCGAGGACTCTTGTCCTCCCCCGCCGGTTCCCCTGGCGACGTGGAACCCTGCCCGTGGTGTCTGGGAGACGGCACAAGCCCGCCTCCTGTGCGCGCACTCGGTGCCGTACTCGGCTCCCTGGCCGACCTCCGGTTCGATGCACGCTGGTGCGTGCTTCGCGCCTCCGACGTCGGAGCCCCCCATCACCGAGCACGGGTTTTCCTCGTCGCTTGGCCCTCCGGACGAACGGCCGCTGCTCAAGACGCCGACGAGCAACCTGGCGACCAATGGCGGCAGCCAGCACCCGTCGAAGCGGAAACAGGGCGGTCACGGCCCGAACCTGGCGGACGAGGTCGAGTGGCTCCTGCCCACCTCAGCGGCCCGGCCCTCACACCTGTCCGGTGCGAAGGGCATGCTCACGGGGCGGGGACGGAAGGGCGCCGTCGGCGAGGCATCACTGACGGAGGTGCTGTCGCTGTTCTCGGATCCGGCGGATGCGGAGTCCGGTCCGGGGTCTGGGGGCCATACGGCGCCGCCATCGCTCGATGGGAGAAGATCACCCGCCCCGCGCCGCGGCCGACCGATGACGCGGGCCGCCTGAGCCCACTGTTCGTGGAGTGGATGCAGGGCCTTGACCACGGCTGGGTAACCGCCACGCCAGGGCTCGGACGCCCTGCCCAACTGGCCGCCTTGAGCAACGGTGTTGTGCCGCAACAGGCCGCCCGCGCCCTGCAGATCCTCGCCCCACCACGGCCGCCCTGCCGCCACCGCACAACGCTCTGACCTGCGCCGTCTACACCAAATTCCCGGCATGGCCAAACCGTGCTTTCTCCGGAACCTCGACACCCCACACGTTCACGCCAAGGGGTATCGATGTCTGAACCCGCTCACGACAGCGAGCCGGTACGCATACCGGACCACAACCTGGACGACCTCGTCGCCACCGTCACAGAGCTCGTCACGGAGAGCCGCAAGCAGGGCGAGACGCTCGCTCGGCTCACCGACGAACAGCCACCCCGGCAGGACGGCGAACACGACGAGCCCGTTCACACGGAAGAGAACACGCCGGCCTCGGCCCCGGCGGGCAGCGATGCGGCTGCCCCCGGGGCTGAGGGGCCGTCCTCCATCTTCATCCTGGCGCTCGACGGCAAGGCGTACGCCGAGGAACTCGCCGCGCTGACGACCTGGGTGCACCACCTGCTGCTGCCGGTCTACGGGCGGGAAATCACCACCGGCCGCCCGTGGTGCCAGCAGTGGCACGAGCACCCCGAGGCCGTGGCCCGGCTGCACGCCCTGTGGCTGGCCTGGCAGCAGCTCACCGACGTCGAGGCCGGCCTGGCCGGACCCTCCACCTGGCACCGCGACCACCTCGACCCGGCCCTGCTGCAACTCCGCACACCGGACGGCCCGTTCGGTGCGTGCACCACCAGCCCGGCACGGCCCAACCACCGCCTGCTGGCCTCGCCCGAGCCTGCCGGGGTCTGACATGGCCAACTCCTACGAACCACCGCGCCCGGACTACCAACTCGACGGCTTCGAAGCCGCCACCGAACAGACCGAGGACGACTTCCGCTCGGTGACGCTCTCGGACGACATGCTCGTGCCTCATGCCGAGCACCACAGCGCCGATGGCCGCGACACCTATCTACTGCTGTACGACCGGACGGCGATCTGGGACATCCCCGGTACGGCGGAGTACGTCACGCTGCACATCACCCGGGACACCGCCCAGCGCACGTTCGACTTCGCGCACGAGCGCCACCCTGTCATTCCCCTGGCGCAGAACTGGCTCATCCGCCAGGGCTGCCCGGCCGAATCGGCGGAGGTGTCCAAGAACCACGGGCCGCGGCCAGCCGACGTGCTCACGGCCCGACTTGAGGACATGCTCAGGGCCAATCCGGACGATCGGTACACGGTCCTGGACCACTCCACCGACAACCCGTGCTCCTTCGACTTCGGCATCGAGGTCAGCACCCTCGTCCACGACAGCCACCCCGCCTCCGCGCACGCGCCGTACCGGGTCTTCCTCGAGGAGACCACCAAGGACTTCCGCTCCTACACGGTGCGGGAGGGTGCCTTCCCCTCCGTCGAAGCCGCGGACACCTGGGTGAGGGAGCGATCCACTCCCCTTCCCCTGGCTCCGGCTCCCGACGGCGCGGTCGGCCTGCGGGCCGAGGCTGCCCGTGCCCGCTCGACGGTCAACTCCGGTGGCCTCGCCGTGCCGCCGGCTGCCGTCATACCGCCTCGATCGCCGTCGGCTGCGCCGGCACGTGTGCGTCGGAGCGCGCCGTGAGCCGGGCCCGGTACGCCTTCGCGGCTCATCCCGAGGCCCTCGCCGACCTGCGGTCCGTCCCGGAAGACACCCGTGACCTGGCCCTGCTGGAACTGCAGCACCTGGTCCACGGCAACGAGCGCGGCGCCGCTCTGCACCGCGAGCTGGCGGGCTGCCACAAGGTCTACGTCGATCCGGAGACCCGGTGGCGGCTGGTCATCCAGTATCGCGACGCCCCGGCCTCCTCCCAGCACAAGAGGGAGATCTACCTCCTGGCCGTCGGCGAGCGCCAGGACCAGGCCGCCTACCGCACCGCAGCGCGCCGACTGGAGCGCGAACGGGAGGCATCCGCCGCCACACAGCCTCTCGGACGTCGCGCCGAGGCCGCCAGGGCCCGCTCACCCCACGGCAGCAGCGGCAGCCGGACCACCACCCATCCGCAGACGCCGGCGACCCCCGCCACACAGCCACGGGGCCGGCGCACCCGCTCCTGATCCCCCGAATTCACCCGCCCTGCTGGGCGCTCTGCGCGCTCCCGCGACAGCGCCCCGACCGACTCCCGGAGAACTGGACATGCCCGACCACCGCATATCGGCACACGACGCCACACTCGTCAGCAAAGCGATCGACCGCCTCGCTCCCCGCTGGACGACCTGGACGCTCCAGACCGTCGCGCAGCACGGCCAGATGCGCTTCACGAAGATCGCCGCGGCGCTGCCGTGGCTCAGCACCCAGAACACGCAGCAGATCCTGCGGCGAATGCACGCCAACGGCCTGCTGGACCGACCGGGGCACGGGGTCTACGAAGTCTCCCCCTGGGGCCGGAATGCGCACAACGTGCACCGCACGCTCGCTTCCTGGCACCGCACACACGCCGGTGGAAGCGGCCCGGCGGTCGCCGAGGCGGAGCGCACGGAGGACGCCCTGCGCCAGCTGCGCGGCGAGGGGGCTGTCGAGGTCCTCCACGCCCTCTCGGAACACGGCCCCCTTCCGTACGGCGAACTGCGAAAGGCGTCGGGACTCGCCACGGGCACCTTTCATTACCGCCTCCAGCAGCTCCAGGAGGATCAGCTCCTGACCCGCAACGGCCCCTCGTTCCGTGCGGCGTACGGCCTGACGCCGGCCGCCCAGGCACTCGGGCCGGTCTACGCGGAGCTGGCCGCTTTCGAGTCGGTGGCTCCCTCCGTCGCTGTGCAGCGCACCCCCGCCGAGCCGGCAGCGGCCCGCACGACGCGGGCCAACGCGGCCGTACAGCGAACCCCCTTCGCCTTCCCGGGGTTGTTTTCCCACGCCCCGGCACCCCAGCCACCTGTCCCGACACACATCACGGCGCTCTCCCACCCCTCACGGACCAGGTGATCGACATGCCCACCGCCAGACCCTGCCGTCGCACCGGCGCCCGCACACGTTCCCGTGCGAGCTGCGCGGGCGCCCGTGCACCCCCTCCGGAGCTGTTCTCATGCCCACCACCGACCCCGATACCGACGTCCTGATCGCCCCCGTCTACCTCGCCGGCCCCGGCACCGGTCACGCCGTCTTCAACGCCCTTGATTCCGCGGCAGGCTGGACCAAGGTCCTGGCCTTCGGCAGCGACACGTACTACACCAGCCCCTGCCAACGGGTGCGCATCGCCAACGCGGTGGAGAGCCACTACGGCGGCTGGACGATCTCGTATGCCGAGGACCCGCTCGGCGTACCGGACTGGATCACCACCTTCGACCGCGACACCCCCCAAGAGATCGTGGCGGCCTTCACGGACACGCTCGTCGCCGGGCTGCCCAACCACTTCGCCGACTACCTCAGCGGCGGCGAACACCACACCGGGCACACGCCTGCCACCGTGCTCACCAGTCATCAGTGGGAGGCCGTCCGTGGCACGCGGCCGTTCCGCACGGTGTCGCCCGACGGTCACGCCGCCTTCCGGATACGCAGCGGCTGGCTTCACGAGTACGACGAGCTGCTCGACACGGCGAAGTCGACATGGCGGATGTCCGCCGGCCCCGACCCCATCACTAAGCCGAGCTGGCAGGCGTACTTCAGCCGGGCCACCCCTGAGCACCTCATGATCGCCGCGGCCAACGCCCTGACCGACCCAAGGCCCGTCGTCCGCGCGGCATTCCTCATCCCCGACCGCCACCGCTCCCTGGTCAAGACCCAGCCCCTGCGACCCGACCAGGCGCGGTCACGCAGCACGGCTGCGCTGGCCCGCAGTTCGCCCACCCACGCGGTGCACCAAGTCCAGCCTGCACCAGCCGCATCCGCTCCCGTCACGCCCGTCATCGCCGGCTCGCGCCGTCAGCGCTAACCCCACACCGCACCCGGAGATCCAAACCCATGCCCGCCCACGCTCCTGACGGGGACTTCTACGTTTCCCCGGTCTACCTCGCCGGCAGCACCTTCACCGGTGATCCCGCCCTCCAGCCGCTCCTCGACCAGGGGTTCCGCCTCCACCACGACGAACTGGCGAACGTCTACGTCACCTCGCCCGAGCAGCACATCCGGCTCGGCTACCTCCCCGAAGGCGAAGACACCGCCCTGTGGAAGATTGCGGTGCACTCCGATCCGTTCGGCCCGCCCCGCTGGCTGGCCACCTTCGACAACAACACGCCCACGGAACTCGTCACCGCCTTCACCACCGCCCTCGCCCACGACTACGCGCAGGGCCACGACACCTACCTCTACGGCGGCACCGGCCGGGACCACGGCTTCCAGCCGCTCGTCGAGGCCGGCTGGCGCACCGACAAAGGGCCACACCTCAGCGTCTCCGTCGCACCCGACGGCCTGGCGGAAATGAACCATGTCCGAGGGACGCTGGATCATCAGGCCGAGCTGTCCGGCTACCAGTACCGATGGAGCGCCAGTGGCGGACGCGACGGCTACCGCTCCAGCTGGCACGCGACGTTCACCACCCACACCCCCTCGCACCTGATCGCCGCCACCGCCACCGTCCTCGCCGACCCCGCCCCGGTGCCTCGGTACGAGGCCGAGATCCCCAAGCGCAACCTCGCCGCGGCCCACGTGACGCCGGTGCCCCCGCCGGTACCGACTCCGCTCGACGTCCGCCGCGCAACGGCAGCCCGTGCCCGCTCCGCCGGTCATCGTGCCCTCGCCCACACTCCGGCGAAGGCGATGGCGACGGCCGCCAGCAGGCCGAGCGCCGCGCTGCCGACACATGCCTCCCGCCGCCGATGACAACAACGAGGTGCGCTCGCCCCACCGTTAGACGGCGCCGACCGCACCATGCGGGCCCCTGCCCGGCTCACCCGTGGCTTCGGCACCGACCAGCTGCACCAGCTCATCCACGGTCAGCTCGATCCGTCTGCCGTCGGCCATACGGGCCCGGCCCAGGGACGCGGCCTCCGCATCATCGACCGCCTCGGCGTACGTACGGATCTCTTCGCTCTGCACCCAACCTCCCACAGCGATCGGTCGCCCCCGGAACAGCCACGCGGGCGACCGATTCATTCCCCCTTGCGCGGACATCGGCGGCCCACCCCCTCGCCAGTTCGCCGACGGCAGACGCACACCGCCGGACAGGACTGGAGACCCCCTCCCAGACCATGCCAACGTATGGACGCCGCGGAAAGCCGCAGGTCAACGAAGGGATTGCTGCTCGTGACGCTCACCGCTACCGCCCCGTTCCAAGCCCCCGCCGCTCTTCCGTTCGCCGCCCTTGGCGAGCGTGAGTGGCCGCTCGACTGCCACTGCGCAGGCCCCGTCACCGACCTCCTCAAGAACCAGGGGTGGGACGTCGTCTCCGACCCGGACTGCAACGTCCACTGCTCCAGCCCCGACCAACACGTCTACGTGGGATTCCTCCCCGAGAGCCCGGCAGCGGCACGCGGCGAGCTGTGGCACATCCACGGCAAGGGGACTAACGGCACAACCGGCTGGCACCAGAGCTTCGGGCCGGACACCCCGGCACAGGCCGTCGCCGGATTCCTTGCCGCCCTCATCTCCTCCCCCAGCCGCTACTGCACCTGCATCTGACCAGGAGATCCCGCATGCCTCGCCACTCGATCACCGTGACCGCGTATCACGCCGACGGCACCATCTGCCCGTCCGAGCATCGGCACACCACCGGCGGTAGCCCCCTCACCGCGGGATGTACCGGACGGGAGCGATTCCTCGCGACCTGCAGCTGCAAGCAGTGGACCAGCGGCCCCTCGTCCACCAAGTCCTACGCCGCCGAGCAGGGCAGACGCCACCGCTCCAACCAGCTGCCGGCGAAATCCGCACCACCGTCGAAGAGCCCTGCCGTAGTGCGCCAGCTCCTGCGCTTCGACGCAGCGGACTGACCGACCCCTTGCACGCTTCGCCCGTTTCCCCTCCCCGCTCACTCTTCCTCACGGAGGCCACTTTGTCGCACAAGATCACCGTCCGCCAACTGATCCACCAGCTCCAGACCGTCGACCCCGACCTGCCTGCCTACCTCGCCATCAATCCCGACTGGCCCTACGCCCACTACATCGGCCGCCTCGTCGAAGTCCCCGGCCCCAACGGCGCCGTGTACCTCGCCGAAAACGGCCAGGAGGGCGTACTCCCTCCCACGGTCCGCACCGAACTCGGCTGGGCGGCCGTATGAACCACCGCGCCCCTGCGCACCTCTTGGCGAAGGCGATCGGCCCGGCCCCGCACCTGGACCTCAGCAGTCTTGTTCGCCGCCCCATGTCCGCGTCGGTGCGCGGTGCTCTCTTGCGCTCCGTCCCCCCACACCCCACCGAGCCGATCCGCGCTATGTGGGACACCGCCCGGGGACCTGAGCCGCTCCAGCCCGGCGCGATCCTGCTGAGCTGGAAGCCCGGCCGTGACGGCGGCATGGACGTGACCGCGCGCCTCGGGCTGGCCGCGACCACCGTCCTCCTCGCCACCTGGCCCAGCCTCCACGGTGACTGGACACCCATCGTCCATCCCACGCTGTACGAGGTCACCGGTCTTCACGCCGCGCTGACCGTGGCCACCGACGCCTTGCACCTCGCCAACCACCTGGCATCTTCCTAACGGCTCCTAACAAACGTGGTGGGCTTGCCCTGGTCAGCGGTCGGTGTCGGGCACGAGGCCGCCGGGTAGCGGGACGCGGTCAGCCGCGCGATCGCACGCAATAAACCAGGTACCGTCGACGGTCGCCCCGGGATACTGGTCGCCATGGATGAGGTCAAGGTCGTCGTCGCCCATTCCGAGCGACCCCGCGTGTCGGCGACGTGTTCCTGAAGGTGGACGCCGATCAGACGCGCTTCGACGTCGAGGTCAAGGCGATGGCCCTGGCACCGGTGTCGACCCCGGAGGTCCTGTGGTGCAAGCCGCCAGTGCTCGCGATCGCCGCGGTCCCGGGGACGGCGCTCGGCCGCCTCGGCGAGCCGTCGACCGCATCGCCGGTGGCGTGGGCCGCGGCGGGTGCCGCCATCCGCAAGCTGCACGACGCGCCATTGCCGTCCTGGCCCGGCCGGGGCGGCTGGGGCCCCGACGAGTTGGCGACGGATCTCGACGGCGAGTGCGAGCGGCTCGTGATGAACGGCCTCCTGCCCGCCGACCTGGTCACCCGCAACCGCCAGGTCGCCGAGGCCGCGAACCGGCCGTGGACCCCGGTCTTCACGCACGCGACCTGCAGTTCACTCACGCGTTCGTCGACGGCGACGAGATCGCGGGCATCATCGACTGGTCGGAGGCAGGCCAGGGTGATGCCCTGTTCGACCTCGCCCCTTGACACTCGGACACGAGGAGCACCTCGGCGACGTCGTCGCCGGCTATGGCACCGACGTCGATCGACAGAGTGAAGTGGCTGACTTCCCTTTGGCGTTCTTCCCTGGTCGCTGAGGGAAAGCCCCAGAGGTGTGATTTCGCAGGGCACTAACAGCGGGGCCTCTGAACCCGTCCAGCCGGTCGCTTGACGAGGTTGGACGGAGGACCGGAGGCCGCATCCTCTCGTCTGAGTCAGACATTGGGGTGCTGCATGCGGGTCGTCGGCTTGCGGATTCTGGCTAGGACAATTTCCGACACGATGAGGAGGGCTTGGAGGAGCCGGGAGGCAGGCGAGTAGGGAACCTGCTTGATCTTTAGGGCCCTGCCGTCGCAAGTCGCAACAGTGAGGGTGGCTCTTCTTGACCGCAGGGAGCTGATACCCGCCACGATCAGGGAGAAGTAGCTCAGCCCGTTGACTCCGATCGCCACCCAGCTCAGCAGCGAATGGCGGCCCAGCGCGAAGGCGACAAATGAGCCGAGGAAAATCGTGACCAGGCCACAGATGATCACGCGATGACGTCGCCGCGGTTCGATAGTGACGGAGCGAACTGCCAAGAATCTGCCGTCGATAGTGAAGGCAGCCGGACGCGTCGTTATGTTGTGGTTCACCGGGTCGGTGCCGGGCTGTGCCTCTTGGGGTCGCTGATAGCTCGCGGTCGGCACCGATGCAGGCCCCTGCTGGCGGTGTATGGCCCGTAGAGGCCAGGTTGCGCGCAGAGCGATCCAGGAGGCCCAGAACAGCTTCAGCAGTTTGCCCGGCCGCTCCTCCAGGAGGGCGACCCATTCGGCCTCGTAGCGCTCGGCCGCCTCAGCATCGCCCAGCTGCCGCGCGGCGAGCCGCAGGATCCCGCGAGCGAGCCAGGAGCAGACCTCGGTGAACTCGCCGATGGCCAGCCCGACAACGGCAGGGATCAGTATTCGGAGCGCGTCGTTCATCAGGCCCCCGTCCAACGCGTCAGGAACCCGAACTCGGGCCTGGGGCGGGGTTGCTCGACCGCAGGGCTTGGCAGCTTGCCGCGGCGCTCCATGATGACGCTGCGTGCCTCCTGGGCGCCGTTCGACGTCAGCACGTAGAAACGGCGGCGGGGACGGCCCTCCTTGGGGTGCTCCGTCTCCCAGTGGCTGTCGAGCCAGCCGGCCTGTTCGAGGCGGGCCAAGATCGGATAGATGGAGCCGGTTGGTTTGCCGGCGGCTTTGGCAACCGCGAAGCCATGGAGCTCTTCGCCGGACACCAGGAAGGCTTCGAGCACGTCGAGCATGGCCGACGTGATGCGAAATGGGGGTCCACTCATAACTCCTAACTCTATATATGCAGGGGAAGGGGTTAGGCGGAATGCGACAATCCCCAAGTGAAGGTGGAGAGAGCAGCGGGATCAGCTGGGTGACATCGTTGCAGTTGCCGCCGGTGGTGCTCGTGGCGAGCGAGATGCCGTGCCTCGACGATCAGGTGTCCCCGGCATCAGATCAGCGCGCCAGCTTCACTCCGGGCGGGGTTCAGCGAGATAGGTGCCAGCCAAGGTGCCGTCGTAGCCCGCAGCTTGGGCTGCGTCCTCCAGGCTCGGGTAGTCCTGGCCGATGCCTTCGCCGATCATCGCCATGTAGTCCGCGCGAGTCAGTTCGCGCTCGACCCACTGGTGTGCGCAGCGGCAGCGGATGCTGATCTCGTTGCGGTCGCAGATGACCATCCAGTCGCGCCGGGCGCCGCACTGGGGGCACATGACGGTGATGCCGGTGATGCGGATTTCCTCGGGGTGCGTGGTAGCGCGTAGACCGATGTTCCCGCCCGCAGGCTGCGTCTCCTGCTGGAGCCGCAGCAGCGGGTCATCGCCGGATGCCGTCTGGGGCAGCAGGGTTCTCGGGTCCTGAAGGTTCTCGCTGAGCATCCGCATCGTCTCCATGTCTCTCTTCAACCAGCCGTAACAGCCATGGCTGCCGGTGTCCAGCCCTTTGCGGTGCTGGTCAACGCCTTGCCCCTCGGGTACGGGGAGCGCTGGGATTCGTTCGGGCGGTGGTGCCGGGTGTCGTGTGCTTCGGTGCCGGGGGTTGCGGCTGGGACGTGCGCGAGCTCGTCCGCGTGCGGGGCGATTCGGTGGTGGCGGGCAGGTTCCCCAGGCGCCGCAGTCGCCATACGAGGACGTCGGTGATGCTGTCGGCGGTGTCCAGTTCGCGCCAGGCGATGGCCTGCTGGAGTAGGACGTCGGGGTCGTGTCCCGCTCGCTCGGCCTGGTCCAAGGTGGCGGCCAGTGCATCCCAGCCGGGCTCGCGCAAGAGGTGGTCCGCGTGCTGTGGCAGGGCGGCTTCAAGGGCCCCGACGTGCCGCTGTCGTACGGGTTCGGGGAGGCGGCGGCCGTTCTCGCGCATGGCCGTCATGGGGGTGGTGGCCGCGGTCCGGTAGGCGGCGCGCAGGTGCTGGGCGGCTTGTTGGGCTGCGGCTGCCTGTTGGGCGTGGCCGCGGGAGGAGTGCCAGCGGGCGGCGGCGATGGTGACGAGGACCATCGTGGACAGGAGCATTGCGGTGGCGCCGCCGTCCTCGCCCTTGCCGAGGGCGTTGCCGGCGCGGACGATGCCGCGGGCGGCGGAGCGGATGGCGCGGTTGTCGGCGCGTTCGGCGCGGATGTGGGAGCGGGTGGCGCGTTCGAAGGCGCGGGCGGCCTCGACGAGTTCCTTGCGGGTCGAGGCCGGCGAGGTCTGGGCGACCGCGTCGAGCAGCTCGCCGACGCCGACCAGTTGTGCGGCGGCGTCGGCATCGTCGTCTCCGCTCAGTACCGAAGCTGCCCGCTCAGCGGCAGGGGCAGCCTCACGCCGGGCGTGAGCCGGGCGTGAGGCTCGTTCGCCGGAGCGGTCGACAGCGGATGTGTCACTGTCGGGAAGTCCTGCGTCGAGGCGCTGGCGGATCTTGGGGAGGGAGAGGTCCGGGGCGAGCTTCGAGCCGGGGAACCAGATGGGTTCGCCGTGGCGGTTGCGGTCGCCGGGGAGGGCGACCTTGTAGCCGAGGGTGTCGCCGGAGGGGGCGAGGCGCTTTTCGACGCGGAGGCCGGCCTCGGCGAGGCGGCGGAAGAACTCTTCCTCGCTCGCGGCTCCGGCCACCGCCTGGCGGACGCGCTCGCGCAGGGTCTCGCGTGGCGTCTCGGTTCGTCCGACACGTTCGGCCTTCGAGCGTTCGGCGCTGGTGGGTCGCTGGGCGGCGGTGCGGTCGCCTTCGTTGAGGATCTGCAGGCCCCATTCCTTCTCGATCTTGCGGCATTCGGCCTGGGCGCGGATGCCGTCCTCGTGGCGGCGGGGGCTGCGCCCGTCCTCGCGCTTGAGGGTGGCGACGATGTGGATGTGGTCGTCGGCATGGCGTACGGCGATCCAGCGGCACGCCTTGTCGTCGCCGTGTTCGGCGATGCCGGTGGCGTGGACGATCCGGCGGGCGACTTCGGCCCATTCGGCGTCGGTGAGGTGACGGTCTCCGGGGGCAGTACGGACGGGGCAGTGCCACACGTGCCGGGCCGGTCGTCGGTGCTTGGGCAGGGCGAGGACGGGCAGGTCGAGCCGGTCGGTGAGCTGCTTGAGCGTGGCGGCCGGATCGCGTCCCGGGTCGGGGGCGAGTTCCGGCATCCAGGCAGCTACCAAGTGCGGGTCAGTGTGCTCTTCGCGCCGACCGGGACCGTAGAGGTAGTTGAGCAGTCCGTACGTGCGGCTGCCGGTGGAGATGTCGGGCACCATCGTCAGCGCCGCGCGATCTCGATGGCAGCGTCTTCAACACGCACGGCGGCACGCAGAACCCGGGCCACTGCCTCGTCCACGTGATCGACATGGCCACCGGAGTTGAGGATGCGGGCGACCTGGTTGAGGTTGTTGCCGACGCGAGCGAGCTGTGCACTGGCGGCCATGAGTTCTTCCACCCGGCCTCGCTGGTCCAACAGCCAAGCCTTGGAACCGCCTTGGGCCTGGGCGACAGCGACCGCAGCGTCGGCGAGGAACCCGGCGGTCTTCAAGCCGACGGCTTCGGCGGCTCGGGTGACGGTGTCGAGTTCGTCTTGAGTCAGGCGGACACTGCGGACTTGGTCACGGTGCACGCTCTGACGCAGACGAGGACGCGTTCGTGGCGCGGCGTGCGCGTGCGGTTCCCCTCCTGGCTGCGGTCCGCCCTCGGTCGCAGCCCCAGAGCCTGGCACCCCCTGGTGCCGGGCCTCCCCCGCTCCCTCCGGGGCGGGGGCAAGCCCTTGCGAAACTCCTCCGCTGCCCTTGGCTGCGGAGGAGTTTCGGAAGGTACAGCTTGCTCGGCCTCGTGCCGGGCAGTGGCATCGCTGCAGTTCAGGGGTGGTGCTGGACGGTTCGGAGGGGTTCATCGGGGCGTCTCCGCTGTGTGGCCGCGCACGTCGCGGAGGATCTCGGCGACGTAGTCGAGCGCGAGGACTGGGTGGTGGAGGGTTCGGGGTGTGCTTGCCCGGGTGCGCTGGACGGTCCAGCTGCCGTCGGGGCCGGGTTCGGCGCGGTGGAGATGGCCGTGGTCGCGAAGCACGGTGATCCAGGCGTCGGCCTCGGCGTGGGTGGCCGCTGTGGTGCGCATCGTGGTGCCTCCGCTGTGTGAAGAGGTCGAGGGTGTGGCGCGCGGGGCCGGTGACCTGGCGCTGCGGATAGGTCAGGTCACCGGCCATGCGTCGTGCATTCGGTCAGCCCGTCTTGGTGAGCGGCGTCGTGTTGGCCTCGGCGCGAAGGCGGCGCATCAGGACGGTCAGCCGATCGTTGCCGAGCGGGAGGTTCTGTCCGCGGATGGCCTCGGCGACGACCTGACGGGTGGCCTTACCTGCCTCGTTGACCGCCCGGCGGGCGATCAGCAGGAGTTCCTCGGTCACCGGATCGGTGTCCGGAAGAGGCTTGCCCGCACTCGCCGCAGCGGTGACCGGCTCAGTCTCCGGCTGTCCGGCAGGCGGTGTGACCGGATGGATGCGGGTGACCGGGGCAGGTCTGCTGGCCGGATGTCCGCCCAGGTCAGCGGTTCGACCTTCGTGCTCCGGCTCGGCCAGACCGTCCTGTTGTCCGGGCGGGTCCTGGGAGGCACCCGTCTCCTGGGTGTCCTGGCGAACCGTGACCGCTGGGCGGTTGGTCTCCGGGGCGGGCAGCTCGACCGGGTGCCCGGAGCCGACCGGCGACGGCCGGGGCTCGTCCTGACCGACGGGAATGTCCTGGCGGTCGGCGGTGACTCGGTCGGCTCGGACACGGCTGGTGTCCGGCTGTCCGGCAGGCTCGGTGACCCGCCGGGCGATGAGGATGTACAGGTGGACGGCTCCGGCCAGGGCGAGCGGGGCGAGGGTGGACAGGATGCCGACGGTGATGTCGCCGAGCCGAAGCCCCGCGCCCTGCAGCTGCTGCTGGTTCAGGCGTACGGCGTGCAGGGCGTTCGCCCAGATGCTGGCGGCCGTCGCGGTGCCAAACAGCAGCCAGACGTAGCAGCGGGCAGCGAGCGGTGCGGTGCGCAGGACCAGCAGGGCGCGTACTCCGTAGGCGATGAAGCCGTCGATGACCAGAGGGAAGACGTAGGTGAGGAATCCGCGGATGTGGATGGCGATTGCCATCTGCTGCAGGGCGTCGTAGGAAAGGGCGCATCCAGCGCCACCGAGGGCGACGATGGCGGCCCGGTCCCAGCCGGTCATCCGCGCGGGTATCGGCGCGATGTGGCTCACGCGGCCGTCCCAAGGTCGTCACGGGATGTCTTCGCCCTGGGCTTCTTGAGCGCCGTGGTCCGGCTCTCGGGCTTCGTCGACTTGTTCTTGCCCTTGTTCGCCTTCTTCTCCTGTTCGACCGCACGGTCGCGGATCTGGCGGCGAGTCTCGCGGTACCGCCTCTGGGCGTGCTCCTTCGTGATCTTGAGCATCCGGGCGAGCTGCTCGGCCGGAGTCCCGGCCTGGTAGGCAGCGAGGACGACGGCGTCGCGCTCGGCATGCGTCAGGTGGACGTCCTGGCCGGCCAGGACCGCATTGACGCGGGCGTAGTTGAGGCGCCGCTGGATTTTGCGATGCAGGTCGGCTCGTTCCTCTTCGGTCATACCGCCCCGGATGCCGATGCTGTCGCCGTTTTCGAGGGCGGCATCCAGGCAGGTGTTGCGGACGGGGCACTGGGCGCACAGGGCTTTGGCAGCACGTATGCGGTCCATCTCATCGGGCTCGGGGAAGAAGTCGTCCGGATCGACCCGGTGGGGGCCCGCGGCACGGCAGGCGGCTTCGTCATGCCAGGCCAGGTCGCCGAGGGTGCGCAGCATGTCGTTCTCGGTGTGGTGCATGGGTATCTCCGTTGCCCCAGGGCGCGTTCGGGCAGGGGAGTCGCGTCGTGGGGATTGGTGCGTGAGGGGAGGCGATCGGTAACGGCGGCCGCGAGCTGGCCGTTAGCGGCTGAGGTGGCGAGCAGCCGATACCGCGGTGGCAGCAGCTGGTGCGGCGGGTTCAGTGCGTGTCCGCGGCGCAGTGGTGGCAGCGGGGCTGCGGCGCTGGGCTGCGATGGCTCTTCTGCGGTCGGGGCCGTCGAGGATGACCTTGTCGGTCATCTCGGTCAGGCGGGAGGCGACGCGGTCGCCGATGTGGGCGCGCAGGTCGGCCATGCCGAGGTTGGTGGTCACCAGCGTCGGGAGCATCTCGTTGTAGCGGCGGTTGATCAGCCGCATCGTGATCTCCTCGGTCCACTCGCTGCCCTTGGCCGCACCGAGGTCGTCGATGATCAGCAGTGGGCAGCGCGAGAGGTCCATCAGCTCCCGCTCGCCATCGTGGCCGGGGCGGGGCCGCAGCTCCGCGTACAGGTCGGCGGCCGTGATCGCCTTCCACCGCAACCGGACACCGACCAGCAGCAGGGACCGGACCGCGCCGTACGCCTGGTGGGTCTTGCCGGTGCCGGTGGTGCCGACGATCAGAAGCGAGCGACCCTGGGCGATACCCGGAGCCCCCTTCGGCCCAGGGCGTCCCGCTTGAGCGACCTCGCGGACCCAGGCGGCGACCGCGGGATGGTCGGCGACGGCCTCCTGGTAGCGAGCCGGGATACGGGCCTGCGCCGCCTGCAGGGCAGGGATCGGCTCGGCCGGGTCGGTGAGTTGGGCATTCGGATCGATGCCACGGGAGGTGAGGATGTGGGCCAGGCGGCGGGCGATGCCGCCGACGGGCTGGGCGTCGTGGTCGCGCATCACAGCTCCTCGGCGTAGGCGGCGGCAGGGTCAGCGGGATTGGCCCAGGCCCGGTGACCGGGGAGGTTAGACCGCGATTCCGGCCGCACCAAACCGGCCGGCGAGGCGTTCATGGCCTCGTTGACCATGCTGGTCAGCACGCTGGGGTGCTTCGGGTTGGCTGCGAAGCGCTGCAGCCCGGCCCGGATGTGTTCCGGGGCGATGCCCTCGCCCAGGAGCTTCCTGGTGATGCGACCGAGGTGGCCGATCACGTCACCCGGCGGGCGTTGGACGCATGCGGCGACGTACTCGCCGACGAGATCCTGCGCCGACGGGCTGGGTGCGGGCGCTGTGCGCCCCGAAGGATTAGTAGATCCAGGATCCAAGATCCTAGATCCAGGCGCCGAACCTTCGGGGAGGGTTCGGGGAGCCTTCGGGGATGCCTTCCCGACAGGCTTGTGACCTGCGGTTTTCTTCGCGGTTCGCTTGGGCGCCTCGATGGTGCCGTCGAGCGTCGCCTGCTGGCCGCTCGTGCTCGCGGATTCGTTGGCGGGAGGCGTCACGGGCGTCTTCGTCGGCCGATCGAGGGTGCGGGGAGCCTTCGCCGAGGTTTCGGGGAGTCCTCGGGGAGTGTTCGCCTGGCTTTCGGCGAACACGGTGCAGGTGCCCTTGCAAGTTCCGCAGCGTTGGGTGGCGTGGTGGTCCGGGCAGGCCGGGACACGGGTCTGCGACGGCTTATCGATCTTCTGGTGCTCGAACCAGGTGACGATGTGGAGGTACCGGCGGCCGTTGCAGCCGGTGTACCGGCAGATCAGCCCTGCATCGGCCAGCTGCTGCAGGTCGTCCTCCACGTGCACTGCGGTGTGCTCGGCGCGCAGCGGCCAGAGCAGGCCAGCGATGACGGCCGGGTTGTCGCGGAAACGCCCGTGATCGTCGGCCAGGGTGAAGAGACCGGCGAACGTCCGCTCGGCGTGAACGCTCACCTCGGCGAGCGACTCGCTCGTGAAGAATTCGGGCTTGATGGTGCGGATCCTGGCCATGATCAGCGGCCCCCGCCCGCTGCGCGGAGGGTGCTGGTGGCGAGGTCGAGATCGTACGTCTCGTCCCAGGGCACGTAGGGGTGGGTGCGGATCACCCAGCGGGCAACCGTCACGCGCTGGGCTCGGTTGAGGGCTATGAGCTGCCCTTGGGCGTCGTATGCGCGGGCGTACGGGCTGGGCCAGTTCTGACCGGGCTGCTGCTGCGAGACGCGGACGGTGCGGGCTCCGGGCACCATGTCCGAAAGGAGCGCGGCCAGGCGGTGCCGGCGAGCGTCGGCGGTGGGTTCGTCGTCTTCGGCCTGCTGGGCAGCGAGAGCCCTTCCGCTTGGCGACTTGGGCATGCGAGAATTCCTCACTCGTAGGCGAGGTGAGACGGCCGTTCTCGTCGAAAAGGTCAGCCGACTCGCCCCGGTTATGTATCCGCCCCCTTCGGGGTGGCGGTGTCGGCGCCCGGAAGCTGCTAACTTCTGGGCGCCTTCTTCATTCCCCTTGGCAATCTGGGATTTGACGCTTACTCAGCCTTCTCCCCCCTTCCTGATCATTGGCTCCCGTTTCGGCTGTCCCGCCGAGGGACCAGCAACATATGCAGATTCCGCGCCAAGATCCAGTGATAGCTGGAAGGGCCTCACAACGCCCAGCGAGAGGCCACACCACCACTCCACCGTCCGCACCCGCACGTGGGCTGACGGTTCACGAACAACTTCGAGGGGTCCATCACAGCGCGCAGAGTTCCCGTGCAGTTCCCGAAAGTAATTCGATCTTCTTGCGGCGCTGGTCGTGGCGATTTCACATCGAGATCCCTTGCCTCTCAGCGCAGGCAAAAAGGGCGATTTATGCCGAGTGTCCGCAGCCGGGCGAGATCCGCCCGCCGGGCGAGAGATGGCAAGGTATTCACCGGAGCGCCGGGGGCGACCCGGGCGGGGGCTGGCCATCGCAGCCAGGCCACCCCGCGTCGAGCACTGGCGCTCGAATCGATCAGACTCTTCACTCATATACAAGATCATCACCTCCAGACTTTCACGTCAGTGGAAGACGCTGATGGGGACCTTATACCTGGACCGCCACCAGCTCAACTGACGTGAAAGGCTCACCCCTCGCACCATCCACTCGTGTACTAGACTGGTAGATGGACTCTCAGCGAGAGGAGGGGAAGTAGTGGGCGAGGAGACAGGTCGCTCCTTGACGGAGAAGATCAACCATCTGTTCGCGACGATCAAGGACGACGACGGCAGGGAATACAGCAACGAATACGCGGCGAACGCCATCAGCCAGACGGGGATCAACATCTCCATGAGCTACATCTGGCAGCTACGGAAGGGTAAGAAAGACAACCCAACCGTGCGCCATCTGCAGGGTCTGGCGAACTTTTTCGGTGTGCCGATCTCGTACTTTTTCGACGACGCCGTAGCTAGGCAAGTCCATGGCCGACTGGTTCAAATGGAAGCCGAGCGGGCGAGCGTCAACGAGGCACTCGAAGACCGCGATGTGAAGTTGATGGCAATGCGCGCCGGCGAACTGTCGGAAGCGCGAAGAAAGCAGGTAATGGACCTGCTTGACGTTGTCTACAAGTTGGAGCAGGCAGAGCACCGCGAATGATGCGCCGTCAACGGCGTGATTCCGCGGCGAGGGGGTGCTGTTGCCGCGACACGTGTCGTGTGCGGGAGAATGACGGTGAAAGAGCGAGAGCTTCGCAGGCGTTGTAAACGGGAACTGCGAGCCCTTGACATCCAGCCCCCCTTGCAAGTGGACGTGCTCTGCCAGCAACTAGGGGAACGGCGGGGTCGCCCCATCCGGCTGGTGTCGCACCCGATGCCGGTGCCAGGGCCGTTCGGCGCGTGGATCGCCACCGCGTCCACCGATTACATCCTGTACCAGCAGGAGACCACCGCGAGTCATCAGCGGCACATCATCCTCCACGAAGTCGGCCACATCCTGGCGGATCACCAGAGCGATGAAGTTGACGACGTCGCTCTCTGGAACACGGCAGTCCCCGACCTCTCAGCAGGGTCGGTCAAGCGGCTCCTGCGGCGGACTTCGTACGACGAAGAGCATGAACGCCAGGCCGAGTTGGTCGCCACCATCATTCTGGAGTGGGCTTCGGTCTTGGACCGGGTGGCCCTACGACGGGCCTCCAACCCCTCCCTGCGTCGCGTGCAGGCGGCCCTCGGTGACCGGCAGGGGTGGCTGTGACCGGTCTGCTCTTGTCGGCTGTCATCCTTGACCTGGCCGTGGTGTGGAAGCTCATTCAGCTCGCCCGGGATCCTCGCGATCTCCCTCTCCGCGCTGTGACCCTGTGCCTCATCTGCACCCGTGCTTCGTTTGCCCTCGGCCTGGATGGCGCGGCACGTCTCGTGGACAACCTCACGGGCCCGGGATCCGCGCGGTTGGTGCAGAACGCCCTGCTGCTCGGCGCGGTCTACTGCCTGATGTGCGTCTACCTCTTCTCCGCGGAGGAGCGGAAGCGTGCCACCCGACGGGCCCGATGGGAAGCCCTGCCATTGGCATCGGCCATCATCGCCCTCACACTGACGACCATCGCCACGCCGGTCAGTGTCAGGGGCAGAGATTTCGCCACCGCTGACGTGACGACAACGCCCGTGGCCTTGTTCTTCATGGCCGCGCTTCTCTACCTCGTCCACGCACTCGCTGCGGCACTGTGGTGGACCTTGCGGCATGCGCGGATGTCCCTCCGCCCGCTGTCCACGGGGCTGTGGCTCACGGTAGGGGCCCTGGCCGGCATGGTGATGGCCAACATCGGCCGCCTCGCTATCGATGTGATGCGATGGCGTGGTGCGAACGTCCCAGAGTGGCTGCACCACGGCACGCAGGGCCTCCTGGCTCTTGCGGTCCCGGTGTTCATCATCGGCGTCATCTATTCGGGCGCCGCCATGCGGTTGGCGAGAGTGCGGGTCTGGCTGTGTCACCGCAAGGCGTACCGGCGTCTTCGCCCACTGTGGGAAGCACTGCACGAGGCGTTTCCGCAGGACGCCCTCACCCGCGTACCCACCAGCGGCTGGCGGGAGTTCCTGTCCCTGCGCGGCACCCACTACCGCCATTACCGCCGGGTGATCGAATGCCGGGACGGCCTGGTGAGGATCAGCCCATACCTGGCACAGCAAGGAGTGACCGATGGGACATCGCATGCGTCTCTGGCCGGCCACCTACGACACGCCCTGCGCGCCCAGGCCAACGGCGAAGCGGCGTCGTCACAAGCTGTTGCCGTAGCTCTCCCTGACGAGGACAACCTCGATGCCGATGTCTGGCAGCTGATCGAACTGTCTGACGAACTCAAGCCGCACGCAAAAGCGCGGTAGCCGATACCAGGACAGCAGCCGGACCCGACCGACAAGCGACCCCACGACGAGGAGTGACACCATGACGGACACGTTGATCACGGCTGGCCGGGTCATCACCGGACCCAACGGCACCAGCGTCACCGATGGCGCCGTTCTCGTCCGCGGAGACCGAATCGCCGCGGTCGGCCCGCGCAAGGAACTCGAGCAGCTCGCGCCCCACGGACTCCGTACCGTGTCCTTTCCGGACGGCACAGTGCTGCCGGGCCTGATCGATGCCCATACGCACCTCATCTTCGATGCGAGTGCCGACCCTGTGGCTGCCGTCCAGGCCAGCAGCGACGAGGAGCTACTGGAAGGCATGGCCGAGCGCGCTGAGCAGCTGGTCCTCAGCGGGGTAACGACCGTCCGGGACCTGGGCGACCGCAACGGCCTCGCCATCCGCCTGCGCAATTCCATCGCCTCGGGGGCCCTGCCAGGGCCGCACATCCTGTCGGCGGCAACACCGCTGACCTCCCCCGGGGGCCACTGCAACTTCTTCGGCGGAGAGGTCGAGGGCGAGCAGGCCATCCGGGACATGGTGCAACGCAATGCCCGTCTCGGAGCGGACGTCATCAAAGTGATGGGCACGGGCGGTGGAATGACCAAGGGCGGCCCTGCCATCTGGCAGAACCAGTTCACCGAAGCCGAGCTGCGCATCGTGGTCGAGGAAGCCCAGCGCCTCGAACTACCCGTCGCCGTCCATGCCCACGGCACCGACGGCATCGCCGCCGCAGTTGCCGCCGGCGTGGACACCATCGAACACTGCACCTGGATGACCGAAGGCGGCGAATTCGACCTCCGAAACGATCTCCTCGCCGAAATCAAGGCCCAAGGCATCTACGTGTGCACTGCGACCAGTCCCAACTGGAGGGCGTTCGCCGAACGGGTTGGCCACGACCGCGCGGAGTACCTGTTCTCCTCCATGCGCTGGATGGCTGATGGCGGGGTGCCCATGATCGCGGGTACTGATGCCGGGGTGACACGGGCGGTCTTCGACAAGTTCGTCAACAGCCTGGAGTTCTACCAGTACCTGGGGATTCCCAACGCGAAGATCCTCGACATGGCCACCACCGACGGAGCACAGGCGCTAAGGAGCACCGACACCGGCCGCCTGGCCAAGGGGCTGCGCGCAGACGTTCTCGCTGTTGACGGAAACCCTCTCGACGACATTACCGCCCTGCGCGACATCCGCCTTGTGATCGCCGACGGCAAAACCGTCCGACAGTGAGACGTTGATAGGGCTCTTTGAAATTGGCTCTGGCTGCGATTCCGTGAAGCCGCAGGTCAGCAGCAGGAACGCAAGATCGTTTCGCCCGGGCCTCCTGCTCCGTGGTGATCAAGGAGTTCGAGGAAGTCCTCTTCCCCGGGGTCGGCGTGCAGGTATGCGGCATCCGGTCCGCACGTGACGAGATTGTGGTGGAGGTGGCGTCCACAGGTCGGCCTGGCCGGTGCCCGGACTGCCGACGCCGGGCGAGCCGGGTGCACAGCTCGTACCAACGTCGCCTCGCCGAAAGGCCAGTGGGGCCACGGCAGGTGGTGGTCAGGCTCACGGTCCGCAGGTTCTTCTGCGACGGCAAGTCCTGCCCGCGGAAGACCTTCGCCGAGCAGATCGACGGACTCACCGAGCGATACCGCAGGTCGAGTGTCGCGCTGAAATCCTGGTTGAAGACGATCGCTGAACAGCTGGGCGGACGCGCGGGCGAGCGTCTGTGCCGCCAGTTACGGCTGACCGCCGGCCGGACCCGACTGCTTGGACTACTGGAGGCTCCGACAGTCCAGGACCGGGCACCCCGGGTATTGGGCGTCGACGAATTCGCCTTCCGCAGAGGCCGGACCTACGGCACGATCCTGGTCGACGTCGAGACTGCCCGCGTGGTCGACGTGCTGCCGAACGCACATCGGAGACCTTCGCCACCTGGCTGAGAGCCACCTGTCCCGACCGGGTGTGACATGCCGCTTTTGGCGTAATGAGCCCTTTAGGCTAGTCGGCCGCGTCACTCTGTGCGGGTTGATCACGGTCGGTCAGGAACCCGTGTGTACAGATCGCGTGAGTGGGTCTTCGAGCGGATCTGCAAGGTGAGCCGGGTCTGTCCCAAGCCCCAAGGCCGAGGCCGGCCGCCTGGTGAGCGGCCCCTTGGAGAGGCCCGCCCAGCGGGCGAAACCGGCTCTGCTGTGGTGAAAGGGAGCGGCTGTGGCGGACGGTGGGCGGCGGCCTGACAAGGCCATGCTGGACCGGTCGGAAGGGTTCGGTGAGCGGCTGCTGGGGGTGCTGCTGGACCGGGCGCACGAGATGCCACCGCAGCTGATTGCCCCGCTGATCGCGGAAGAGGTGGCCAGGGTCGGTGGCCGCGACGTCTCAATCCTCCTGCAGGACTACGGCCAGCGGGTGCTGGTGCCTCTGCCGGGTAGGCGGCTGTTCGTCGGGGAGCCCGAGCCGATCGGTGACTCCCACGCCGGCACGGCTTTCCTGTACGCGACCCCTGTGGAGGTACCGCAGGCCGACGGCGTCCGGATGTACTTGCCGTTGCTGGACGGCAGCGACCAGGTGGGAGTGATGGCTCTCACCCTGGACACCGCCGATGACGACGACCGGCGGCTGCTGCGCAGACTCGCCGGTCTGGTCGCCGACATGCTGGTCACCAAACACAGCTACACCGACCGGTTCTTCCTGGCCCGGCGCCGCGAACCGATGAGTGTGGCCGCGGAAATCCAGTGGTCCCTGCTGCCGCCAGTGGCCATGTCCACCCCGCAGGTCGCGGTGGCCGGAATCCTCGAACCCGCCTACAGCGTCGCCGGAGACAGCTTCGACTACGCCCTCAACGACGACATTCTGCACGTGGCCACGATCGACGCGATGGGTCACGGCCTGGACGCCGCCACCATGGCAACCGTCGCCATCGGCGCCTACCGCCATGCCAGACGCGCCGACGTCGGCCTGTCCGAGATCTACGCGTTCATGGACCGGGCCATCGCCGAGCAGTTCGGGCCCGACCACTTCGTCACCGCGCAGATGATGCGCCTGAACGTCGCAACCGGCCACCTGCAACGGGTCAACGCGGGCCATCCGGCACCGCTGCTGATCCGCAATCACCAGGTCGTCCGGCAACTGGAGAGTGCGACCACCCTGCCGGTCGGCTTCGGCGGTGAACAGCCCCGGATCAGCGAGCAGACGCTCCAGGTCGGCGACCGGGTGCTGTGCTTCACCGACGGCCTGATCGAGGAGCACGAAGCCGGCGGGAAGCAGTTCGGCGTGGAACAACTCATCGCTTGGGTCAACCGCATCGAGCACGCCGAGAAGGGAGTGCGGGCGGTGGTGCGCTCTCTCTCCCACGCCCTGATGGAGGAACGGGGCGGCACGACCAGGGACGACGCGACCCTCTTCCTGATCGAGTGGCGCGGGGGGGCCGCCGACCGCCTTGCCACCCTGGACTGAGCCGATACCGCCCGACTGGTGGTGCGGCCGTTGGCGGTGAGATCTGGCATGTCACGCGAGAAAACCGCGAGGGATTTATCGTCAAGGTATGAGCGTGTTCATCAAGCTGGTGGAGAACCGGCCCCCGAAGGAATACGCGGAGCTGGTGGCTGCGGATGTCTCCTACGACGACATCACCGACGGTGAGTCGCCGGTGGCGTACGAGTACGACCTGCTTCCGAGCGGCGCTTTGCGGATCCTCAGGGTGGCCAAGGGCGAAGCCGCTGTGGTCGATTCGATCTACGCTCCGGGACTCTGGTTCCGCGTCCACGGGCAGTGGCACGGTAACGCGGAGTAGCGCAGTACCTTGCCGGTGGGCCGGGGGCGGCTGCCGAGCCCGGTCATCGGTGCTTCAGGTCCGAGCGCAATGTGCGCCACGCTTCGCGTCAGCCTGCGGAACTCGTCGGAACCGACCTGCAGGTATACCGTGGATTGTGGGTTGCGCACTCTCACGTGTTGCGCCTGAAAGGACGGCCCCGGCGGTTTCACCGGGGCCGTTTCGAGGTTCACACCGAGCGTGCTGGTGGGGTCACACGGGCGCCATGGCCGCCCTCGGAATCCCAGACCGCTTCTCGGGCCTGGTCGGCTTCTGCCACGATCCGTTGGAATTCGGCCCTCTCCAGCAGATCACTCGCTGTGTGGCTGCGCAGCGGACCGGTAGCGGCGGTCATCAGCCAGGCGGCGATGGCCGGATCTGTTTGCGGCGGAATCACCAGCAGGTCCCAGCGGCCGACGGTGTAGGACAGCAGCATCAGCTTGTGGGGGTCTTGCTCGGCCTTGAACCAGCCGACTCTCACCACGTGCCCATCAACGGGCACCTTCCGTGGGATGACCGGCCACAGGGTCGGGTTCACCGTGACATGCGTGATGCGCCCCCAAAGGGGATCCAGTACCGATGTCAACGCAGGAAGTTCCGCCGCCAAGTCGCGGGAGCGGGGCCACCAGGCACCGTCCAGAAGAGCACCCGGGGTGTCCGTTGCGGCGAGCGCGAGACGCAGCGGCAGCGAAAAGGTCCGCTTCTCGACCGCCGACGTATACAGAATGGTCGCGGTCATGACGCGGACCTGTCCCCGGGCCGGTGTACACCGGCCCGGTGTCGTGAATCGCCGAGAACGACAGGAGCTAGAAACTCTTATGCGAAATGTCCTCGGTAATTTCAGGGTACTCCCGGATACAGCCCGCCGGGCGGTTTCAGGGTGACGGATATCAGGGTGTTTTGACGGGTCTTCGAACTTGAGCGGTGCATTCGGCTGGCGGTGCTGACGGTGGTGGTGGTTGTCGGCATCCGAATGCAGAGCGCCCGTGGTCATACCTGATCTTTTCTGTTCTCGACGCAGAACGATCACGCAGGAGCCACGGGCTTGGTCAACGATACGAGGTTGCTGCTCGACCTCGAGGGGGTGTCCGTCGCACGTGTCGAGCGGCCCGAGGGCGGCAGACGCCGGGTCCATCGGTCACGGCGGACGAGTCGGCGCGGGCTTGTCCGGCCTGCGGGGTATTCGCCTCCCGGGTGAAGGGCTCGGCGGTGACCCGGCCCCGCGATCTTCCCTACGGGGACAGCGGCCTGGAGTTCTTGTGGCACAAGCGCCGCTGGTTCTGCCGTGAGCCGCGGTGCCCCCGGCGGTCGTTCACCGAGCAGATCCCCCAGATTCCGGCCGGCGCGCGGCTGACCGGCCGGTTGCGTGGTGCGGCTGGGCGGCGCGTACGTGATGCATCTCCAGCGCACGACCATGATCAATCTCGGCGCTACTTCCTGTGCCTCAACTATCACACCCGGAGCTAGCAGGGGGAGATCGTCGGGCGGGCTCTGCGGGACCGAACTACCTGAGCGCGGGCCCCGGCCCCGCCACCGGTTGCGCGGAGTATATTTGCAGTCACCAGGACGTTTCACCGTTGGCAGCCGAGTCGGCGTCGCCCTAGACCAAACCGGTTCCGTCGAGAACCGAGACGGGCGGCACGCCATGTTGCCGAACCACAGCACTGCATTCGCATGGGGGCGCTCCCCCAACCTCTTCCCGCGGCCGACGGCGCCCTCGGCAGTCCGGCTGACCCTGGAGCCTACGCTGGCCCGCGCGGGGATGTTCGATGGCGCGTGGTGGCCGCATTCCCGCGATGTCCGCGCCGAGCTGCCCGGCCTCATCACCGCACTGAGCGCGCACCTCGGCGCGATCCTGCGCGTCGGGCTGGACCAGGACGCCTGGGACGACATCCCACGCAGCCTCACGATCGACGGCCGCGTCGTTCACATCGGCTGGTTCACCGCCAGCGATGACACGATGAGCGTGACCCGCGGGTTTAACGACCACTTCATGCTTCTCGTGGTTCCGCCGTGGGCCACCACGCCGGCCGCGGCGGCGGCCATGGCGATGGCCGCGCGGACCGGCAACCGCATGCCGGCTGCGACGATCCTCGCCGCTACCGGCACCACCCCCGAAATCCCCGACGCGGCGCCCCTGCTGGCGGTCGACGCGGAGGGCCAGCGGATCCAGGAGTCCGAGGGTGGCGCCGCAGGCCCTGTTTAGCCCGCACCGGTCAGCACCTCGATGCGGAGCGCCACCGAGTTCGACCCACCCCGCCTGGCCTCGGACCGCCAGTCGCCCGTCATCTGCACGACCCGGCTGACTTCACCGAGATGGACCTTCATCCCCTCCACTCCACAGCCCGTGAAGCTCTTGGCAGGTGCACGATGGATCTCACCGAACGGATGCCAGTAGTGATCGCCGTGTGGCCGCCACCCTGGCCGCCACCCTGGCCGCCACCCTGGCCGCCACCCTGGCCGCCACCTTTGCCTCAGCCACCGCCGTGGCCTCAACCGCTACCGCGGGGGAGAGATGGGCGAGGTTACCTCTCTGACACCAGCCACCAAGGAACCCACGCGTAGTTGATGGCAGCGTATGGCGCGGACCGCGACGCCAGCGGTGCCCAGTTCTGTCACAGGGCAGCGTTGGAGGCATAGCGGTGCAGCGGAGCAAGGGGGCTGCCGCACATCCGGCATTCGCGCGTCGAGCCATCACCGCCACAGCCAGAAATCACCCGATCAAGGTGGCTCTCAATCTCATTGCCGATCATGGACTTGCGTCGTGTCCATCCCCACCACGGATGGGGCAACGTAGCTCTCGACCTAGTGCCGGAGTGGCTCCCATTCATCCTGCCGAAAACACTCACCTCGCCGTGATCAACGCTTCACGGAATCGCGGCCAGAACCAAAATCGCGAATCCCCATCAACGTCGAGGGTCCCGCGACCGAACGCTTTCTGGTCATAGCCTGTCCCACCTGCCCGGCCGGATCTCTGCGAGAGCGGCTTCGATGTCGTCGAGCTCGTCGAGGAGTCGTCGGATGGTGACCTGCCGTTCGGCCCAGTGACGTCGCAGGTCGGCCTCCGCTGGCACGGGAAGCCCATATGCGGCTGTGGCGGCCCCGTACAGGCTGAACAGCAGATACAGCAGAGTGACGCGGGCGCAGGCCCGTACGTCGGCATAGGGCAGCCGCGGGTTCTCCACGAGGTAGGCCCCTACCAGGCAAATGGCTCTCTGCCGCCAAGACGGGCTGTTCGCCACAGTGCGCGGGTCGAACGCTGCGCGTCCCAACTCCCATGCGGGCAGGCAGGTCTCTCCCTGGAAGTCCAAGACCGCAGTGATCACATCTTCCTGAGCCAGGAGGTTGGTGCGGGTGAAGTCGGCATGCCCGGCCTGGAGCACCAGCTGGTCAGGCAAGCGGCTGCGGAGGCGAGGCACATGGGTTTGCAGGTCATCTCGGCGCTGCTCCAGCTCCTCACGCAGCTGGCAACGTCGCGGATCGTGTTGTTCAGTCGCGCGAGCCAGGCCGGCCTCGGTCGCCGCGAGCGCGGTATCGAGGGGCGCGGTCCGCCATCTGGTTTGCCGGATGCGCGCCGGCGGTGGATACGAGGCCAGGACGAAGTGCATGCGGCCGAGCACCAGACCGATGTACTGGGCGCGCGGTACGGTCATCGGCTCGGTCGCGACACGGCCGGGCATCTCGTCGGTCACCACCCAGGCGGTGCCGTCGACGTGGGTGAGGATCTCTCCGTCCCGGTTGGCCCAGACTGGTGGGGTGGGGACGTGGCCGTTGCGGCAGAACTCCGACATGGTCCACGCGGTCTTGGCTTGCCGTAGGTCGGCGGACGAGAGGTACTGCTTGACGAAGATCCGGCGAGAGTCGGAGAGAGTGACGCGCCGGTTGATGGTCTCGGTACCGATCGGCACAAGTTCAGCGGAGCCCACTTCGACGCCGTACCGATCGGACAGAACCTTGGCGAGGAGCTCGTCGCCGCGCACTGTCTCGTCGTGCATGTGCGTCACCAGGCGGCAGTCGTGTGGGGGCGCTCGGCCCGCAGGGTGTCGGTCACCGGGGGCAGCAGGCTGCGGTACGCGGTGGGAAGGGGCTTCACGGTGGTGCACCTTTCTGTTCACAACAAGACCCGTATGGCGCCACTGGAATCAGCTGCCGCACGGGGTCGTCCAGGTCACGGTTGCCTCGTCAGCCCCACGAACGGGAGGCCGCGGCATTGCCGGGGCGGCGGCAGTGCAACGCCGCCGCCCCGCCGTCTGCCACCTACAGGAGGTGGATCAACGTGCCGGCTAACGTGTCGCTCCCTGCGAGGCTGGCAGCGGCGGAGTGCTGTTCTTTGGGTGGGTCGGGCTGAGGAACCACCTTCTGGCGGTGGCAAGCCACCATGTGCCGGAGAAGGCGAGCACGACACCGACCGCGATGGGCGCGTAGTTGAATGTCTCGATGGTCACCGGGGCGGCCTGCGGCAGCATGAACAGCACGGTGATCACTACGACCCAGGTCACCGCGAGCACGCCGACGGGCTTGGACCAGCGGCCCAGGTGCCACGGGCCGCGTCGGAAGGATTCCCCCTGACGCAGCCGCAGCAGCGTCGGGATGACGTAGGCGATGTAGAGGCCGATCGTCGCGATGGAGGTGACCGCGGCGTACGCGGTCGTGTTGAACAGGTAGGGCAGGCCGAGGACGAAGGCGCCGCCGGCGGCGAGCCAGACCGCGTTGGTCGGGGTGCGAGTCCCCGGGTGCAGCTTGTGCCACACCTTGGAGAAGGGCAGGGCACCGTCGCGCGAGAAGGCGTAGATCATCCGGGAGTTGGCCGTCACCGATGCCATGCCGCAGAACAGCTGGGCGCCGATCACGATAAGCAACATCATCTTGCCCGCGCTCTCGCCCAGAGCATCCATGAAGATCTGCGCCGGCGGCACCCCCGTCTTCGACTCCAGTGCGCCGGTGTAGGACTGGATGGCGAATGTCAGGCCGAACAGCAGGACAAAACCGGCCGCCCAGGAGACAAGAATGGAGCGGACGATGCCCTTCGGTCCCTCCACCGAGGCGTTCTTCGTCTCCTCCGTCATGTGGGCGGAGGCGTCGTACCCGGTGAAGGTGTACTGGGCCATCAGCAAGCCGATCAAGCCGACGTAGACGGCAGAGCCCCAGCCAGTGTTGTTGACGAACTCGGTGAACACGAACTTCGGGGACTGGTGGTGGTCGGGGACGAGCAGGAGCACGCCGACGATCACTACCACGCCGATCAGGTGCCACCAGACACTGACAGTGTTGAAGAACCCCACGATGCGCACACGGAGGGTGTTCACGAGGGCGTGCAGCACCAGGATGATGCCGAAGAGCGTGATGGTGTGCCCGGGGGTGGCGGCGTAGCCGAACTGAAGGTTCAGGTAGGCGTTGAGGAATGAGGCGGCGCCGAAGTCGACGCCCGCGGTTACGGCGATCTGGCCGAGGGTGTTGAACCAGCCGGTGAACCATGCCCAGGCGGCCGCCGACCTGTGGGGAGCGAGCTTGTGGGCCCAGAAGTACAGGCCGGCGCTCGTCGGGTAGCTGGAGCAGACTTCCGCCATGGCCAGCCCGACGAAGAGCGTCATCAGCCCAACGATGGCCCATCCCCACATGATCAGGGCAGGTCCGCCGGTGTTCATGCCGAAGCCATACATGGTCAGGCAGCCGGAGAGGATGCTGATGATGGTGAACGAGACGGCGAAGTTCTGACGCCCGGACATCGAGCGGTCCAGGGTCTGGGTGATGCCGAGTTCGGCGAGGCGCTCTTCTTCCGAAGGCGTAACGCTTGGTATATCCAGGGGCATTCGGATGATTCCTTCATCTTCGTCGGCGCTAACTGGTGGGACGGCAACAGAGGCTCCGGCTCTGTCCCGGCGGTACGGACTACGGCGCGGAGGCTTTGACAGCCCAGGCGCGGTGGCGGTCGAACAGCATTGGGGCGTCTCCGCAATAGCTCCATGGCACGTCGGTGGCGTACGGGCCGATGGCGTCGAAGACCTCACCGGCTTCGCGATGCCGGTTCGCGAATGACAGCGCGTGGGCGAGGTAGTTGGCGTCCTCGTGGAATGCGGCGTGAGGACGGTTCGGGGCTCGATAGGACCACCAGTTGTCCCACGCCTGCCAGGTCGACGGATTGTCCGTCCAGGGGTGAACGGTCAGTCCGTAGCGGTGCCCCTCCACTTCCATCCGCTGCCGGTGCGACTCGGCGAGGGCGACCAGGGGCAGGACATGCGCCGGCACGCCACGCGGGGCGTGAGTGCACCGTTCTTGCACCCAGTGGAACATCTCCCCTCCGGTGCCGTGCCAGGAGGGGAACAGGTAGGTAAGGAGCTCGTGGTGCGCCTCCCGGTTCCAAGGGTCGCGCTCTATCACCTGCTGCCACAGCTGTCGCACCGTCGCGCGCCACTCGGGGGCCTGGGGAGGCGAGTGAAAGCGGGTCAATGCGAGCATCACCACGTACGGTGAGGGGTCGCTCGGCATCCCGTCGGCGGCTGCGTCACAGACGTCCCATGCCTGCTCCATCGCCTCACTGCGGCCCCGTCCTCGACCGCCGGCCATCGACCGCAGAGCAAGCACATGGGCCAGAAGGGCAAGAGCGTGCGGCGACTGCGGTTCGGCTTGCGCCCACGTGTCAGCAAACGTCAGGCGCGCGCCTACACGGGCGAGGACCTGAAGGCGGAAGATGCGCCGGTCCCAGTCTGCGCCCGTTGCAGCCAGCAGTCCCCGGGCCCCTTCCCAGCGGCCCATCGCCGTGTCCTCGACCACCACCCGTAACTGAGCGTCGTCGCGGGCCGGATGCCGGTCCAGAGCCGGTTTACGACTACTCACGACGCCCTCGCTCGGCGGTGGCCGTACCTACAGCCAGGCCCAGAGGCACAGTTGGTATCGGCTTCATCAAGAGTCCTCGCGTCACGTCCGGAAGTGGAAAGACCGTCAGGGCTCAGGGGTAAAGGGAGGGGATCCAGAACCTCGCCAGCGCCCCGACGGCCGGTCTAGAAGTCGATCTCTTTGATCAGCTCGACCGCGCCCTGCACACCGTCCCTGATGCTCGGCGCTGCGGAGCTCCCTGCCAGGAAGAAGCCGAACAGGACGCACACGATGGCGTGGCCCATGTTCAGGCCGCCCTTCTTCACCAGGAGAAAGACGATCACGCCCAGGAACACCACGGCTGAGAAGCTAACGATCACGGGCCACCTCTGAGGAGATCCGCTTGCCACAACGCGGGAGGGGCCGCCACGCCGTCTTCCGCTGGCGATCCAGCGGCAGGGACTGTGCCATCCGTACGTACGGGACCGAGGACACCTTCGACTCCGGTGGACGAGTTCAGGGACAACAGGTGATCCACAGCAGGAGAGCTACGTCCGTCCGAATCATCCACTCTCGGGCGGTCCGCCAGCGCCGTGCACTGCGGGAGTCCCAGAGTGATGGGGAAACGCCCGGTGCACACATTTCCGAGGTGATATCACTTGAGTGATTTCGGTTTTGCCAGGGCAAGTTGAGGTCGCATGAATCTCTTCAAGGGGGAGGCATAGGTGCTTGCGCAGTCGCCGCGAGGCTGCGAACAGTGCGGCTGCCGACTGAGCCAGTACAACTCTGGGACGCTGTGCTCGGCCTGCGTTCGCTCCCGCACCCTGAACCAACACGCCCTCTCCGTACCAGAACGCGTGTGGCGCAGCCAAGAGATCCAACGAGCCCTAGCCTCCTGGGACTTCGGCAAGGCCACCCGCCTGATCCGCCAGCAGGGGTCGCTGCGTCAAGACGACATTGCCCATCTGACGGGCCTGAGCCAGGCGTTCCTCTCCATGCTTGAGTCAGGGCATCGCCGTCTCACCAACATCGACAAGATCGTCGAGTTCCTCACTGGTCTCGGCGTTCCCCCCGAACTGGCCCCGCTCCCGCTTCCCCGCCCCCTCCGTCCCTCCCGGGACCTGTACTCCGGCGATCTCGACCCGGCCTTGCCATGGACGGCGAGTCGTATGGTGACGGCGTTAGGCACTGCAGTTGGAGGGAGCGCGATGGACCGCCGACGGTTCCTTGCGGTGAGCGGCCTGGCGCTCACCGCCTTCGTGCACCACTGGAGCACTGCCGAAGCGGAACCGCTCGTCCGCGCCGCGGAGGGCAGCCGGCTCACACACAAGCTCCTCGACAGCCTCCAGGAGACCACGGACAACCTGCGCAGTATGGACGCGAGCGCTGGCAGCGGCACGTTGGCCGACCTCGGCAACGCTCATCTGCTACTCCTCAAGCGACTTGTTGAGCAGGCTTCCTACGACGAGGGCACGGGGCAGCGACTCGCTGCGATCACCGCGGACACCGCCATCCAGACAGGATGGTTCACCTTCGACTCCGGAGATCGAGACCGAAGCCCTACCTACCTGTTCGCTGCGCTCCGCGCCGCAAAGGCATCCGGCGACGTGCGGCTCGGCGTCGGAGCTCTCTCCTACCTGGCCATCCACGGCTACTCCACGGGTGCACCACGCAATGCGGTTACCGCAGCGCGAGGTGCTCGCGAGAAGATCAAGAACCTCGGCGCCCCGGCCCTGGAGGCAATGCTGCTGACGCGGCAAGCCCGCGGGCACGCAAAGCTCGGCGAACGGCAGGAGGTATTCACCGCGCTAGGTCAGGCAGCTGAACTGTGTGCTCAAGGACGTACCGAACGCGATCCCCACTGGTTGTATTGGATCAACGAAGGTGAGATCCACGGCCAAGCCGGCAGCTGCTACCTCGATCTGGGTGAGCCGCAGAAAGCCGTCACCAGCTTCACGCAGGCGCATGACTCGCTGAACCCCTCAGACCAGCGCACGCGGGCCCTGTTCCTGTCCCGGGCCGCGTCCGCTCACGTACGTCAAGGGGACGCTGAAGCAGGGTGTGACACCGCGCACCGGGCTCTCGACCTGGCCGAGCAGCTCCAGTCCGCGCGACTCAACGAGCACGTTGAGTCGATGCTCAGCGACCTCGAAGCAGTAGGGGACGCCACATACGCTCAAGATCTACTGGACCGTGGCGCCGCCGTGATGGGAGCGAGGAATTGCACGTGACCGACAACCAACAGACCCTCGTCCTCTGGGACATTGACCGTACGCTGCTCTACGTTGGTGACATCGACCGTCAGGTGTATCGCGAAGCCTTCGCCGAAGTCGTCGGCCGCCCAGCCGAACACCTGCCGGCCCGCGGTACGGGCGTCACCATGCCCCTCGCGATCCGGTCGCTGCTCCTGGACAACGGTGTGCCCGAGACAGTTGTCCCTGACCTGTTGCCGCGCATCGTGGAGCTGCTGCCCAAGCTGCTCGCGGCTCACAGCGAAGATCTACGGCAGCAAGGGGTTCTCATGCCCGGTGCGAGGGCCGCACTCCAAGCTGTCCACGACGACCCGCGCTTGGTGCCAACGGCCGTCACCGGCAATCTCAAGCTGAATGCGCTGCTGAAGCTCGCGGCCTTCGACCTCGACGGCTACCTCGATATCGAGATCGGCGGATTCGCCTCCGACGACGACCATCGGCCCGCGCTCGTGGGCATCGCACAGGGACGCGCACAGGCCAAACACGGGACGGCCTTCACTCGTTCGAACACGGTGATCATCGGAGACTCCCTTGAGGACGTCCGCACGGGCCTTGAGGGCGGGGCCTCAGTTCTCGGTGTGCCCTCGGGCAAGACCTCCGCACAGGACCTCAAGGAAGCGGGGGCCGACGTTGTTCTCGACAGCCTGGAAAACGTACAGCAGCTGGTGGCTGCGATCGCTTCCGTCACACCCTGAACAAGCACCCTTCGTCTGGAGAGCGACAGTCCTGTCAGGCCCATACGCCGCGGGTCTACACTGCCGATCATGACGCAGAGCCCTGTCGAGCTGGTGATCTTCGATTGTGACGGCGTACTGGTGGACAGCGAGCGGATATGCGTCAAAGTGGACGCGATGATCATGGCTGAACTGGGATGCACGTTCACCGAGGACGAGATCATCGAGAAGTTCGTCGGCTCGTCCACCGAGGTCTACACGGCCGCCGTAGAGGAACAGCTCGGACGGCGCCTGGAGAAGGACTGGCTGCAGCAATACGAGCATCTGTACCAGGCGGCCTTCGACGCGGAATTGACCGCTGTCGATGGCGTCGCAGAAGCCCTGAGCAGCCTCACCACACCCGTCTGCGTCGCATCGAACACTCACCACGCCGGCATCCGGAGAAACCTGGAGATCGCCGCACTGAGGGACCACTTCGAGGAGCGCATCTTCAGCGCAGACGATGTCCCCCGAGGCAAGCCTGCCCCCGACCTCTTCCTGCACGCTGCTCGCTCCATGGGCGTGGAGCCCGAGCGGTGCGCGGTGATCGAGGACAGCGCGTACGGAGTTCAGGCAGCACGTGCCGCCGGCATGCGGGCCTTCGGCTACTGCGGCGGCCTCACACCGGCCACGCGACTGGAAGGCCCAGGCACCACCCTGTTCGACGATATGCGCGACCTACCCAAGCTGCTGGCCACCCCGACGCACTGAACAGCAGCAGTGCCTCGCAGGCAATCGGACCAGCCGCTACGCCATTCACGACCGGTCCGCGGGTTGTTGCCGACGGGCCTGCTTGCTCACGGTAGCCGTAGCTCAGGCGCGTGAGCCGGAGGTACTCCTCCGGCTCACGGCTGAGCTTCCATCTCCCGGGCCGCTTCAGGCCCCGGTGACCTCGATCGCCGACAGGTTCTTCTTGCCCCGGCGAAGCACCAGCCAGCGTCCGTGCAACAGCTCGTCAGCCGTGGCCACCGTGTCCTCGGAGGCCACCTTCACGTTGTTCACGTAGGCGCCGCCCTCTTTCACGGTGCGGCGGGCGGCCGACTTGCTTGCCACAAGGCCAACCTCCGCGAACAGATCGGTAACCAGGCCGAGTTCGCTCACCTTGGTGTTCGGGAGCTCGGAGAGCGCAGCGGCCAGTGTCGCCTCGTCGAGGTCGGCGAGCTTGCCCTGCCCGAACAGCGCCTTCGACGCGGCGATCACCGCGGCGCACTGGTCGGCGCCGTGCACCAGCGTGGTCAGCTCCTCGGCGAGCGCACGCTGCGCGGTGCGGGCTTGCGGTCGCTCCTCAGTCACCTTCTCCAACTCCTCAAGCTCCTCGCGGGACTTGAAGGAGAGGATGCGCATGTACCGGGAGATGTCCTGGTCGTCGGTGTTCAGCCAGAACTGGTAGAACGCGTACGGCGTGGTCATCTCCGGGTCAAGCCACAGCGTGCCCGTCTCTGTCTTGCCGAACTTGGTGCCATCCGCCTTCGTCAACAGTGGCGTCGCGAGCGCGTGCACCTCGGCGTGCGGCTCCATGCGGTGGATCAGATCCAGACCGGCCGTGAGGTTGCCCCACTGGTCGCTGCCGCCTGTCTGGAGGGTGCAGCCGTACCGCCGGTACAGCTCCAGGAAGTCCATACCCTGGAGCAACTGGTAGCTGAACTCCGTGAAGCTAATGCCCTGGTCGGACGCCAGGCGCTGGGCGACCGAGTCCTTGGTGAGCATCTTGTTCACCCGGAAGTGCTTGCCGATGTCCCGCAGGAACCCGATCACGGTCAGACCCGAGGTCCAGTCCAGGTTGTTGACCATGGTCGCCGCATTGTCGCCCTCAAAGGAGAGGAACGGCTCGATCTGCGCGCGCAGCCGGGTCACCCACTGGGCGATGATCTCCGGGTCGTTCAGGGTGCGCTCGGCGGTCGGTCGAGGGTCACCGATATGGCCGGTCGCGCCGCCCACGAGTGCCAGCGGCCGGTGCCCGGCCTGCTGGAGCCGGCGAAGGGTGAGCACCTGGACGAGGTGGCCCACGTGCAGGCTGGCCGCGGTCGGGTCAAAGCCGCAATAGAACGTGACGGGACCATCCGCGAGAGCCTTGCGCAGTGCGTCCTGGTCAGTGGCATGGGCGATCAGCCCGCGCCACTGGAACTCGTCGACGATGGCCGTCACGGTCCTGTGTCTCCTAGAGTCGCGTGTGTCAGTGTGGCGGCCAGTGTAGTGCTCCAGGCTGCCATCCGTGTTTGTACTGGTCAGCGGCCGTTTACGTGCAGTGACCGGGTCGCCGCACACCCGGAGTGTCCTGGTTCACGCCATCCCGAACCATAGGTCGAGTAGTCGACCGATCACAGCCTCGCTGTGATCGCGATAGTCACGTACGAGTGCTTTGCCGCCGGCCACGAGCCGGGTACGGAGCGCGGGATCATGATCGATCGCGTCGATGATCTGCCCGAAATCCCGTGCGGCCCGGTTGATGTCGTCCGGAGAAACCCGGGGATACAGCACATTGCCTTCGAGCTCGTAGCCGGCGATCGGTGGCGGGGAGACGAACATCGCGGCATTTCCCAGCTCGGGCAGGCTGCCTATCCGGTGGGCCACGACAGGTACTCCTGACTCCATTGCTTCAAGCGCGACGCGTGGGAGACCTTCCGGGCCGAGCGACGGCACGAGCAGGATCCTGGTGAGGTTGTAGATCGTGGCGGGGTCCGGGCTGAAGGCGGCCACCTGGACGTTCGGCGAGGGCGGCGCGTACGGCGGGACATCGGGCCAGGTCTCCACGACAAGGTAGGCGTCTCCGGGGCGCTGACGAACGAGTGCGTCCCAGACACGCCGGCCCTTGATGGGGTGGTGATTGATCAACGTCAGGGACCGGCCCGCCGCGCCTACGGATGCCGGGCTGACTCGTCGCTCGGGCAGGAGGTTGGGGAGCACCTGCGCTGGCACACCGGTCTGGCCGTGGAAGGCGTCGGCGATCGTCTGGCTGACCGCGTGCACACTGGCCTGCCGCATCAGATCGTAGTAACCCCGGACCTCGTCGGCGGGGTGGTCATGGCTTGTGGGGTAAAGCTGGTCGGTGACGAGCACCGCTACATGCCGACCACTCGCGAGGCATTCGTCCAGCACGGCACGATGCGCTTCGTTGAGCCGGACCGCGCAGGAGTTGAGCAGGATCACGTCGGGGTCCAGCTCCTTCAGAAGATCTTGAAGCGCCTGCCGGTACGCGCTCGCTGGCCCCGGGGCACCGATGAAGGTTTCGTGGACAGTGCAGCCCTGGACGGTCCGGGTTCTGCGTTCGGTTCCGGGATTCCTGTGTTGAGCGATGCAGGCGAGGCTGGCTGGGCGCCCTCGGCTCTTGACGCGTTGCAGTAGCTCGCGGACTTGAAGGAACAGGCCATTGGTGAAGCCCTCGCGGGTGAAGTCGTCGAGACTCACGAAGACGGTGCCGGGCATGGCGTTACTCCTTGTGGGCCGCGGCGGCGGCGAAGAAATCGAGCAAGGTCCAGAGCCGGGTGGCGATCGGGCTGCCAGCCGAGGGCGGGCCGCTGACGCTGAGGGGACTCGGGGAGAGCATCTTGAGGCTGGCGATCGCTGAGTACAGATCGAATATGCGCTGCCGAATGGGGCCGACGCACAGTGGCGCGGCAACCCGTTCGATGCACTCCGCCTCCGGCCCACGGGCCAAAAGGCCGGCGCGAGCGACGCCGAGGGGGTATAGGGCGTCACCGAACCCGAGCTCGTCGAGGTCGACGATCGCCGTGACTCTCCCACCATCCACCAGCACGTTCTGGTGGGTGGCGTCGATCAGGTAGGGCAACGGTTCGATGCGTTCGAACTCGGGGCGTAGCTCGCGGATGGTTCTGCGGATTTCTCCGATGGCCGGCCTCTGCCGCTGCGAGGGCGTCAGCTGATCGATTGCGCCGGTGAAGTACTCCCAGAGCACGTCAGACCAGCGGGAGTGGCAGCGCAGGTCGCTGTAGCTGGCGATGCCGCCGTATCCGGGACCGGGTGGAAGGCCGCTCATGCGGTGCCGGATGGCGAGCAGGTCGTCGGCAACGGCGTGCTTCTCGGCGGCCGTAAGGTCGGTGTAGACGTTGCAGAGATCATCCCCTGGGGCTTGCTCAAGGAGCATGATCGGCCAGGGCAGTACGGTCCCGGTGAGGTCCATGGACAGCACGCGGGGGACGGGCACTCCCACCCGAGCGAGCTGGCGCCGCCAATACGCGAATCCCGCGAAGCACTCGGCGCGGTCGTGTCGAGTGATCCGCGCAATCACGGACTCACCGGACTTCAGCCCCACCGTGAACACGAAGTGGCTGCGGCCCATCGAGATTCGGCGGGCGGTCACGGCCTCTTGGCGCAGGCACCGACTGGCCGCCTTCAGGGCTTCCTGCTCTGTGGGGGGCTTCATGGGAGAAGCAATTCTGTTGCCGCGAGCGGGATAACGCTGAGGCTGGCGTAGCCACGAAAGAATGCCCAGGTCGTCTCGAAGTCGTCGGTGCTGACGATCAGGCCGGGAACGCCGAGGTAACCCGCGAGGTGGCCCAGGCCGCTGTCGCACCCCACGAAAAGGCGGCATGACAGGAGACGGGTGACCATCTCGGGAAGCTCTGCCCGTACGTAGGTCAGGTCGTCGCCGAGGTAGTCCTGGGTGTCAGGGCCGCCGAGGATCTGGACTTCGCCGTGTGCTGCAACCTGGCTCAGGAGCCGTCGGGCCGACTGTCGCGGCAGCGGGGTGCTGGAACGCGCATCGAGCTGGCAATACACCACGTCTTCTTGGCCACTGGGCGTTGGAGCTTCACGGAGCGGAAGCGGCGGCACTCGGTGGCGGACTCGTCCCCCGAAGGTGTCGGTCACGGCGTGGTTGAACCGGTCAAGCCACGGGAGGCTCCATGAAGACCGGGCGAAGATCGCGTCGCCATTGATCGCTTCGCTGGGCGAAGGGACGTAGCTCACTCGCCCGCATGCGAACACCTCGACAACTTCGGCGAGGATGGGCGAACCGGTGACGGCAACTGATGCTATGGCGTTGTCGCGGCAGTAGTGCTCCAGGCCGGTGACGATGCCCAGGGCATCGCCGAGACGATTGTGCCGGGCGAACCGCATCACGGACCCGCCGGGGAGCGTCGTCGGCGGCGCCTTGTCCGCCTCGGACGGAAGTCTTGCCGCGTCCGCGAGTTGTTCGCTTAGGCAGCGCAGCCCACGTTGACCGCAGCGCCAAGTGCGGGGAGCCGCCGGGATATCCACTGCGGGCTTCCGGCGGCCGTCGACATATCGCACCTCATCGAAACCGAATTCCTCGATGAGTTCACCGATCGCTGGTGGCCCGCTCACCTCGACTTGGGATAGTCCGTGTCTCCGGGCGTAGGAGGCCAGACCAGCCGTCAACTCGACGCAGTCACGGATAGGGAGGTCGGCGGCGGCGAAGTGCGTCGGCAGTTCTTCTCGGCCATTGATCGATGGTTGGTTCACCGGGTCCCCTCGTGCACATCTGTATCCGGATGAATGGCGTCGAACTGTCGCTTGCCCTTGAGGAGGCGCACGACCAGCTCCCTGGCGTGCGAGTCGGAGAAGTACGGATTGAGGGAGTACACCCGCAGAGCCACGACCGGCTCGCCAGCCGGCGTGTAGAAGGCCGCGGAGGTTTTGCTCAGCGCGATCTGCTCGGCCTCCGGTACGCGTTGACGCGATAGCCACGCGAACAGGTCAGAGGTGTACTGGTTTATTCGGCGCACCGAGCTGGTGTCGCTGAAGTCCTCCTCGGCAGCGGCCGGGTCATCCGGCGGGTAACAGCGCAAGAACACATCCGGGCCGTACGAATGTTTGTTGATGGCTGTCACGTCGCCAGCTGCTACGTCATCAACGTGGCGTCGGAGCGCTTCGGCTGTCTCAAGCGCGTGACCGAGAAGTTTCCGCATTCCCTGCTTGCCCAGGGCCTGCAGGCCAACCCAGGTCGCGACCATGTTCGCCGCTGACCTGGAAGTTTCCAGCGTGAAGGTCCCAGGGTTGTACGCATCCTTGTCATGGAACAGCGGAGTCATGACTCCGCCGTCGCGACGTAGCCGCGAGAAGTCTCGCCCATCTCGCATGATGATCATGCTGGACGTGTACGGCGCGAAACCGGTCTTGTGGAAATCGGTTCCGAACGAGTCGGCGTGCCGCACTGTCTTCAGGCGCTCCACAAGCCGTGAGAGTTTCGCCACCACAGGCGGGCTGAATTCGAGGGGATTGCGATGCAGGTCGTAATCGATGAAGCAGAGATAAGCCCACCCGATGACCGTGTCCGCATGCACGTGGGGCGTGTAATCCAATCCATATTCCGCGGCCAGCCGATCCCGCATCGCAGCGATCTCGCCGAAGTCATCGACGGCCATATTGGAGGTCGTCCCGCCAGCGCCCATGATGCATGCAAGTCGGTGCCCGCGTGCCAGCACGTCGCGGCAGGCCGCTTCCATCGACTCCAGGTCTGTGGTCTGGTCGGGCAGCGACGCAGCGGATATGTAGTTTCGGGTGCCGATACCAAGCCACGCGCACGCGGACTTCTGCGAGTAGTGCGCCGGCCAGGAACCGACGACGGCCATCCCAGGCTCGATCCCCCGCTCGGCGTGGTCGGGCTGCGCCTTGGAGATGCCGACGTTGATCGCGTACAGGTTGGTCGCAGTGCCCCCGAAGGTGAACAGGCCACCTGCCTGATCCGGGTCGTACCCCGCCAGCCGCGCCATCGCCTGGGCACAGGACAGCTCGGCGGTAAGGGTCTCGGCGGCGTCCTCTCCAGTGACGCCGTTCGGCATGAACAACGACACCGCGCACAGCGCTGCCAGGTTGACGAACGACGGCGGCGGAACGACGTTCTTGGCGAACATGTGGTGGTGCACCTTGACCGATCCAGCCAGCCACCAACGCAGTTGGCTGAGAACCGTCTCCGCGGCGACAGGGTCCTCCAGCAGGTGTCCACCACCCACCGGTGAACGCCCGTCTTCCTGGTCCCAGCGCGGATACACGGGCCCTGCACCCTGATGGCTCAGCGCCTCATCGAGTGCACCGCGGATGAGCTCGACAAGCACGTCCGCGTTGTCGCCATCGGGGCGTAGAAACAGGCCATTGCGCCAGTCTGCGAAATCATCCCCATACCCGGAGCAATCAGTTGTCATGGCGGACCCCAGTGCCTTGGAGGAGCAACCCGACCGCGCTCATCGTCCGGGCTTCCCGTAGAGCTTCATGCGCTCAGGTCGGGGCGTGCGGCGTCGGCCGGAGGCAAGGTCCTCACAAGCGACTGCGATAGACCACACGAGATCGTCACGCTGACGACGCAGAATCGCGACACGTTCCGCCGCGCCGGCATCACCCTCGACGAGTTGCTCGGTATGCATGATCCGCAGCGTCTCCACCGACAGGCGATCCAGAGCCGAGCCGATCGACTCGGTAAGGGGAGGTACGTCTTGGTCCGCACCCCACGCCGCATCAAAGATTCGATCAATCTGCTCGATGAGTTTGTGGCGACGGCCGTTGAGTTCGTCGATCTCCCGCTTGATGGCCGGAATCTGCCCGTCTCCAGCTCGCCGCACCCGATCTTCGGCATCCCACTGCCGGCTGTTGTTCGCATACAGCCGGTTCAGCGGCTCCAGCAACTCCGGCGAGCGAGGAAACGGCATCCCGGCGAGAGCATCCTCGCACCACCCGTGCTGCCCATTTTGTATGCCGACGCAGGACTTACCCTGAATCATTACAGTTCGCGGGTCTGGATCCCGCTCGCCCGTATCTAGATCCAGCTGAGCAGGCATATTCGTCATCAGCGGTATCCCCCTTCGGTACCTCGTTGGATCAGCCCCTGCCGACGATCACGGGAGACAGCCGTGAGCGCGAGCGGAGGGTGGATGCAAGAGTGGCTCATCGGCGCGAGTCGATCACATCACCGTTGTGATATGCCCATGCCCTGCGCGCCGATCGATCGCTGAAGGGCTGAGCAGCGACGCTGTGAACGTCACGGCATAGAGCAGGACTTGGCGAATCGGGTCCGCCACGTCATCGACGCACCCGCCGGCCGGTCAGCCCACGCTGCGCGAGACCTCGTCATCATGGCGCCCAACTGCGCGTTCCGGGCAACTCACGGTCCCGTAAGGTCTGCTTCCATGCAGCGGTTGGCGATCTTCGATCTTGATAACACCCTTGTTGACCGCCAAGGTCCCCTGACGGACTGGGTCTCGGCATTCTCCTCGCAGTACGCCCTGAATGATCACGAACGAGCGGATCTGCTCCAGGTGGTGCACGCACGTGCCTACCCCTCGACCTTCGAGACGATCCGTGCGCAGTACGGCCTTGCCCCTTCGGCCGAGGCGTTGTGGCGTGACTACTGCGCATACATGGCTCGCTCAGTCAGCTGCCCTGCTGATGTGCTTGAGGGCCTGTCCACGCTCCGACGTACCGGCTGGAAGATCGCCGTCGCCACGAACGGCGCCAATGAGATCCAGACCGAGAAAGCGGCCATGTCGGGGATCGTCGATCACGTTGATGCGGTGTGCGCCTCTGAGGCAGCCGGAGTGCGTAAGCCGGAGGTAGCGATGTTCGAGAAGGCGGCCGCCTCATGCGGAGCCGACCTCGCGCTCGGCGGCTGGATGATCGGCGACGGCGTGGACACCGATATCCGCGGCGGCAGAGCGGCCGGACTACGCACCATCTGGGTCAGCGGCGGCAGGTCCTGGCCCGGGGACGACGCGGAGCCGGACCACGCCACCACTGATGTATGCCAAGCGATCGATCTGCTGCTCACCACCGTGAGCTGAGAGGACCTCGTCGTGAACTCTGAAGCGATCACGGTTGGGCTGCTGCATCCCGGCAGCATGGGCGCCGCCTTCGGCGCCCAGTTGCGACGGCGCAACGTGCGGGTTCTGTGGTGCATGGACGGCCGCAGCAGCCGGTCCCGGGCACGGGCCGAGGATGCCGGCCTCGAAGGCGTACAGAACCTTGCGCAGCTCGTGGCGCATGCCGATGTGCTGCTGTCTCTGTGTCCGCCTGCCGCCGCGGTGGATGTCGCGCAGCAGGTGGCGACCTGTGGCTTCGACGACGGGTTGTATATCGAGGCCAACGCGATCACGCCGCATCGCGTCAGGGAGGTCTCAGGGCTTCTTCCTGGCGCCGTGGTCATCGATGGCGCGGTGGTCGGCTCCCCGCCGGTGGGTGGCAAGCGGCCCACGTTGTATCTGTCCGGAGCTCCTGACGGCTGCTCTCAGGTCGCGTCCCTGTTCGCCGCGAGTGACGTGAAACCCCATGTGCTGGGCGCCGAGGTGGGTACGGCCTCTGCGCTGAAGCTGTCGTACTCGAGTTACCAGAAGGTCTCCCGCATCCTGGCGGCGCTCGCCTACGGCGTCGCTGATGCGAACGGCGTTGCCGACGAGCTCGTCAAGATCGCTGGGAAACGGGGTGGCAGCTACCTGACCGAGACCGGCTACATCCCCAAGACTGCCTCCCGTGCCTGGCGCTGGGGCCCTGAACTGGACGACGCAGCAGCTCTGCTGCGGGAGGCCGGGCTGCCGGACGATCTGATGCGAGCAGCCAGCGGAGTTCTTCACCAGTGGGCGAGCGCCCGAGACCGTGAACTCACCGTCGCCGAGGCGCTCGCGCTCCTGCATGTCGACCACGGTCGTGAGGGGCATGGCGAACCGTAGCCGGGTCCGCGCGGTTCGCCCGCGGTCAGATGCCGCGGCGAATCAGCAGATCGATCTCGTGCGCCGCCTCTGTAGGCGAGATGGCGTCGGTATCGAGCCGTACGTCCCAAGCGAAATCCGTGCTGGTCTCGATGTCCTGGGCCGTCGCGTCCCAGGCGGAGAGGCGGGCCTCGGTATCGCTGTCGCCGCGCCCCTTGGAGCGGTTCGCGGTACTCTCCCGCGAACACCACAGGAGCACGCTGGTCCACGAGGCGGGGAATCTCTCCACCACCGCCTCAATGCCTGCGATCTGCCCGAGATGCAGGATGGGAATGCGCCCGTCCTGCATGGCCTGGGTAAGGCCGGGACGGTCTACGAGGTAGATGTTGCCGTACCTGTCGTTGCGGTAGATCACGTCTCCGCGTACCTCAAGCTCTACGAGCTCATCGGCGGTCCCCATCCGGTAGCCACGAGTACGGCCACTACCAATCTTGAGACGCATGAACGCGCGATAGGCGTCGTTGAAGTCGCACAGTGCTGTGGTGATGGTGTCCTTCCCGGATGCGGGTGGACCGTACAGCAGAATGCCCTGGCTCATGCGAACACCGTCCCGAAGACCTGCCGAACCTGATCGGTGAGGGATATTGCGGTACCGAGACGGTTGTCGACCACCAAGTGCGGTACGACCGGCCGCAGTTCCGGATCAATCGTCGCCGCGTACTCATCCCAGTTCTGCAACTTCCAGCTGTCGCGGGCTGCCGAGCGGAAGCTGATGTACTCGTGCATGGTCTCAAGGTCACACTGGATCCAGATAACCGCCACCGTCACTCCCCGCGCCTCGCACCGGTTGATCAAGCGGCGCATCCACCGCTCGTCGCTCACCTCAGCAACGAACGGTGCGGTGAGCACAGTGCTGATCGAACAGTCGACATTGGCGTAGGCGGTCTCCAGCAAGCACTGGTACTCCAAGGGCCGCACTTTCTCCCGATATACCGGGGAGTGGCGGTCGTTTGCATCGCTTCCCATCTCAACGAGCAGCCGCTCAACAAGCGGACGGGTGATGGGATCCTTATCGAGGACCGGCCACCCGGTGAGCCGCGAGATGAACCGTGAGAACTCCGACTTCCCACTGCCGGCGAGGCCGCCCACCATCAATAGCGTGGGCTGATTCGGGTCGCCGCCCGTGTGACGGCGTCTCCACGCGTCAATGATGCGCTGCTGAACCTCCTGACCGTTGCTGTCGGCATTACCCGGAGCGATCTGCAGCACCGCGCGCTCAACGGCCAGCACATGGTCGCCGAGCGGCTCCACCTTCGAGGGCGTGAGCCGGAGCTGAGTCTGCTCACCCGGCAACGCCTTCCGGAACCCCAACTCAGGCTCGGTAGCCCGGTACAGAAGGCAGTAGGCCCGGCGATAATGCGGGCCGGGGTACACCTCACCCTGCTCGTGCTGCCACAAGGTCTGGAAGTTCGCCGCTGGCACTGTGAGTCCGGCAGCGCGCGCCACCTCACGTAGCCGCTCACCGGCACCCTCAAGCGTCAGGCCATGTGCTTCGCGCATGGAGCGAAGCTGGCCCGGTTGCCACCCCGCACGGCTCTTCGCCATGACTGCTACCGCCTGCCCGTTACTCACCATGATCGGGACACTAAGTCTGCCCCGCGCGAACGCATGTGTAAGCGGATGTTGAAAAGTCACGTCGCCCGATGATGAGCGGCTTGGCCAAGCACCAGTGATACTCCGCGGCACCGAACGCAGATGTGATGGGCCCCACCCCGGCGGAGTACTTGCCGGAGCCAAGGTTGATCACTCGGCGAGGGAGACGATCACAGTGTCAAGACGGCGAACCACCGAGGTAGCTGCTGCGTGGGGCGGTCGCCGGTGTACCGCCTGCCGGTGCCGCTTGAGCCGGTATAACAGCGAAACCGTCTGTTCCGTCTGTAACCGCAGTGGGACGGCGGCACAGACAACATGCCCCTTCGTCCCGACCCAGGTCTGGACGTACGAGGACGTCAAAGGCGCCTTAGTTCAGCGGGACTTCGGCAGGCTATGCCAGCTCGTGCGAGAACGCGGCCATCTCCGTCAGGAGGACATGGCGCTCCTGACGGGGCTGAGCCAGGCTTTCCTGTCGATGCTGGAGTCTGGACAGCGGCGGCTCACGAACATCGATCGCATCATCGTGCTTCTGGACGGCTTGAATGCACCCGCTGATCTCACAGGCCCGATGCTCCGTCCTGTCCCCCTCGCGCCGACCCCACCGTTCCAAGCGGTGTCCTGACCCGGCCGCGGGCACGAGGTCGCAGCATGGCACCCACAAACCTCCACAGGCATGCCCACCCCATGGAAGGGTTCGCCTCCACGAGCCCCGCGCTCCGCGCTCCGGCATCCAGGCCAGGGGACAACGTCCCCGACGATTACGTGGAAGGGGCACCGCACCCGACCGCCTCCTCCGGCTGTACGCCGAGGAGCCGGTGCAGCTCCGCAGTAACCACGCGGTACGCGTTCCCAAGCTTGAGGACGGTGACCGGATACTCGTCCCTCTTCGCCAAGGCGTATCCGGTGCTCCGGCCGATCGTCAGCGCCTTGTTGGCTGTGTCGAGGTCGACGGCAGCCGGCAGCGCGAGCAGCTCTTCGTAGGTCATCCCTCGTACAGCTTTGCGTGTAGTCATGATGTATTCCGATCAACAAAAGTTGCCCTGACGGCGAACTGTGTACCACGAATGTTGCTGCAACACATTTCCCTGTCGTAAGTTGTCACCATGACAAACAGGGAGTGGTCACCGGCCTTCACCGCCCGCGTCGCCGAGCAGATGCGCCGTGCGCGCAAGGCCGCCGGCCTCACCGTCACGGAGGCGGCCGAGGCATGCGCGGCTCTGGGCCTGGCGGTCCCGAAGACGACGATCACGAACTTGGAGACAGGGCGCCGCAGCTCGATCGACCTCGCGGAATTCCTCGTCCTGGCCGAGGTCTACAAGGTCCCGCCGGTCAGCCTGCTGTTCCCCCTCGGCCTGGAAGCCTCCGTCGAAGTGCTTCCAGACCGGGAGGTCTCGACCTGGGATGCTGTGGCCTGGTTCACCGGTGAGACACGGCTGGAGAGGCCCGCGCCGGAGGAGTCCGCCCGCGGCGTGCTGGACACCTTCCGCGCCCACAGCGACGCCGTGGCAACAGCCCTGGCTTCGACCCGCTTGGCCAAGGAGCGCCGCCGGAAGGCCAGCACCACCCTCGACTCCGGCCGCCGTGAGGCTCTGCTTGAAGCCGCGGGCGCGTACGAACAGCTCGCCTTCGACGACTGCAGAGAGCTCCGGGAGTTCCGCCTCACGATGCGGCAGCGCGGCCTCACCCCACCGTCCCTCCCCACCGAACTCTCCTTCGTCGACGAGCACGATCCCGAGGACTAGCCTTGGCCAGCACCACCTCCGGCGGCACGGTCACCCGCCGCTGTTCCTGCCGCAACCCCGCGACGGGCAAGAACTACGGCAAGGCGTGCCCCAAACTTGCCAATCGCCGCCATGGCAACTGGTCCATACGCCACGAACTGGTCAATCGATCCGATGGCACTCGGCGGGAATTCCGCCGCAGCGGTTTCGAGTCCTCGACCGACGCCACCAAGGAACTGGGCAAGGTCCGCGCGCTGCTCGCCATACCCGATGAGGACGACCAAGCGGGGCATCTGGCGATCAGCGACATGCTGGAGGACTGCTCCAAGAAGAAGGAGCCGCTGCCGGACTACGACGAAACGCGTCGGCGGCTGTCGGCAGGTCAGGCGCTGAACTCGAAGATGTCGGTGGCTGAGTGGCTCGACCTCTGGCTCGCCGGCAAGAAGCGCCTCCGTGTGGGCGGCTACAAGCGGTACGAGTGCGACGTCCGCGTCCATCTCAAGCCCCACCTGGGCGAGATACGCCTGGACAAGCTCAACGTGCCCCATCTGGACCGGATGTTCGACGCCATTAACGAGGCGAACATCGAGATCCAGGAGCAAAATACCCAGCGGCGTTCCGCTCTGGAGGAACTCAAGACCATCCCGTGGAAGGGCGCGGAGAACCGAGCGCGCCGCAAGTGGTTGAAGGCCGCCATCGACCAGATGCCGCCCTTCCGCCGCGTCACCACCGTCAACACGCAGCACCACATCAAGGCCACGCTGCGGGCGGCGCTCAACACCGCTATCGCCCAGCGGATCATCCCGAACTACAACCCGGCCGAGCACGTCGAGTTGCAGCCCGGCACCAAGCCCAAGGCCCTCGTCTGGACCGACGAGCGCGTCGCGCACTGGCTGGCCACCGGCGAGAAGCCCAGCCCGGTGATGGTGTGGACGCCGGAGCAGACCGGCAGGTTCCTGGACCACATCGTCGGCGACCGTCTGGAGGCCATGTGGCGGATGATCGCCTTCCGCGGTCTGCGGCGCGGCGAGGGCTGTGCTCCGCGCTGGATCGACTACTCGAAGAAATCGCGGTCGCTGGAGATCGCCACGCAGCTCGTCCAGGACGGCTGGGAGATCCTTGAGGGGCTCCCGAAGACCAACAGCGGCATCCGGTCCATCGCGCTTGACGAAGAGACGGTTGACCTCATCGAGCTGCGCAAGGTCGCCCAGGAGGAGGAGAAGCGCAAGTGGGATGACGCCTGGCAGGACACGGGCCGCATCTTCACCGAGGAGGACGGATCCCTTCTGCACCCAGGCAAGATCTCCGACCTCTTCGAGCGCCTCATCGCCGAGGCTGGCCTGCCGCCGATCCGCCTCCACGACCTGCGCCACGGCGCCGCGACCCTCATGCTCGCGGCCGACGTCGACATCAAGGTCGTCTCGGAGACGCTGGGCCACAGTGACACCCGCATCACCCGCGACATTTACCAGTCCGTCCTCGACGACCTGGCCCGCGCGGCGGCGGAAGCGGTGGTCAAGCTCGTGCCCCGTGCTCCCCGATCGATCCGTACGGCGATCGAGCGGCGCGCTTCGCGGCCTGGACCCGCCATCGGCACGGTAGAGGGGTGCACCTGTTCGTGTACCTGCGGGGCCGCTGGGCGAGAAGGACGCATGATCGTGGCTGGAGAGGCCGGCTGATGCTTGTTCATACACCCGCCGCGTCATGACCTTGGAGCCGATCAGGGCCCGTTCATGCCAACAGCCGCTTACCATGGGGCAGATGCGAGGTACAGCTGGTTTGGGGGGGAGCATGGATCCGCAGTTGACGGCGATGGCGCAGACCGCGAGCGCCACCGTCGTGGCCCTGATGGCGACCGATGTCTGGCAGCACACCCGTGACGGCGTCGTCGCGTTGTGGCGCCGCGTGCGCCCTGGCCAGGCCGAAGAGGTCGGCAATGAGCTGGAGGCGACCCGGGCGGAGATCCTGGCCGCTCGGCAGGATGGCGACACCCTCGGCGAGCAGGCTCTGGCGGGTGAGTGGCAAGGGAGGCTGCGCCGCCTGCTGATCGCCGATCCGGACATCGCGCAGGAGCTGCTCCGTGTCCTGGAGGAGTCTCGCGCTCTGCTCCCCACAGGGCAAGAGATCCAAGCTCCGGTGGTCCACATGCGTGCCGAGGTCTCTGGCAGCGGCCGGGTCTACCAGGCCGGTCGTGACCAGCACATCACCGAACGGTGACCGAGGGCGTGGAACCGAACTCGCCCGAGGCGCCGGTGCCGCGCACCGCCGTGAGCGATCACGGCCGGCTGTTCCGCGCCGAGCGTGACCAGCACATCACTGAGTACCACACCCACATCGCCGCGAGCCTCGGCGCCCTGGGGGATCAGCAATGGGCGGGGCCGGACTCGGTACGCGTGCCTCTAGCCGCCCGGATGCACTCGCCGATCCGGGACCGGCGAGACCTCCGACGCGCGCTCCTGGCCGCAACGCTGGGCAGCGAGCCGGAGCCGCAACGGATCCACATCGTGCACGGCATGCCGGGCTGCGGGAAGACCGCGGTGGCACTAACCGTGTTCGACGAGGCGGTGGGCGGCCATGACATCACCGGGCTGTGGGTCAACGCCTCCAGCACCACCTCGTTCCGCGCGGGAATGCTCGCCGTGGCCTCCGACCGGGGCGCCTCCCAGGACGAGGTCGACGCCGCCCGGGCCGGCCGGCGCCCTGCTGCGGACCTGGTCTGGCACTACCTCGACCGCTCGGCCGAACGCTGGCTCCTCGTTCTCGACAACGCCGACGAACCCGCCATCTTCCAGGAGCCCGGGTGGCTGCGCTCCAGCCCACGCGGGACCGTACTCGTCACCACCCGGCACGGCACCGCTCCGCTGTGGCACGGTGCCGCATCGCACCCCCTCGGCGTGCTGGACGTGTCGGACGCTGTGGAGGTGCTGCTGGACTTCCAGGTCGGCGACACGGACCTGGCCGCGCTGGGGCAGCTGGCCCACAGCCTGGGATGCCACCCGCTCGCCCTGATGCTGGCCGGCACCTACCTGGGCCAGCAGGTCCTGGAACCGGTGACCGTACACGACTACCTCCACCGCCTGCGGCACGATCCGGGCACCGTCCTGGACCTGGGCGCCGAGCCCGGCGAACGCGATCTGCGCCGCTTGATCAGCAGCACCTGGCAGCTGTCGCTGGACGCCCTGCACCGGCAGGGTCTCCCCGAAACGACCACGGTGCTGCGGCTGCTCTCGTGCTACGCACCCGACCCCCTGCCGGTCGGTCTGCTCGCCCCACCCCGCCTGGACGCCACCGCCCTCGCGCAAGCGGATCCGGCTCTGACCGGCGACCGGGCCAATGCCGCCGTCATGGGGCTGAAGTCCCAGTCACTCATCTCCCTCCAGGAGGTCCCCGGAGATTCAGGCCGACCCACCGTGCGTACGGTGCAGGCTCATGCCCTGCTCCTCGACACCGTCGCCGCCCGGATCCCGCTCGATCAACGCGACCTCGTGCTCACCGCCGCGGCCGAACTCCTCTCGCAGCTCCTGGCCACGAGCGACGGCCAGTACATCGACAGCCAGAGCCTGCGCCTGTTCGCTCCGCACGCGACGGCACTGCTGCGGCGCTCCACCAGCGCGAGCAGCCGGGCATTGGCGCCCGCGCTGACCGTCGTCCGCGGGCTGCGCCTCCAGAGCTACGCCCGCGGCGACTACGCCACCGCCCATTCTCTGGGCGAAGCGGCTACCGCCGCCACACGGGACGACGCGACGCCCGACGCGCTGACCGACCGCCACGAACTGGCCCGCGCTCTCACGGGAGTTGGCCGGTTCACCGAGGCAGCCGATCTCCACCAGGAAACCCTGGACGCCCGGCAAACCCTCCTCGGCGCCGACCATCCCGACACCCTGGCCAGCGCCCACGCCCTCGGCCTCGCGCTGTACGGACTCGGCAGATTCGCCGAGGACGAGCAGCACATGCGGCATGCGGCAGACGGACGCCACCGAGTCCTGGGGCCGGAGCACCCCGACACCCTGGAGAGCCGGGCCTGCCTCTCGGACGCCATCGGCGAACAGGAGCGCTGGGCGGAGGCCGAAGACCTCGCCCGGCCCAACCTCGCACTCAGCGAACGCGCCCTGGGCGCCGAGCATCCACACACCCTGCAGAGCAGGATCTCCCTGGCCTGGGTGCTCTCCAGAAGCGACCAGCTGGACGAGGCCGAAACCCTCGCCCGGGCCACCGTCAGCGGCAGTAAACACGTCCTGGGTCCAGAACACCCACGAACCCTCAACGCCCAGGACCTCCTGGCCGGCATCCTGCTCCGCCAGGGCAACTGGCACGAGGCGGAGGACGTCGCCAGGAGCGTGGCGGAAGTCCGCGAACGCATCTTCGGGCCGGAACACCCCCACACCCTGGCCATCCAGACCCGCCTCGCCCGCATCCTCGTCGGCGCCGGGCACCGTCAGCAGGCGCGGGATCTGGTGACACACACCCTCACGGTCAGCACACGCGTACTGGGTCCCAAGCATCCCGGCACGCTCAACTGCCGTGAGGTGTATGAATTAGCCACCACCGAAGAGCACACATGAACGATTCCGCCCCCGGTGAGGACACGCAGCCTTGAACGAAACGATCGTCCGCGTCTGGCGCAAGAGCAGCTATAGCGGCAACGAGAACGCCTGCCTGGAAATGCTTACCCCCCCCCCACCGGGCCAGGCTCCTGTCCGCGACTCCAAAGACCCTGACGACTCAGTGATCGTTTTCAGAGCGGAAGCATGGCTGGACTTCATAGCCGCAGTCCGGCGAGGAGAGTTTCCGATGTAGGCACCAGGCCGCTCAGCCTGGGTCTGCAAGTTGCGGACCGATCGTGGCGTGCGGTGCGGGTGGGCGGAATGCGCCACTTATCTGACGGCGGAGCACCAAGGAAGTTCTTCGATCTTCAATGCTCGGGCTATTCCGAGGGCTTCATCGATGGCGTTCAGTCCCAGGCGAGCTGGCCGGTGGCCGTATTCCGACGTGGTACCGGCACGGTCGGCTGAGCGACCGTGATGCGATGGGTCAAGGCGGTGTTGCGCCGGAGAGTGCGATTGTTGGCGATCGCTCGCTCGACTGCCTCGGCATGCCCGATGAGCAAGACTCCTTGGCGAGCGCGAGTGACAGCGGTGTACAGCAGATTTCGCTGGAGGAGCAGATCGCCGGTCTCTCTGATGACCGGGACGATCACGTACGGATACTCGCTGCCTTGTGAGCGATGAACAGTCAGTGCGTAAGCGTGAATGAGCTCGTCAAGTTCCGCGAACGGGTAGATGACCTGTTCTGAATCGTGGAACGTGACGGTAAGCCGATGGGCCTCCAGGTCGATGGCGGTGACGGTGCCACTGCTGCCGTTGAAGATGCCGTTCTCACCGCGTTGGGGTTTGTTGCGGATCTGCTGAACATGGTCGCCGAGACGAAAGATGATTCCGTCGTGGTAGTGCTGGGGCTTATCGTCAGCGGGCGGGTTGAGCCGGAGTTGTAGGCGCAAGTTGAGGTCAGTCATGCCGGCGATGTTCTTCTTGCCTGGGCACAAGACCTGGATGTCGGTGGGGAGCACGCGGAAGTGGCGAGGCATGATGTCGGCGACCAAGTCGACTACACGTTGGGCTACTTCATCTGGGTTGGGGACGTGCCTGTTCCAGAAGGCATTCCGGTCCTCCTCGGGTAGATCGCCGCGGAGAATGCGGTGGGCGTTTCTTACGATCGCGGCGCTGTCATCGTGCTGGCGGAAGACTCGGGTCAACCGTGTGCGGGGGATGTCGACCACGTCGAGTAGGTCGCGCAGGACTCGCCCGGGGCCAACGCTGGGCAGCTGGTTTACATCGCCGACCAGTAGCAGGTGGCAGCCGTCGCGAATAACGGCGGTGAGCTTACGGGCGAGGTTGACATCCAGCATGGAGGCTTCATCGATCACGATGAGATCGGCTGAGTCGAGCGGGCTGGAGTGGTCGAAGAGCGTTTCGCCATCCGCGGGCCGGATGAGGCGGTGCACGGTCATCGCATCCCGACCGGTGGTTTCTTCCAGCCGCTTTGCAGCCTTTCCAGTGGGAGCCGCGAGCACAACGCACGCCCGGGCTTCGTCGGCAATCTCGACAAGGGTGCGCAGGGCGTGGGTCTTTCCGCAGCCAGGGCCACCAGTAAGGATGGAAATGGGGCTTGTCAGAGCAGTGAGGATCGCTTGGTGTTGTTCCTCGGTCAGCCCGGCCGTCTCGGTGGTGGTCAATCCAGCGAGACGCTCGGCCCAAGGGGCGACTTCGGCCAGGAGGGACCTGGCGTTGACCAAGCGCCTTACGTGATGGGCGAGCTGGGTCTCGTCGCGGTGCAGGCGTGGGAGTACAGCGATCTCGGTGTCCACCAGAGTGCCGCTGCCGTCCCTGGCAGGCAGCGGCAGAGTTTCAATGATCAACTCGCCCTGGTCGCGTAGAACTTTCAGGGCATGGCGCAACACCACGTTGTCCAGGAGCTCGGCGGTCGCCGGGTCGTCGTCCTTCAGCAGCATGCGGGTCCGGGACAGCAGAACCCGTACGGGCAAGTGGCAGTGTCCTGCCTGGCCGGCAGCGAGGTCGAGTTCGTGCGTGAGCGCGGCCTGCAGACGTTCATCGCTGTGTTTCGGGACACCCACGGCAAGGGCGATCTTGTCGGCTTTGTCGAAGCCGATGCCGCGCACATCGCGGCAGAGCCGATAGGGGGTGTGCCGGACGATGTGCATGGGGTCGTCGTCGGTATCGGCGTATGCGGTGTAGATCTTCACCGCGAGTGCAGGAGTGATGCTCAGGCCCTGCAGGAACACCATAATCTCGGCGATGGACTTTTGTTCCTGCCACGCTCCGCTGATCCGTGCCAGCCGAATATCGCCGATGTTGTGGACTTCCAGCAAGCGCTCCACTTCGGTGTCAATGATCTTTAGGGTCTGGTCGCCGAACCGGTCCACGATCGCTCCAGCGAGTACCGGCCCGATGCCCCGGATCATGCCCGACGCGAGATACATCCGGATGGCCCGTTCGTCGGCGGGCATCGTGCGATCACAGCGCTCGGCCATGAATTGACGGCCATAGCGGAGATGATCAGCCCATCTGCCGCTCACGCGCACGCTTTCCCCTGGCCGCACTCCGAAGAGCGCCTTTCCGATCACAGTGATGCCAGGGTCGTCGTTCGCCGTACTGGTCAACCGCAGCACCGTGCGCTCGTCGTAGCTGACGTGCAATAGGTGCTCGACTACCCCCTCGACTACATCGGGGAGGCTCGAGTCCGGTTCATCAGACACAGGTTTTACCTCCGGATGTGCGAGCGACGAGTCTTGCGGAAGGCTGTTCTTTTCAGGATGGAGCAGCGCCGGGAGCTTGATGCCAGATGTCACCTGACCTGGCGAATGTTCTCAGCTGAACGAGCGGTTACAGCACCGAGGCAGCACATCTGCGCTGGATCGCCTGCCCGGCCAGGCATCTGGCCACCACCGCCATCGCGAGATCGATTGTCAGTGCCCGCTGCTAATTCCGTAGGCATCCAAACACGGTGAGCAATTACCTGGATGAACCTGCGAAGGAGCAGTTCCATGGCATTCACTGCCACGCACCCAGAACTCGGGCGGATCGACGCCACGATGCTTGACCTCGGCTGTGGATTGGACTGGGGCCGGGTGCACCGCGTTCGGCCGCGCGTCCTGCTGACGTGTCCCGAGTGCGGCCACGGGGTCCACGCCAAGCTGTCGCCGCGCCGAATGCGGTACTTCGCCCATGATCCTGGTCGCCCCTCCGAATGCGAGCTGTCTAACGAGTCGCTGGAACACCATCTGCTCAAGCTGGAACTGGCGACCGTGGTCCGGGAGGCCGGCTGGCACGCCGACCTCGAAGTGCGTGCCGAAGACGGCGCGTGGCGTGCTGACGTGCTCGCGTCTTCACCGGACGGAGCGCGTCGTATGGCCTGGGAGGCACAGCTGTCAGCCATCACCCATGACGAGGTGCGAGAACGAACGGCGCGCTACGCGGCAGAGGAGATCGCGGTCTGCTGGGTGTCGCCCCGGGACTGGGTGCCGTGGATTGACGCCGTGCCGGCGATCCGGGCGGCTCCGCGCGACGGTTCCCACGGATGGAGCGTCGTTGAGGGGCTGGCACGTTTCGACTACCAGGAGGGGCTGTGGATCAGCACGCCCGCCCGGCTGACTGTGTTTGTGCGGTGGGCGCTGGAGAAGCAGGTCTCCCCCTGCCACGTCCTGAAACGCTACCGCCGGATCTACTTTCCCAAGGAGCAAGGGCTGGCCCGGCGCTGGAGCGTGTGGACAAGCGCGAAGTCGGCCGCCTCGCAGGAGCGTCACGAGCAGATGCGGCAGCGCCAGGAGGCTTGGCGAAGGGAGCAGGAGGCTCGCGAAAAGGAGCGCGCCGAGGAAGCCGAACGGCGCCGGCGCGAGCGGGAGGAAGCCGAACGACAGGAGCGGGAGCGCCGACAGCAGCAGGAGCGGGAGGAAGCGGACCGGCGCTGGAGGGAGCAGATGCGCATCTGGGAGATGGAACGGGCGAAGCTCACGGCGCAGCAAGAGGCGGAACGCCTTGCCCGAGAAGAGGAGGCTCGGCTCGCCGAGCAGCGCCGGCTGGAACGCGAGCACCGTGAGCGGCAAACCGCCGCGCGCTGGTGGGCGGAGCTATCGGAAGCCCAGGTCCAGGAGCTGATCGATGCTGTAACGGCACTTTCCTGGAAAGAAAACGGCGCCCGAGCGGAGATCCGGTCTCCGCTGGGCGGCGTGGCGGAGTTCGCGTACGGACTGGCCATGCACAGGGTCGGCAGAATCAGCCAGGTGTACGGGATCGTCCGGCCGTGCCCCGAGCTACTGTGCCGGGCACCCCAGCTCCTGACCATGCGCATCTTCCTACGCAACGCCCGGGAGGCCGCCCTCCTGACGAGCCTCGGCGTGCTGGATGCGGACCGGATCCACCACTTCGACCTGCCCGACCACGAGCAGATGTGGTTGTGCTGACGCTGGTCGGCAGGGCTGACCATGGGGGGAAAGTGCCCCCAGCCCAGCTCCTCGTGTGTTCGGCTGAGGCCCCTCACGACTGCGCCGCCCCCGAGCGGCAGCAGCCCTGCTCGGGCCGCCAGGTGCAGAGCACGGCGGCCACTGCCTGTCCCTCGTCTCGGTGAACAACTCGACGGCCGGCTTCTCCGATGGCGCTGTGCATTCGGGAACATCAACGGAATCAGTCACCCGTACGGCGTACTCGGAGCGACGTACTCTCCCGATCGGTGTGGCCGCCTCCAATCAGGCTGCGACCAACTTGGCCCTGGCCCACCAGGGTGCACGACAGCACGCGGTACGACTCAGCGAGGCACGTTATGGGCAAACGCGAAAGGCGCCGGCGACGCGAACGTGAACGACAGCAAGCCGCTGGCGGGAGCATTGCGGCCGACCTCGTTACGGTGCAGCCCTCGGAGGAGGACCCACACCTGAAGGTGATCATCACCGCCGATGTCTCCTCCGAGGTGCGCTCGATGTGCCTGGCCTACTGGGCACTGGCCCCGGACGGGGCCTGGAAGCACGCGGTACCAGACCCATCGACCACAGCAACGGTCTCAGCCAGCTCCCATGCCGTGGCGTTGCGGTTGGCGTGCTCCCAGTGCGGGCATCCCGTGTCCGTTCGTACCCGAGGTCAACTGGCCCGGCTCCAGTCCCCCGGGCGCCGCTGCGCTTCCTGTACTTCCTCGGTAGTGCCACGGCCCGCAGACGGCGAAGCCGCAACATCGACCGGACGGAATGACGAGCCTGAGCCCCAGGCCCTGATCCCCCGGCCTGTGATCGAGCCGGTCGCCGAAGCACCTGAGGAACTGGTCGCGCTGGGGCGACGGTACTGGGAGATCGTCGCGCGGGACCCGAACTCAGCCTGGGTCGCCTGGCGTTTCAGAGCGACGAGCTTGGAAATCCATGGCTGGGGCAAGCCCCACGTCGCCGCGGCCGCAGGGGTCCGGGCGATCCTGCCCGACCGGTCCTGCCCACGCTGCGCGGGACCACTGACTCTGACCTCGCGGTGGGCCTATCAGCAGTTGTCCGAAGGCGGCGACCCTGCCTGCGTGGACTGCACCCCGCGCATACAGGACGCACTCCGCCGCCTGCACGCCCCCGAACACGTTGCCGAACGTACGGCCTTGCAGGAGCAGGCGCAGCGCGCACGAAGCGAGCAGGACATCAAGCGCCAGTGGTCAGCACAGCAACGGGAGGCCATCCGGGATGGCTATCCGGTGCGCCACCTTAAGGAAGCGCCGATCCCACATGCGGCTGTCCGCACCGAACTTACTGCGCTAGCGCTGCTGCGCTACGCCGCGAGCGCGAACCCGCTGGGCCCGGTCGACCAATGGGAGGCCCTGCTTCTTCCGGAGCCGCAGCTGGTGGCGGGCGCGGTAGCCGAGACCGTCCGGGCTGGGCTGTTGGCCGTCCACCCCGACAGCGTCACCAGCGCCTTCATCTGGGAGGAACCCCAGACCGCCGAGGAGGCTCTCGCAAAAGCCGGCGGTGACCTGGACGCGGTTGGGCAGCCTGAGCTGTCGGACCGCTACTATCCGACACGCGCTGCGCACTACTCGCCTTACGGATCCGGCCTGGGCACGGGCGCGGCTGGCCTGGACGCCCATCTGATCGACCGCCTCAACCCGGCCCGGATGACACTCGAACGGCAGCACGAGCTGATCGACGTGCTGGTAGAACTCATCGCCCGTGAAGCCCTGCGCTACTTCGACTACCAGCTCCAGGTCCGGCACCTGCCCGCCGTGCCAGACACGCACTTCGTCCGGCTTCGCGATGCTACCGAACGCGCCGCAGGGGCACTGTCCCTCGGCGAGATCAACAATCTGGCCTGGCGCGCCGCAGTTCGGGCAGCCGACGCCGCACAGATCCATCCCGGCGCCCCACGGGCGAACATGAGCACCCACGCGGTGAACCGCTTCGAAGCGTACGTGCAGGACGCCATGGGCGGAGGGCTCGACTATCCGCTCAAGCCATACACGAACAGCAATGTCGAACTCAGCGCCGCGACACGGACGCTGTTCTACACCGTGCTGGAAAAGAATCCCGTCACTACCACCCGTGCCGACGCAGAGAGGGACATGCCCCCAGCCGTCCCACCTGCCACCCCGGGCGAAGACACGTCTCCGGACACGGTTCAGCCGCTGCCCTTGGACGCATCGCTGGCATGGCTGCGCCTGCACCCAGAGCACTGGACCCCCGAAGGCTTCATCGAGTACCTCCAGGGGCTGCAGAGTCTGGAAGACGGCCCCGATACCAACACCAGCGCTTCAGTGCTGGCCGAGGCCGCCACGTCCCTGACCGCCGTATGGCGCGATCTGTCCGGGGCCACCGGTGACGCCCACACCGCAGCTCTCGGTGCCGCCTCCGCGGCGCGGCTGATGACTACCCCGGTTATCTACGACCTGGTAGGCGGGAACTGCGGGCAATGGATCCTCGACGGCTTCGTTACGCAGTCCGAGGCGAGAAGAGAATCGGAAGCCGGAAAGTGACTAAGGCAGGGTGCCGTCGGAGGCGGTGGTGCCTTGTTCAGCGACCGTCGGCTCCTCCTCGGTGGAAGGCGCTCGGACGGCTGATGCCCCGACCTGCCACTTTGCGTGGACGGCGCGTCGGCGATTGGCTCGCTTCTCGCATTGCCAGCACAGCCAGCCGTGTTCGACGGCGATGACCGTGCTGTTGTGGCAGTCGTCCGTGGCGCAGCGTTGCCGTTTTGCGCGGCCCAAGGGGAGTTCCCATTCTCGGGCGGACGAGGCCCGGTAGCCTGCGGGTCGGTCGCTGATCAGAAAGTCGCCGTGCCTGTATGGGTCGAAGGTGACCAGTTCCATGGGGGAAGCATCGGGGTAGGACCCGTACTTCCCGTGGTCGTGGCAGCGTTGGCGCAGCCATCGCAGCGCATGCTGGTAATCGATTTTGTCGATACTCCACACCCACGTCCGACCACGGAGCTCGAGGAAGGTCATCTGCCCCGCACGGCCCGGCAAGTGGGGAGCGTCGATCTGTTCCCAATACCCCTCGTCTTCGTCGAGGACCAATCCCTCGCAACGGCCTTCGGCTGTGGCAGCCACACAGGTCAGCTCATCTAGAGGGCCAGGGCAGATACGGAGCAGTCCGCTGCATTTGATGAGATGACGAATACCGCCACGCTCTTCCGCAGTAGCCGGATCAGGCTCTTGCACCTCGGCCTCGCCACGCGGCCCGACCGGCGCAGGCACGAACAACCCCTCGGCGATCGCCTTCTGTATGCCGATGGCCAGGGCGCGCACCAGGGGCTGCATGGCGGGATCGAGGTCGTCGTGTTCGACGGCCGGACAGACCGAGGAGTGCTTTACACGGCAGTGGCCATAATCTCGTGGATTGGCTCCCAGGTAGGCGGTGCCGTTCGACAGGTGCCAGCGGTATCGGGGAGGCACAGCCCTGACGGGGAATTCCCGCGGGATGATCGGGACGCGAGTTCCCTCGAAAGTGTCATGCCACTCGACGGAGTTCCCACACCAAGTGCAGCGCTCGACAGAGTCCTTGACTGGCGTCTTCGACTGGCTGCTGTGCCAGATCCGCATCCGTGAACTCACGGCGACTCCCGGAGAGACAGGGGAGAAGGGCCGGCCGTCACAAACGGCCACTTCGCCCAACACGAAAGGCAGGTCTCCCGTTTTGGGCAGTTCGGGTGATTTACGGTTCCGGATTGGCGTCCCGATAAATTACCCTCTGCACTCAATCGAGTACTCTCAGGGGAGGCGTGGATGAGTGGCGAACCGCCGTCAGAGGAGCGGAAAGCGCAGTCGGCCCCGCCCAACGATGACCAGATGGAGCTGTTTACAGCGCCTGCCGAGGCGCCGCCGATCCCGGTACGTTCCGCCGCGCTCCATCCCCAGGCCGAACTGCGCCGTCTCGTTGCCGAACTGACGCGACGCTCGGGCTTGCCTTACCCAGAGGTAAACAACCGCATCAACCGCGAAATCGGCGTGCGCAGCCGGGCGGGTGCCGACCTGGACGTCATCCAGAAGGCAGTGGCCTTCGCACGAGGCTGGCTGGAGCAACTACGGGCTTCCACCCCGGACGAGCCCGAACGCGCGGCACCGCTGACAGCGCCTGACCTGCAGATCAGCCATCGCGATCGGCCGCCGTCTGCACCTGTCCCGCAGTCCTCCGTCTCCGCGCCAGGCGCGCTTGACAGGTCGGGCTACGACCGAGGTCTCCCGGCGCCCCGCCATCGCCCCTCTCCGACAAGGGAGCAGGAGGCAGCCATCGCCGGATTCCGCTCGGGCCAGAACCTCGCACTGCAGGCCGGTGCTGGCACAGGGAAGACCACTACGCTGGTGATGCTGGCCCAAAGCGACCGCCGACGGGGCCGGTACGTGGCCTACAACACGTCAATTGCAACAGACGCCCGTAGGAAGTTCCCGGCCAACGTCAACTGCCGGACCGCGCATTCTCTGGCCTTCGCGGCTGTCGGCAACCGCTACACCGAACGGCTCAACGCCCCTCGCCAGCCCAGCTGGAAGACAGGCGAGGCTCTAGGTATCGCCGTCAACATGACCGTGCGGATCGGTGACCGCAAGGTGACCAACAAAGCCCTCTCATACACCGTGCTGCGCACCGTGAAGCGGTTCTGCTACTCGGCCGACACCGACTTCCGCCCGCACCACGTCCCCATGCTCCGCGGCCTGGAAGACCAACACTTTCACTTCCAGCTGGCCAACATCGTCCTTCCCTACGCCCGCCGAGCCTGGGAGGACCTGCAGCACCCCGAGGAAGGCGTGGTCCGCTTCGAGCACGACCACTACCTGAAAATGTGGGCCCTGAACAAGCCGAAGATCCACGCCGATTACCTGCTCCTGGACGAAGCCCAGGACACCAACCCGGTGATCGAGGAGGTCTTCACCAACCAGCGCACGCATGCCCAGCTGGTCATGGTCGGCGATTCCGCCCAGGCCATCTACGGCTGGCGGGGAGCACGGGACGTCATGACCGACTTCGACGGCGACCAGCTCTCCCTGTCGCAGTCCTTCCGGTTCGGCCCAGCCCTGGCGGAGGAAGCCAACCGGTGGCTGGCGATCGTAGAAGCACCAATCCGCTTGCAGGGCGCCCCCGACATAGACACCTTCATCGGGCCGGTCGCGGACCCGGACGCGATCCTGTGCCGCACCAACGTCGGCGCCATGATGGAGATCCTCGATCTGCTCAACAACAACCGCCGGGTCGCTCTGGTTGGAGGCGGCGATGCCCTGGCTGCCCTGGCCAACGCCGCGGCTGATCTCAAAGCCGGGCGCCGCACGACCCATCCCGAACTTGTGCTCTTCCAAAACTGGGGCGAGTTGCAGGAGTACGCCACCTACGATCCATCCGGGCAGGACTTGCTGCCCCTCGTCGACGTAATCGACGAGCACGGCGTCGAAGTCATCCTGGACGCCGTGCAACGCCTCAGCCCCGAAAGCCAGGCAGAAGTCACCGTCTCCACCGCCCACAAGGCCAAAGGCCGCGAATGGCCATCCGTACGGATCGCACCGGACTTCGAGCCCGCCCCCAGCGACGAAGTCGACGAAGAAGGCGACCCGCTACCCAAGGAACTCAATCTGGAAGAGGCCCGCTTGGCCTACGTCGCCGTCACACGAGCTCGCCGCCGACTCGACCCAGGCGGTCTCGGCTGGATCAGCGATCACCCCGACGGCAGCCCGGATGACAGCCCCGCACCAAACGCTCCGCTTTCGCCCTGGGACAAGCTCGGGCCCCTCCCGTCGGACGGAGCTGCGCGCTGCGCGCAGTAGCACTCGCGAGCCGGGGCCAGCGCGCGACGGAGGGCCGGCGAAGGCAGCCTCTTCGCCAGGCGAAGCCTCCCAGCAAGCCAGAAATGCCAGTTCAGGTGCCTGATAGGAGATCCTGCGCGGAACTGGCCGAGTCCTTATTGTCTTTCTGGGAGCTACGCATGGCATCCGCAATCGCTGCCGCTGCCTCCGCGGCGATGTCGGCTGGAAGGGATGCTTGGAGACCGGCCTTGACGGCCTGCATGACCCGGTTCAGGGTGTCGCGTCTACCTCGATCGCGAGCTTCGTCGGCGGCGATGCGTGTCTCTTCGCTCAACCCAGCCAACCACGCTGTCTGCGTCGCCTGCCCAAGGCACTCCGCGAGTTTCAGAACGTCGACGATTGCATGCATAAAAGTGGATTCGGCCGGGTGATTATCGTCCGTGACTGGAGTCCACAGCGAGAGCGCACGCTCGACCTCTCGTGTCCCAGGACGCTGGTCAAGTGATGCACCACCACTGAGCAATGCCCGCCATGCCGCGTTGATCAACCCGCAACGAATGGCGGAGGCGACGTGCCCCACCTCGGCGATGTAGTCGAGGAGGTCGGCTCGGGTGGCGCACTCACCACCGACGCGAAGAATCTCTTCGCCGGCCCGCTGGACGGCCCTGTTCTGCTCCATGGCCGATTCACTTCCGGACTGGGCGACGGGGCTCTCGTCCACTGCGGATTCTCCTTGCTGATGCTGGGTGGCCAAGCCGCCAGATAGAAAAACGGGGAAGCAGCAGAAACTTGAACATGTCCCGTCAGACTGGCGCGGTTTGGTCTAAGCCGGGCAGTTGCTGGCGTGCCGCAATAGCGACGCGCTGCGGAAAATCGTCATCCCTACTCTAGGTCCAGCAGCCACCGCAGCCGCAGGATCCGACAGCCGTGCCGTGAGTCTTCCAGCGCTGTTGGTGTCACATGACCGATATCCCGACACGTGCCCATAGCCTGCCGCCATGGCGGATGCAACAGAACGTCCGGAACCTCTCTGGGGTTTCCTGACCGGACAGACCAGCGACCGAGTACGCAGCCTACGGATCTGGTGTGCCTGGTGCTGCGTGTGGCACATCCACGGCGTCCCGGCCGACACTGCGCCAGGAACCACGGGACATCGCAGGGCGCATTGCTACGGGAAGAACTCGCCCCACCAGGCCCCTGGATACACCTTCACCGTGGCCAACGCCCCGTTCGAGGCCGTCGAAGCGACGATCAGACAAGCCACTTACCGACAACAGGTAATCATTAAGCAAGGTCGAAGCACCCCGGCAATCGAACGGCTCCGCTCCCAACCGACACCAACCTGAGGGCAGCGGCTACGTCGGCGCAGCCCCCGTGGCCGACACGAAGGTCACTGCAGTTGCGGTGCCTCCTTCTGGCAACCGTCCGGTCATCCAGCAGCCTGTTCCCTGAGGCCGCGAGCAAGTGCGGCGTGGTGGCGCATTACGGGAGTGGTACCCGCATCCACGTTGTCCTGACCGTGGTCCTCACCGCAGGGGCAGATGCTCCAGCCGTCTTCCTCGATCCGGTCGGCCACTGTGTCCACCAGATCGGCCAGTTCGTCGAGTGCCCCGACCGGGATCTTCGCTGCGCCGTCCGCATGGTGCTTCACGAGGGCGGCGCCGATCTCCGTGGCGAGGTCCAGAAGGTGGGCGGCGGCCGGACCGTCATCGTTGAGGGTGGCGTACTTGCCGGCCTGCGATGCCGCCATGACCAGGTGGCCCAGCGCTTCGACGGGTGCGCTGACCGTACGATCGTCGATCCGCACCGGGCGAACCGCATGCGCGCCCCTCTGATCATCCTCGGAAGTCGCCCGCATGATGACCTCAGCGACAGCTTCTGGGGTTATCAGGTGGATGGCTTCCTCGCGGTCCATGCCCGCTTGCTTGGCCGCGGTCTCGACGAGATGGGTCGCGACACCCTGCACAGCCGTCGGCTCCACCTCGACTCCGTGGGTCAGCAGCACGGCGCTCGCCTGCGCCACGAGGGTCTTGAACGGGAGGGTGTCCATTGGATCTGCCACGTTGCCAGCCTAGAAGCCGTCGTTGGAGCGTTTCCACAAAACCGGTTTGATCGCCAAGGGACCTCGCCGGGCCGTTCGGCGACCCGTAGACGGTTTTTCTCGCGCACCCCTCTGCACAAGCTCTGCGCTCATGCGCTCCCCTTGCGCTCCCCTTGGATTTGGTGGCACGAACCGAAGCGCCGCCACTGGTTAAGGTGGACTCCTCCGGTAAGAGAAAAGCCAGGTCAGAGGGGGTCTGACCTGGCTTTCTCGCTGAGCCGCCTTCGGGATTCGAACCCGAGACCTACGCATTACGAGTGCGTTGCTCTGGCCAACTGAGCTAAGGCGGCGTGGTGCGCGGCCCAGTCTACACACCGTGGAGGGGTGGTTCGTACTCGGCTGAGGGGCTGGTCAGAGGGGGCGGGGGCCGGGGGGAGGCGGATGTGGGGCAGGTCACGTGCAGCGTTTGTTCTTGGGTGGGGCGGTGCCTTCGAGGAGGTAGGTGTTGATCTCGGTGTCGATGCAGTCGCTGCCGCGGCCGTAGGCGGTGTGGCCGTCGCCCTCGTAGGTGAGGAGGGTGGCGTGGGAGAGCTGCTGGGCGAGGGCCTTAGCCCAGGTGTACGGGGTGGCCGGGTCGCGGGTGGTACCGACGACGACGATCGGGGCGGCGCCCTTGGCCTCGATGCGATGGGCCGTGCCGGAGGCCTTGACCGGCCAGTACGCGCAGTTCAGAGCGACCCAGGCGAAGTTTTCGCCGAAGACCGGGGAGGCCTTGCGGAAGCTGGGCAGGGCGGCGCGGACCTCGTCCGGACTGGTGAAGGCGGGTGCGAGGTCGAGGCAGTTGACGGCGGGGTTGGCGTACATCTGGTTGGCGTAGCTGCCGTCCGGTTCGCGCTCGTAGTAGCTGTCGGAGAGGGCGAGCAGCCCGCGGCCGTTGCCGGCCTTGGCCTGGGCGAGGTACTCACGCAGCATGGGCCAGGCACGCTGGTCGTACATCGCGGCGATCACGCCCGTCATGGCGAGGGATTCGGTGAGCTTGCGCTCCTCCCCCGTCGCGACCGGTTGGGCGTCCAGTTTTTTGAAGAAGGCGGAGAGCTGCCGGCCGGCGTCCTCGGCGTTCTTGCGGCCGAGCGGGCAGTTCCGCTGCTTGATGCAGTCCTCGGCGAACGCGGTGAAGGCGGTGTTGAAACCGGCGGTCTGGTCCCGGTTGACCGTGCGGGAGTCGAGGTCCGGGTTCATGGCACCGTCGAGGACCAGGCGGCCGACCCGGGTCGGGAAGAGACCGGCGTAGGTCGCGCCGAGGTAGGTGCCGTAGGAGGCACCTACGTAGGTGAGCTTCTTGTCGCCCAGGGCGGCGCGCAGGACGTCCATGTCACGGGCGGCCTCGATGGTGGAGACATGCGCGAGCAGCTTGCCGGAGCGGGCCTTGCAGCCCTTGGCGAAGTAGCGGAAGGCGGCGGTGAGCTTGTCGACCTCGGCCGGGGTATCCGGGGTCTGGTCGGTCTCGGTGTAGCGGTCCATCTGCTTGTCGGAGAGACATGTGACCGGTGCGCTGCGGGCCACGCCACGTGGGTCCATCGCCACCATGTCGTAGCGGGCGCGGACCGAGGCGGGCTGGGGCGCGTACTGCTGGAGGTAGTCGATCGCCGAACCGCCGGGGCCGCCCGGATTCACCATGAGGGAGCCGAGCCGGCTTCCCGGGCCGGTGGCCTTCTTGCGGGCCACCGCGAGCTTCAGGTCGGTGGCTGCGCTGGGCTCGGCGTAGTCCAGGGGGGCCTTCATCGTGGTGCACTCGAAGCCGGCGACACCGCAGGGACGCCAGCTGAGCTTCTGGTCGTAGTACGGCCGGAGGTCGGCGGGCACGGCGGCCGGAAGCGGCTGGAGGGTGGCGTCTTCGACGGGGCGCTGGACGCCGGCTTCGGTCGTACGGCCCGGGGACGCGTCGGCGTCGGGGGTCGAACTTCCCGAGGAGCAGCCGGAGATCAGCAGAGCGGTGGCCGCGAGGACGGCGGCGGCGGGGGTGCGGAGCAGGCGGCTGGTGGCCATGAGCGGTCCCTTGGTGTCGATCCCTATCGATCCCTGTCGATCCCTGTTCGGTCTCTGTCGAGCTCTGTCGTTCCCTGCGGGGCGTTGTGGTTCGTTGTGGTTCGTTGTGGGGGGCGCTTGCGGTTCTTGTGGGGTCGTTGTGGATTTGCGCGGAGGGTAGTGGGGTTGCGACCTTGAGTGACGGTCTCTGGGTGGGGTGGTGGGCTTCGGGGCGGTTGATGGGTGGGTGAGGCCGGTTGGTGGTGGGGAGTGGGGTGACGGTGGGTGGTGGGGAGTGGGGTGAGGGTGGGTGGTGGTTGTGGGGCGAGGGGGGTCAGGCGGCGCGGAGGGATGCGGTCATGGCCTCCACCGCCAGCAGGGGGGCGACGTTGCGGTCGAGCGCCTCGCGGCAGGCGATCACGGCCTCTATGCGGCGCAGGGTGCGCTCGGGGGTCGAGCCCGCGGCCACGCGCTGGACGCTGTCGCGGACCTCGTCGTTGGCGAGGGGCACCGAGGCGCCCATCTGGAGGGCGAGGACGTCCCGGTAGAAACCGGTGAGGTCGACCAGGGCCAGGTCGAGGCTGTCGCGCTGGGTGCGGGTCGCCCGGCGCTTCTGCTTGTCCTGGAGCTCTTTCATCACTCCCGCCGTGCCACGGGGCAGTCGGCCGCCGGTGCCGGCCGCGGCACCGAGTGCGGCGCGCAGTTCCTCGGTCTCCTTGGCGTCGACCTCCTCGGCGACCTGCTTGGCGTCCTCACCCGCGGCATCGATGAGCTCTTGGGCGGCCTTGAGGCAGCCGCCGATGTCGTCGATGCGGAGCGGGAGTTTGAGGACCGCCGCGCGGCGGGTGCGGGCGCGCTCGTCGGTGGCCAGGCGACGGGCCCGGCCGATGTGGCCCTGGCTGGCGCGGGCGGCGCGGGCCGCGGCCTCCGGCTCGATGCCGTCCCGCCGTACGAGGAGGTCGGCGACCGCGTCCACCGGCGGCGTCCGCAGGCTGAGGTGGCGGCAGCGGGAGCGGATGGTGGGGAGGACGTCCTCGATGGAGGGGGCGCAGAGCAGCCAGACCGTACGGGGGGCTGGCTCCTCCACTGCCTTGAGCAGGACGTTGCCGGCGCCCTCGGTGAGGCGGTCGGCGTCCTCCAGGACGATCACCTGCCAGCGGCCGCCAGCCGGGGAGAGGGAGGAGCGGCGGACCAGGTCGCGGGTCTCCTTGACGCCGATGGAGAGCAGGTCCGTACGGACGATCTCGACGTCGGCGTGGGTGCCGACCATGGTCGTATGGCAGCCGTCGCAGAAGCCGCAGCCGGGCGTACCGCCGAGGGCGCGGTCGGGGCTGACGCACTGGAGGGCGGCGGCGAAGGCGCGGGCCACAGTGGAGCGGCCGGAGCCGGGCGGGCCCGTGAACAGCCAGGCGTGCGTCATCTGGGAGGCGCCGCCGCGGCCGGCCGAAGGGCCCTGTTCCTCCCCCTGCTCCTCTCGCGCCGGGTCCGCACCCGACGCGGGCTCCGCATCCGGCACCGACCCCCGGCCTGGCTGCGCGCCGAGGCGCGCCTTCTGCGCGGCGTGCTCGGCGGTGACCAGGGCGTCCGCATCGCGTGCGGCCGCGGCCAGCTGCGCCGTCACCCGGTCCTGGCCGACCAGGTCGTCCCATACCGCCATCGCTGCCTGCCGTTCCTGTCTGTTCCGTGCTGGTCCTGACTCGCCTGACCCATTGTGGTGCAACCCACTGACAAACGAATCCCGAAGCCGGGGGCCGGGCCACTCGCGGGCGGTCGTCCGGAGGCAGGGGAAGGGGAGCGGAGGAGGCGGTGAGGGGGCGGTGAGGGGGTGGTGGAGCGGGAGGCTGGTGGAAGGCGGAAACGGCTGTGGCCGCAGCGTTTGTGCTGCGGCCACAGCCGGTGTGACGGGGAGGGGAGGGGCCGGAAGCCCTCTCCGGACGGCGCTTCGGCGAGAGCTCCGAACACGACTTCGGCGAGGGCTCCGAATGGGGCGGTCCTTCGGCTAACGGCGGCGTCCGCGGCCGCCACGGCGGCCGTCATCGCCGGTGCCGCTCGTACCCCTGGTACCGCTGCCACCCTCAGTGCCGCCGGTACCGCTCGTACCCCTGGTACCGCTGCCACCCTCAGTGCCGCCGGTACCCCCGGCTCCGCCGTCCGCTTCCTCGTCCGGATGCGGGCCGAGCAGCTCATCGGCGAGCGTCGGCAGATCGTCGAGCGGGGTCTCCTCCGCCCAATCGGGTCGGCGGCGGCCGCGCTGCGGCGGCTGCGGGCTCTCGACGGGCCGGCCGGTCGCCGGGTCGATCTGCGGGAGTTCGCGGGTGCGCTCGATGCCCGAATCGGCGGCGGCAGGTGCCCCGGGCGCTGCGCCGTTCGGGTTCTCCTCGCGGAACATCCACGGCGGCACCCGGTCGGCGGGGTCATCGGCCCGTACGGGCGGCAGCACCGCGGTCTCCTCCGCGTCGGAGCCCCCGGAGGCCCGGCGCGGATCCCGCACCGGAGGCAGCACGGCCGTCTCGTCTGCCGCACCGGATGCGGAGGCCGCTGATACGGAGGCAGCGGACGTCGAGGAACCGGATGCGGAGGCCCCGGATACGGAGGGCGAGCCGGATGAGGGCGAGCCGGATGACGCGTCGTCACGTACGCCGCCGGCGTCCGCACCATCGCCCTCCGCGCCACCGTTCCCCACGCCGTCGGTCTCCGCGCCACCGTTCTCCACGCCGTCGGTCTCCGCGCCACCGCCCTCCGCATAGCGCTTCCGCAGATCCGCCACCGGCGTCTCGGCCGTCGGCGCCTCAGCGGCCTCAGCCGCCTTCGCCGCCTCGGCCTCCGCCCTGGCCTCCGCGGCGGCCGCCGCCTCGGCTGCCGCCACCCGTGCCTGTTCGGCGCGCAGCAGGGCCTCCTCCGCCTTGCGCTGCTTCTCCAGCCGGCGCTCCTCGGCCTCCTTGCGCAGCCGGGCCTGCTCCTCGTGCTCCTTGCGCAGCCGCTCCCGCTCGGCCTGGCGGGCCCGTTCCTCGGCCTCGCGGCGCTGCCGCTCCGCCTCCGCCGCCTGCCGGGCCTCCTCGGCACGCTGCCGGGCTTCGGCCGCCTGACGGGCCGCCTCCAGCGCCTTGGCCTGCTCGGCCTCCTGCCTCTTGCGCTCCTCTTCCTCGGCGCGGAGTTTGGCGAGCTGCGCCTCGCGCTCGCGCTCCAGGCGCTCCTCCTCGGCCTTGCGCGCGGCCTCCTCCTCGGCCCGGCGGCGGGCCTCTTCCTCGGCCGCCTTACGGGCCTCGGCCTGCGCCTCGAGCTCGGCCTCGGACAGCGGCAGCACCTGGTCGAGGCGGTGGCGTACGACGGTGGTGACGGACTCCGGCTCCTGGCCGGCGTCGATGACGAGGTAGCGCGCCGGGTCGGCGGCGGCCAGGGTCAGGAACCCGGCCCGTACCCGCTGGTGGAATTCGGCGGGCTCGGACTCCATCCGGTCGGGGGCCTCGGTGAAGCGCTCGCGGGCGGTCTCCGGGGAGATGTCGAGCAGCACGGTCAGATGCGGGACCAGGCCACCCGTTGCCCAGCGGTTGATCCGGGCGATCTCCGTGGGCGCGAGGTCGCGGCCGGCGCCCTGGTAGGCGACGGAAGAGTCGATGTAGCGGTCGGTGATGACGACCGCGCCGCGCTCCAGGGCGGGCCGGATGACGCTGTTGACGTGCTCGGCGCGGTCGGCGGCGAACATCAGCGCCTCGGCACGGTCCGAGAGCCCGGTCGTCGCGACGTCCAGGATGATCGAGCGCAGCCGCTTGCCGATGGCGGTGGCGCCCGGCTCGCGGGTCACCACGACCTCGTGGCCCTTGCCACGGATCCACTCGGCGAGCGCCTCGACCTGGGTGGACTTGCCGGCGCCGTCGCCGCCTTCCAGGGCGATGAAGAAGCCGGTGGGGGCGGGCGCCTGGTCCGGGTCGCCGCCGCCGTGCAGTGCCTCGCGCAGATCGCGCCGCAGCGGTACGCCCGCCCGGTCGTCGAGCTTGCTCAGGACCCAGGCGGCGACCGGCAGCAGCAGGGCGCCGACCAGCATCAGGGTGTAGGACGCGCCCCCGTAGGCGACGGCGAAGGCGCCGTCCCCGAGGTGGTGCGGGCCGATGACGGCGGCCAGCAGCGGCGCGGCGAGGGCGGCCAGCGCGACCGTGAGCCGGACGACGGCGTGCAGATGCTCGGTCGTACGGGCGGTGCGGAACTCCTCGGACTCCTGGTCCAGCAGGACGTGCCCCGTATGGGCGGCGGTGCCGGCGCTCACACCGGCCAGCAGGGCCAGCACCAGGACCGTCGTGGTGTCCGGGACCAGGCCCATGGCCAGCAGCGACACACCGGTCGCGGCCACCGCGAGGGCGAGCAGCCGGCGCCGGGAGAGCGCGGGCAGCACCCGGCGGGCACCGCGGATGCCGACGACGGTGCCGCCGGTCAGCGCGAGCACCAGCAGGGCGAAGGTGGCCGGTCCGCCGGCCAGATCGGAGGCGCGCAGTACGGCGAGGACGACGGCGGCGGCGATCCCGGCAGCGACCGACGCGCAGGCCAGCACCAGCAGCGGAACCGCGCCCGTACGGCCCTTGTCCGTCCCCGCCTGCCCCGCCTGCTGCCCCTGCTCCCCCTGGGTGGCCGGGGCAGCCGGGGCCTTGGGCCGGCGCAGCCCCTCCAGAGGGGAGCGCGGCCGCGGCGTGGCGGTACCGGGGAACTCGATGAAGTAGAGGATCGATACGGACGCGGCGAACAGACCGGCGGCCACATAGGAGCCGAGGGCGGCTTCGTGGCGGACGAACCACTCGACGCCGGTGCCCAGCAGCTTGCTGACGAGCGTGACGACCACCAGGGCGGCGGCCGCCACCGGCAGTGCCACGAAGGTGGTGCGCAGGGAGAGGCGGCGCAGCGCGTCCATGTTGTCGGGCAGCGGCCTCACGGCGGCGCCCTCGGGAGGAGGCGTGGGCAGCAGTGCGGGCGCGGCGCTGTCCCGGCAGACGGTCCAGAAGCGCTCGGCGACGCCGGTGACGAAGACCGTGACCAGCACCCAGGCCAGCGCGCTGCCCGGTGTCCAGTCGATCCAGAGGGGGGCGACGACCAGCAGCGCGAGCCGCAGCCCGTCGGCGCCCATCATCGTCCAGCGCCGGTCCAGCGGACCGGAGGACACGGCTCCGCCCGCGCGCCGAACGGCGGGAGAGATCAGCGCGGACACCGGGCCCAGCAGAACCGCCCCGAAGAGCAGCGTCGCCAGCATCCGGGCCGCGAAGACCGCGGTGACCGCGAAGGCGGCGCCCTGGTAGCCACCGCCGAGGACGGCCTCGGCCCCCGGCGGTACGTACAGCGCCGCCTGGAGGGCGAGCAGTACCAGGACGAGCATGGACAGGGCATCGCCGATGGCCCCGACACCGTGGGCGCTCCACAGTCGCTTCAGCGGGGGGAAGCGCAACAGGGCTCGCATCGCGCGCTCGCGGGAATCCGCCGCCAGGGCGCCTGATGTGGGGGTCACGACCGTTGGCTGCTCGGCTCGCGTCATCTCGCCAGCCTATCGGGACGGCGGGCGCCTTCGGGCGTCCACCCGAACAAGCGGGCGGGATCAAAAGCGAGCGGACGGGATCAGCGGGCGGACTCAAAAGCGAGCGGATGGGATCAGCGGACGGGATCAAAGGCGAACGGGCGGGCTCGGCGGATACGTTCCGCCGAGCCCGCCCGTCCCGCCTGTCCCGGCCGCCCAGGCCGTACTGCCTAGTCCTCGGCCGACGCCGTCGCCGTCGCTGTCGCCGAAGCCGCCGTCTTCTTGGCCGCCGCAGTCTTCGCCGTGGCCTTCTTGGCGGTCGTCTTCTTCGCCGCGGTGGTCTTCGCGGTGGTCTTCTTCGCCGCGGTCTTCTTGGCAGTCGTCTTCTTGGCGGTGGTCTTCTTCGCCGCCGCCTTCTTCGCCGGTGCCTTCTTGGCGGTCGTCTTCTTCGCCGGCCCCTTGGCGCGCTTCTCCGCCAGAAGCTCGTAGCCGCGCTCGGCGGTGATCGTCTCGACGTCGTCGTCCCGGCGCAGCGTCGCGTTGGTCTCGCCGTCGGTGACGTACGGGCCGAACCGCCCGTCCTTGACCACCACCGGCTTGCCGCTGACCGGGTCCGTGCCCAGCTCCTTCAGCGGCGGCTTGGCGGCGGCCCGCCCGCGCTGCTTGGGCTGTGCGTAGATCGCCAGCGCCTCGTCCAGCGTGATGGTGAAGAGCTGCTCCTCGCTCTCCAGGGAGCGCGAGTCGGTGCCCTTCTTGAGGTACGGGCCGTAGCGGCCGTTCTGCGCGGTGATCTCCACGCCCTCGGGGTCCGCGCCCACGACCCGCGGCAGCGACATCAGCTTGAGCGCGTCCGCCAGGGTCACGGTGTCCAGGGACATCGACTTGAAGAGCGAGGCCGTGCGCGGCTTCACCGCGTTCTTGCCGGTCTTCGGGGTGCCCTCGGGCAGGATCTCGGTGACGTACGGGCCGTAGCGGCCGTCCTTGGCGACGATCTCGTTGCCGCTGTCCGGGTCGACACCCAGCACGAAGTCGCCGCTGGGCTTGGCCAGCAGCTCCTCCGCGTACTCCACGGTCAGCTCGTCGGGTGCCAGGTCCTGCGGGACGTCGGCCCGCTGGTGGCCCTCCTCGCCCTTCTCCCCGCGCTCGACGTACGGGCCGTAGCGGCCGACCCGCAGCTTGATGTCGTCGCTGACCGGGAAGGACGAGATCTCGCGGGCGTCGATCGCGCCGAGGTCCTCGACCAGCTCCTTGAGCCCGCCGAGGTGGTCGCCGTCGCCGTTGCCGGCCTCCGCGGCGCCGCCGGAGCCCTCGCCCTCGCCGAAGTAGAAGCGCCGCAGCCACGGCACGGCCTGCGCCTCTCCACGGGCGATGCGGTCGAGGTCGTCCTCCATCTTGGCGGTGAAGCTGTAGTCGACCAGCCGGCCGAAGTGCTTCTCCAGGAGGTTGACCACCGCGAAGGAGAGGAAGGAGGGGACGAGCGCGGTGCCCTTCTTGAAGACATAGCCGCGGTCGAGGATGGTGCCGATGATCGACGCGTAGGTCGACGGGCGGCCGATCTCGCGCTCTTCCAGCTCCTTGACCAGCGTGGCTTCGGTGTAGCGGGCGGGCGGCTTGGTGGCGTGGCCGTCGGCGGTGATCTCCCGCGCGGCCAGCGGGTCGCCCTCGGCGACCTGCGGCAGCCGGCGCTCGCGGTCGTCCAGCTCGGCGTTGGGGTCGTCGGCGCCCTCCACGTAGGCCTTGAGGAAGCCGTGGAAGGTGATGGTCTTGCCGGACGCGGTGAACTCGGCGTCCCGGCCGTCGGCGGACCGCCCGCCGATCTTGACGGTGACGGAGTTACCGGTCGCGTCCTTCATCTGCGAGGCAACGGTCCGCTTCCAGATCAGCTCGTAGAGCCGGAACTGATCGCCGGTCAGGCCGGTCTCGGCCGGGGTGCGGAAGCGGTCGCCGGAGGGGCGGATCGCCTCGTGCGCCTCCTGGGCGTTCTTGACCTTGCCTGCGTAGGTGCGTGGCTTGTCCGGCAGGTAGTTCGCACCGTACAGATGGGTCACCTGCGCCCGGGCCGCGGCGATCGCGGTGTCCGAGAGCGTGGTGGAGTCCGTACGCATATAGGTGATGAAGCCGTTCTCGTACAGCTTCTGCGCCACCTGCATGGTCGCCTTGGCGCCGAAGCCGAGCTTGCGGCTGGCCTCCTGCTGGAGGGTGGTCGTACGGAACGGGGCGTACGGCGAGCGGCGGTACGGCTTGGACTCGACCGAGCGGACCGAGAAGTCGGTGTTCTCGAGGGCGGCGGCGAGCGCGCGGGCGTTCGCCTCGTCCAGGTGGAGCACGTCGCTGTTCTTCAGCTGCCCGTTCGGGCCGAAGTCGCGGCCCTGGGCGACGCGGCGGCCGTCGACGGTGTTCAGGCGGGCGGTCAGCGTCGACGGGTCGCTGGCATCGCCGGCGCGCCCGGTGGCAAAGGTGCCGGTCAGGTCCCAGTACTCGGCGGAGCGGAAGGCGATGCGCTCGCGCTCCCGCTCGACTACGAGCCGGGTCGCGACGGACTGCACCCGGCCGGCCGACAGCCGGGGCATGACCTTCTTCCACAGGACCGGGGAGACCTCGTAGCCGTAGAGGCGGTCGAGGATCCGGCGGGTCTCCTGGGCGTCGACCAGCTTCTGGTTCAGACCGCGCGGATGGGCGACGGCCTCCCGGATCGCGTCCTTGGTGATCTCGTGGAAGACCATCCGCTTGACCGGGACCTTGGGCTTGAGGATCTCCTGGAGGTGCCAGGCGATGGCCTCGCCCTCCCGGTCCTCATCGGTGGCGAGGTAGAGCTCGTCGGACTCGGCCAGCAGCGCCTTGAGCTTCTTGACCTGATCCCGTTTGTCGCTGTTGACCACGTAGATCGGCTGGAAGTCGGCGTCGACGTTCACCCCGAGCCGGGCCCAGGGCTCCCCCTTGTACTTCGCCGGAACCTCCGCGGCGCCGTTGGGGAGGTCGCGGATGTGCCCCACGCTGGCCTCGACCACATAGCCGGGGCCGAGGTAGCCCTTGATCGTCTTCGCCTTGGCGGGCGACTCGACGATGACAAGTCGGCGGCCGCCGCCCTCTGTGGCTTCGCTGGTCGGGGACAACTTCGCTCTTCTCTCCGGTCGACGCTGGGAATGCCCCCGGCCGGACGCCGGGGAGGCACTGCGGTGACGCTTGACGCTGCGGAGTGTGACGGTACCTCCCGCCCCCGTGTCAAACGGAAAAACCCCGCAACGCCACTCGAACGGTAACCCGACTACATGCCTTCATGCCGCCCGGACCGCCTCAGCCGCTTTCCACGGGCCCAGGAGCGGCCGCCGTACAGCCGCTGTACATCCACTGCGAATCATGGCGCGCCGACGGGTTTCGGACGGGTTTCCCGCGTCCGCCCCGGTCATCGGCGGCGCCGCTCCGGGCCCCTACGTACGCCACCGGCGGTTCCGGACAGTGCCGATACATAACGGTCCGTGTGCGCGATGGCGGTCACCTCAATACAGCAGAGTGGCGGTCACCTCGATACGGCTCTCAGCGGCAGCTGCGTCCACCTCGATACGGCAGATGAGCAGACAGGCGGACTGGCAGGATGGGCGGTGCGCGGCTCACCGCCGGCGCGCCGCGCGCCGCCGCCGTCAGCCACTCTCTCGGGGGGGGAACCTCACCCATGGCGCATCAGTACCCCGGACCGCCACCGGAGCAGCCGCCGGGCCCGCACACGCCAGGTCCCTACACTCCGGGTCCCCACGCTTCGGGTCCTCATGCTTCGGGGCCCCACGCTTCGGGGCCCCACACGCCAGGCTTCCACCCGGGCGGGGTGACGTGGTCGCTCGGCGATATCGCGGTGAGCGGCGACACGATCGTGACGCCGGCCGGGTCGATGCCGCTCAAGGGCGCCATATGGACGGCGACGGACATGTCGCGGACGGAGGAGAAGATCCCGGCGCATGCCATCGTGCTCGCCGTCGTCTTCTTCCTCTTCTGTCTGCTGGGGCTGCTCTTCCTGCTCATGAAGGAGCGGGTGACGGCCGGCTTTGTGCAGGTCACAGTGGTCAGCGGTGGCCGGCACCACTCCACGATGGTCCCGGTGCAGTCGCGCGAGCAGGTGATGTTCGTGCTCAACCAGGTGAACTACGCCAGGTCGCTGAGCGCATGAGCACCGCCACTGGCCCGGCCGTGCGGAACCGCACCATCCGCCAGGCATCGGTAACGCTCGGCATCGGTGCGGCTGCCGCCGTCTACCTGTGGCACACCAATCCACACCAGCCCGGGCAGCTGTTGCTCCCGTGTCCGTTCCGATGGGCCACCGGGCTGCTGTGCCCGGCGTGCGGCGGGACGCGGATGGCGTACGACCTGATGCACGGCGATGTCGTGGCGGCGTTCCACGACAACGCCGTGCTGCTCACGCTGGGCGTGCCGGCCGTGGCGTACGCCGCCGGGCGCTGGCTGGCCTCCGGGCTCCGCGGACGCCGGTACCGGCCGGGCCTGACGGCCCGCGGCAACGCCGTGGTGCTCGGCATCGCCGCGGTGTGGATGATCGCCCGCAATCTCGTCGGGTGACGACCGGCCCATAGCGACGACCGGCCCATAGCGACGTCGATCCCGATGTCGCTATGGGCCGGTCGTCGCTATGGGCCGGTCAGCCGACGCTCAGCGGACCGGTCCGTCAACCAGTCCGCCCACGATCAGCGGACGGTGACCTTGACCACCGGCGAAACCGTCGCGCCGGAGGCTATCCGGAGCTCATTGACACCCTTGATGCCGAGCTTGACCCGGACCGAGTACGAGCCGTTCTTGTTGACCGGCGCCTGCGCGGGCAGCGAAACCCACTTCTTGCCCTGCTTCTGCTGAACGCCGACCTTGGTGCCCGCCTTGATGCCCTTGGCCACGCCGGTGATCCGGAACTCCTGCCAGGCCTTGACCGTGGTCGCGCTGGCCTTGGCGGTCAGCGAGGCGGCGGCGGGCTTGGCGGCCGCCGCGACCGGCTTGGCGGCGTGGACGTCCTGCGGTGCGGCGAAGGCTGCGGCCGAGCCTCCGGCGAGCAGGGAGACGGCGATGGCGCCGACGGTGGCGTAGCGAAGTGCACGGTTCATGAGAATTCCTTACGGTGTGTGGGCCGTTGGTGACCTTCACCGAGGAACATGACCGGGAGCCTCCCGCCGTTCCACACACCGCCGCCTATCGGCCAACTGTCGGCCGGCTGTTACAGAACCGTCCGAAAGTGCCCCACAGGGGCGCCGGTACGGGCGTGGCGGTGCGCTCTCGCGAGAGCTTCGGCCGGACCAGGGCCAGGGCCAGGGCGCGCGCAGGGCCAAGGCTTTCGCAGGGCCAGAGCTTTCGCGGGGCCAGGGCTCTCATAGACGTCAGGGCTCTCATGGACGCCAGGCCTCTCGTAAGGACTACAGCGCCACCAGCAGCCCGCACCCCGTGGCCAGGAAGACCACCCCGGCGAGCAGCGCCGCCCCGGTGGCGGCCGGCCGGCTCACGCCGTCGGCGACCGGTGCGCCGGTCCGTACGCAGATGCCCGTCCACACCAGCAGTACGGCACCGAACAGCGCGAACACCAGCCCGGCGAACACCTCGGGTCCACTCTCCATACGGGCAGCGTGGCACCCCGGGACGGCATCCCGGCGAACGCCGGATGAACGCTCAGCCCTCCCCCGTCAGTCCCCCACTCCCACCCCCGCCCCCGGGCCCCCGGCCGCCACCGGCTCCAGGAACCCCTGCTCGACCAGCGTCCGGATCGAGGCCGGCGTACGGTCCCGCAGCAGGACCGGGTCCTCGCCGACGAGCTGGGCGATGGCGTCCAGGATCCGGCCGGCCGGCAGCGAGCCGTCGCACACCCCGGCGAAACCCGCACCGACCGTGTCCACCTTCGTCGCCCGCCGCATTCCGCGGTTCTGACGCAGCACCACATGCTCGGGGTCCTCCGCCCCGGGCAGCCCGACCTGCTCCTGCACCACCTCGTCGGCGAGCCGGAAGTGGCCGGCCAGCAGCGCGGCGTCGTCCGTGGCCCGCAGATAGTCCCGCCGCTCGAAGTGGCGCACCACCACCTCCCCCAGCGGCTGTTCGACCGGATGCGGCCACTCCTCGACGGTGACGGACGGGCTGTCGGACCCGGACTTGCGCAGGGTGATCCAGCCGAAGCCGACGGCCCTCGTCTTCCGTGCCTCGAACTCGTCGAGCCAGGCGTCGTACTGCGCGGCGTACGCCTCCGCGCCGGCCCGGTGGGCACCGGCGTCCCGCAACCACAGCTCGGCGTACTGGGTGATGTCCTGCACCTCGCGCTGCACGATCCAGGCGTCGCAGCCGCGCGGCACCCAGGAGCGCAGCCGTTCGTGCCACTCCTCGCCCGCGACGTGCTGCCAGTTGGCCAGCAGCTGGCAGTACCCGCCGTCGTTGAGGTGCGCGGCCGACTGCTGGACCAGCGTCCGGCACAGGTCGTCACCGCCCATGCCGCCGTCGCGGTAGGTGAGCCGGGCCCCGTCGGCGGGCCGGGGCGAGATCACGAACGGCGGGTTGGACACAATGAGGTCATAGGTCTCGCCCGCGACCGGCTCGAACAGCGAACCCTCCCGCAGATCCGCGGTGCCCGCCCCGGAGAGCGCCAGCGTCAGCGCGGCGATCCGCAGCGCTCGGGGGTTGAGGTCGGTGCCGGTGACCCGGGTCGCGTGCTGGGCGGCGTGCAGCGCCTGGATGCCGGAGCCCGTACCGAGGTCGAGGGCTTTGGTGACCGGCCGGCGCACCGTGATCCCGGCGAGGGTCGTGGACGCGCCGCCGACGCCGAGCACCAGCTCCGAGCGGTCCACGTCCCCGACGCCCCGGATACCGCCCGCGCCGCCGACCGCGCAGCCCAGGTCGGAGACGATCCACCAGTCCTGCCCCTCGGGCCCGCCGTACGGGCGTACGTCCACCGTGGCGCGGACCTCGTCCCCGTCCTGCACCAGCCAGCCGTCGGCGAGGCACTCCGCGACCGGCAGGGCCGTCCGCGCCCGCCGCAGCTCCACCGGGCGCTGTAGCAGGAACAGCCGCACCAGCGTCTCCAGCGGACTGTCGCCGCGGGTCGCCCGCAGCGCGGGGACGGTCTCGCTGCGAGCCAGCGCGGCGTACGCCGACGCGCCGAGCAGGTCCAGCAGCCCGTCGGCGGTGAAGGCGGCGGCCAGCAACGCCGCACGCAGCCGGGCGGTTCGGTCGTGGCTCTCGGGGTCCTGGACATCTGCGGTGGGGAGGTGCGTACTCACATCCCCCATTGTCGGTCCTGCCACTGACAATCGGCGACGGCCCGGCGCCACGCCTCATCTCGGGCGCGTCGCCGGGCCGTCCTGAGCAGCCGGTGCCGGTGCGGTGCGCGCTCCCGGCCGCCGCCCCGCCTACGACTTCCTACTGCTTCCCACTGCTTCCTACTGCTTCCTCAGACTGCCTACGACTTCTTGGGCGTGGCCTTCGGCGCACCGGAGGCGCCCTGGCTCTGACAGCCCGTCTGCTTGGCCATCGCCACGCCGACGTCCCCGGCCTCCAGCTTCTTGAAGGCCGCCTCGCTCTGCTTGTTGAGCTTGTTGATGCCCTTGGACAGGTTCCGCAGGCCGTCCGCGAACTTGAGCTTGTCCTTGACGTCGAGGCCGTTGACCTGCGTCTTGAGGTCCGCGTAGCCCTTGGACAGCGAGTTGAGCTCCTTGACCGCGTCCTTCTGGGCCTGCTCGCCGTTGTCGGTGGGCGGCCCCCCGGCCTTGTCCAGGTTCTTGGCGAGCGCGGCGTAGGCGTCGGAGATCTTCTGGAAGGCCGCCGAGTCTGTCTCCTGGACCTTCTTGGAGTCGGTGTTGCCGCTGTCCGCCGTCTGCATGGCGGCGTTGGCGTCCTGGATCTTCTTGAACTGCGTCTGCGCGGGGTCGCAGAACGACTTCGCCCAGTCGTCGAGCTTCTTGCCCTCGTCCTCGCCGCAGCCGGTCAGCGCGAGCAACAGTGCGGCACCGCCCGACAGTGCAGCCACAAGCTTCTTGTTCACCGGAAGCTTCTTGTTCACCGGATTGGTCCCTTCCATGGCTCTCGGCCCCGGAACATACACGTTCGAAGGGCCCGGCCCCGGGGTCGGGCATCCCGTCCGCCCCTCATTGCAGCCATTTGCATCAAGGGCGGGCCCGAGGCCGTACGACCGCGCGGGCACGCGGAGGGCGGGTGGCCGGCGTCCATGAGTCTGCATGAACGACGGCTTCCACCCGCCCAGTTGAGCGTTCCGCTCTGCCTTCCGGTAGCCGGTCGGCGGCCATCCGGTCCGGTCAGGACGCCACCGCGGTCTCGGCCGACTTGGCGATGTTCTCCTTCTCCTCGGAGTTGCCTTCGTCACCCACGGCGATACCGCGCCGCTTGGACGCGTACACCGCGCCGACGATGACGGCGAGCGCCAGCACCGCGACCCCGATCCGTACGCCCAGACTCTTGTCCTCGCCGTACGAGAACTTGACCACGGCGGGGGCGATCAGCAGCGCCACCAGGTTCATGACCTTCAGCAGCGGGTTGATCGCGGGGCCCGCGGTGTCCTTGAACGGGTCGCCGACGGTGTCGCCGATGACGGTCGCGGCGTGCGCCTCACTGCCCTTGCCGCCGTGGTGGCCGTCCTCGACCAGCTTCTTGGCGTTGTCCCAGGCGCCACCGGAGTTGGCGAGGAAGACGGCCATCAGCGTGCCGGTGCCGATCGCGCCGGCCAGGAACGAGCCGAGCGCGCCGACGCCGAGCAGGAAGCCCACCGCGATCGGGGTGAGGACCGCCAGCAGCCCGGGGGTGGCCAGTTCGCGCAGCGCGTCCTTGGTGCAGATGTCGACGACCCGCCCGTACTCCGGCTTCTCGGTGTAGTCCATGATCCCGGGCCTGTCGCGGAACTGCCGGCGTACCTCGAAGACCACCGAACCGGCCGACCGCGACACCGCGTTGATCGCCAGCCCGGAGAACAGGAAGACGACCGAGGCGCCGAGGACGAGTCCGACCAGGTTGTTGGGCTGCGAGATGTCCAGGCTGAGCCCCATCCCGCTGGCGGCGCTGCCGACTTCCCGTACGGCGGTGGCGATCGCGTCCCGGTAGGAGCCGAAGAGCGCGGACGCGGCCAGGACGGCGGTGGCGATGGCGATACCCTTGGTGATGGCCTTCGTCGTGTTGCCGACGGCGTCCAGATCGGTCAGCACCTTCGCGCCGTCGCCCGTGACATCACCCGACATCTCGGCGATGCCCTGCGCGTTGTCGGAGACGGGACCGAATGTGTCCATCGCCACGATCACGCCGACGGTGGTCAGCAGGCCGGTGCCGGCCAGCGCCACCGCGAACAGCGCCAGCGTGATGGAGGCGCCGCCCAGCAGGAACGCCCCGTAGACCCCGAGGCCGATCAGCACCGCCGAGTAGACGGCGGACTCCAGGCCGACCGAGATACCGGAGAGGACGACGGTGGCCGGCCCGGTCAGCGAGGTCTTCCCGATGTCCCGTACAGGCCGCCGGTTGGTCTCGGTGAAGTAGCCGGTCAGCTGCTGGATCAGGGCGGCGAGCACGATGCCGATGGCGACCGCCACCAGCGCCAGCATCCGCGGGTCGCCGCTGCGGGACAGGAGGGCCGCATCGGTGACGCCGGTCAGGTCGCGGTAGCTGGACGGCAGGTAGGTGTAGACCGCGGCGGCCACCAGGGCCAGCGAGATGGCCGCGGAGATGAAGAAGCCGCGGTTGATGGCCGTCATTCCGCTGCGGTCGCGGCGCCGGGGCGCCACGACGAAGATGCCGATCATCGCGGTGAGCACGCCGATCGCCGGCACCAGCAGCGGGAAGGCGAGCCCGGCGTCGCCGAACGCCGCCGTGCCCAGGATGAGGGCGGCGACCAGGGTCACCGCGTACGACTCGAACAGGTCGGCCGCCATACCGGCGCAGTCGCCGACGTTGTCACCCACGTTGTCCGCGATGGTCGCGGCGTTGCGCGGGTCGTCCTCGGGGATGCCCTGCTCGACCTTGCCGACGAGGTCGGCGCCGACGTCCGCGGCCTTGGTGAAGATGCCGCCGCCGACCCTCATGAACATGGCGATCAGCGCGGCGCCGAGGCCGAAGCCCTCCAACACCTTGGGGGCATCGACCGCGTACACCAGCACCACGCACGACGCGCCGAGCAGGCCCAGGCCGACGGTGAACATGCCGACCACACCACCGGTACGGAATGCGATCTTCATCGCTTTGTGCGCGACCGCCGTAAGATCCCTTTCCCGGTTGTCCCCCTCATCCGGTGTGGCCTCCCGGGCAGCCGCCGCGACCCGCACATTGCTGCGCACCGCGAGCCACATGCCGATATAGCCGGTGGCCGCCGAGAATCCGGCACCGACCAGGAAGAAGGCGCTGCGTCCGGCGCGCTGCGTCCAATTGTCCGCGGGCAGCAGCATGAGCAGGAAGAACACCACGACGGCGAATACCCCGAGGGTCCGCAACTGCCGGGCCAGGTAGGCATTCGCGCCTTCCTGCACGGCCGCCGCGATCTTCTTCATACTGTCGGTTCCCTCGCCGGCCGAGAGCACCTGGCGGACCAGCACTGCCGCGACAGCCAGCGCCGCCAGGGCGACCACGGCGATCACCAGCACGATGCCGCGGTTGCCCGCCGTCAGCGAGGGCCCGGCCAGAAGAGAGGGGGTGTCAAGCATCTGAGGGGTGTAAGGCCCCGCCATTCGTCCTCCTTGACGTTTGGCACATGGGCGCGCGGAAGCACGCTCAGGCGTCCTGAGCTAGATGTGGACGGGATTGTAGGGAGCCCCCGTTGATCAAAACAGGGCGCGTCAAAGGGAATTCGCCGGTAGCGGCGAAGATCAAAAGGCTGACGCCGCACCGAATTCGCCCGGACGAAGGAAAGCGCGGAATTCACTGACCGCGCCACGATGATCTACCTGTCATACTGATCGTCAATTGCCGCCCACTGATCGCTGCTGCTCAACGGCTCGATCCCGGGACGCACGCCACCTGAAGCACGGGTAACACCGGAGCCCCCTCAGCCCCGCCCGCGCCCACACCCCCACCCCACGCCGCCCCACCCACTCCCCCCGACACCCCACGACGGGCCGTCAGACCTCGTCCGGATCACACCACCTGGCCCAGCACCAGAACCCGAACCACCACAGGACACCGCCACACCACATCAGCCCCAGCAGCCTTCAAACACGGCCACGAGCCCCCGAGCCCGCACCCGCCAGCCCGTACGTCTCGGCCGGACGATTCGCCGCTCATAGGCGCGTACGTCGGTCGCCGCTCATACGGTGCTCATAGGTGCGTACGTCGCCGCCCATACGGTGCGTACGCCACGGGAATAACGCCCCCAGCCCGCCTTGTTGCGGCCTACAAGGGGCGCCGACGTCCCCTAGGGGAAGTGTTCGACCGTCCCCTAGACGAGTCTTTCCGAATGCGGTCAGTGATCGTAGGCGGTCAGTGAGCGGCTGACCGCCTGGCTGGTGCGGAAGTTGTGCCAGATCGCAGCGGTCAGTGCGAGGATGCGTTGGGCGATGCGTATGGCGACGCCTTCGCGGGTACGTCCGCCGTGTTGTTCCAGGTCGAGCTGGCCTTTGAGGGTGTCGTTGACCGACTCGATGAGCTGGCGGACCTTCTTGAGCATCAGCTCTGCGGGGCGGGTGGCCTCGCGTTTCGTCGAGGGCCGCAGCAGCGTGATGCCCTGTTCGGACAGGGACTGCTCGAAGGGCTTGGACGCGAAGCCCTTGTCCGTGATCAGCAGCAGGCCGGGGCGTTCGCGCACGAGTGGGGCGTCGACCTCCAGCATCGCCGCCAGCACCTCGAGTTCACCAAGCTTTGGGCTGGCCAGTGCCCACATCAGCGGCATGCCTGATGGGGTGCACACCAGGAACAGGCGCAGTCCCCAGTAGAAGCGTGAGTGGGACGCGCAGTAGCCGTAGCCGGCCCAGCCTGCTACCTCGGAACGCTTGACGGTGGGGCGTGATGTGCCGCAGGGCACCGGCGTGGAGTCGCACAGCCACACGGTGTCGTGCCAGAAGTCGGTGTCCTTGCCCAGAACCCGGATCAGGCGCTTGACCTGCGGCGCCGCAGCCCGCAAACGCTTGTTGTAACCGGCGTCCTGCGGGATGTACGGAAACATTCCCCGATAGTGCACCCGCACATGCCGCAGCCAGCGTGCCTCACTGTGGAAGCCGAGAAGGGCCTGCATCACGGCCAGGCACAGCAACTCCGAGTAGCTCAGCTTCGGCGGCCTGCCCGGAAGCCTGGCAACCCCAGCCCAGTCATCGTCGATCTTCACGTACAGTGCGGTCACGAGGGTGGGTATGTTCGTCGTCACAAACGGATCTTGACCACCCTCGCCTTATGCCCGCAGGCATTTGGAAAGACTCGTCTAGGGGACGACCACGGCCGTTGTCGTCGGCCAGGTCATGCGGATCATCCCGCCCGCCTCGTCGGACGTCACCTCGACGTCGTCGACCAGTCCACTGATGACCGCGAGGCCCATCTCGTCCTCGCCCTCGGGCTCGCCCTCCGCCGGACCCTCGTCGGTCTCGGCGGCGCCGCGCGCACCGGCCGTACCGGAGCCGCCGGGCACCCCGTCGCCCACCTCGATCGAGAACTTCTTCTCGTCCTCGATCAGCACGACCCGTACCGGGTCCGCGATGTCATGGCTCTCGTGCAGCCCTACGGCCCGGCTGCAGGCCTCGCCCACGGCGAGCCGCACCTCGTCCAGCACGGCCTCGTCCACCCCCGCGCGCCGTGCCACGGCGGCCGCGACCAGTCGCGCGGTGCGGACGTGTTCGGGAAGGGCGCTGAAGCGCAGTTCGACGGTGGCCATGCCATCCCCCTCGATATGCGGGCGTGCGACGTAGGGGGCCGGACACCCGTCCGGGACCCCCCACTGCTTCCTCCCCCGCACCGACGGCGCGGGGGACCGGTAAGCCGTCAGTCAGTGGCGTTGACGGCTTCGTCGACCGAGGTGTGAATCGGGAACACCTTGGTCAGACCGGTGATACGGAAGATCTTGAGAATGCGCTCCTGGTTGCAGACCAGGCGCAGCGAGCCCTCATGGGCACGCACCCGCTTGAGCCCGCCGACCAGCACGCCGAGCCCGGTGGAGTCCAGGAAGTCGACACGTTCCATGTCCACCACGAGGTGGTAGCTTCCGTCGTTCACAAGCTCGACCAGCTGCTCCCGCAGCTTGGGCGCGGTGTATACATCAATCTCGCCACCGACCTCGACGACCGTACGGTCGCCGACGGTCCGGGTCGACAGGGACAGGTCCACGGATCCTCCAGCACCTTGCTATCGAGCGGTCGCCCCCCTGGGGCCTCCCCACCGAAGGTAGGGGCGGATCTGGCAGCCGCCATGGCATTCAATCACTTACCGGCAGGCGTGCACGACGCCCTTTGAGCATTGTCCGTCACTCCGGTGACACACTCGGTGCCGATGGCCTCCAATCGACTCCCGCCGGATGCGGGCGCGCGCCCTGCCCCAGGCATGATTCTCGAACGTCTCGCCCGGGGCGCGACCCGCGCTGCGCGCATCACTCATACGGAGCACTTGCCCCCGCGCATCGGCAGCCATGCCGCCTGGCCGGAACGTATCCGCCCGGAAGTGATCGACGCCATCCGTTCGACCGGAATCGACCGTCCCTGGACCCACCAGGCACGGACGTCCGAACACGCGCTGCGCGGCGAGTCGGTGGTCGTCGCCACCGGCACCGCCTCGGGCAAGTCGCTGGCATACCTCGCGCCGGTCCTCTCCACGCTCCTGGACGGCTCCGAGGCGCCCAACGGACGGGGGGCCACGGCTCTGTACCTGGCCCCCACGAAGGCGTTGGCGGCCGACCAGCGGCGCGCCGTACGTGAGCTGGCCGCCCCGCTGGGCACGGCGATCCGGCCCGCGGTGTACGACGGTGACACCCCCGTCGAGGAGCGCGAGTGGGTCCGGCAGTACGCCAACTACGTCCTGACCAACCCCGACATGCTGCACCGCGGCATCCTGCCGTCGCACCCCCGCTGGTCCTCCTTCCTGCGGGCGCTCCGCTACGTCGTGATCGACGAGTGCCACACCTACCGCGGGGTCTTCGGCTCCCACGTCGCCCAGGTCGTCCGGCGACTGCGCCGGATCTGCGCGCGGTACGGCTCCGAGCCGGTCTTTCTGCTGGCCTCCGCCACGGCCGCGGAGCCGGCCCGGGCCGCGGCCCGGCTCATCGGACTGCCCGTGGCGGAGATCACGGAGGACACCTCGCCGCGCGGCGAGTTGGTCTTCGCCCTGTGGGAGCCGCCACTGACCGAACTCCACGGTGAGCGGGGCGCCCCGGTCCGCCGTACCGCCACCGCGGAGAGCGCCGATCTGCTCACCGACCTCGCCGTCCAGGGGGTCCGCACCGTCGCCTTCGTCCGTTCCCGGCGCGGCGCCGAGCTGATCGCCCTGATCGCGCAGGAGCGGCTGGCGGAGGTCGACCGTTCGCTTCCCGGCCGGGTCGCCGCGTACCGCGGCGGATACCTCCCCGAGGAACGCCGCGCCCTGGAACGCGCCCTGCACAGCGGTGATCTGCTCGGCCTGGCCGCCACCACCGCGCTGGAGCTGGGGGTGGACGTCTCCGGCCTCGACGCCGTGGTCATGGCGGGCTATCCGGGGACCCGCGCGTCCCTGTGGCAGCAGGCCGGCCGTGCGGGCCGCTCCGGGCAGGGCGCGCTCGCCGTGCTGGTGGCCCGCGACGACCCGCTGGACACCTACCTCGTCCACCATCCCGAGGCCCTCTTCGACCAGCCCGTCGAGTCGACGGTGCTCGACCCCGACAATCCCTATGTCCTCGCCCCGCACCTGTGTGCCGCCGCCGCTGAACTTCCCCTCACCGAGGCCGACTTCCCGCTCTTCGGGCCGGCGAGCGCCGGACTGATGCCGCAGCTGGAGACGACCGGTCTGCTGCGCCGACGCGCCAGGGCCTGGCACTGGACGCGCCGTGAGCGGGCCGCCGACCTCACCGATATCCGTGGCCAGGGCGGCTCCCCCGTGCAGGTCGTGGAGGCCGGCACCGGGCGGCTGCTGGGCACGGTGGACGCCGCGGCCGCGCACACCACCGTCCACGACGGCGCGGTCCACCTCCACCAGGGGCGCACGTATGTCGTCCAGCACCTTGATCTGGAGGACGATGTCGCCCTCGTCGAGGAGGCCAGTCCGCCGTACTCCACGACCGCCCGGGACACCACCGCCATCTCCATCCTGGAGACCGACACCGCGATCCCCTGGGGCGATGCCCGGCTCTGCTTCGGCTCCGTCGAGGTCACCAATCAGGTCGTCTCCTTCCTGCGCCGCAAACTCATCACCGGCGAGGTCCTGGGCGAGACCAAGCTCGATCTGCCGCCCCGTACGCTGCGCACCCGCGCGGTGTGGTGGACGGTCACCGAGGACCAGCTCGACGCGGCCCGGGTCGGCCCGCAGCAGCTGGGCGGTGCGCTGCACGCCGCGGAGCACGCCTCCATCGGCATGCTGCCGCTCTTCGCCACCTGCGACCGCTGGGACATCGGAGGCGTCTCGGTCCCGCTCCATCCGGACACCCTGCTGCCGACCGTTTTCGTCTACGACGGCCATCCGGGCGGCGCGGGCTTCGCCGAGCGGGCCTTCCATACGGCCGCCGACTGGCTCACCGCCACCCGCGACGCCATCGCCTCCTGTGAGTGCGAGGCGGGGTGTCCCTCCTGCATCCAGTCCCCCAAGTGCGGCAACGGCAATGACCCGCTGCACAAGCGGGGCGCCATCCGCTTGCTGGCCGAACTCCTCCGGGGGGTCCCCGGGGCGGCGGGGTGCCCGGAGGGAGCTCCGGCCGCCCCGGATGCCTAACGGGGTACGCGGCCCGATGGCCGGCCGCAAGGTGGGGATGGGGATGGGGATGGAGATGGGGGTGCCGGGCGGGCCCGCCCGCGCCCTGACGCGCGCCACGTACGGACGGCCGCCCGCCTCGACCGAAACATCCGCGACGGCACCGGTCACCGTGCACCGCACCAGGCGGGTGTGCTGTCCCACCGCCACCCGGCGGGCCACCGCGCACGCGCGGACTGGGCCCTGCACCGCACGGTCCGCCGCGGCCAGTGCGGCCAGGTCCGCGGCCCCGCCCGCCCGGTGGCGTGCGGTGACGGACTGACCCACGGCGACCAGGGCCAGGAAGACCGCGCACAGTGCCGCGGCGGCGAAGACCGTACAGAGCGTCGCCGAGCCGTCATCCCCGTACCGTGTCCTCCGCAAGAGCCACCGCCTCCCCTCGGACCCGGAGCGTCAGCCGTCCCGCACCGGGCAACTCGGCCTCGACTCGTACCCGCACCAGATCGCCCTCCCGGTCCAGCACGATCCGTGCGTCCCGTGGAGCCACCCCTCGCGCCGCGGCGATCACCGCCGTCCGGGCTTCCGACCGCGCCGCCGCCCGCGCCCCGGCCCGTGCCGCGTCCACGCACTCGATACGGGCACAGATCGCCATCAGCCCCCAGATGAGCGCCGCGACGACCACCAGCACTACGGGCATGACCATGGCCGTCTCCGCCGTCACAGATCCGGCGTCACGTGCGGCCCGCGGGATGCCTCGGGCGCATGGGCCGACGCCGCCCTCGCCGTTGCCCAGGCCCTCGCCCATGCCCTCGCCGCTGTCCCTGCCCTTGCCCTTGCTGTCAGACCTGGGCATGGAGCGCCCGCTCGAGCAGCGACTGCAGCATCTCCTTGACCACCGGGCTCGTCACGAGCTTGTACAGCACCAGGGCCAGTGCGCATGCCGCGAGCGTCACCATGGCGTACTCCGCCGTCGCCATCCCCCGGTCGTCGGCCGTCGCCCGGCGCAGCCTCGTCCACCACCGTCGGTACCGTGCGCACATTCCGGTGCCCGTCATCCCCGCGTTGGCCATCACCGCGCCGGCCATTCCCGCGCTCGCCTCTCCGGCCTTTGTCATGCCGTTCCCAGCCCTCACGTTCATCTCGTTCATTTCACTCATCTGATTCCTCGTCATCTCGCCCCTCGTCGTCTCGTTCCTCGTCATCTCGTTCCTCGCCATCTCGTCCTCCGTTCCGCCGGCCCTTCACCGGCTTGGCACACGCTTCGTCCACAGATCAGTTACGTCGGATCAGTTACGCGGATGAGTTACGCGGATCAGCCACGTCCCATCAGGGCGCCGGCCAGGCCGATCAGCACCGGGACCAGCCCGAGCACCAGGAAGGCCGGCAGAAAGCACACCGTCAGCGGGAGGGTGACCAGCACCCCGGCCCGCCGGGCCCGTGCGGCCACCGTTCTGGCCTGCTCAGCCCGGAGTTCGGCTGCGACGCGGGAGACCGGATCGACGGCCGGAACCCCGGCTGTCGCGGCGCGCTCCATACAGCGGGCCAGCCCCTCGGCCCCGGGGAGGGCGGCCAGTTGCGGCCATACGACGGCTGGATCGCCGCCCAGCCGGAGCTCCGCCGCCACCTGGCGAAGCCGTTCTGCGACCGGGCCGTCGAGTGCGCGGCCCACCGCCTCGGCGGCCTCCCGTGGACCGGCCCCCGCGGCGAGGCATGCCGCCAGCAGGTCGCCGGCCGGCGCCAGTTCCGTGCGTATCCGCCCGGCCGTCAACCGCGCTGCCTCCGTACGCTGTTGGTGACGCAGCCAGCGGTACGCACCGAGGCCCGCGGCGAGTCCCGCGAGGACACCGGGCACCCCACCGACGAGGATGGTCGCGAAACCGGCTGCCGCCAGGGGCAGAGCCCAGGCCTGTGGCCCGCCGCCGCCCTGTCCACGACCGTTCCGCTCATGACCGTTCCGGCCACGACCGCCCCGTCCGCCAACAGCCCGTCCGGCACCGGTGCCGCATACCGCCGGCACCCGTCGCCGTACGGTCCGCTCGCGGTACCGCTCCCGTACCAGCGCCAGGGCCCACACCACCGCCAACAGGGCGGCGAGCGCCATCCCCACCCTGTGGACAACTTCCCCACTCATGCCGCTCCCGCTCCCTCTGTACCTTCCGCGCCTTCCGCGCCTTCCGCTTGCGCGACGATCCGGGCCGTCCAGACCATCCCGCCCCACTCCAGGAGCCCACCGGTCACCAAACAGACCCAGCCGACCGGCGTGTGCAGCAGAACCCGCAGCGGGGCAGCACCCAGTGCGCCGCCCATCAGGAGTCCGCCCGCCGGAAGCAGCGCGAGCATCAGCGCGGTGGCCCTCGGGCCCGCCAACTGGGCTTTGAGGTCTTCGCGTTGGTCTCGCCGGGCACGGAGGCCGGCCGCGATCCGTTCCAGCCCGGAGGCGAGTCCCGCGCCGCCCTCGACCGCCACCTGCCAGCACGCCGCCACCCCGGTCAGGCCCGCGGCGCCTGGCAGCCGTGCCGCGGCACGCAGCGCCCCGGGAACGTCTCCTCCGTAGCGCGCGGCCGCCATCAGCGCCACGCCCGCCGTTCCGAGATCCGGTGCCCCTGTGGCGAGCAGGGCCTGGGCCGGCTGCCGGCCGGCCCGCAGCTCGCCCGCCACTGCCGCGCAGAGCCTGATCACCGCCGCGGTCCGCCGGTCCCGGGCCCGCTCCGCCGCACGGTCGGCCAGCCGACGCCGCACGACGTACCCGGCCACCGGTGAGGCGAGCAACGGCAGCACGGACTCGCCCAGCACCCCCAGCACCAGCCCCGCCGGCAGGCACCAGACCTCTCGCCCGAGGCCGCCTGGCCCGCCTGGCCCGCCTGGGATCCTTCGCGATACGGCTCCCTCTTCGGCCGCCCGACGCGACCACCGCTTCCGCGCCCCCTCGCCCGGCAGCCGCTCCCGCCACCCCTCCGGCCGGTGCTCACCACCGCCGCCCCCGAGGAGCGCCCGGGCTCGGCGCCGCGTCTCGCCCCGCCCAGCGGCCGCCAGCCGGACCGCGGCCCCCGCGCAGAACACCGCGGCCGACAGCGCCAGCCCGGCCCCGCTCACCGCAGCTCACCCCCGCCCCGCTCGCATAGTTGCCTCAACCGCCCCCAGCCGCGCCCCTCTTGGAATCCGACCGGGCTCCAGACCGCGGCCGGAACGGTCACCACGAAGCCGTCCCGGTCCCGCTCCAGCACATGGAGCTCGGCGATCCGGCGCCGACCGGCCCGGTTGCGTACGACATGCAGCACCACCGACAGTGCGGCCGCCAACTGGCTGTGCAGCGCGGCACGGTCCAGGCCCGCGGCCGATCCGAGCGCCTCCAGACGGGCGGGGACATCGCATGCGGCGTTGGCATGGACCGTGCCGCAGCCGCCCTCATGGCCCGTATTGAGCGCGGCCAGCAGATCCGTGACCTCGGCGCCGCGTACCTCGCCGACCACCAGCCGGTCCGGGCGCATCCGCAGCGCCTGCCGTACGAGATCCCGTAGCGTCACCCGGCCGACGCCCTCCTGGTTGGCGGGGCGGGTCTCCAGTCGGACGACATGGGGGTGGTCCGGCCGCAGCTCCGCGGAGTCCTCGGCGAGCACGATCCGCTCGGCCGGGCCGACCAGGCCGAGCAGTGTGCTGAGGAGAGTGGTCTTGCCCGCGCCCGTGCCGCCGCTGATCACGAACGACAGCCGGGCCGCCAGGATCGCCTTGAGCAGCCGGTCGCCGCCCGGCGGGACCGTCCCGGCCGCCACCAGCTCGGCGAGGCCGAAGGCGCGCGGCCGCAGCACCCGTAAGGACAGGCAGGTCCCGGCGACCGCGACCGGCGGCAGTACGGCATGCAGCCGGGTGCCGTCGGGGAGCCGGGCGTCCACCCACGGCCGGGCGTCGTCCAGCCGCCGGCCGGCCACCGCCGCCAGCCGCTGGGCGAGTCTGCGGACTTCGGCCGCGTCCCGGAAGCGGACGTCCGTACGTTCCAGGCCAGCGCCGCGGTCGACCCACACCTCGTCCGGTGCGGTGACGAGCACATCCGTCACATCCGGCGCGGCCAGCAGCGGCTCCAGCGGCCCACTGCCCACCATCTCGGACCGCAACGCGGCCACCACGCCCAGCACTTCGGCATCCCCCAGCAGTCGGCCTTCCTCGCGCAGCGCCACCGCCATCCGGGCCGGTGTCGGCTCCGCCCCGCTCTCGGCCAGCCTTCGGCGCACCACGTCCAACAGGTCCTGCCCCGGCCCTCGGCTCGTATCCAGCCGCCGCGCCGTAGCCGGCCGTCGTGTCGCATCCAGCCCTCGCGTCATGCCCGTCCCCCGTGTCGTTCCGATTGCCTGCGTCGTTCCCGTTCCCTGTGTCATGACCAGCCCCCGTCCCGGCCTTCCGCCCGGCGACCGGCCGCACCGGCCGCACCGGCCGCACCGGCCGCACCGGCCACCGAGCCCTCACCCACCGCCGAGCCCGTACCGTGAGCGGCTCCCTCCGCTTCCCCACTCCCCTCACGGCCCTCGCCCGCCCCGGCCCGTGCCCAGAACTCCATGCAGAACCGCGCCAGCGGGCCCCGCATCCGCGCTCCCGGTGGAACACCGCGCGACAGATCCGCCGACAGGCCGGTCTCCCAGGGCAGTTCACCGGCCAGGGGCAGGTCCATGAGGCGGGCGATATCGGCCGGGGGCAGGCCGTGGCCATGCCGTTCCGGGGCGGCACGGGCCACGACGCGGAGGTCCGTGAGCACCCGCTGTACGCCGACGGCCGCCCGTTGGGCCGCCGCGACCGCGCGCAGTTCCGTGGGGACGAGCAGCAGACCCACGTCCACCTGGGCCAGCGCCTCCGCCGTCGCCTCGTCGACCTGGCGGGGCAGGTCAACCACCACGACGCCGCCACGCCGGCGGGCCGCGGCCATGACCGCGCGCATGGCGGGCGGCGGGATGGCCACATCGGAGCCCCGGTCCCAGCTGAGCACCCGCAGGGAGTGCAGCCGGGGCAGTGATTCCTCCAGGGCGGCGCAGGCCACCCGGCCGCGCGATTCGGTGAAAGCCGGCCAGCGGAGCCCCTTCTCCTTCTCACCGCCCAGCAGGACATCCAGGCCGCCGCCCAGCGGATCCGCATCGACGAGCAGGGTGCGCCGGCCCGTACGGGCGGCGGTGACGGCCAGCGCGCCGGCCAGGGTGCTCGCCCCGGCGCCGCCGCGGCCGCCGATGACGCCGACGGTCAGGGCCGGCGGCCCGACGCCCTCGACCGCGTCGGCGATCCGGTCGACCAGCCAGTGTTCGCCCTCGGGGAGGGCGAGGACCCGCTCGGCCCCGATGGCGACGGCCTGGCACCAGGGCTCACGGTCGTCCGTGTCCGGCCCGATGAGGATGACGCCCGGCCGACGCGATGCGCCGTGCAGGCGGTGTGCGCAGTCGTCCCCGACGATCACGAGGGGGGCTGCCCGCCAGGCGCCCGTATGGGCCGGCAGGCCCGGTGCCGCTTCGGGCAGAGTGCCGGCCGCGGCGCACAGCCGCAGCAGATCGTCGAGGAGGCGCTCGTCCTCGGTGATGATCAGTGGTCCGCCGCGGTTCTCGCCGCTCCGTGCCGGTCGCGCCGATCGTGTGGTCGCCGCCATGTTCCGTCCCCCTGTCGCTGCCTGGCTCGCTCCTCCGCGAGCACGCGGACTTTTACGATGCAGCGATCGGGAAATCCGAGTGGATCTTGATTCGAATCTGTGGACAACTTCGCGACTGTGGATATCCCCGTCACCTATTCCAGCGACGGGCGGCCCCTTCTGGGGCAGAAGAGAGGGCCGTGCGGGGCTCGTCCGTGAAGCTCCCGGGAACTCATGAGGAGGGTTCCCCAGAGCAGCATGTTGACTACCATGGGTAACCAAAACGGAACGCCCGCGACGACGGTGCCGCGCGGGCGAGAAGAGCGATTGACCGGCGTCCGGCGGCGGGACATGCGCCCGGACATGCGACGACCCCCGCCGGGGGGGAGAGCGGGGGTCGTCCCCACGGCCGGCTCGGGGGGGGAGGAGCCGGACCGGGTTAGCACGGTCGCGAACGATCCGTGACTTCCATGGTGTACCCGAGAGCCTTCTCAGGCAAACCCACGCGCCACACCTTACGCCGAATGGTGGGCGCCTATGCTCGCCCCGTGGAAAACCACTCCGTGCCTCACTCGACTCCCCGTACCGCCGCGTTCTTCGACTTGGACAAGACCGTCATTGCAAAGTCGAGCACGCTGACCTTCAGCAAGTCGTTCTACCAAGGCGGCCTGATCAATCGGCGGGCCGTCCTGCGCACCGCGTACGCGCAGTTCGTGTTCCTCGCCGGCGGCGCCGATCACGATCAGATGGAGCGGATGCGTGAATATCTCTCCTCGCTGTGCCGCGGCTGGGATGTGGCCCAGGTGCGGGAGATCGTCGCCGAGACTCTGCACGATCTGATCGACCCGATCATTTACGACGAGGCGGCCTCGCTCATCGAGGAACATCACGCCGCCGGACGGGATGTCGTCATCGTCTCCACATCGGGCGCCGAGGTCGTCGGACCGATCGGCGAGCTCCTCGGCGCCGACCGCGTGGTGGCCACCCGTATGGTCGTCGGGGCGGACGGCCGCTTCACCGGAGAGGTGGAGTATTACGCGTACGGACCGACCAAGGCGGAGGCCGTCCGGGAGCTCGCCGCGTCCGAGGGATATGACCTCGAACGCTGCTATGCGTACAGCGATTCGGCGACCGATGTCCCGATGCTTTCGGCGGTCGGGTACCCCTTCGCGGTCAATCCGGACCGGGCGCTGCGCCGCGAGGCGGTGGCGCGGGGGTGGCCGGTGCTCTCCTTCAACCGCCCGGTCCCGCTCAAGCAGCGGCTGCCGGCACTGCCCTCGCGCCCGGCCCTCGCCGCCATGGCAGCGGTGGGCGCGGCCATGGCCACCGCGACGCTGGTCTGGTACGCGAGCCGCCGGAAATCCACAAAGGTGCGCCTCGGCGGTATTGGCCGTAAGCGGGACACCGCCCGTAATGCCCGCGTTTGAAGCCAAACGTAAAGATCTGTGGCCCAGGGTTCCGCTTCCCCGGCACGAGGAGTACAAAGGACTTGACGGCCCGCGTGACCAAGGACATCCGAGAGGAACACCTATAACGCAGCAAGTGGCCCACGGACCGATGCATGAATGCCAGGCACCCACGCGACGCCGACCCGTCGATTACGGGCCAGCCGCACCAGGTAACCGGACGAAGATTCCGACCTGATGGGCACATATTCGAGCACGCTTGGTAACCCGGCGGACATGCCAGCGGCGGTACCACCGATTGGTACCGCCGCAACCCTGTTCAGGCGCCGTTCACACCTGTTCGGGCGGCCGTTCAAGGCGCCGGTCCGGGCGAATGAAGCAAAGCTTCCGGAATTCCCGGACAGCATCCGGACCTTCACCGCGCCGTCACTTTCGCGGCCTTATGCCGCACCGCGCTGCAGCGCCTCGCAGACCGCGGTGCTCTCCCGTACGCCGAGTTCCACCGCGCGCCCGCAGTGTGCGATCCATGCCGCGACGCCCTCCGGGGTGCCGGAGACATAGCCCTCCAGGGCGGCGACATAGGCCGCGCGGCCCAGTTCGGCGTGCCCGACCTCGGCGGGGCAGATCGCCTTCGGGTCGAGCCCGCTGCCGACCAGCACGATCCGCTCCGCCGCCCGGGCGACCAGCCCGTTGTGCGAGGCGAACGGCCGCAGCGCGAGCAGCTCGCCGTGCACCACCGCCGCGGCCACCAGGGCCGGCGCCTCGGTACCGGCGAGCAGGAGCCGCGACAGGCCGTCCAGCCGCCCGGCGACCTCTTCGGCGTCCGGCAGCGGCAGTTCGACGAGCGGTTCGGCCACCGGCTCACCGGCCAGGCGGGGCCGCCCCACGGTCTCGTCCGGCGCTTCCTTTCCGGCCGCCACGAGATGGAGCCGCGCCAGCACCCGCAGCGGCGACTGCCGCCATACGCTCAGCAGCTGGCCCGCCTCGGCGGTCAGCCGCAGCGCCGCGCCGACCGTCCGCGGCTCCCCTTCGACACTGAAGTCGGTGCGGCGCCTCAGCTCTTCGAGCGCCCAGTCGGCCCCGGCCAGCGCCGCGGAACCGCGCGCTCCACGCAGCGCCGCCTCGGCGCTGACCTCATTGCTGCGACGCCGCATGATCCGGTGGCCGTAGACCCGGTCGACGCTCTTCCGTACGGCGTCCACGGAGTCGGCGACCCCCGGGAGCGAGGCCAGGGTCGCCAGCGGATCGGCACTCGGGTGCGGGGGTGCGGGGGACGCCCCCCGGGAGATTCCAGCCATGGGTACGACCCTACGCACCACCGGGCCGGGCCCCTCGAAGGAGTGGTCTTCTTCACGCAAACCTCTCACCCAGAGGAATATCGACATTACGCTTGGTGAACATGAAGATCGCTTTCGTAGGCAAGGGCGGCAGCGGCAAAACCACCCTGTCCTCCCTGTTCATCCGGCACCTCGCCGCGGCCCGGGTCCCCGTGATCGCGGTGGACGCCGACATCAACCAGCACCTGGGCGCCGCGCTCGGCCTCGACGAGGCGGAGGCCGCCGCACTGCCCGCGATGGGCGCTCATCTCCCGCTGATCAAGGACTACTTGCGCGGGAGCAACCCGCGGATCCCGTCCGCCGCCGCCATGATCAAGACCACCCCGCCCGGGGAGGGATCGCGGCTGCTGCGCGTCGGCGAGGACAACCCCGTCTACGACGCCTGCGCGCGGACGGTGGAGCTCGACGGCGCCGGCGTCCGGCTGATGGCCACCGGGCCGTTCACCGAGTCCGATCTGGGGGTGGCCTGTTACCACTCCAAGGTCGGCGCGGTCGAACTGTGCCTGAACCACCTGGTCGACGGGCGCGAGGAGTATGTCGTCGTCGATATGACGGCCGGTTCCGACTCCTTCGCCTCTGGGATGTTCACCCGTTTCGACATGACCTTCCTGGTCGCCGAGCCGACCCGTAAGGGCGTCGCCGTCTACCGCCAGTACAAGGAGTACGCGCGGGACTTCGGCGTGGCCCTGAGGGTGGTGGGCAACAAGGTGCAGGGCCCGGACGATGTGGCTTTCCTGCGCGAGGAGGTGGGCGACGACCTGCTGGTGACGGTCGGGCACTCCGAGTGGGTGCGCGCCATGGAGAAGGGCCGCCCGGCCCGTTTCGCCTACCTCGAGCAGGCCGCCCGCCGCGCCCTGGAGGCGCTGCACGACACGGCGGACGCGGCCTACGGGCGGCGCGACTGGGAGCGCTATACGCGCCAGATGGTGCACTTCCACCTCAAGAACGCGGAGAGCTGGGGCAATGCGAAGACCGGGGTCGACCTGGCCGCCCAGGTCGACCCCGCCTTCGTACTCTTCGAAGGAACGGCCGCCCCGCAGCCTGTGTAACCTGCCGCGCCGCGCGCGCCCAGGGTGGCCCGGAGTCTGCGGGCCACCCCTCCAGGCGCAGGGACCTCCGGAAAGGTTTTCCCAAAAACCACACCATCCTGAAATTCACCCAATAGAGGGACATATTGCGGCGAATGCCCGCAAAGACTTCTCACTCCCTTTACCTGTCATTACGATCCATTTACCGATGCTTGAGGGTCACCGGATCGTCACCCACCGCGACGCACGCCGGTCGGCTCGCCTCCCGCCGCAGTACACCGCCGCCCCACGATCACGCCCCGCGCGATCGCGTCGCCCCGGAGGAGACGGGAATGCCGCAGATCGAGAAGTCCCCGCCGCAGCCGCCGCGCGCCCCGTACCGCACCGAGCCCCCGCTCGGCGAGACCCCGCTCGGCGAGACCCCTGAGCCCCCTCCTGGGCCGCGTACCCGCCGGGAGGAACCCCGCACGAGGAAGGCGGGCCGGTCCGCCGTCCGCCGGGACCTCTCCGCCTCGGCCGTCGTCTTCCTGCTCGCCGTCCCGCTGTCCCTGGGCATCGCGCTGGCCACCGGCGCCCCGCCACAGGCCGGGTTGGTCGCCGCGGCCGTCGGCGGCATCGTCGCGGGACTGCTCGGCGGCGCCCCGCTCCAGGTGAGCGGGGCGGCCACCGGCCTCCTGGTGGTCGTCACCGACCTGGTTCAGCACTACGGATGGCGGGCCACCTGCGCCATCACGGTCCTGGCCGGACTCGCCCAACTCGCCCTGGGCGCCCTGCGCGTGGCCCGTGCGGCGCTGGCCATCAGTCCGGCGATCGTGCACGGCACACTGGCCGGCATCGGTGCCACCATCGCCATCGGGCAGCTCCATGTGGTGCTCGGCGGCAGCCCGGACAGCTCAGCGCTCGACAACACCGCCGCACTGCCCGGCCAGTTGGCGCATCCGCACCTGGCCGCCCTGCTGATCGGCGCCGCCACCGTCGCCGTACTGGCCGGCTGGGGGCGGCTGCCGGGCCGCGTCGGCCGATGGCTGCGGGTGCTGCCGGCCCCGCTGGCCGCGGTGCTCGCCGCGACGGCCGCGAGCGCGGGAGCGGCCGTACCGCGCGTCGAGCTGCCGTCCTGGGGGATGCCCGAGCTGCCCACGCTGCCGGACGCGTCGGTTCCGGCCCTCGCGGCCGCGGTCCTGACCGTCACCCTCGTCGCCAGTATGGAGTCACTGCTGTCCGCGGTGGCCGTGGACCGGTTGGCGGCCGAGCGGCCGGACGCCCCTACGGGCCGCACCCGGCTCAACCGGGAACTGGCCGGCCAGGGGGTGGCCAATGCCGTCTCCGGACTCCTGGGCGGGCTGCCGGTCTCCGGGGGTGCGATCCGCGGCTCGGCCAACGTACGAGCCGGTGCGGCGACCCGGCGCGCCACCGTGCTGCACGGCGTATGGGTACTGCTGTGCGCGGGCCTGTCGGCCGCCGTTCTGGAGCTGATCCCGCTGGCCGCGCTCGCCGCGCTGGTGATGGTCGTCGGCGTACGGATGGTGAGCTTCGCGCACATCCGCCATGTGCAGCGGCACCGCGAATTCCCGGTGTACGCCGCCACCTTGGGCGGGGTCGTCCTCTTCGGCGTCTTCCAGGGCGTACTGACGGGCATCGCGGTCGCGGGCTTCCTGGCGCTGCGCCGGCTGACCCACACCCGGGTCACGGTGACGCAGGAGGGCGAGGGCTACCGGGTGTGCGTCAGCGGGCAGTTGACGTTTCTGGCGGTGCCGCGGCTGACCCGGGCACTGGCGCTGGTGCCGGCGCACACCGAGGTGGTCATCGAACTGCGCGGATCCTTCATGGACCATGCCGCGTACGAGGCACTGCAGTCCTGGAGCAACGCCCATAGGGCGCACGGTGGCTGGGTGACCCTTGGGGGCCGTGCGAGCCGCCCGCTCACCGAGCCGGCCGGCTCGCACTCCTGCCGACCGTGGACGCCGTGGCGCAATCACCACTGCACCCGGCCCGCCCCGGACCTCACCGCCTCCCCGGAGAGCAGCGGCGGCCAACTGCTGGGCGGGGTCAGCGCGTTCCAGCGCCACACGGCTCCGCTCGTACGGGAGGAGCTCGCCCGGCTGGCGCGCGAGGGCCAGCGGCCCACCCAGCTCTTCCTCACCTGCGCGGACTCCCGGCTGGTCACGAGCATGATCACGTCCAGCGGGCCGGGCGATCTGTTCACCGTGCGCAACGTCGGCAACCTGATGCCGCCGCCCGGTTCGGACGCCTCATGCGACTCGGTGGGTGCGGCGGTCGAGTACGCGGTGGAGGTGCTGCGGGTCGGCTCGATCACGGTGTGCGGGCATTCCGGGTGCGGCGCCATGGGGGCGCTGCTCGACTCCGCCGCTCCGAAGGAGGACCAGCCGACGCCGCTCTCCCGCTGGCTGCGGCACGGGCGGCCGAGCCTGGCGCGGATGCAGCGCATCGGCCGGCTGGGGCGGGGCGATGTCGCCCTGAGCGGGCGACCGGTGACCGACGATCAGGAACGGCTGGCGCTCGTCAACGTCCGGCAGCAGCTCGACCACCTCCGGGCGCATGCGTGTGTCGCCCGCCGGGTGGCCGAAGGGACGCTCACGCTCCACGGCATGTACTTCCACGTCGGCGAGGCCCAGGCGTACCTGCTCGACGAGGCCACCGGGCAGTTCCGCGCGGTCCGCGGCGAGTCGGCTCCGCGGACGGCCTGACCTGCGCGGCCGCCTCCCCGCACCCGCCGAACGGACCGCCTGCCCACAGGTCTACACCAATACTTTTCCACAGCCCTTGTCAGCGCGGGCCGCGGGCTGATGAGCTATGGCCCGGGACACATCGGACGCCCTGGGAAAGGGAGAAGTTGTGAGCAACGAAAGCCTGGCCAGCCTGTTGAAGGAGGAGCGGCGCTTCGCTCCGCCCGCCGAACTGGCCGCGAACGCCAACGTCACGGCGGCGGCGTACGAACAGGCCGCAGCGGACCGGCTGGGCTTCTGGGCCACCCAGGCACAACGCCTGACCTGGGAGAGCGAGCCCACCGAGACGCTCGACTGGTCCAACCCGCCGTTCGCCAAGTGGTTCGCCGACGGCAAGCTCAACGTCGCGTACAACTGCGTGGACCGCCATGTGGAGGCGGGCCTCGGCGACCGGGTCGCCATCCACTTCGAGGGCGAGCCGGGCGACACCCGCGCCCTCACCTACGCCGAGCTGCAGCGCGAGGTCTCCCGCGCCGCCAACGCCCTGACGGAGCTGGGCGTTGAGGCAGGCGACCGGGTCGCGATCTATATGCCGATGATCCCGGAGACGGTCGTCGCCATGCTCGCCTGCGCCCGCCTTGGTGCCCCGCACTCCGTCGTCTTCGGCGGCTTCTCGGCGGACGCACTGGCGACCCGTATCAACGACGCCGACGCCCGGGTCGTCATCACGGCCGACGGCGGCTACCGCCGGGGCAAGCCGAGCGCGCTGAAGCCCGCCGTGGACGAGGCACTCGCCAAGCCCGGCACGGAGAACGTCCGCAGCGTCCTCGTCGTACGCCGCACGGGCCAGGACGTCGCCTGGACCGAGGGCCGGGACGTGTGGTGGCACGACCTCGTCGAGCGCCAGAGCGACCAGCACACGCCCGAGGCCTTCGACGCCGAGCACCCGCTCTTCATCCTCTACACCTCGGGCACCACGGGTAAGCCCAAGGGCATCCTGCACACCACCGGCGGCTACCTCACCCAGGTGGCGTACACCCACCACGCGGTTTTCGACCTCAAGCCGGAGACCGACGTCTACTGGTGCACCGCCGACGTCGGCTGGGTGACCGGCCACTCGTACATCACCTACGGCCCGCTCGCCAACGGCGCGACCGAGGTGCTCTACGAGGGCACGCCCGACAGCCCGCACCAGGGGCGCTGGTGGGAGATCGTGCAGAAGTACGGCGTGACGATCCTGTACACCGCGCCGACCGCGATCCGCGCCTGTATGAAGTGGGGCGACGACATCCCGGCGAAGTTCGACCTGTCGTCCCTGCGCGTCCTGGGGTCCGTCGGTGAGCCGATCAACCCCGAGGCCTGGGTCTGGTACCGCAAGCACATCGGTGCCGACCTGACGCCGGTCGTCGACACCTGGTGGCAGACCGAGACCGGCGCGATGATGCTCAGCCCGCTGCCGGGCGTCACGGAGACCAAGCCCGGCTCGGCGCAGCTGCCGCTGCCCGGTATCGCCGCCACCGTCGTGGACGACGAGGCCCGCGAAGTCCCGGACGGGGCCGGCGGCTACCTCGTGCTGACCGAGCCCTGGCCGTCCATGCTCCGCACGATCTGGGGCGACGACCAGCGCTACCTCGACACCTACTGGTCACGCTTCGACGGCAAGTACTTCGCCGGCGACGGCGCCAAGAAGGACGAGGACGGCGACATCTGGCTGCTGGGCCGGGTGGACGACGTGATGCTGGTGTCCGGGCACAACATCTCCACCACCGAGGTCGAGTCGGCGCTGGTCTCGCATCCGAAGGTGGCCGAGGCCGCGGTCGTCGGCGCCACCGACCCGCAGACCACCCAGGCCATCTGCGCCTTCGTCATCCTGCGCGGCGGTGCGGCCGGGGCGGAGACGTCCTCCGCCGACGCGGAGGGGAGCCTGGTCGAGGAGCTGCGGGCGCATGTCGCCAAGCAGCTCGGGCCGATCGCCAAGCCCAAGCGGATCCTGCCGGTCGCGGAGCTGCCCAAGACCCGCTCGGGCAAGATCATGCGGCGGCTGCTGCGCGACGTCGCCGAGAACCGCGACCTCGGTGACGTGACCACGCTCACCGACTCCTCGGTGATGGACCTGATCCAGGCGAAGCTGCCGAGCGCCGCGAGCGAGGACTGACGCCGCCGCCAGGCCAGGGCCTAGGCACCGGCGAGGACGGAGCGGAACGAGCGACGGAGGGGCATCCGGGCCACAGCGGCCGGGGTGCCCCTCCGCCGTGCTCCGGCGCTCTCCGCTGCCCCAGCGCCCGCAGCCCCCGGCGGCCCGCTGCCCGGCGCCTGCCAGTCCCTCTCCCCACCCCGCCCGCAGCCCGGCGGCCGGCCTCCACGCCCTGAGAGCCGCCCGAATTGCCCGTAAAGTGAGACCGCCGAATAGCGCTTCGGGCCAGCCCGGTAAAGTAGGAGCAGCGTCAACGACGCGTAAAGATCTGGGTGCGCCGGGAAGTCTGGTCGGCAACTGCCACAGCCATACGCAGCTGCCGAAGCCCGGAGGTCCCGCACATGACTGCACCCACCCCCCGCCGCTCCCTCTTCCTCGGGCGCATGTCGCTTCCCGAGCGGAACTTCATAGCCGACGCGCTGCGCACCGAGACGGTCGGCGGCGTCCTCCTCCTCGTCGCCGCCCTGACCGCCCTGATCTGGGCGAACACCATGGGCGGAAGCTACGAGGCGGTCCGCGGCTTCCACCTCGGCCCGGCCTCCCTGGGCCTGGACCTGTCCATCCAGCACTGGGCCGCCAACGGCCTGCTCGCGGTCTTCTTCTTCGTGGCCGGTATCGAGCTCAAGCGCGAACTGGTCGCCGGCGAACTCCGGGATCGCCGGGCCGCCGCGCTCCCCGTGATCGCCGCGGTCTGCGGTATGGCGGTGCCGGCGCTCGTCTACACCGCCGTCAACACCATCGGCGGCGGCTCGCTGCAGGGCTGGGCGGTCCCCACCGCCACCGACATCGCCTTCGCACTCGCCGTGCTCGCCGTCATCGGCACGTCCCTGCCGTCCGCACTGCGCGCCTTCCTGCTCACCCTCGCCGTCGTCGACGACCTCTTCGCGATCCTGATCATCGCGACCTTCTTCACCTCGAAGATCAACTTCGTGGCGCTCGGCCTCGCCGTCGCCGGCCTGGGGCTCTTCTACCTGCTGCTGCGCAAGGGTGTCCGCGGCTGGTACGTCTACGTCCCGCTCGCCGTGGTCATCTGGGCCCTGATGGAGAACAGCGGGGTGCACGCCACCATCGCCGGTGTCGCCATGGGCCTGATGCTGCGCTGCCACCGCCATGACGGCGAGAAGCACTCCCCCGGCGAGCACATCGAGCACCTGGTCCGCCCGATCTCGGCCGGACTGGCGGTGCCGCTGTTCGCCCTGTTCTCCGCCGGCGTGGCGATATCCGGCAACGCCCTCCACGACGTGTTCACCCAGCCGGAGACACTCGGCGTCGTCCTCGGCCTGGTGGTGGGCAAGGCGGTGGGCATCTTCGGCGGTACGTGGTGCACCGCCCGCTTCACCAAGGCCGAGCTGAACCCCGACCTCAAGTGGCCGGACGTCTTCGCGGTCGCGTCCCTCGCCGGTATCGGCTTCACCGTCTCCCTGCTGATCGGCGAACTCGCCTTCACCGACGATCTGGCGCTGGCCGACGAGATCAAGGCCTCGGTGCTGATCGGCTCGCTGCTCGCGGCCGTCTGCGCCGGCATCCTCCTCAAGCTCCGCAACGCCAAGTACAGGAAGCTCTGCGAGGACGAGGAGCGGGACGAGGACCTCGACGGCATCCCCGACATCTACGAACTCGACAATCCGGAGTACCACCTCCGGATGGCCGCGATCCACGAGGCCAAGGCCGCCGAGCACCGGCGGCGGGCCGAAGTGGCCTCCGGTATGCACACCGGCGACGATGGTCCGGCATGATCTGAGAGGCTTTGCAACCGGGTGACGAGAAGAGGGAGACGGCGATGAGCGCAGCCGACGCGGGCGGGGAGCGCAGCCTCGGGCAGCTGGTGGCCACGGCCACCGCCGAGATGTCCGCACTGGTCCACGACGAGATCGCACTGGCCAAGGCGGAGCTGCGGCAGGACGCCAAGCGGGCGGGCATCGGCAGCGCCGCGTTCCTCGTGGCGGGCGCACTGGCGCTGTTCGCACTGCCGGTGCTGAGTTTCGCGGCGGCGTACGGCATCCACAACCTCGGCCTGGGGCTCGCCTGGTCCTTCCTGATCGTGGGCGGCGCCTTCCTGGCCCTGGCCGGTCTGCTGGTCCTGCTCGCGCTCGCCAAGCTCAAGAAGATCAAGAAGCCGGAGAAGTCCATCAACTCCGCCAAGCAGACCGCGGCCGTCCTGCAGAAGGCCAAGCCACACCCCCGAGTGGACGCCGCGGACCACCCGGTCCTGGAGTCTGTGACACGCTCATCGGTATGACAGCTGCCGACAGCACCGCCTCGGTCGTCCGTGTCGACGTCCCCGGCGGGTACGAGGTGTCGCACCGTGACGTCGCGGCCAACGGCGCGCGCTTCCACATCGCCGAGATGGGCGACGGCCCGCTGGTGCTGCTGCTGCACGGCTTCCCGCAGTTCTGGTGGACCTGGCGGCACCAGCTCCCGGCGCTCGCCGAGGCGGGCTTCCGCGCGGTCGCCATGGACCTGCGGGGCGTCGGCGGCAGCGACCGCACCCCGCGCGGCTACGACCCGGCGAACCTCGCGCTGGACATCACCGGCGTCATCCGCTCCCTGGGTGAGCCGGACGCCGCGCTCGTCGGGCACGACCTGGGCGGCTACCTGGCCTGGACGGCGGCGGTGATGCGGCCCAAGCTGGTGCGCCGGCTCGTGGTGGAGTCCATGCCGCACCCCCGGCGCTGGCGCGCGGCGATGCTCGCCGACGTCCGGCAGAGCGCCCGCAGTTCACACATCTGGAGCTTCCAGCGGCCCTGGCTGCCGGAGCGCGCGCTGACCGCCGACGACGCGGCCCTGGTGGGCCGGATGATCCGGGACTGGTCCGGGCCCCAGCCGCCGTACGACGAGGCGATCGAGGTCTACCGGCGGGCGATGAGCATCCCTTCGACGGCGCACTGCTCGATCGAGCCGTACCGCTGGATGGTGCGGTCGCTGGCCCGCCCCGACGGCATCCAGTTCAACCGGCGGATGAAGCTGCCCGTACGGGTACCGACGCTGCATCTGCACGGCTCGCTGGACCCGGTGATGCGTACCCGCAGCGCGGCGGGCTCCGGCGAGTACGTCGAGGCGCCGTACCGGTGGCGGCTCTTCGACGGGCTGGGGCACTTCCCCCACGAGGAGGACCCGGTCGCGTTCTCCACCGAGCTGATCAACTGGCTGAAGGATCCGGAACCGGACCGGTAGGCCCCGGAACCGGACCGGCAGGCCCCGGCCTCACACTCCGGTCGTCGGACTCCCGTCGTCCGGTCCCGTACGACCAGGCGCCGACGTACGCTGAGCGGTTGGTCCGGACCGCTCAGCGGTACCCGTTCGCATCGGACTCGAACACTCGCCTGACGAACGGCCACTTGCCCGGCGCATAGGCCAATTGGCCGTCCCCGCGGCGGTTACGGACCTTGGGGCACGGGCAGAGTCGAGGGTATGGGCTGGACGCACGACTACCGTGACGTGGCACGCAACCGCCGCAGCAGCGCCGCTGCCGTGGGCACACAGGACAGGGGCACACCGGATTTCGAGTCCGGTACGTCCCCTGAGCCGGCGCACCCGATGGGCATCCCGCGCATCCTGCGCCGCAGAGCGCGCTGGATGAGCGCGCGCCTGCGCCATCCCCGCGGCTGAGCCGCTCACCCACCGGCGCACGCCGTCAGCCGCACGGCGCGCCCCCCAGCGCCCGAGCTCCCCGAGCGCCCCCGAGGACGGCCGCTTCCCGTCAGACCGCGCTCCTCGCGCTCAGATCGCGCAGCCCTGGCTGTCGACCTGCTGACGGGCCGTACGGCCCTTAAGGACGTCCTGACGGACCTCATCGGCGGTCAGCGCGTAACCGGTGTGCGAGTCGTCCAGCGACTTCGCGAAGACGACGCCGTAGACCTCGCCCTCAGGGGTGAGCAGCGGACCGCCGGAGTTGCCCTGCCGGACCGTGGCGTAGAGCGAGTAGACATCACGGCCGACCGTGCCGCGGTGGTAGATGTCCGGACCGTTGGCCTGGATACGGGCCCGGACACGGGCCGCGCGGACGTCATAGCCGCCGTTCTCCGGGAAGCCGGCGACGATCGCGCTCTTGCCGCTGCTCGCGTCCGCGTCGGCGAACCGCAGCGCGGGGGCGTCGAGCGAGGGCACGTCCAGAACCGCGATATCGCGCTCCCAGTCGTAGAGCACGACCGTGGCGTCGTACATCCGGCCCTCGCCGCCCACCTGGACGGTCGGCTCGCTCACCCCGCCCACGACATGGGCGTTGGTCATCACGCGGTGCCGCGCGAAGACGAAGCCGCTGCCCTCCAGCACCTTGCCGCAGCCGGGAGCCGTGCCCACGACCTTGACGATGCTGCGCTTGGCCTGAGCGGCCACCGGGCTGGTGGCCAGTCGGGGATCGGGCGCCGGCACATGGGTGATCGGTTCGTTGGAGAACGGCGTGAAGACCTGCGGGAAGCCGTTCTGCGCGAGGACCGAGGAGAAGTCCGCGAACCAGGTGCCGGCCTGCTGGGGCATCACCCGGGACACCCCGAGCAGCACCTTGGAGTTACGGACCTCCTTGCCGAGGGTCGGCAGGGACGTACCGGCCAGCGCGGAGCCGATCAGCCAGGCGACCAGCAGCATCGCCACCACGTTGACCAGCGCGCCACCGGTCGCGTCCAGGGCCCTCGCCGGTGACCAGGTGATGTGGCGGCGCAGTTTGTTGCCCAGATGGGTGGTGAGCGCCTGGCCCACGGATGCGCACACGATCACGATGGCGACCGCGGCGATGGCCGCGAAGGTGCCGGGGGTGGCATCGCCCGTGATCTCGTTCCAGATCACCGGCAGCACGTACACCGCGACCAGCCCGCCTCCGAGGAAGCCGATCACGGAGAGGATGCCGACGACGAAGCCTTGCCGGTAGCCGACGATCGCGAACCACACGGCCGCGAGCAGCAGCAGAATGTCCAGGACGTTCACGCCGGACACCGTCTCACGAGCGCCAGTCGAGCGGGACCTGCTTGTCGCGGTCCCACGGAATCTCCCACCCCGCGTAATGCAGGATGCGGTCGATCACACCCGCCGTAAAACCCCAGACCAGAGCGTCCTCGACGAGGAATGCCGGACCGGTGTGGCCGCTCGGGTGGCGGGTGGTCACGCGATGGGCGGGATCCGTGAGATCCGCCACGGGAACCGTGAAGACCCGGGCGGTCTCCGCCTGGTCGACCGCGCCCACCGGGCTCGGCCGCCGCCACCACCCCAGGACCGGCGTCACCACGAAGCCGCTGACGGGGATGTAGAGCCGCGGCAGCACACCGAAGACCTGCACACCGGACGGGTCCAGGCCGGTCTCCTCCCGGGCCTCACGCAGCGCCGCCCGCACCGGCCCGGGGCCCTCGGGGTCGCCGTCCTCCGGGTCGAGCGCGCCACCGGGGAAGGAGGGCTGGCCGGCGTGGGAGCGCAGCGTGCCGGCGCGCTCCATCAGGAGCAGCTCGGGGCCGCGCGGACCGTGGCCGAAGAGGATCAGCACCGCGGACTGCCGGCCGCCGTTCTCGGGCGGCAGGAAACGGCTGAGCTGACGCGGCTCGACCGTGGCGGCCGCCCGCACCACCGGGTCCAGCCACTCGGGCAGGCCATCGGCCGTGATCGCGACCGTGGCCGCCGCCGCGGCCTCGTCGCCCCCCGCCGGACCACGGGGCTCCGCTTCCTCCCCGTACCGCTGCTCCCGTGCGCTCCTCATACGCGCCCCCTCAGGCCTGGCTTCGATGGTGGGATGGTGCGATGGCGCGGTCAGGCCTCAGGCGCACCGCGGACGCGATCATGACGCGCTCACCGGGGGCGCCATCGGCGGCGCGGGCTGCCCCGGATAGCCGGCCGGCGGCTTCAGCCGCTGCCCCGGCTGGCCGCCGAGCTCGTACTTGAGCAGCTTCCTGGCCTTCTCCGGGTCCGTCTCGCCCTCGCCGTAGGCGGGGCAGAGCGGGGCGATGGCGCAGGCCCCGCAGGCGGGCCTGCGGGAGTGGCAGACGCGGCGGCCGTGGAAGACGACGCGGTGCGACAGCATCGTCCACTCGCTCTTGGGGAAGATCTCGGCGACGTCCGCCTCGACCTTCTCCGCGTCCTGGTGGGTGGTCCAGCCGAAGCGACGCGCGAGACGGCCGAAGTGGGTGTCCACCGTGATGCCCGGTACGCCGAAGGCGTTGCCCAGCACCACATTGGCGGTCTTGCGGCCCACCCCGGGGAGCGTGACCAGGTCCTCCAGGCGGCCGGGCACCTCGCCGCCGAAGCGGTCGCGCAGCGCCGCGGACAGGCCCAGCAGCGACTTCGCCTTGGCCCGGAAGAAGCCGGTGGGCCGGATCAGCTCCTCCAGCTTCTCCGGGGGCATCGCGGCCATGTCCTCGGGCGTCGGGCAGAGCGCGAACAGCCGCGGGGTGGTCTGGTTGACCCTCAGGTCGGTGGTCTGCGCGGACAGCACCGTCGCGACCAGCAGCTCGAAGGGGTTGGTGAAGTCCAGCTCGGGGTGGGCGTACGGATACAGCTCGGCCAGCTCGCGATTGATCCGGCGGGCGCGGCGCACCATGGCGACCCGCGACTCGGGCTTGCGGGCGGGCGTCTTCTTGGTGGCGGTCTTCGCGGTGGGGGCCTTCTTGGCTGCCGTCTTCGCGGTGGCGGTCTTCGTGGTGGTTGCCTTCTTGACGGTCTTCCGGGCGACCTTCTTGGCCGCCGACGGCTTCTCAGGGGTCTCGTTCACGGCGGCCTTCTTCCCTGCCAAGGTCGTGCCTTCCGGGCTGGTGTCCTGCGCCGTCGCCCGCGACGCGCCGGACCTCCGGACGATCGACTTCCGGTTGCCCGTCGCCCCGGGGGGCGATTTGCTACTTTTATCCGAATCGGACGATCCGCCGGACGCCTGTTCGCCCACAGCGGAATCACGCCGTGTACTCACCCGTCCGGCCCCCAGTCCTCTGCTCTCACCGGCGTATTGGACACTCGGCCAGACTAAGGCCACCCACTGACATCCGGCTTGATCACCGTTATTCGTCACCCCAATCGGCCCCCTGCCTTATGGCTGAGGCCACCGGTCCGGCAAACTTGTGATTGATCGCACTGTTTTGCATTCCGGCATGATGGGGACCACAGTCCCCCGGAGCATGTCGACAAGGAGAGATCTCGTGGACGACGTTCTGCGGCGCGCACCGCTCTTCGCGGCGCTCGATGACGAGCAGGCGGCCGAGCTGCGCGCCTCGATGGGAGAGGTCACGCTCGCCCGCGGCGACGCCCTGTTCCACGAAGGGGACCCCGGCGACCGCCTCTACGTGGTCACCGAGGGCAAGGTAAAGCTGCACCGCACTTCCCCCGACGGCCGGGAGAACATGCTCGCCGTGCTCGGCCCCGGAGAGCTGATCGGCGAGCTCTCCCTCTTCGACCCGGGCCCGCGCACCGCCACCGCCACCGCGCTGACCGAGGTGAAGCTGCTCGGCCTGGGCCACGGAGACCTTCAGCCATGGCTGAACGCCCGCCCCGAGGTCGCCACGGCCCTGCTGCGCGCGGTCGCCCGCCGACTGCGCAAGACCAACGACCAGATGTCCGACCTGGTCTTCTCGGACGTACCGGGCCGCGTGGCGCGCGCCCTGCTCGACCTGTCGCGCCGCTTCGGTGTGCAGTCCGAGGAAGGCATCCACGTCGTGCACGACCTGACGCAGGAAGAGCTGGCCCAACTGGTCGGCGCCTCGCGCGAGACGGTCAACAAGGCGCTCGCGGACTTCGCCGGCCGCGGCTGGCTGCGCCTGGAGGCGCGCGCCGTGATCCTGCTGGACGTCGAGCGGCTGGCCAAGCGCTCCCGCTGACCCGGCCCGCAAACGGCCCCAGGGCCCCGCTCCGGCGGGGCCCTTCGCCATGGGCCCGGAGAGGCTCTTCACCTTCGCGCCTTCACGCCTTCACGCCTTCACGCCCGGCGCCCTTCGCCACTACGCGCCGTCGATCAGCCCGTGCTCCCCCAGGTAGTCAAGCTGCGCACGTACCGAAAGCTCGGCCGCCGGCCACAGGGACCGGTCGACGTCGGCGTACACGTTCGCGACGACCTCGGCGGGCGTGCGATGGCCGGCCTCGACCGCGGTCTCCACCTGGGCCAGCCGGTGGGCACGGTGCGCCAGATAGAACTCCACCGCCCCTTGGGCGTCGTTCAGCACCGGCCCGTGCCCCGGGAGGACGGTCGCCACCCCGTCGTCCACCGTGAGCGAGCGCAGTCGGCGCAGCGAGTCCAGGTAGTCGCCCAGCCGCCCGTCGGGGTGTGCCACCACGGTGGTGCCGCGTCCCAGGATCGTGTCACCGGACAGCACCGCGCGGTCGGCGGGGAGGTGGAAGCAGAGTGAGTCCGCGGTGTGCCCCGGTGTGGGCACCACGCGCAGCTCCAGACCGCCAGTGGTGACGACATCGCCCGCCGCCAGCCCCTCGTCACCGAGGCACAGGGCCGGATCCAGCGCCCGTACAGCCGAATGGGTCAGCTCGGCGAACCGGGCGGCCCCCTCGGCGTGGTCCGGGTGACCGTGGGTCAGCAGCGTCAGCGCAATGCGCTTGCCGGCCCGCTCGGCGGTGTCGATGACGGCCCTGAGGTGGCCCTCGTCGAGCGGCCCCGGGTCGATGACGACGGCGAGGTCGGAGTCCGGCTCCGCGACGATCCAGGTGTTGGTGCCGTCCAGCGTCATCGCCGACGGGTTCGGGGCGAGCACACAGTGGGCGCGCGCGGTGGCCGGCCCGGAGATCGCTCCGCCACGGGGCTGGCCCGGGAGGGCGGCTGCTTCGGTCATGTGGGGGTCCCTCCCTGGGTACGAGCGGCGCCTGAAGGGCCGTCGGCTGCGCCGTTTCCGGCGGCGCCACCGTCTGTGTCGGTCCGCGCGCTGTGCCCGGTGGATTCGGTGGGCTCGGCGGATCGGGTGCGCTCGGCGGATTGGGCGCGCTCAGTGGTTTGGGTGTGCTCGGCGGATTGGGTGTGCTGCGTGAATCCGATGTGCTTGGTGAATTCATCGTGCCCCGGCCAGCTCAACACGATCTCGCCACCCACCAGGCGTGCCTGAGCCAGCACCGGCGTCAGGTCCTGGCCCTCCGCGGCGGCCAGCACCTCGGCGGCGGTGGCGTACGGCTGGATCGCGCGCAGGGTCGCGATCGTCGGCGGCATCATCAGCAACTCGCCCCGGTCGTAGCCGGCCGCGGCCTCCTCGGGGCGGATCCACACGGCGAGGTCCGCCTCTGAAGACACGGCGGACGCGGCAGATGAGGCGGATGAAGCGGATGAAGCGGCCGCGTCAGACGTGACAGGCGTCCCCCCGGCTCCGGCTCCGGACCCGGCTCCGGACCCGGCCCCGGAGCTGATCGGCGCACCTTGGGGAAGAGTGCGCTGGCCCTCGGGCAGCGCGGCGACGAAGAACCAGGTGTCGTAGCGCCGGGGCTCGAACTCCGGAGTGATCCAGCGCGCCCACACACCCAGCAGATCGGAGCGCAGGACCAGGCCGCGACGCCCAAGGAAGTCGGCGAAGGACAGCTCATGGGCAACCAGGGCGGCGCGGTCCGCCTCCCACTCCTCGCCCGTGGTGTCCGCGACAACGGTGTCGGCCGAGGTGCCGGCGAGCAGCACACCCGCCTCCTCGAACGTCTCCCGGACCGCCGCGCAGATGATGGCCTGCGCGGTGCCCGGATCGACGCCCATACGGACCGCCCACTGGGCGAGCGAGGGCCCGGCCCAGGCCACCGGACGCTCGTCCCGTGGGTCGACGGCACCACCCGGATAGGCGTACGCGCCCCCGGCGAAGGCCATGGAGGTGCGCCGCCGCAGCATGTGGACGGCAGGGCCACCGCCGGATCCCCACACCCCCGCTTCCTGCGACTCCTCCGGGTCCCGCAGCAGCAGGACGGTCGCGGCCCGACGGGGCTCGGCAGGCGCCAGCTCACCGCGCGCGAGCGCCCGGATGCGGTCAGGCCACTCCGGCGGGTACCACTGGCCATTGGTCGTCGACGACATGGCCGGATGCTATGCGCTCGCACGGGGATGTTCGAGGGCCACTTTCGAGCCGGTGGTTGACGGGGCGGGCGGGCGCCTCTCCGCTGCTGAGCGCGAGGCCCGGCTCGCCGCGCTCGCGCCACTGCCCCTTCCCCGAAAGGGCCACTGCCCCTTCCCGAAAGGGAGGGGGCAGTGGAAGCGAACGCGCGACACGCAGCGGCTATGGCGAAGTGGCCGCAACGAAGCCGCTACTCCGCCACCTCGACCTGGATCTCCACCTCGACCGGCGCGTCGATCGGCAGCACCGCCACGCCGACCGCCGACCGGGCGTGCACACCCTTGACGCCGAGGATCTCGCCGAGCAGCTCGCTGGCGCCGTTGACGACGCCCGGCTGTCCGGTGAAGTCCGGCGCGGAAGCCACGAAGCCGACGACCTTGACGACCCGCTGGATCTTGTCGAGGTCGCCGATGACGGACTTCACAGCGGCCAGCGCGTTGAGCGCGCAGGTCGCGGCGAGTTCCTTGGCCTGCTCCGGGCTGACCTCGGCACCGACCTTGCCGGTGGCCGGCAGCGCACCGTCCACCATCGGCAGCTGGCCGGAGGTGAAGACGTACGAGCCGGAGCGCACCGCGGGCTGGTACGTGGCCAGCGGCGGCACGACCTCCGGCAGTTTGAGCCCGAGCGCTGCGATCTTGTCCTCTACGGCGCTCACGCCTTCTCCCGCTTCATGTAGGCCACCAGCTGCTCGGGGTTGTTCGGGCCCGGCACGCACTGGACCAGCTCCCAGCCGTCCTCGCCCCAGGTGTCCAGAATCTGCTTCGTCGCGTGCACGAGCAGCGGCACGGTCGCGTATTCATACTTTCGGCACGGGGTGCCCATGGTCTCTCCCGAGGTAGTCGGCGGCATGACGATTCACGCAGCAGCATACGAGCGCCCGTCCCACGGCTGTGAGAACGGGGCAGGCGCCCCAAAGGAGCCAACTCCTCACAACGCCCCGTCGGCGGCTCGTACTTCTGCGCACGCCCCCACCGGGCACAACCCCAAGAAGGGCGACCAGGCGGCCGACCCTCGCTTTCCATTGCCGGGAGAGTTGCCCATGACATCTGGCTGCCGAGTGGCTGGCCGGCACTGAAATCAAGGACTGATACATCGTTCGCCGAAAGAGGCACATTTCCTGGCCTGTCACATAAGGGCAAGCGGCCTCAGTATTCACTCCTCAATTGCTGGGGGCGAAAGAGGTTGGGCAAGTCTGTACCGCCACATTGAATGATGGAACCCGAGATCGGAAGCTCGGCGAAGTTGCCGTTACCTGCTCCGCTGCCACGGGCTGGGTGGCCCGTGTTGTGCACGCCCGAGTACTTGTCGGCGCATGAGTTGTTCACGGCTGGGGAGAGGAAATCGATAAGGCCACCGGCGGACGCGGGGGTCGCCGTAATGATTCCCGCCCCGATGGATGCCAGTGTGACTCCCAGTACGGCGATGGTACGACATGTGGACATACCTGAGGAACTCCAAGCCGAGCACGCCGGTCACGTACGCTCACCCAATTAGCCTCGCCCTATCCCCATTAGCCTCGCCTATCCGCTCGTCCACCACGCCGCGCTGATCCAGTGAGGCGGCTATGCATATGGCCAGAGCTGTGACCATGGAGGGATGACCTCAGCCATATCGGGAGAAAGACCGAGGAGAAAGACCGATGCGTGAGAGCGGTTCGGATTCTGCAAAGGTTCCACGGTCTGTGAGAGACCAACATGCGGGACGGACGGCCCGGAGTTGACCGCACGAGGGCTTTTGCCCCGGTGACAGACCGAGCACCTCGTCGACCAGGTCGGCGACGAACCGGGTCAGGTGGCCCACCGTCACGCCGCGATCGTTCTTCCTATGGGGTCCCGCCGACACCTGCTCGACTGTGAGTTCCCTCACCAGCACCAAGCGCCCAGCACCCCGCCTGGACACATCCGGCTGGCGGTCCACCCCACCGGCCAGGGACGAACCCGGTCCCCTACGGCACATCCCTGAGCCTCCCCCGCCCCGCCCCTGACCTGTCCCGGACAGTTCGCGGGCAGATCTCAGGGACTTGTCAGGTGTATCCGGTGCGTACCCGCGACGCGCACTGGTTAGGCTCCTTGACGTGAGCAGGCTCCATGTCGTCAGCGGCAAGGGCGGTACCGGCAAGACCACGGTCGCCGCCGCCCTCGCCCTCGCCCTCGCCGCCGAGGGGCGCCGTACCCTCCTGGTCGAGGTCGAGGGCCGGCAGGGCATTGCCCAGCTGTTCGAGACCGAGGCGCTTCCATACGAGGAGCGCAAGATCGCGGTGGGTCCCGCGTCGGAAGGCGCATCGCCCTGGGGCCAGCCCCGGACAGAGCCCGGCGGGGAATCTCTTCGGACCGGCGCACGGCGGGCAGGCGAGGTCCACGCACTGGCCATCGATGCCGAACGCGCCCTCCTGGACTACCTCCAGATGTTCTACAAGCTCGGCAGCGCCGGCCGAGCCCTCAAGAAACTCGGTGCGATCGACTTTGCCACGACCATCGCCCCGGGCCTGCGGGACGTCCTGCTGACCGGCAAGGCGTGCGAAGCGGTGCGCCGCAAGGACAAAAACGGCAAATTCGTCTACGACGCGGTGGTGATGGACGCCCCGCCGACCGGCCGCATCACCCGCTTCCTGAACGTCAACGACGAGGTCGCCGGCCTGGCGAAGATCGGCCCGATCCACAATCAGGCACAGGCCGTGATGCGGGTCCTCAAATCACCGGAGACCGCGGTGCATCTGGTGACACTCCTGGAGGAGATGCCGGTCCAGGAGACCGCGGACGGCGTCGCGGAGCTGCGTGCGGCCGGCATCCCCGTCGGCGGCATCGTCATCAACATGACCCGCCCGGCTCTGCTGGACAATGGCGACCTCGACACCCTCACCGCCCGCAGCGCTCGTACGGGCGTCGCCAAGGCGCTCTCCCGAGCAGGCCTCGGAACCGCCCACCGCGGCGGCGACAGGAAGGGCCAGGAGAGAGAGCAGGGGCAGAAGAGGAGGCAAGGGCAGAAGGGGCAGCGCGAAGCGCTTCCGGCCGGGGCGGTGGCGGGTGACGGGTGGGCCGACCGGCTGATCGACCCGCTGCTGGAGCAGGCACGGGAGCACGCCCAGCGGGTCGAGCTGGAACGCGCCGAACATGCCGAGCTGACCGCGCTCGGCCTGCCCACCTACGAGTTGGAACTGCTCCCCGAGGGAGTGGACCTCGCCGGGCTCTACCGACTGGCGAGAGACCTGCGGAAACAGGGGCCCATATGACCTCGATGACCTCGATGACCTCGGACAACACCACGTTGAACGCCTCGGCCCCCAGGCTGGAGGTCGATACGCTGATCGACGACCCACGTACCCGCATCGTGGTGTGCTGCGGCTCGGGCGGCGTCGGCAAGACCACCACCGCCGCGGCGCTGGGCGTACGCGCCGCCGAGCGCGGCCGCCGGGTCGTGGTGCTGACCATCGACCCGGCCCGGCGGCTGGCCCAGTCGATGGGCATCTCCGAGCTCGACAACATCCCACGCCGGGTGAAGGGCGTCGACGAGGCCGCGGGCGGCGAACTGCACGCGATGATGCTGGACATGAAGCGCACCTTCGACGAGATCGTCGAGGGCCACGCGGATGCCGACCGGGCCCGCGCGATCCTGGAGAACCCCTTCTACCAGTCGCTGTCAGCCGGTTTCGCGGGCACGCAGGAGTACATGGCCATGGAGAAGCTCGGCCAGCTCCGCGCGGACGACGAGTGGGACCTGATCATCGTCGACACCCCGCCGAGCCGTTCCGCACTGGATTTCCTGGACGCGCCCAAGCGCCTCGGGTCCTTCCTGGACGGCAAGTTCATCCGGGTGCTGATGGCGCCGGCAAAGGTCGGCGGCCGGGCCGGGATGAAGTTCCTGAACGTCGGCATGTCGATGATGACCGGGACGCTCAGCAAACTGATGGGCGGCCAACTCCTGCGCGACGTCCAGACGTTCGTGGCCGCCATGGACACCATGTTCGGCGGTTTCCGCACCCGCGCGGACGCCACCTACCGCCTGCTCCAGGCGCCCGGCACGGCGTTCCTGGTCGTGGCGGCCCCTGAGCGGGATGCCCTCCGCGAGGCGGCGTACTTCGTCGAGCGGCTAGCCGCCGAGGAGATGCCGCTGGCCGGTCTCGTTCTGAACCGCGTGCACGGCAGCGGCGCCGCCCAGTTGAGCGCCGAGCGCGCGCTGGCCGCCGCGGAGACCTTGATGGAGGACGGCCTGGCCGACGGCCCGACCGCGGCCCCGGATGCGCATGCCGAAAATAATCTTGAAACAACCGGCATTGTCGATCTAGATGACGGGAAGATTGGATCCGGTACCGCTGGCGGCCTCTCCCCCGCTGCCGCGGCGGATCACGTGACACCCACTTCGGCCTCGGCAACTCAACTGGCTGCCGGGCTGCTACGACTACACGCGGAACGCATGCAGGTCCTCGCACGCGAACGACGCACACGAGACCGCTTCACGGCGCTGCATCCCGAGGTCCCGGTGACGGAGGTTGCGGCGTTGCCCGGCGACGTCCACGACCTGGCGGGCCTGCGCGCCATCGGCGACCGCTTGGCGCTGAACGGTGCGGATCCCGACGACTCGACACCCACAACCCAGACCCCGCAGACACCGTCGGCATCGCAGACGAGATCGGCGCCACGGACCACGGCCGACAGCTAGGCACCTCACCTGGCCACGTCGTCTGATCGAGTCCGGTCAGGTCCGGTCGACCCCGGCCAGATCCGATCCAGCCGATCGCTCACCGGCCGGCCCACAGCCGGTCGTTCACCCAACGGTCACCCAACCGCCGCGTACTCGTCGAAGGTCTCGTCCTCGCAGTCCACCGGCAGAATGCCCGTGCTGCGCTCGTACTCCGTACGTGCCGTCTCCAGCAGGCGACGCCATGACGTCACGGTCGGGCGGCGGCGCAACAGCGCCCTCCGCTCGCGCTCGGTCATCCCGCCCCACACGCCGAACTCCACCCGGTTGTCCAGGGCATCGGCGAGACATTCCGTGCGTACCGGGCATCCGGTACACACTGCCTTGGCGCGGTTCTGCGCCGCCCCTTGAACGAACAGTTCGTCCGGATCGGTAGTGCGGCAAGCTGCCTGCGTACTCCAGTCGGTTACCCAGCCCATGCTGGCGCCGTCCTCTCCCGAATCGGGGCTCCCCCACGGCGGCAAACGGCATATTCACCGTTGCCAGTTGAGGACGTTACGGAAGGCAAGCAGGGTGCAACACCCCCTTCGGGCCCAATCTTGAATGGCCCGAACGGACTATGCGTACGCGGCAGATCACCCAACGGAGTGACCGCAGGGCATACGTCACTTTCCTCACAAGACAGGACAGCTCACGGCCCTGACACGGGGTTTCCGGCAGCACGCATATGCGCCTGGGGGCGCGGCCCGGGGGGAGTCGGGGTTGACGAACTGAGGCGTAACCATTCCGCTGTGATGGCTGAGAACAGGCTAAACGAACAGGTGCGCCCCTGTCCGGCGATTGAGAACGTAGGCTGCTCCCATGCCCAAGAAGCGCGATGGCGGGGGTCTGTCCAAGACGCAGCAGGCCGCCAAGTTCCTCGGTGTCAGCGTCCTGGCCGGAGCGGTGCTCGCCGGTATCGCGCTCCCGGCGGCCGGGGCGCTGGGGCTGGCGGCGAAGGGGTCGGTCGAGGGGTTCGACGAGATCCCGGCGAACTTCAAGCGGCCGCCGCTCAGCCAGCGGACCACCATTCTGGACGCCAAAGGCGGTGAGCTCGCCAAGGTCTACTCCCGCGACCGCACGGTGGTGGACCTCGACGACATGTCGCCGTACATCCAGAAGGCCATCGTGGCGATCGAGGACGCGCGCTTCTACGAGCACGGCGCCGTCGACCTGAAGGGCGTCCTGCGCGCGCTCAACAAGAACGCGCAGTCGGGCGGCGTCTCCCAGGGCGCCTCGACGCTGACCCAGCAGTATGTGAAGAACGTCTTCGTCGAGGACGCCGGCGACGACCCGACCAAGGTCGCGCAGGCCACTCAGCAGACGATCGGCCGCAAGGTCAAGGAGCTCAAGTACGCGATCCAGATCGAGAAAGAGCTCGGCAAGCGCAAGATCCTGCAGAACTACCTCAACATCACGTTCTTCGGCCAGCAGGCGTACGGCGTCGAAGCGGCGGCTCAGCGGTACTTCAGCAAACACGCCAAGGACCTGAACCTGGAGGAGTCGGCGCTGCTGGCCGGCATCGTCCAGTCGCCCAGCCGCTACGACCCGGTCAACGCCCCGCAGGAGGCGACCCGGCGGCGCAACACCGTGCTACAGCGGATGGCCGACCTGAAGGCCATCTCCCAGACGCAGGCGGACGCGGCCGCCAAGAAGCCGATCAGACTGAAGGTCAGCCGCTCCAAGAACGGCTGTATCACCGCCGCCGACGGCGCCGGCTTCTTCTGCGACTACATCCGCAAGGTCTTCCTCAGCGAGCGGGCGTTCGGCAAGACCCGCGAGGACCGCCTGAAGCGCTGGAACGAGGGCGGCATGACGATCCGCACCACGCTCGACCCGCAGGCCCAAAAGGCGATACAGGCGTCCATCAGCGCACACGTCTACGAGGACGACCCGGTCGCCACCGCCGCCACCCTCGTCGAACCGGGCACCGGCCGCATTCTCGGCATGGGCCAGTCCCGCCCGTACGGCTTCCGCGGAAACCAGACCGTGCTCAACCTCTCGGTGAACCACGACATGGGCGGCGGCGCCGGCTATCAGGCCGGCTCGACCTTCAAGCCGGTGATCGCGGCGGCCGCGCTGGAGCAGGGCATCAGCCCTGAGCAGCAGTACGCGTCGCCGTACCGGATGCCGTATCCCAGCCCGGTGCCGCGGTGCGGAGGCAACTGGACGAACGACAAAGGGTCGACCGCCCAGAACGAGAACACGACCGAGGTCGGCCCGTACTCCCTGAAGGAGGCGACCGAAAAGTCGGTCAACACCTACTTCGTCCAGCTGATCAGCGAGATGGGCATCTGCCCCGCGGTGAAGACGGCCCAGAAGATGGGCCTCGAGCAGGCGGACGGCAAGCCCCTGGAGCAGGTGCCGTCGATGGTGCTCGGCAGTCTGGGCATGTCGCCGCTCACCATGGCCTCCGGTTACGCCACCTTCGCCAACGGCGGCGAGTACTGCTCCCCCGTCGCCATCGAGTCGATCACCGACGCGCGGGGCCAGGCGATGAAGGTCCCGCGGACCAGCTGCCACCGCGCGATGTCGAAGCGGACCGCGGACACGATCAACACCCTCCTCAAGGGTGTGGTCGAGGACGGCACCGGCAAACAGGCCGGACTCCAGGGCCGCGACAGCGCCGGCAAAACCGGAACCACCGACGGCCGCTACGCCGCCTGGTTCGTCGGCTACACCCCGAACGCGGCGGGCGCGGTCTGGGTCGGCGACCCCAAGCACGAGCGCAAGATGTACGACATCACCATCGGCGGCATCCCGCACGACAAGGTCTACGGTGCCGACACCCCCGGCCCCATCTGGCGCGACGCGATGTCCGGCGCCCTGGCCAACCGGCCCGCGCCCGCTCTGCCCACCGTCCCGATCGGCGCCCCCGAGAAGGACAAGGGCCCGGACAGCGGCAGGCATCAGGGCGACGACGGCGACAAGAACCCCGGCAAGCACCGACCCGGCCGCGGCCACGACGGCGACGACAAGCCGGGCGGCGGCTGGGACATCCCGGGCTGGCCCGACTTCCTGGGCGGCGGCAACGGCGGCTGGTAGCAGCTGAGCCGGCGGCCGGAACCTACCGGCCGCCGGCCCGTCGACTCCAACAGCTCAGCAGCCCCGTCAGCTCAGCGGCCCCGTCGGCTGAACAACTTCGCCAGCTCAGCAGGCTCGTCAGCTCAACGACTCCGCCAACTCGCCGACTCCGCCAGCTCAACGACTCCACCAACTCGGCGACTCCGCCGACTCCGTGCCTCCGCCGGGCTCAGCCATTCACCCGGCCGGCAGCCTCTTCACCCTCACCCAGCCAGCAGCTTCTTCACCATCGCCGCCACGCGGCCGCCCTCGGCGCGCCCCGCCACCCGAGGGTTGACGATCTTCATGACGGCACCCATCGCCTTCGGCCCCTCGTCCCCGACGCTCCTGGCCTCCGCCACAGCCGCCGCGACCAGCGTCTCCAGCTCCTCGTCGGTCAGCGGCTGGGGCAGATACTCCGCGAGCACCTCGCCCTCGGCACGCTCCCGCGCGGCCTGAGCGTTCCGGCCGGCCTGCTCGAAGGCGTCCGCGGCCTCCCGGCGCTTCTTCGCCTCCCGCGCGATGATCTTCTCGACCTCGCCGTCGGACAGCTCACGCGCCTCCTTGCCCGCGACCTCCTCCGTCTTGATCGCGGCCAGCGTGAGCCGGAGGGTGGCGGAGCGCAGTTCGTCGCGCGCCTTGATCGCGGTGGTGAGGTCGTCGTGCAACGTGGACTTGAGCGTGGTCATGCCGTCGAGTATGCCTCCCCCCACCGACAACCGCCGCGCCTTTTCCCCCGGCCCGTCGCCCCGGCCCGCCGCCCCGCCCCCTCGGCCACCCCCACCACCACCCCCCCCCACTCCCTCGCCCCGCCCCTCCCCTGTCCTCCCACACCATCCACGACTGCGCCCACTCCCCGCACTCTGCAACGATGGAGTCATGCGCGCGCGATACGGAGTACCCCTGACCCTGACCGCAGTCGGCGCGGCCGGCCTCGCCTATGCCGCCGGCTTCGAAGTCCGCTCCTTCCGGCTGCGGCGCGTGACCGTGCCCGTACTGCCCCGCGGTATGCGTCCGTTGCGGGTCCTCCAGGTCTCCGACATCCACATGGTCCGCGGGCAGTACAAGAAGCAGCGCTGGCTGCAGTCGCTCGCCGGACTGCGCCCCGACTTCGTCATCAACACGGGCGACAACCTCTCCGACCCCGAGGGCGTCCCGGAGGCGCTGGACGCGCTGGGCCCGCTGATGGAGTTCCCCGGCGCGTACGTCTTCGGCTCGAACGACTACTACGGCCCCCGGATGCGCAACCCTGCCCGCTATCTGGTCGAGCGGATCCAGGGGCGGCACGGCCTGAACGGCAACGCCCCCGTCGTGGGCGCCATCCACAACCCCTGGGAAGAACTGCGCGACGCCTTCGACGCGGCCGGCTGGGTAGGCCTGTCCAACACCCGTGGCCGTCTCAAGCTGGAGGGCGTCGAGATCGCACTGACCGGCCTGGACGACCCGCACATCAAGCGCGACCGCTACGCCGAGGTGGCCGGCGGCCCGGAGTCCGGCGCCGACCTCTCACTGGCCGTCGTCCACGCCCCCTACCTGCGCTCCCTGGACGCCTTCACCGCCGACGGCTACCCGCTGATCCTGGCCGGCCACACCCATGGCGGCCAGCTCTGCATCCCCTTCTACGGCGCCCTCGTCACCAACTGCGACATCGACACCGACCGCGTCAAGGGCCTCTCCACCCACACGGCCGCCGGCCGCACCTCTTTCCTCCACGTCTCCGCCGGCTGCGGCACCAACCGCTACACCCCGGTCCGCTTCGCCTGCCCACCCGAGGCGACCCTGCTCACCCTCACAGCCCGGGACTGACTCCGATCACCCACCACCGGCACCGGCCACCGCTCCACCCCTCGCCTTCCCCCCACCCCTCCCCATGATCGGCATCTTGATCGACATCGCGACACCCCAGGTCAGGCCCGCTCTGCGGTGCCACAGGAACCGGATTTCGCGTACGGGGATCGGTCCGCTAAAGTAGAGCTCGTTGCTTCGGGGTGTGGCGCAGCTTGGCAGCGCGCTTCGTTCGGGACGAAGAGGTCGTGGGTTCAAATCCCGCCACCCCGACTGAAGGAACACCAGGTCAGGAGCCTGATCCACTAAGTGGATCAGGCTCCTGATTCGTTTCCAGGGCCCTTTTGGGAGCCGTTTGGGAGCCAACTTCGAAATCCAGCTCCCGGGTCGCCCCTACTAACGCAGCATCAGCCGTGCCTGCAGAAGCTCGTTGAGAACGCGCACGGGTGATGTGGGACACATCGCCAGGCGGGCGTCGAGCGCCGCCTCCCACTGCCCGGTCAGGCCGATCATGAGGCGCTTGCGCATGCCAGCGGTGACGTGGGCGTAACGCGCCGAGACGGAGCCGTCGAGGTGGCCCATGCGCTCGTCCATGAGGACCTTCTCTGTGCCGAGGTCCTCCATCATGGTCCGGTGGGTGTGGCGCAGGCCGTGGGGAGTGAGCCCCTTGGCGATCGGGAGCCAGCAGGCTTCGGCGCGCTCGCTGGCGTTACGCCCTCGCGCGGGAACACCGGGCCAGGGCTCGCCGAGGACCGGCACAGGGCGTGCCTCCTGCGGCGCCTTCTTCGGATACCAGCCGGAGGCCGCCGGGGTGAACAGCCAGGTGGCAAAACCGTTTCGGCGCCAGTGGGCTGCGTGCTCCGACACGACGCCGCCCCGTACGAACCCGAGGTCCGCGATGGCCTGCTCCACCTTTGCCCGCGTTGCTTCGGCGACGCGGTCGGGGCGGTTGAGGACGTTGGACACCGTGCCCGTCGAGACTCCGGCGCGGCGGGCGACGTCGACGAGCTTCGCGCCCTGGTGGCCACCGGTGCGTGCCGCACCCTGCCCTCGGAAGACGTACGTCCGGCCATGGCACGGGCACGGCTTCGGCTTCGTACGCGCGATGTGGTTGGCGACCAAAGCGGACAGCCAGTCCATCGAGCCGATGGTGCGGTAGCTGTCGTCCTTGGGCGGGCAGCGCAGCAGCTCGCCGGTGTCGAGTTCGTACAGCTGCCACTCGACGCGGAACGCCCCGGGGCGGACGAACTCGGTTTCCAGGCCGACGATTTCGCCCCAGCGCTTGCCGGTGTACCCCTTGAGGACCACGCCAACGAACTCGTCGTCGCGGCCAGAGAGCAGGGAAGCCCGCTCTGCGGTCAGCAGGATGCCGAGCGCATCGGTGATGACCTTCTCCGGGCCACGGCCCCGAGAGCGGCCAGCGCGCTTGCCTCGCCCGCGTCGCCTGGCAGCCGGATTGGACGTGATCAGGCCCTCGTCGATCGCGTCCTCGAAGATCAGGTGGAGCGTCGAGCGCCAGGTTTTGACGCTGGAGGCCGCGTAGGCGGCCTTCTCCTTCTTCTCCCACAGGTCGACGTCCGTGCGCAGGATGCCGGCGAGCGCCTTGTCCTCGAACTCGGGGAGCAGATGCTCCTCGATGTGGCGCTTGTAGTTCTGCATCGTCGAGGCGGCCAGGTCCTGGGCCTCGTACCAGCGGCTCGCGTATTCACCGAAGGACTCCTGGCCCAGTGCCGGGTCGCGCCAGTCGCCGCGCCGGTACTTGTTCTCGGCCTCGCTCGCGGCACGTTGGGCCTCGCCCTTGGTGGCGAACTTGAGCGCCTTGCCGTTCTCGTCGACGACCGTGTGGTGTTGGCCAGGTGCGATCTTGTACCGGCCGCGCCAGTAGCTTCCGCGCTTCTCCGCGAAACCCACGCATTCCTCCCCTTCTGCGTCGTCGCGCTATGCGGCGGTCCCGAACTGGCTTTGGCGAGCGCGGCGTGGAGGCCGGGCGCGCAGACGAGCCATGGGCACGGGCACAGCGGACGGTGAGGGAGCCTGCGGAGCTGGCGCCTTGGGGGTGGCAGCAGCCACAGCGCGCTGCTGAGAGGTGGCCGGGCGGGCCTCGTACATGCGGATGATCTCCGCGAGGTGGTCGCCGGTGAATCGGTAGGCGCGGCCGACCCGGGTGAAGGGAATCAGCCGTCGGCGGGCACGGTCTTTGACCCACCAGGCGGAGCAGCCGAGGACTTCGGCGACTTCCTCGGGGAGGTAGAGACGTGGCAGGCCGACATCGGAACGCGAAGCCGGTGCGGAGGCAGGGGGTATTGCAGGTCGGTGCAAGGGTGGTCCTCATTTGGCGGGCCGGGGCGGCAACCCCGGCCTGGCCGGTGATCGTGGGATGGGCGTTGGTGGGAGAGGTCCGGGCAGGCGGTGACCGCCATGCCCGGACGAAGAGGCTTCAGCCTTCGGACCCTGCGTCGGGGGCGTCCTTCGTCGTGCCTGGCCGTGGTCGTACGCCGTGCTTCATGAAATGCCATGGGGAGTCCGGGTTGTCGGCGATCTCCTCGGCGATGGCCTGCTTCACGGCGTTGTCGACCTCCTCGTAGATGTCGGGGTGCTCGTCGAGGTAGCGGTCAAGGGCATCTCTGGCTTCGCTGAAGGCCAGGTTGGCCCGCTGGGTCTCGCGGAAGGCCCGTCGGATCTGTTCCACGAGCTCCATGGCGCGGGCGTGCTGGGCCATCTTCGGAGGGCCGATGAGGCTTTCGAGGGAGATGCCGAAGACCTCGGCAAAGCCGATCGCCTCATCGAGGTTGACCCGCCGCTTGCGGTTCTCGATGCGCCACACGGCGGATGGGTTCATCTCGAAGCCGGCCTCGTTGAGCCGGTCCGACAGGGCGTTCGTGCCCCAGCCGCGGGCCTCGCGCTCCAGCTTGATGCGCACGGCGGCGTTCTCCTCGCCCCGGAACACCGGCTGATCGCCGGACTCCGTGTCGTCCTCCACGGGCGACAGCCCCTTCCTTAGGTAGCAGTCCACTGCGGTTTGCAGTAGGAACTGTAGCACACTCTCCTGCGAAACGTAGGGCGCTCCTGCAATCGGCAGAACACGTGGTACGATTGATCTCCCAACCGCCCACGACCCCGAAATGCAAGAAGCCCCGGCGCGCGAACGCCGGGGCCGAAGCAAAACCCCCATCAACCGCCCATCCCTGAACGATCTACCGGCCAGGCCGAGGTTGCCGCCTCGATGGCCTGCCGTGTGAGGAGCTCTATGCCCCACAGTACGTGCCCGAGTACTGCCCCCGCACCCCCGTTGCGTCGCCCGTCCGCGAAGGCGGGGCGATAGCCATGGCGCGCATACGCACCATCAAGCCGGAAGCCTTCGCTTCCGAGTCCCTGGCATCAGTGTCCCTCTCCGCAGAGCGGACCTTCTTCGGCCTGCTCACCCAAGCCGACGACCACGGCCGCTTCCGCGACCAGGCCGCCGTCATCGCCGGACTGCTCTGGCCCCTTCGCCCCGAGCACGGGCCCATAGGTGTCGAGGACGACCTGGCCCAGCTCGACGGCGCCGACCTGATCTGCCGGTACGAGGGCGAGGACGGCAAGCGGTACCTCCACGTCGTCACCTGGCACCACCACCAGAAGATCAACCGGCCCAGCGGGGTCCGTCATCCGGCCTGCCCGCATCATGACGGAGCACCGCGCAGTGAGCCGTCACCGGCATCGCAGGGAGCCCTCATCCCTTTCTCCGTGTCCCCTCACGGAGGACTCACCGAAGGCTCACGCGAAATGCGCGAGCCCTCCGTGACACGCGACGAATCCGCAGGTCAACACGGATTCAGCGAGCCCTCCACGAGGGCGCAGGGAGGACTCACCGAACCCTCCGTGAGCCCTCACGATCCGGATCTAGGACCTAGGATCATGGATCTAGGATCAGTACCTGTGGGAGCCGCAAGCGGCCCCGCGCCGGATACCGTCTCGGCCCAGCAACTGATCGGCGAATTCGTCGCCGCGTGCGCCCACCGACCGCCCGAGAGGCTCCTCGGCCATCTCGGACGCGAGGTCAACCAACTCCTCGGCGAGGGCATCACCCCCGACCACATCCGCGCCGGGCTGGAGCGTCTGCGCACCAAGGGCCTGAGCCCCAGCGTGCTGCCCAGCCTCGTCAACGAGGCCATGAACGCCACGCAGCCCACCTCCCGTGCGGCGCACCGGCCCTGGACCAACCCCACCGACGTCGAGGCCGCTTACGGGGGTGAGCTGTGACCACAACCGCCACAGCCACCCGTGATCCGCAGCGCGTCGGCGCCCTGGCCAACCGGCTCAACGCGATCCTCACCGACCGAGGCATCGACCCCACCGTGGCTCCTGCGGAGCCGCCTGCCGAGCCTGTGACCGCCGCGCTGGAGCTGGCCGACGCCCGCATCCCGGTCCGGTACCGCAACGCCCTCGCCGACCACCCGCAGGTCGCCACCTGGGTCGAGGAGATCACCCGCGCTGGTCGGCCGGGGCCCGGTGGAGCTCCGGGTATCGCGCACGGTCCGTCGCTGCTGATCGCCGGACCCACCGGCACCGGCAAAACCCACCAGGCGTACGGCGCGGTGCGCTCACTGCTGGCCACGGGCGTCCGGCTGCGCTGGGAAGCCGCCATCGCAGCCGACCTGTACGCCAGCCTGCGCCCCCGCCAAGGCCACGACCCCGAGCGCGCCCTGTGGTCGCTCGGCCGGTGCCCGCTGCTGATACTCGACGACCTTGGCGCGGCCAAGACCTCGGAGTGGACCGAGGAGCTGACGTACCGGCTGATCAACCGCCGCTACAACGAGATGCTTCCGACCCTGGTCACCACCAACCTGCCGATCGCAGAGCTGCGCGGCGCCGTAGGTGACCGCGTCGCCTCCCGCCTCGCCGAGATGACCACCCGCGTCATCCTCGACGGCGCCGACCGCAGAAGGCAGCCCACCGGCCATTAACAGGCCCTTGCGCCCTGCGTGTCCTCACCCCACATTCCCGCCGCCCGCACCGGGTCACCCCATCGGCGCGGCGGACTCTACGGAGACCCTGCATGACACACCTCGCCCTGGCCGCCCCTGCCACAAATCCCATAACCCGCACCACTGGTGAACGCCGCGCCACCGCCTGGGACCGCGCCGCGATCACCGCCCTCGGCGCCTCCGGATGCGCCCTCTCGTACGACGCGCTGCAGCAGATGGCCATCGCCATCCACATCCGCGGCCTGCTGACCTACCTCTTCCCCCTCGTCGTCGACGGGTTCATCGCCTACGGTGTCCGCGCCCTGATCATCCTGCGCACCGCGCCCTTCCGCTCGCGGCTGTACGTATGGGCCCTGTTCGGCACTGCCACGACAGCCAGTATCTGGGCCAACGCCCTGCACGCCGTACGTCTCAATCAGCAAGCCCCGCAAGCGGGTCTGCGCCTCGGAGACCTCACCGTCGGAGTGCTCTCGACCCTCGCGCCACTGGCCCTCGCCGGTGCCGTCCACCTCTACATCCTGATCGCCCGCCACACCCCGCCCCCGGAGTCCTCAGCCGGCGACCGCACGGAACCGGCTCCGCATCCACGCGACTGCACGGAAGCCGGTCGCCCCCACCCGGATCGGCAAGATGAGGCCGACGGTCCCCGACAAGCCTCGGCCCCCGAGACCACGACCAACCGCCGCTACGGACGACCCCCAGGCGCCGAAATGGATGTCCTGCTCGGCATCGCACGCAAGGCGATCGACACGCACGGAAAGTCCACCCGCGCCATCGTGCGCGACGCGGTCCGCGAAGCCGAACTCACCCTCGCCGAAGACCGGCTCACCGAACTCATGAGCCTCCTGCGGACCGAGTCGAAACAGCACCAGGACCAGGGCCACACCGCCTGACCGGATATCCGGTCAGCCCACCCGTTACGCCCTGCGGACCGGCAGACCGCGACGCCCCGGGACCACGACCGCCCCGTCTCCCACACGCCGCTTCGGCCGTGGTCCCCACGCTCGTCCGCGTAGATGCGGACCAGCAGACCAACTCCTCCCCCGCCAACCCTCACCCGCCGGAGAACCACCCCGCATGCACACCCCGAACCCCGATGACCTCACCCCTCACGACCAGACGCAGAACTCCACCCCCGCACCAGACGCAGCAAGTTGTCGGGTAAGGAGTCCTTACCCGGCCTCCGCCCCTGGGGAGGCGGAGGCATCCGGCGCCGAGGGGGCGCCAGAGTCGGCCGGCCCAGGGGAGCCGACCGAGACGGGGACCAGCAAGCCGTCGTCGAAAGCACCGCAGAAGAAGCCCGTGCAGCATCGCCGTCTGCGTGACAAGCAGCTTCGCGAGCACCGCTTCCATCCCCGCTACAACGACGACGAGTTCGCCCTCGTAAAGAACGCTGCTGCCCTGAGCAAGATGGCAGCGGGCGGCTACGTCGCCGAATGCCCCCTCGCTGCCGCCCGCGCTGACGACCCCACCGCAGCCGTGGCCGACTACCGCGCCATGGTGAAAGCGCTGATGGCCGCCAACGGACAGCTCGGCAAGATCGGCAGCAACCTCAACCAGCTCACCTGGCACCTCAACAAGGACGGCGCCTGGCCCCACCACGACACCGTCCAACGGCTCCTGGACCGCGTCGAAGCGTCCATCGCCGAGCTGGACACCGCCGTCGCCCAGGTCACAGAAGGGCGGTGAGTCAGTGATACCGAAGATCATCCTCGGTACGGGTCCGAACGCCACGCGCCGCACGATCGGCTACCTCTTCGGCAAGGGCCGGGCCAACGAGCACACCGATCCGCACCTGGTGGCCTCCTGGAACGGCTTCGCCCCCGACCCCGGCCGCAGCCCCCACCGCAATCCCAAGGAGGTGGAGGACCAGCTCGCCGCACAGCTCAATCAGCCCGTGAAGATGCTGGGCGAGAAGGCACCCAAGTACACCGTGTGGCACTGCCCCGTGCGCGCCGCACCCGAAGACCCGATCCTCACCGACGCCCAGTGGGCCGACATCGCCCGCCGGATCGTGGCCGCCGCCGGCATCGCCCCCGAAGGCGACGAGGAAGCCTGCCGCTGGGTAGCCGTCCGCCATGCCGACGACCACATCCACATCGCCGCCACCCTCGTCCGCCAGGACGGCAAACGCCCTCGCCGCGACCACGACCAACGCGCCGTCCAGCGCGAGGCACGCAAGATCGAAGTCGACTACGGGCTCAGGCGGCTCAAGCCCGGCGACGGCACCGCCGCCAAACGCCCCACCAGCAAAGAGCACTTCAAGGCCAAGCGCCTGGGCCAAGACGCCGCCACCCGCGACGTCCTGCGCCTGCGCGTGCGCCGCGCCGTCGCCGCCGCAGCCGACGAGGCTGAGTTCTTCGCCCTGCTGGAGGCCACAGACGTGACCGTGCGCCTCAAGCTCGGCCCTTCCGGCGACGCGCTTGGCTGCAACTTCGCCCTGCCCGGCGACACCAACGACAAGGGCGAGCCGGTCTTCTACGCCGGCTCCACCCTCGCCCCCGACCTGTCCCTGCCCAAGATCCGCGAACGCATCGCCTCCACCGGCCCCGAATCGGTCAGCGTCCCATCGGGTAACCCGTGGCATCAGGCCACCGCCGCCACCGAACGCATCCCCAGCCACCTGATCGGCAGCGACGAGGCAGTGGCCCAAGGGCATCTGGAAGTGCTCGGCGGGGCGCTGGACCTACTTCCAGTCGTCGCACCTGCCACGGTGAAGGCCGACCTCGAACGGGCCGCCGCCGTCTTCGAGCGCGCCACCCGCTCCCGCATCACCGGTGACCGCGACAGCGCCTGCGTCCTACGCCGCAGCATCCAGACGATCTGGCGCGACCGGCCCCCGGACGGGGACGGCGCCGGGTTCGCCATGCTCCTGGACACCATGCTCACCGCGGTCGCCTACGCCATGCACTGGCACCGCACCCGCCAGCACGCCCAGCAGGAAGCCGCAGCCCAGCAAGCCCTCATCCACCTACACACCGCATACGCCCATATAGCCGAACCGGTCCTGGCCGGCCTCACGCACCGCACCCCCAGCCTCCACATGAAGCGCCGCTACGCCCACCACCTCCAAGAGGCGGCACCCGAGCACGCCGAGCGCATCCTGAACGACCCTGCCTGGGACGCACTCGCCACCGTCCTCGCCGAGGCAGAAAGCGCCGGGCACAACGCCTCCACCGTCCTCGACCAAGCAGTGGGCCAACGCACCCTGGACGACGCCCGCAACCCCGCCCGCGCACTGACCTGGCGCGTCCGCCGCCTCGGCGAACGCCACGCCCCCAGCCCACTGGCACAAGCCGCCAACGCCCGCAGCAGCCGTGCGACGCAGCTACGTCCCACCCCGCCACAGCCTCACGCTGCGGCCAACGAAGCCACGCCCACGCGTCATCGTCCGCGTCGCTGAACACGTCGGATTCTGCGGCCGGAGGTCAGCAGCCATGAAGCAGTAGACGTCAACGCTGAAAGGGCTCCATCGGTTGGAGCCCTTTCAGCAGTTCACAGCCTGATTCGAGCATGCCCACCCACCAAAACTGGCCGAATCAAGTCCCCATAGGCATGCCGGCTTGAACACCTCCGACAGCGCTGTCAGTCCCTCCCTGTAGGTTGGAAGGCGAGTGGAGGTAGACCGTCAAGGGGGGATCGTGGCCGCTTCCGGCTTCGACATAGACACAGACCAGTTGAAAACCGAAGCGCCAAAATTCCACCGGGAGTCGGTGGCGCTGGAGAAGGCCACAGAAAAGCTCAAGCACTCCCTGGCCGCGCTCGGTTCGCCATGGGGAGATGACGAACAGGGACAGAAGTTCCGAGACGCGTATACCCCTCATCGCGACCAGATCGAACGGGCCGCCCACGCTCTGGTCAAAGGGCTGGCGAGCATCCACAAGTCCATGAAGGACATGGCCGACAACCATGAGGAGTCCGACCAGTCCAGCGCCTCCGGCTTCAAGGACGGCGGCCATGGTGGTGCACATTGAGCGCTTCCGACAAGGTGAAGGAGGTCGTGCAGGACCTCACCGGCATGTGGTTTCCGGAGGGCGACGAGGACGAACTCCGGGAAGCTGCCCGAGCCTGGCGCACATACGTCGACGACATCGAGGACTGCACCGCGGCAGCGCATAAATCAGCGCAGGACGTCATCGACAACAACAAAGGCCAGTCGATTGAGGCGTTCTCGTCATTCTGGCGCAAGTACCACGGCGGAGGCAAGGGCTACCTGGACGATCTAGCCTCTGCCGCCCGAGACATGGCCAAAGCACTGGACAAGTTCGCCGACCAGATCGCCGAGGCCAAGAGCAAGATCAAGCATGAACTGGAGATCGCCGGCGCAGTCCTCGTCGCGGGTACCGCGCTGGCCGTATTCACCGGCGGAATCACCGAAGTCGCCGCCGTTGGCGCAGCCGAGACCATCGCCGCGGCAGCCAGTGCGGCCGGGGTCGCCGTGTCGGCCACCGTTGCAGAGATCGCCGGAACGGTCCTGGCGACCGCTGCCATCGGCGGCCTCGATGCGATCACCGTCGATGTCGTCGTCGCCCAGGGCGGCAGGAACCTGCTGGGCGAACAGAGCGGCATCAACCTCGCCGAGATCAAAGACGCAGGCGTCACCGGTGTCCTCATGGGAGGCGCCATCGGAGGCGCGGCCCGCACAGCACGAGCCATTTCAAGAGCCGGCGGCCTCAAGACCGTGCTCAGGAATTTCGACGACATACACCTCGAATCCTTGGGCTTCGGCAGCCCACGACTCGCGACGGCCGGCGGTGGACACCTGCCACGCGGCTCCGCTTCACGCATGTTCCGCACCGGGAACGGCGACGAGGTCCCCGCTCTCCCACCCCCTCCTCGGCGAGGGCAACTAGCGAAGGGGAACGGCGGTCCCTCACTGGAGCAGGTGCGGAAGATGCGCGACAAGCGCAAGCGCTGGTCCACAGGAGAAGACCACGTGCGCAAGATGTACGGCGGCCAGCCCGAGAAGCACTACCCCGTACCCACGAACCAGGACCCCAAGTACCCCGTCACCGCCAGAGGCGGCCGGAAGGTCGACGTACCCGTCCAACTGCCCGACGGCCGGACACTCGGACTTGAGGTGAAGACATACCAGCAGTACCGCATGGTCGAAATAGCCCCCGGCCAGCACGCACCCCAGCAAGTAGAGGTGCCGCTCAGCAAGCACATCAAAGAGCAGATCCACAAAGACATCGCGCTACGAAGAATGGACCCGGGATTCGACCCCCGGTGGGTGTTCCTTCACGCAGGACCTTCACAGGAATTGCGCGAATACCTTAAGGAAGCCGGTATCATATTCGTGGAACACCACTAGGGAGAGAAGGAATGCAGACTTCCGAGGCGGACCAGGCACGGGCCAACCTCGACCAGTGGGCTCAGGACGCGCACGAGAACGTGCTGGGCATCGCCGAGATGCTCAACGTCCCCGCCGAGCAATACGAGCAGGACACGCTGATCCTCATCGGCCCGCTGCAGGATTACGTTTCCCAGCTCCCGCTTGACGACTTCGAGCAGGACGACTGGGTCACCCTCCACAATGACCTGGCCGCCTATGTGGCGGATGTCGGAATTCGCGAGCACGGCGCGTCGTGGAAGGTCCTGAACGACGAGACCTCGCCCCGCGGCTTCCGATACGTCATCGAAGGCACGGCACACGATGGCGAAGCCAGCCACGTGGACCCGTTCGATGTCGTCATGGAGGAATTCGGAAACCTCCCGATCCAGATCGCCCGAATGCTCGCCAACGCAGAAGTGGCAATCGGCGTGAATCCCCTTATCTGAGGTGGTTTCAAGCGACTGCGGCCCGATGCGTCACCCGCATCGGGCCGCAGTCGCTTCACATCCGTCCCGACGCCTCCGGGGTAAGCAGTTCCAGCGCTTCCTCCCAGCGGAAACGATCCGCCCCTCCGCCGGCCTTCGGTCGGTGCGGCTCGTACGAGCCGATCAGGACGCCCATCTCACGCAGCCGGTCCAGGCTCTGCCGGTACGCAGGGTGGGCGGCCTGGGCAGAGTTCAGATACGGGAGGACAGCGGTGGGAATGCCGAAGCCGTACGCCTCGCACAGGATGCCCACCGCGAGGGTGTCGGAGATCCCGGCAGCCCATTTGTTGATCGTGTTGAAGGTGGCCGGGGCGACCGCGATGGCGTCCGCCGGCGGGAGGGGACGAGGGTCGCCGGGACTGCGCCAGGCGGAACGGATCGGGTAGCCGGTCTGCGCCTCGACCGCCATCGCGTCGATGAAGCCGAGACCCTGCGGAGTAGCGATGACCCCGACATCCCAGTTCGCCTCCTGGGCAGCAGTGATCAGCTTGCCGACGTCGCCCGCATTCCCGGCTGCGCACACAACGACGTACAGGAACGGCTTCTTCGACTGGTCGGGCTGATCACTCACGCGGGGACTCCCAGCTGTCGGCTGAAGTGGTGCAGTTCGGGCAGGGCGCGGCGGCGGTCACGGGCAGCCATGTCGGCGACCAGTTCCCTTACAGCAGGCCGACGGATGTCCTGGGCCGCGCAGCTCTCCGCGATCCGCAGAGCCTGGTAGCCGTCGGCGAGCCTCCCCTGCTGACTGTATGCGCGTGCTGCCTCCACCCATAGGGCGGCCCGTCGCTCGGGGACCGGGATGTGCCGGCGCATGAGGGGGCGGGCGGTCTCCAGGGCCACCCCCGCGTCGCCGAAGGTAACCGCGGCGCTGACCGCGTGGAGGGCGACGTTGGTAGGGCTGAAGTTGGCCCAGGCGTCGGGGCGGTCGAGCGCGACGTAGCGGGCAACGTCCTTCGCCTCGACGATGAAGTCCTTGGTGGCCGAGCGGTCGCCGCCGGTGCTGGCGGCGGTTACGCCGCGCAGGAGCAGGAGGCCGAGGGCCGCGAGGTAGCGCGGAGAGCGCTTGTCGTAGGCGCCGGTGAGCTGGTCGGCGGTGTGCCGGACGACGGTTACGGCCTGGGTGGTGTGTTTCTCGCGGGCTAGTAAATGCGCCTGGACGCGGACGCTGGAGGCCAGGACGACCGGGTCGCCACAGCGCTCGGCCTCGGCCATGGCACGGCCGACCGCCAGCCAGGCATTGCCGTGATCACTGAGCTTGAGGAGCAGGCTGGCGGAGGTCTGGTACGCGGTGGCCAGGAGGCCGACGGCCTGGCTGGAACCCGTCGCGGCGTGCCGGAGGTTGCCGATCAGAGCGGGCAGCACGCGTTCCAACTCGGCATAGTCGCAGGTGCAGAAGAGCCGCCGGGCCGCAGTGACACGGTCGCTGAGCCCTGGTGTGTCCTGGGGTTCCTCGGCAGAGGCAGGTATCGGGCCTGGGAGGAGCGAGTGGACGAGATCGCCGTGGCCAGCGACCGGTGTGGTGGGTGCTGTGAGGGCGGCGATGCTGGCGGCGAGGAAGGTACGGCGGTGCATGTCCTCTGTCTCAGGGTCGCAGGTGCTGGTTTCCGGCATGGCGGCGAGGCCGACGGCGGGCAAAGGGATGCCGAGTTCCAGCGCGGCTGCCCGCACCACGCGGGAGTCCTCAGTCCCCCGGCCCTGTTCCAGACGGCTCAGCTTGGACTGGTGGTAGCCCAGTGCGGTGGCGACGTCCGCCTGGGAGCGTTTCGCGAGCATGCGCGCCCGCCGGATCACTTCACCGATCCGTCTCGCCTCGTCGTATGCATCGGCCATCTGCGCCACGGCCCCTTCCGCCGCCGACGATCCTGCCTGCTCAACAGAGCGTAGTAGCACTGCACTTGGTACTCATGCAGGTCCTGCATAAGAAATGCAGCACCAGCACCTGGGGTGGTCCGCCCTCTGCCGGCGCCGGTTCCGTGGAGTTGCCGCACTCGCCTGGGAGGCCAGCCCATGGAACCGCAGCACCTCAGCTTCTCCGTACCCGGCACGACGCGCGCCGCAGCAGCCGCGCGACACCGGCTCGCCGCCGAGATGCACGACTGGGGCCTACCGGCCGACAGCGAGGCACTGCACACCGCTGAGCTGATGGCCGGCGAACTGCTTTCGAACGCTGTGCAGCACGCAGGTCCCGGCGCCATCACCCTGGCTGCCCGCTGCGACGGCAACGCCGTACGTGTCGAGGTCAGTGACAGCAACCGCGAGCTGCCCCGGCCCAGGTCGCCCAGCGAAGTCGATGAGCACGGCCGGGGCCTGTTCATCGTCGCAGCTCTGGCCGACCGGTACGCCGTCGAGCCGACTGAGTCGGGCAAACGGTGCTGGGCCGAAGTCCACCTGCGAGCAGCCCCAAGTTCCCACGTCGCACTACAGGTTCCGCTTCCGAGGAGATGACCGTGACAACCGCTCGGACACCAGCCATTACCTCCGAGGTAATCGCCATCCGTCCCGGCCCGCCGCTTTCCGGGGCCGTGACCGTCGACGGTTCCAAGAACGCCGCCCTGCCGCTCCTCGCTGCGACAGCCGCCTTGCGTCGGTCTGTCCAGCTGTCCAACGTCCCGGCCAACGACGATGTCCAGGCCATGCTCATGCTGCTCCAGCACGCAGGCCACGGAGTCGCCCGCCAGGTCGGCGAGCCCCACACGGTCCTGGTGCGGCCGACCCACGGTATGCACATCGCGCCGGAATTCCACGCCACCGCTGCCCGTATCCGTGCCTCGTACTACCTGGTTCCCGCGCTCCTCGCCGTTCACGGACGGGCCGTACTGCCCTGGCCGGGCGGCTGCCGGATCGGTGAACGCGGCATGGAGCAGCACTTCAAGGTGTACGAGGCGTTCGGCGACCGCACTCTCGTCAACGACCACGGCTACAGCGTCGAAGCCGGCGAGAGCCGCACCGGCTCGGTATCGGTGATGCTGCCGTTCCGCTCGCGCGGCGCGAGCATCGCAGCAATGCTGCGCGCCGTGGTGTCCGGGCGACCGCTACGACTGGGGCAGCCGAACCTCTCGCCCGAAGTCATCAGCGTCCTGCGGGCGCTTCAGGCAGCCGGATGGGAGACCCACGCCGACGATCGCGTCCTCTCCCTGGCTCCGCCTGCTTCCCCTCCGCAGGAGCCGGTGGCCTGGGTCGTACCCGGAGACAAGGTCGAAGCAGGCACCCTGGCCTGCGCCATTGCCACCACCCGCGGAAACAGCCGCATCGAGGGCGTACACAGTAAGGACGTGGCACCGATGGTGGCCGCATTGCGCCGACTCGGCGTGCCCGTCGACGCCCAGCAGAACGCTCTCATCATCCGTGCAGAGGGAACCCGCCCCACACATCAGCCCCTGCGAGCCATCGCCTCGCTCTCTCCCGGCGGACTGGACGCCGATTTCGAACCGGCCTTGATGGCCCTGACATTGAGCATGCCGGGCACCCACCTCTTCGCCGATGCGATCAACCCAGGCCGTCACGGCAACCTCATCCCCCAGCTCGCCCGCCTGAGTGCCAACATCCACGAGACCTCCCCCACCCAGTGCCGCCTGACCGGGCCGCAGCAGCTGACCGGGGCCGGAGTGGAGGCCACCGACATCCGCACCGGGTCGGCCCTGCTCATCGCCGGCCTCACTGCCCGGGGCGTCACCACCCTCGGCGGCCTCGAACAGCTCCGCCGAGGCCACGCCGACCTTCCCACCAAGCTGCTCGCACTCGGCGCCGACATCTGCGAGGTCACCCCATGAACGTTCCACGCGCCCTGCGACGGATCGCGGCCACCACCGACGTCCACTCCTCGTTCGACAACGCCCTGCCGATGCTGACCCACCTGCACGCCATCCAGCCGGAGACACTGATCGTCGATTGCGGCGACTACTTCGAAGGCAGCGGCTACTACAGCCTCGGCCACGGACGTATCGAAACAGCGATCCTCCAGGGCCTCTACGACGTGATCGCGCCCGGGAACCACGGCTGGATCCACCACTTCGAACCCCCGGTCCGGGACATCACCGTGTGCGCGAACACCGTCGATGCCGCCACCGGCCAACCGCTCTTCCGCCGCCTGCACACCGCCCGCATCGACGGGCAGCGCGTCGGCATCACTGCGGTCATCGGCACGCAGGCATTCCGCTCCATCCCCATCGATCAACGGGCCGGCCATCGTGCCATCGAACCGTCCCAGGCCCTGCGCAAAGTGATGCTGGCGCATCACCATGAGGTCGACTCCTGGGTAGTGCTGAGCCACTCCGGCTTCGTAGAGGACCTCGAACTGGCTGCCGCCTGCCCCTTCCTCGACGTGATCTCCGCCGGTCACTGCCACAGCGACCAGTACTGCCCCGTCCAGGTGGGCGAGACCCTCGTTCTCAAGGGCCGTGAACTCGGCGTCGGCTACGCCCTCGCCGAACCGTCCCCCGCGGGATGGACGGCACGCACCACCCGCTTCACCGACGTCACCAGCAAAGCTGGGCTACCGCCCCAGCTCGCCTCCACCCATAACCGGATCGAGGGCCTGAGAGACCGCCTGGCCCTGCCTATCGGCGCCGTCACCAAGCAGTACCGAGGCCGGGTTCTCGATCGCAGACTCCTCCTCGGCGACCTCGCCACCCGGCTCCACACCGCCCTCGGTGCCGAAGCCGTCATCCTCAACGAGACCGCCCTGCGTTCCACCCGGCTCGACGACGTCCTCACCTTCGGCGACCTCCTCGCCATCGAGCCCTTCAATAACCAGCTCGTCCACGCCCGCGTCCCCGATGCGCTGAGCGACAACTCTGGTGCGCTGCTGGCCCACCTCACCAAGAGCGCAGGCCCCTTGGTCACCGAACCGGCACCGATGCCGCTGCATCTGCCAACCGTGCTGACCACCAACTACCTCGCCGAGAGCTACCTGGACGGCCGCACCCACCAAGCCGGCCTCCGCCTCCGCCAGGCCCTCCATCGGATCCTGACCGAAGGAACCCACCGATGATCCTGACCGGCCCGGAAATCACCGCAGCCACGGCCGATGGCCGTCTGCGCATCACCCCCTTCGACGATGCGCAGGTCAACCCCAACAGCTACAACGTCCGCCTCGGCCCGACCCTTCTCACCTACGTCGCCCCTGTCCTCGACGCCCACCAGCACAACCCGACCCGCCCGATCGAGATCGGCACCGACGGCTACGTCCTCAAACCCGGCCAGCTTTACCTCGGCCACACCATCGAACAGGTCGGCTCCGACACCTTCGTCCCCCTCCTCTTCGGCCGCTCCTCCGTCGGCCGGCTCGGCCTGTTCGTCGAAATCACCGCCCCCATCGGCGACATCGGCTTCCATGGCCAGTGGACCCTGATGCTCTCCCCCATCCGCCCCTTACGCATCTACGCAGGCATGAAGATCGGCCAGATCATGTTCTTCGTCGCCGTCGGCCCCATCACTCCGTACTCGGGCAAGTACCAGGCAGCCACCGGACCCAAGCCCTCCGCCTACTGGCAAGACGTCGTCCCGCTGGAAGCGGTAGCGCCGTGATCCTTACCGGCCCCGCCATCGCCGCCGCCCACACCGCGGGCGAGATCACCATCGACCCCTACGACCCCAACAGGCTCTCCTCCAACGCCTACGACTGGTCTCTCGGCGACGAACTGCGCATCTGCGATGGAGAGCTCGACGCCGCCGCCCCGACCTCCTCCACCCAGGTCACCATCCCCCGCACAGGATTCGTGCTGGAACCCAGCCTGCTCTACCTCGGTGTCACCCACGAGAAGACCGGTTCGGAGACCTACGCACAGCTCCTCAACGGCGACCGCACCATCGGCGCCCTCGGGATCTGGGTCCACGTCTCCGCCCCGCTCGGCCACCAAGGCCACGCCATCCGCTGGACCCTGGAAATCCGCGCCAGCCAACCGGTCCGCATCTATCCCGGCATGACCTTCGGCAAGCTCGTCTTCCTGCAACCCCTCGGCGCTGCGGCCAGCTACCAGCAACACGGCCTCAAGTACACGGCCAGCCAGGGAATCGAGACCTCCCGCCTGTACGAGGAAATCCCAGGGATCTGCCGACCATGAACGCCAAGGTAGCCACCGCCCTCGACCTCCCTTTCCCCAGCCCCGGCGGCAGCGTCGAGCTCTTCCTCGACCTCTACACCGGGGACAGGGCCCTCATTCCCGCACGAGCCTTCATGCTCGCCCCCGCCAGCCCCAGCCCCCAACTGCCCGCCGGGCTCGACCTGCTGCCAGTCGTCGGCAAGTGTCTCGAAGGCCCGGCCTTCCACCGCTACGTAGCAGCCCTCCAACGGGCCCTGACCAAGGCGATCGCCCTGGACCACATCGGCGTCCTCCACCTCCAGCACCTCACCTTCGGTGGTACCCCCGCGCTGATCAAGGCCCTGCCCGAGCACCCGCGCATCGCGCTCGTGCATGGCACCGACCTGCTGTTCGCCGAAGCCCACCGCAGCCAGCACAAGGTCCTCACCGAGTCCGTGCGGCTCGCCGACGCCATCGTCGTGCCGACCTCGGCCATGGCCGACCGGCTCCTGCGGATCGCGCCTACTACCGACCGCACGAAGATCGCCCACATTCCCTGGGGCATCCCCGACCGAATCCTGGCCCACCCACCGCACAGATCGCCCCGCCCGCCCGGCAGCCCCTTCCGGCTGCTGTACGCCGGACGGCTCACGTCAGAGAAAGGCGCCGAGAACCTGCTGTCTGCCCTCGCGGCCGTCCAGGGCGTCGAGCTGAGCATCGCCGCCCCGCAATACCAGTTCCACGCCCTCACCCACGCCGTACAGCAGTCCGGCGTCAAGATCCGGTACCTCGGCTGGCTCCGTCGTCCACAGCTGTGGAGGACGTTCACCGAGCACGACGTACTCGTCATGCCCTCCACCACTCTGGAGGCCATGGGCCTGGTCGCTCTGGAAGCCCAAGCCTGCGGCCTGCCCGTGCTCTACCAGCCCGTCCCCGGCCTGGCCAACACGCTCGCCGCCTCCGGCACCGCGACCGACTTCACCCACCCCGCAGCCGTTGCCCGGGACATCGACCGCCTCCGTACGACCCCTGGGCTGCTGGCCGCCTTGCGGCAGGCCGGTCGAACCAACGCCGTCCGCTACCCGCTCAGCGCCACCGCCAAGGCCCTGACCGAACTCGGCCACCGGATCAGTTGACCACCCCGCCACGTTCCCCAGCCGGGCCCGCCCGCCTCACTACGCTGACGGACGGGCCCGCACCGCGACATCGGAGATGTTCATGGAAGACAGCACCGACCGGATCAAGCAGCTCGTGGCGGACGGCGTCCGCGACAACGTCTACCCCGGTGCGGTGTGGGCCATCGGCAACGCCGCAGGCACGAAGGCCGCAGGCACCGCCGGCGTCCTCGACCCCGCCGAACCGGACATCCCCATGCGACCGGACACGGTCTTCGACGTCGCCAGCCTGACCAAGATCCTGGCCGTCTGGTCCACGATCGGCACCCTCTGGGAAGACGGCGCCCTCCCACTCGACGACCCCCTCGGCACCTTCTGGCCCGAGGTCACAAGCCACCCCCTCGGCCAGGTCACCACCCGCCAACTGCTCACGCACACCGCCGGCGTACCGCTGCGAGCCCAGCTGAAGAACCTCTACGGCACCGACCCGGCTGCCGTCCGGGCCGGCGTCCTCCACGAAGCCCTGCACCGGCCGCCCGGCGAGGCCGTCGAATACACCGACCGGGCCGCACTCATCCTCGGCTACCTCGCCGAACACCTCTCCGACCAGCGCCTCGACCAACTCGCCCACACCCGCATCTGGCAGCCCCTAGGCATGACCCACACCCGCTTCGGCCCACTGCCCCCCGAACTGACCGCCCGCTGCGCCCCGACCGAACTCGACGAAAACACCGGCCGCCACCTCAAGGGCACCGCACACGACTTCTCCGCCCGCCTCCTCAGCGGCGTCTGCGGCATCGCCGGCGCCTTCTCCCTCCTGGACGACCTCGCCCGCTTCCTCCGGTACATGCTCGACCCCACGACGACCGCCACAGCACCGGGATTCGGGCCGAACTGGGTCGAAGAATCGCTCAACGTCCAGACCGGAACACTGGAGCCCGTCCGCGGCCTCTTCTGGCACCCCGCCCCCGGCACCGACCCCGCCGACCGCTCGTACGTGCACTACGGCTTCACCGGCACCGGCATGTGGATCTCTCCCAAACGAGGAACCTGGGCCGTCCTGCTGACGAACAAGCTCTACTACACCCGCGACCGCGAACCGTTGACCCGTATCCGCAATGCCTTCCGGGGCCTGGCCTTCAGTTGAAGAAGCTGCGCGATCCACACCCATCTCGCGCATGAGGGAACAGTCAGCGACCACGACACGGCGCACCCGCTCGTCCTAGTCACCGAGGCCATCAGAACGCCGACCCAGACCAGCCAACACGGGATGCCGAATGCCCGTTCCCTGAGGGAACAGGGCAGGTGTTCCTACAAGGAACAGACGGCTCGTTCCCTCGGGAAACGCCGGGGGGCGCTGCTCGGTATCACCGTTGCCAGACGCGATGCTCTGTCGCGCCGCCTACATGAGGCAGTGACCACATCGTTCCCACGCGACACGCGCTGTATTGCCGTGCGTCGCCTGGAGCGGGTTTTCGCGTTTGATCCCCTCCCAGACCCCCTCATCTGGCGCCATCACCCATCCCCAGCCCGCCTCTCGGTGGCTCTTGGAGGGGTGATGGTTGCACTTGTGGGGCAGGTGCGCCACGCCGTGGGGAGATATGAGGATCACGGCGTACCGGGGCGATGCTGTTCCAGGTCGAACTCCCGCTTCGCTTCTAGCAGTTGCACCGTTGACAGACCTCGAAACATCCATGGCATAGATCCTTGCAGCCCCGGCAGTCAGGACAGCTGTTCTTCACACACGTCCCCAGAAAGTGCTTCACATGCGCACACCGGGTCATCGGCGAGGTCACGGAGAACGGCAGCCACGCCGGCCGAGGCCGCAGATCTTGACGCCGCGCCGCGCGCCAGCGCCGTGCCCTCCGCGTGCCCTAACGGACGGCAAAACACGGTCAACACGGGTGCCCTCCGACACTCCTCGCCCTGCCCCGCAGCCCGTGTTTACGCAGGTCAGTCCCTCAATGGCGATCACGCGCCCCGTTGATTCCCAAGCTCAGAGCGCGGGTTGGATTCCCGTCACCCGCTCCATAGCGAAGGCCCAGGTCAGCGACCTGGGCCTTGGTTGTTGTCTCGCCCCTCCGGGGTCAGCGTGTCCTCCGCGCGCGCGATCCTTCTTATCGTGGCGCAATGGGAAACATATTCAAGGGCGGAGGGCAGAGCCTCTATCTGTCCAACGGCGGCACGGATGTCTTCGTCGACGTCCTGATGCTTGCCGTATCCGATCTCGCCAGCGATACCTGGGACTACCGCTTCGCCGCTCTCCTCACGCTGCAGGACCAGAACGTCATGGGGCGCGGGACCGTCGGCTTCGACCTGGAGGAGATCGACTGGGGTCGGAACCTTACTGAGCAGACTCGGGCCAAGGGCTTCGTGCTGCGCGCCGCTGACCTCGCCCTACATCGGTGCCGATGGGATGAACTGGGGTACGAACCGCCCTTCGCGCACGGCTACCTGCGACAGTTCAAGACCATGGTCGAGGCGTTCGACCCGGCCACAGCCGTGCGTCACGATGGCGTCTTCCCTCGCCCAAGCCAGGCAGCAAGGGCTTCATGCGTACATCACCGCATTCTGAGCGCGATACCGCACTGGGAAGGCTGCCGCTTCTGCACCGGTCGTCCATAGCGGCTGTGAATCAGTTGACATCGAGATACGGACGGGCAGCATCTGCGAATTGCTGCCGTGCCCGACGGACGGCGGCATTGTCTGTGTTCCAGTCGAACGGAGGGAGCTCAGGGTCGCGGGTCCACCCTTCCGCCGACATGCTCAGAGTTACGCACGCTCGCTCAAGGCTGCGGGCAGCCTCCGCAACATCCCTCGGGCCGTACATCTCAACGACCGCGAGCGTGTCCCTCATATGTGCAAGCGTTTCACTGACAGCCCGCTCTTTGTCTGTCCTGGCCCGCCGTGTGCGGCCCCAAGGGGCGGAGTACCTCGCAGCACGCCGTTCCCGCAGAGTCTGCACGTCGAACGCCCGGGACTGCAGTTCGATGGCGAGTGCAAGGAACGCCGTATACGCGTTGTCTCTCCTTGCGCGCACCCAATGCATGTGTGCAGCAGCCGTCTGGTGCCTCATGGCATCCAGGGCAGCGTCAGCTTGGGCTCTCGCGCTGCGGGCTTGAGCCAGAGCCCCCACTAGGGCAAAGCCTCCGCCGACGAAAGCTCCAGCCAAGGCGGCCATGAGTTCATTCATGACCACTGATCCTGCTGTATGAACCGAATGATCATCGCAGCTTGCAGTCTTGGCAGTTGAGCAGGCGTCGAGCGCCCCGGGCGGGACGATCCCTCGCCCCGCCCCATCAAGATCAACGCACAAGCCGTTGACCCGTATCCGCAATGCCTTCCGAAGCCTGGTCTTCAGCTGAAGAGTGGATGCCAGCCAGGGCACGCTTCCTCGTGCCCTTCGGGCGGCTACCGGTTCGAGCATCAGGTACTCGCCGAACGCTTCCGTGCCCGACAGGCGTGCGCGGTATCCTGCGGTCGCGCCTTCGTCCTGGCGTGGTGTACCGGCAGTGGATCTGAAAGCGGGGGTGGTGCTGCGATGCGCAGTGAACCTCCTAGTCCGTATGCCGCGTAGTGCCGTCGTTCCGCTGCGGTAAGAGCGGAGTGTCGAGCGGTGCTCGCGTGCGGTTGATGCCCGATGTTCGATCCCACTGCTGTGCCGAGGACCCGCCATGCCGCAATCACATCTGTCCCCCGAGCCGAGCGCGGAGCCGGCCGAGTCGTTGCAGGACATCATCGAGGACCACCGGCTGGACGCTGCCCAGGAGTGGCTGGAGACATATCCGCCGTATGTGATCGCCGATGAGCTGGCGCGGATAGACGCCGTCGACGCAGGGGTGGCGTTCCGGCTGCTGGACAAGGACCGGGCGCTGGCGGTGTTCGAGGAGCTGGAGCCGGTCGACCAGCAGCAGATCCTGGAAGGGCTGCGGAACCGCTCCTTCCTGGATCTCGTCGAGGGCATGGACCCCGATGACCGGGCCAGGATGCTGAAGGAGGCCCCTGCCAAGGTCGTCAAGCGGGTGCTGGCCGGGCTGAGCGCGCACGAGCGGCGGATGACCTCCGCGCTGCTCGGCTACCCGGAGGGCTCGGTCGGCCGCTATATGACGCCCGAGGTGGTGGCGCTGCCGCAGGATCTGACCGTAGAGCAGGCGCTGCGGGCGGTACGGGCGAAGGGGGCGGACGCGGAGACGGTCTATACGCTGCCCGTGGTGGACTCCGGCCGTCGGCTGACCGGCATCGTGGAGCTGCGCGAGCTGGTGCTCAACTCACCGGACATGATGGTCTCCGAGCTGGTCGTGACCGAGCCGGCGTCGGCATACGCGACCGATTCCGCCGAGTCCGCAGCCCGTCTGATGCGGGAGACCAACGACCTGAACCTGCCCGTCGTCGACAGCGAGGACCGGCTCGTCGGGCTGTTCACCATCGACGACGCTGTGGAGGTTATCGAGGCGGCCGACACCGAGGATGTCGCCCGCCAGGCCGGTGCCGCCCCCTGGGCCGGTCACTACATGGCGGCCTCCGTCTGGCAGCTCGCCCGCTACCGGGCGCTGTGGCTGTGCCTGCTGCTGGTCGCGGCGACCCTCACCGTCGGTGTGACCCGGGCGTTCGAGGCCACCTTGGAGCAGGTCGCCGCCCTTGCCCTGTTCATCCCCATGCTCATCGGGGCGGGCGGCAACGCCGGCGCCCAGGCCGCCACCGCGTGCGTACGTGCCCTGGCGGTCGGCGAAGTCCGCGGCTCGGACCTGCTGAAGGTGATCTGGCGGGAATGCCGGGTGGGCCTGGTCCTGGGCTCGCTGCTGGCCATGCTCGGCCTGGTAGTGGGCACGTTGGTCGTCAGCGCGAAGATCGCCCTGGTGGTCGGCGTCACCCTGGTGCTCATCTGTGGGTGGGCGGCGACCATCGGCGGCACCATGCCGCTGCTGGCCAAGCGGCTGCGGATCGATCCGGCGGTCGTCTCCGCCCCGATGGTCACCACCCTGGTGGACGCCACCGGCCTGGTCATCTACTTCCTGTCGGCGAAGGCTGTTCTGAGCATCTGACGCAGCTGACCACCCTGGGGAGCGTCTGCCCCGCCGGGATGGAGCGTATGACCACCCGGCGAGGGTGGCCGACCATCCGCGGCCTTCAGCTGACACCTGGAGCGGGAGCGGCGGGGCTGTGCACCGGCAATCCGAGGCCGGCGAGCATCTCGCCCATGCGGCCGACCAGGTCCGCCGAGGCCAGCGCGGGTACGGGCACGGTGGGCGGCGGCGCTTCCTCTCCGGCACCGGTCTCGGCTCCCGTGCCGCCACCCGTCTCGGATCCCGTCCCGCCATCGGTCTCGGTTCCCGTCCCGGACCCGGTCTCGGCCTCGGTCTCGGTTTCCGAGGGCAGCCAACCCCATGACGACATACGGCGGGCCAGCGGGTCCAGCGCCGTGTGGAGGAGCGTCGCGGCGGTGATGGCCGCGAGGGTGATGCCCCAGCCGACGGGGCCCAGCGGTGTGGACCCGAAGAAGTGGCTGACGCCGGGGGTCTGGATGACGCCGACGAGGACGGCGGCGGAGCCGAGCGTGGCGGTGAGGACCTTGCGGTCCAGGCCACCGCTGGCGAGGGTCTGGGCGAGCTGGGCGCCGACCACGGCGGCCAGCGCCACGGTCCTCGCCCGGCGCTGGGTGCCGGTGAGGCGGGCGGCCATCCAGGCGAGTCCCGCGCCGAGGGCGGTGGTCAGTCCCCGCTGGAGCATCTCCCGGGTGAGCGCGGTCCCCAGTGACTGGTGGGGGCCTTCCTTGAGCAGTTGTTCTGCGCTGTCCTCGGCCGGGGTGCGTACGGCGATGGCGAGTGCCGGGGCGAGGTCGGTGAGGAGGTTGACGAGCATGATCTGACGTGCGCTCAGCGGCGTGGCGCCGGTCAGGGCGGAGGCGAGCACGCTGAAGGTGACCTCGCCGAGGTTGCCGCCGATGAGGATGGCCAGTGCGGTCCTGACCGAGATCCACATCGCCCGTCCTTCGGTGAGGGCGGTGACGATGGTCTCCAGGCGGTCGTCGCCGATGATCAGGTCGGCGGCGGCGGTGGCCGCGGGGGTGCCGCGCCGCCCCAGCGCGATGCCGACATCGGCGAGGCGGATGGCGGGGGCGTCATTGGCGCCGTCGCCGGTCATCGCCACGACGCGGCCCAGGCGCTGGAATCCCTGGACGATGCGGACCTTGTGGTGCGGGGTGCACCGGGCGACCACGTCGATCGTCGGCAGCAGCGCGTCGAGGGCGTCGTCGTCAAGCTCCTCCAATTCCGGTCCCGTGCATACGGTTTGGTCGGGGTCGCCGGTGACGGAGGCGGCGATGGCCTCGGCAGTGGCCGGGTGGTCCCCGGTGAGCAGGACGGTGTGCACGCCTGCCGCGCGGAGCCGGGCGGTGGCCGGTGCGGCCTGGGGACGTACCGGGTCGGCCAGGATGACGAAGCCGCGGAGGACCAGGCCCTCCACCGCGTCGTCGGTGAGTTCTTCGCCCGCCCGCATCCTGCGTTCGGCCACGGCCAGGACGCGGCGGCCGGCGCCGGCGAGTTCCTCGACGGTCGCGGTGAGCGCCTTGCGCACCGTGCCGTCGAGGATGGTCTCGGTCCCGTCCAGGTGCCGGTGCAGGCAGCGGTCCAGCACGGTCTCGGGGGCGCCCTTGATGCTGAGCAGAGCGCCGTGGGAGGTGCGTCCGACGGTGGCGTGGTAGCCGCGGGAGGGGTCGAAGGGCAGGGTGTCGGTGCGCCGCCAGCGGGGTGCGCCGCGGTTGGCCGCCACGCGTGCCCGGCGGGCCCCTGCGTGCACCGCCCGGTCGGTCTGGTGGGCCATCGGCTCCGACTGCCGGGCCGCGGGGACCGCGCGCAACGCGGCGGCCAGGACCGCCTGGTGCGGGGCGGCCAGCCGGTCGAGTGGGAGCATCCGGTCCCCGTCGCTGACCGCGACGAGTTGGAGGTTTCCCTCCGTGAGGGTGCCGGTCTTGTCGAAACAGAGCACATCGGCCCGGCCCAGCGCCTCGATCGTGCGGGGGTTGCGCACCAGCGCGCCGTGCTCGGCAAGGCGGCGGGCGGCGGCCAGCTGGGCCGCGTTGACCAGGAACGGGAGCCCTTCGGGAACCGAGGCGACGGCCAGGTTCACCGCCGAGGCCAGGCTCTCGGTGAGCGGCCGCCCGTGCAGCAGACCAGCTCCGGCCACCGCGGCCGCCGAGGCGGCCGCCACCGGCAGGCTGGCCTTCGTCAGCTTCGACAGACGGGCCTCGACCCCGGTGTGCGGAGCCGCTTCCCGCGCGGTGGCCATACTGCGCCCGGCCTCGGTGGCCACACCGGTGGCGACGACGACCGCCACGGCCTGCCCGGCGGAGACCGTGGTGCCCTCGTAGACCATGGACCGGCGTTCGGTGAGATGAGCGGCGGCCACCGGCGCCGGGTCCTTGGCCACCGGCAACGACTCGCCGGTCAGCGACGACTCGTCGACCTCCAGCCCTTCGGCCTCCACCAGCCGGCAGTCGGCGGGCACCACGTCCTCGGGCCGGAGCAGGACAATGTCTCCCGGTACCAACTCCTCGGCTATGACCAGCCGTTCGGCACCGGCACGCCGCACCCGGGCCCCGATGGCGGAACGGGCGGTCAGCTCCGCGAGGGCGCGCTCGGTACGCACCCGCTGGACACCCCCGACCAGCGCGGAGATGGCCGTGATCGCGGCAACCAGCGCGGCGTCCGTCCGTGACCCCACGGCGGCGGCCAGGGCGGCACCGCCCGCGAGCACCGGCGTCAGCGGATTGGCCAGCTCCTCGATGAACGCCGACGGCAGACCGGTCCGCGGCGGTGCCCCCGCGCCGGACGAGTCCCTGGCCCGTGCGGCGGCCTCCTGCGCGGACAGCCCGTCGCCCCTCGTACGCAGCCGGGCGAGGGCCCGTTCGGACGGCATCAGGTGCCAGGCGACGGTCTCCGTGGCGGGAGCGATGGGGCGCGCGCACAACTGCCGGGCCCGCCAGAGCCCCAGGCCGTAGGCGACCGCCCCCGCCGTGTTACCCGCTGTCTGCCCCCGCGAACACGCCTGCCAGGCCGGCGCCCGCAGCGCCGCGACCCCGCCGACGCCGCTACCGCTCGCCGCCAGCACCGCACTGTCCCGGTCGACCTGGCGCGCCACTCCGATTCCGGTCAGGATCAACGCCGCCGCATCCAGATCCGTACCCACCAGCAGGTGGGCACCCCAGGCCGGCGGCTCCCCCTCCCGGTGGACCCCGACCCCGCAGTCGGAGGCGCCCAGCGCCCGGCGATTCCCCGACACCAGCAGCACCACCGCCCCATCCGTCTGCAACGCCCGTACGGACGCAGTCAGTTGGACGCCCGTAGGCACCCTCGCGTCGGCGAACCCGAACGCCGGGTCGGGCTCATCGCTGGCGAGGACCAGACGGACCCCCGACCGGCGCGCGGCCGCCGCCAGCGCCTGCGCGCCCGGCAGCGTCTGTTCCGAAACCCCCGCCACGGCCCTCAGACGGTGCCGGAAAGCCAGGCCCAGTACGAGTTCGCTGCCGCGGCGCCGCAACCGGGCGGCGGCCCGCCGCCCCGTACGCCCCACCAGCTCCAGCTCCTCCAACGGGCCCAGCACCCAGCCCTCGTCATCGCGGCGGACCCGCTGGGGCGCGGTGGGGACGAACAGGGCGAAGAGCCGGTCGGCCACCCGCTCGGCGACCGGCTCGGCGATTGGCTCGGCAGCCCGCCCGGCCCCTCGTTCGCTCTCGGCGTCTCGTTCGCTCTCGGCGTCGCCGAACAGCGCCAGATCGGCCAGCTCGAAACGGCCGCTGCGCAACGCGTCCACATCCAGCAGTACCGTGTCCACCTGCCCCAGCCGGCGCAGCGCACTGCGGTCCATCGCCACCACACCGCGCAGGGCCAGGAACCGGTGGAGGCTGGTCGCGAAGCCCTCCCGCCCGGCCTCCGGAGCCTTCGGCACGGTCGACAGCGCCACCGCCAGCCCGCGCCGCAGCCCCGCGTACGGTGCGGTCAGCGCCCCGACGAGACCACCGACCCCCATAGCCCGCTCGGCATAGCGCGCCGCCACGTCCTGGTGCACCTCCGGCCGCTCCCCCACGATCGGCTCAGCCGCCGCATCCTCCGGCCCCGCCACCAGCCTCGACTCCGCCCGCGCCCACGCAGCCAGACCGGCGTTCGCCTCCCTCCACTGCGCCACCCGCTGCACGACATCGAGCGCCAACCCGCCGCCACGCGTGGCCACGCCCTGGACCAGGGCATTGAGCACCGGCAGCCCCGGTACCACCGACTGCGGCAGCTCGCGACCGATCAGACCCGTCGTCACCAGCCTGCGCAGCCGCGGGTGGGACTGCACGGCCTGCGCCAACGCCCCCACTTCCGCCGGCAGCGGCGTCCACGGCGACAGCCACGTGACCCCCGTGAGCATCAGCCCCAAGACGTCCGCGGCGATCACCGGCAGCGTCTGCCGCCTGCGCGGCCCCTCGCACGGGTGACTCGGCTCGGGGCACCACTCGTCGAACTCACCCGGCGCCGCAGTGGCAGCGGCGCCGTGCGCCTCGGCGTGTGCGATGCGCCGGATCAGCTCCCGCTGAGAGGGCGGCGGCGAGCCCAGCTCCACGACCACCCGCTCCGACGGCGCGTTCACCCGCGCCCACACCACCCCCGGATGCTCCTCCAGAGCCCGCTCCACGAAACGGGCCACCCACATCCCACGCGGCCCCTGCACACCGCGAACCTCGATATGGCAACGCCCCGGGCGCGACCACACATCCCGGCGCCCGTGCCCGACCACCAACGCAACCGCGTCACCGGCCCAGCGCACACCGGCGCTCACCACACTCTCCCCCAGCGCCCCCAGCGGCCCCGGCAACGGCAACGGCAGCCGCACCCCCGGCGAAACCCACATCCGCGGCCACCTCCCACCACCAGGTCGCCCACTGCCCGCATCCGTATCCGTATCCGGCCATCGTGACCCGCCCCGGACACCGCCGCCCGCCAGGACCGTCCAAACGGCTTCCCAGCTCGCAGGCCCATCCGCCCGCAGGTAGCGTTCAACCCGAGGGGGACGCGACCGAGATCCGACCCGCGAGCGGATGTGAACAGCCGTGACCACACCGAAGCCTGCTGGGAAACGCCCGGGCAAGGCGGGCACCACCAAGACGTCGTCCAGCCCCGCCACCAAGACGAAGTCCCGCCCGTCGTCGAAGGCGAAGGGCCCGGCACGCCCCGCCGGCAAGGCGACCACGACGTCACCGAAGTCGCCCCAGAAGTCCTCGAAGGCACGGAAGAAGACCCCCACCGCGCAGCCCGCCGGGCACACGATCAGCGTCACCGTCCCGCCGCTCGGCGACGCGGCCACGAAGGCCGTCGCCGCCGCGGCCGTCCCCGTGGAGGTCGCCCGCCGCGCCCTGCCCGCCAAAGGCGGCCTGCCCCTCTACCTGGGGCTCGGCGCCCTCGGAGTCGTGGGCGCCCTCGACTGGCCGGTAGCCGTAGGCATCGGCATCGGGTACGCCATCCTCCGGCACGACGGCCCCCTCACACCGCCCTCCCACGACAAGCCCCACTCCGGAACCTGACCGGCCACCACCGGGGTGCATGGCTCGGAAGTCTGAACCACACCGGCTTCGTTGGAGGTCCTCAATCCTGGAGAATTAGAACTTATAGCAGCGAAGAAGAAGTATCCAGACGATCACCGCGAGCGGGCGACGCGGATGGTGTTCGACGTCCGAGAGCAGACCGGGACGCGGATGGGCTCGATCTCGAAGGTCGCCGACCAGCTCAGAGTGCATCGCGAGGCCCTGCGGACGTGGGTGCACCAGGCTGAGATCGACGGCGGCAAGCGCCCCGGTGCGAGCACGTCGGATGCCCAGCGGATAGCCGAGCTGGAACGGGAAAACCGGGGACTGCGGCGGGCAGACGAGATCCTCCAGGTCGACGGGGCGAGGAAGATGTGACACCAGCTCCGCCGCGAGGGCGGTTCACGCCACCCCGGACGGACACTGTCCGCCGTGCGAGGTGGCGCGCCAGCAACACCGTGATCACCTGGAACCAGAGCTGGTCATACCGCGACCGCCTGAGGGACTCGCGCGCAGGTTTCGGCAGACCTCAGCCAGCCAGTGAGGTCGGCACGGGCACGAGCCACCCGGGAACGCACCGTACCTATGGGACAGCCCACGACCGCCGCGGCATCCGCGTACGGCATCCCCACCATCTGCGTGAGAACGAATGCTTCACGCCGCTCGCGATCCAGTGCATCGACCAGTTCGCCCAACGCCACGCCGTCGTCGAAGCCCGGCAGTCCGCTGGGCTGCCGGTGTTCCGCGACCGCCTGCCAGTCGCTCACGTCGGCGATGCGCGGGCGGGCGGCGGCGGACCGGTAGCGGTCGATCACCACACGGCGGGCGATGGACAGCAGCCAGGTACGGGCGCAGGAACGCCCGGCGAATCCCGGCAGACTGGTGAGGGCGCGCACAAAGGTCTCCTGGGCCAGGTCATCGGCGCTGTTGGTGTCGCCGCTCAGGTGCGCCACGAATCTCCATACGTGGTGGTGGGAGGCTCGTATGAAGCGCTCGACGGCGTCGGGGTCACCGTCCCGTGCGGCCAGGGCCAGGCCAGTCAGTTGTTCGTCGTCCACGGTCCGCTTGCCACGGGCTGGTCCAGCAAGGGCAGGAATCATCGCCACATGTCCTTCGGAGGGTGCGGGCCGCACCAGGGCATGGCACGGCCCGTCGGTGAGCGGCACTCCGCATACCCGCACGGCGGTCGATGACAACCGTCAACGGGCGACGGTCACGACCGTACGTCTCTGGGCAGGTCGGAGGGCCGCAGGGCCAAGGGCCGGCGTGTGGGACAGCAACGCTCACGGAGCTGAGAGAAAGGCAGCCGCGCGGACACGCCGGTACTCCGCCCGCCACCGATTCAATGCACCTGGCACAAAGGGGGGAGTGGGGGATCCCGGACGACTTCGACAACACTGCGTCATGAACGACGTTGGCGTCGTTGACGGCATTGCTGATTCCCGGACGGGGCCGGGAAAGTCTCAGGACGAGCGGTCAGCAGGAGACTGCGAGCCTTGGCGGGCCTCTGCGGCAGACGATGTAGTGCAGGAGCACCCCGCGCAGTCGTGCGACATGACTCGCGGTGGCCACCGGGCGTGCGGACGGTTTCAGGCCGGTCCAGCCCAACGTCGTCAGGACCAGCAGCAGGGGCGCGAACAACGCCGCGGCCGCACTGCGGGCCAGCTGGAACGCGGCCGCCTCACCGCGCCACAGCCACAACCCGCACACCAGCGCGGCCAACGTGTGGGCGAGGAGCATGCCGAGCGACCCGTGGCCGGAGTGCATCAGATGCATCTGACCCATATCGCCATGCATTGCTGCCATATGCCTCATGTGTGCGGCAGAGGTGGCGGAAATTTCGGCCATGCCCGCCATACCGCCGCACGACTGCGCCAGGCCGAACAAGGAGTGCAGACCAAGTTGGGCTACGACGGTGGAAGCGGTCACGGCAAACCCGCCGCGTTCCCGCCCGGCCAGCCACCAGGCCACTGCGCCCGTACTACCGAATGCGGCAACGAGCACCCACCAGGGCAAAGGCTGCGCGGACATCAACGCATGCCCCAGGGCCGCGGTCGGCACGCACACGGCCGCGAAAATCGCGGCGCGCGCAGCGCGTGAAACCGACCCGGCAGTCATGTTGGCCATCGTGCCAGCCGGTTCGCCCGCCCGGGAGGGGGCGTGATGCCTCGGCTTAGTTGTTGTCCAGGTCTGCAACAACACATCGTGGGCGGTCTGTTGAGGGGTGACCCCCTGTCCCTTTGTCCTCATCCGCAAAACCTTCGTCTCGCCGCCGCGGCTGGGCGAGGATCAGCATGATCAGCGCGACTCCGCGGGTGACGCGGGCGTCCTGGGCGCGGCGAGGTGCGCCCAGGCCCTTGCCGGTCGGGCGGCGGCGCCGCCACATCACCACGCCGCTGATGGCCATGCCGATGACGGCGAGGCAGGTACCGAGGGGTTCAGCCACGACCGGGAACTGGCGACCTGGCCCATACGACTGACTGGGGCAGGCCCGTGAAGGGGTCACAGGCCGGTTCTTCGGGAGGGGCTGCTGCGGTGCAGGTGAAGCGAGGGACGGAGACGGAAGCGGAGGCCGCCGGGCCCGATGGCGGCATAGCCCGGTCACGAGGGGCGGGCCCGGCGGCGACCGTGCTGCTGACGTGCGCGATGGCCTTTTCGATGATGCAGCTCTTCCTGATCGGGGCGCTCGGACCACGACTGATCGGTGAGCTGGGTATCTCGCGGACGGTGCTGGGGCTGACGACCACGGCGGGCTTCGGTGCGGCGGCACTGCTGTCGCCGGTGGCGGGGCGGTTGGTGGACCGGGTCGGTCCGCGGCGCTGTCTGGTGGCGTTGTTGCTGCTCACCGGCGTCTCGTTGGCACTGATCGGAGCCGCTCCGGGGGCGGCGGTGCTGCTGGCTGCGGTGGCACTCGGCGGTCTGCCGCAGGCCCTGGCCAATCCGGCGACCAACAAGGTGATCCTGGCGACCGTTCCGGCCGAGCGGCGCGGTGGGGTCACCGGGCTCAAGCAGTCCGGAGTCCAGTTCGGTGCTTTCCTGGCGGGACTGCCGCTGTCGTTGCTGGCGGAGGGGGTGGGCTGGCGCGGCGCGATGTGGACGGCGGCGGGCACGGCGGCGTTGGCTGCGGTGTGGGCCGCCCTCGTGCTGCCGCCCGACGCAGCGGCCGCGACGGCTCCCAGCCGACGCCCCGACTCGTCCTCACACGGTGCGACGAAGCGGCTGGCGGTCTTCTCCCTGCTGCTCGGCTGCGGTATCGCCTCGGTCAACACCTACCTGGCGCTGTTCGGCTCGCAGCGGCTGGGCCTCTCGCCGACCACGGCCGCCGCACTGGTGGCTGTTCTGGGCGTCGCCGGCATCGGCGGGCGCATGGGGTGGTCGCGCGCGGCAGGGCGGCCGGGACGTGCCGCGTCGCTGCCCGCCCTGCTGGCGGCCGGCTCGGTGGGCGCGGCTCTGCTGCTCGCCGCCGCCGTCCTGGCACATCCGCTGGCGTGGGTGGCCGCCATCGCCGTCGGATCGTTCGCGGTGGCGGCGAATGCGGTGTCCATGGTCCTGGTGATGCAGCACGCGGCGCCGGACCGTGCCGGGCAGGACTCGGCGCTGGTGTCGGCGGGCTTCTTCGCCGGGTTCGCTGTGGGACCACCGCTGTTCGGCGCGTTGGTGTCGGCCTCCGGCTACGCACCGGGGTGGCTTCTGGTGGCCGCCGAGTTCATGGTGGCGGCGGTGGTTGCCGTGCCGCTGATGTCGCGCCGCCGCGAAGAGGCGGAATGAAGCAGAATGAATATGTCGTCAGGAAAGGCTGGTTGGGCCGAGTTGGCGCTGGCGTCCGTGTTGGCGCGGGTCTCGGTGACAGCTGACGAGATCGGTCCACGCTTCCCTCTGTACGCGGACCCGGATACCGGGTCCTGGACGACCACCTCCCGGGGTTCATGGACCGGCGGCTTCTGGGCCGGGCTGTTGTGGTTGCGGGCGCTGTCCACGGGTGACCCGGCGCATCGGAAGGCGGCAGCCGACTGCACACAGCGGTTGCGGTGCTGGGTCGAGCAGGACACGGCCACGCGCGGCCTGGTGCTCTGGTACGGCACCGCGTTGGCCTGCAGGTCGGGCGGTGACAAGGCGGCGGGCGACCTGATGGAGGAGGCGGCGCGGGCCTGTCTGGCCTCGTATGACGCGGAGTTGGGGCTGCTGCCATGGGGCGATGCCTTCGGCGGGCCGCGGCTGCTGGCGCGGGCGGACGGGGTGCCTGGGCTCGTACCGCTACTGACGCACGCGCCGGGCGATGGGCCGGCCGCCGCGTACAGCCACCTCACCCGGCACCTCGAACTCTGCCTGTCCGAGAACCCACCACGTCCCGCCTGGCAGGCCCAGACACAGGGGTCATGGACGGCCTATCCCGAGCCCGCGCCCGGCTGGAGCCGTACGGCGGCGTGGCTGCTGCTGGCGGTCGCCGACGGACTGCACCTCGGGGACGAGAACGACAGTCTGCGGAAGGCGGCAGGACGCCTTGCCGCACTGCGCCTCGCACCGGATGCGCGGCTGATCCCGCCGGCGCAGGACGCACGTCCGCACGGCCCGGTCGATACATCGGCCGCAGCGATCGAGGCGGTGGCCGCGTTGAAGCTGGCCGCGCTCGCGCGGTCCACGGGCGACGAGCAGGCAGGAGACCGGCTGGCGGTCCGGGCGCACCTGATCCTGCGCCTGTTGACTGAAGTACACCTGTCCCCAACGGGCGCATTGCAGGACGGCTGCTACGACGCCGAGCGTGGCCTCGCCACCCGCCACGAGCTGATCTGGGGAGACTTCTTCCTTGCGTGGGGGCTGGCGCTCCTCACCGGGCTGACGGAGCCGTTCACGATGTGACGTCGTAAGCACGCAGGACCCGACGTGCCACCGCGGCGATATGCAGCTCATCCGGACCGTCCAGCAGCCGCGCCGCGCGCCCCATCCGGAACAGCGACGGCAGGGCGGTGTCCGGCCCGAGTCCGGCCGCGCCGTGCACCTGGATCGCGGCGTCGGCGACCTGTTGCAGCATCCGGGCCGCCGCGACCTTGACGAGCCCCGTCTCCAGTCGGGTGTCCTCGCCCGCGTCCAGGCGGGCCACCGCCTCGTACACCAGCGGCCTGGTCGTCCGGATCGCCAGCAAGGAGTCGAAGACCAGCTGCTGGACGAGCTGACGGTCGGCCAGCGGGCCGGAGGTCTGGGTCCGCGACCGGGCTCGTACGCACATCAGGTCGAAGGCCCGCTCGGCCTGTCCGAGCCAGCACAGACAGCGCAGGATGCGGCCGAGCCGTAGCCGCTCGCCGGCGATGTGCAGCGCTGTGCCGCGTTCGCCGACCATGTGTTCCGGGGGCACGGTGACGCCGTCGAGTTCGATCTCCCACTGGCCGCCCACCCCGAGGACGGGTAGTTCGCGCACCACCCGGAATCCGGACGCGGATGTGGGCACCAGGAACAGCGACAGGTCCACCGGATTGTCGCCAGTCCGTGCCATGACGGTCACCAGGTCGGCCTCGCCCGCACCCGTGATGAACCATTTACGGCCGTGTAGGGTCCACGTCCCATCGGTCCCGGGCTCGGCGCGAGTGGAGGTCAGTGCGGGGTCGGTGCCTGGTGTGTCGGGCTCGGTCATCGCATAGCAAGTGCGCAGCTCGCCCGCGGCAATGCGTCGCAAATAGCGCTCCTTGACGGGCGCGGTGGCGTGGCGGCCGAGCATCAGCACGTCCAGCAAGGGCGCGGAGCCGAGGGTGGCAGGACCGTGGTCGCTGGCCCCTTCGGCTTCGGCCAGATGCGCGTAACGAGACGGCGGAAGCCCCTGCCCCCCGATCTCAGCCGGCAACGGCAGGGCCCACAGCCCCGCGCCCTTCGCCTCCCCCTGGAGTCTGAGCAGTTCGGCGCGTGCGGCCGGCCCGCCCGAGTCGAGCAGTGGCTCGCTGCGCATCACCCGTTCCCGCACGAACGCCGCTATGCGCCCTCGCAGTTCGGCGAGGCCGGGTGGGCAGTCCGGCAGACCGAACCCGACCCGGCCGAGGGACGAGTCTGCACTCGGGGTGGCCTGCGCGTGATCCATTGGGTTCACGGCTTTCCTCCGCATTCACCGGGAACTCGGTGAACTGATAATCCGACTTTCTGGCTGTGGAGTTGGTCGGCCCAGGCCGTCGTCCAGTTCCCGTACGTCCGCACGTCCAGGTCCGTAGGCGATACGCGGTGCACCCTGCCACCGCGGGAGAGGAGTGCCGTGAACGCCCTGGGGCATCCCACTGTCATCGGTGCAGGCCGACCGCTGGAGAAGGTGGACGTACGGGTCTTCGGCCCTGCCGTGCTCACCGCACCGGCACTCGCCCATCTGCGGGCGCTAGGCGCAAGGGCACCGGCATCGCCGGCCGTGCCAAAAGGCTCCGCCCGGTACGCCCTGACCGGCGCGGGAATGGGACCGGGCGAGATCACCGCACACACCGCCTGGGCGGACGTCCTGTCCGAGGCGGATGCCGTCGACGAGGCAACCGTCCAGGCAGCCAGCGGAATGATGCATGTGCACGGGAGACGCGATGGCGGGCCCCGGGGTCTCGCCGTCGACTACGCCGCCACCTGCGCCTCGGTCCTCACCGTGCAGGGCCTGCTCGCCGCGCTCCTGAGGCAGGCACGTGACGGGAGCGGGGCCACCGAAATCACCACCGGGGCCGACCGGGCGGCGCTGCTGACGATCTCCCAGTACGTCGCCGCGGCGAATGCGCCCGAAGCGGAGGCCGTGCCCTCGGCTCCCGGCGGCCCACCGTTCACCGCCGCCTGCGGCACCCGCTTCGAGCTGGAGGCGCTGGAGCCCGCTCCCTGGGCCCGGTTCTGGCGCCAACTCGGCGCGCCAGAGGAGGCGATACGCAGCGGCTGGCCCGCCTTCCAGTTCCGTTACGCCACCGCCTGCGCGCCCCTTCCCCAGGCCCTGCGTCGGACGACGAACGCCGCCTCCTGGGCCCGAATACGGGAGGCTGCGGCCTCATCGGGGGCCGAGGTGTGCGCCCTGCGGGCACTGGCCGAGCGGGCAGCGGAGGCGACGCCCGCCGCGCCATGGACCCTCACGCCGCATCCCGGGGAGGCCGACTCCCCGTCCACTGCCCTCCCCCTCCCCACCGGCACCCTCCCCCTCTCCGGCCTGACCGTGCTGGAAGCTGGCCGCCGCATCCAGGCCCCGCTCGCCGCCCATCTCCTTGGCCTGCTCGGCGCGAACGTCGTACGGATCGAACCGCCCGGTGGCGATCCGCTGCGCGGGATGCCTCCGTGCATCTCGGGCGTCTCCGCCCGCTGGCTCGCCCTCAACCGGGGCAAGCGGGCCGTGGAGATCGATATCAAGTCCCTTGCCGGTCAGGCCGAATTGCGCGAGCTGGCTGCCGACGCGGACGTCTTCCTGCACAACTGGGCGCCGGGCAAGGCAGAGCAGTGCGGGCTGGGCGTCGATCGGCTCGCGTCCGTCAACCCGCGTCTGGTGTACGCGTACACCAGCGGTTGGGCGGGCCGCCTGCCCGATGCCCCCATGGGTACCGACTTCATGGTCCAGGCCCGTACCGGCGTCGGCGAAGCGGCCCGGCCCGCCGACGAGCCGCCCGCCCCGTCCCTCATGACCTTGATCGACGTACTCGGCGGACTGGTCGGCGCCGAGGCCGTGCTGGCCGGGCTGCTGCTGCGGGAGCGCACCGGTCGCGGCGCGCGGGTGGAGTCCTCGCTGCTCGGCGCCGCGGAGACGCTCACCGCACCCGCGCTGCGACGGGCCGCAGCGGGCCAGGATCCGCGCCACCCGGCCGGATTCCGCCGCCCACTGCCGACAGCCGACGGGTGGGTGGCACCGGCCGACGACTTCGCGCACACGGCCCGCGCCGAGTCGGTGCGGCTACGCGACATGACGTCAGACCAGGCAGTCGCCACCCTGCGCACGCATGGCCGGTCCGCCACGGCCGTCACCACCGACCTCGCCGCGCTGCCGGAAGACCCACGCATGCTCGGCACCTTCACCCGCGATGTGCACGGTTCCCTCGTCGTTCCCCCGCCCTGGAGGTTCGCATGACCGTCCGGTCCCCGTCCCAGCTCTCCCCCCGGTTCCACGACTCCCGGTTCCACGATCTTGTTCCTGCGCCGCTGCGTCGCGCCTGGGCCGCCGAAGGCCACTGCCCCGACCTGGACCTGTACGCGCTGTTCCGAGCACGACGCATAACCGACCCGCACGCCGCAGCCGTGATCGACGCACGAGGCGAGGTCAGTTACGCCGAACTGGACCACCAGGCACGATGTCTTGCCGCCGGGCTCGCTGAAACGGGTGTCTGCCCTGGTGACGTCGTAGGCGTCCAGCTCCCCAACGGCAGAGAGGCGGTGGCGGCCGACCTCGCCGTGGCCGCACTCGGCGCGGTCGTCCTGCCCTTCCCGGTCGGACGGAGCGGGCGCGAGGCCCTGTCACTGCTCGGCCGCTCCGGAGCCCGCGCGGTCGTCGCCGCCGCCGAACACCGCGGCGTCGAGCACGCACGCGAACTGGCCGAACTCTCCACCACGTCCGGTGCGCTGCCCGCCCTGCGCGCAGTGATCGCCGCAGGACCCGGACCAGCCCCCGAAGGCTGTCTGTCGCTGGCCGACCTCTTCCGCACCGACGCGACCGCGTTCGCTCCCGCGCGCCCCGACCCCGACACCGTGGCCCGGATCCTGGTCTCGTCCGGCTCCGAAGCCGAGCCCAAGATGGTGGCCTACTCCCACAACGCGCTCGCCGGCGGCCGCGGCAACTCGCTCGCCTCCCTACTCCCGGACGGCATGCGCCCCCGCTGCCTGTTCCTGGTGCCGCTCGGTTCGGCCTTCGGCAGCAGCGGAACCGCCGTCACCCTCGCCCAGCACGGCGGATCCCTCATCCTCCTCGACCACTTCACGCCCGACGCCGCCCTGGACGCGATCTGCACCCACTGGCCCACCCACGTCCTGGGCGTGCCCACCATGGTGCGCATGATGCTCGATCGGCTGCCGGACGGACGCACCCTCCCGACCGGGATCACCGCTCTCGTACTCGGCGGCTCCGCGCTCGACGCCGCCACCTGCGACGAGGCCCGCCGGACCTTCGGCTGTGCCGTGGTCAACCTCTACGGTTCGGCAGACGGCGTGCACTGCCACGGCGGCCTGCCCGACCGTGACCCTCCCGCCAACAGCCAGGACAGTGGCCCAGGCATCGCGGTCGGCCGACCCGATCCTCGCGTCTGCGAGATCCGGATAGCCCCGCTGCCCGGAAGCACCTCCGCCGAAGAGGGAGAGATCATCGCCCGCGGCCCGATGACCCCACTCTGCTACGTCGGCGCACCCGAGCTGAACATGCGCTACCGCACGGCCGACGGCTGGGTCCGTACCGGCGACCTCGGCATGCTGGACACCGACGGCACCCTGCGCGTCGTCGGCCGTCTGAAGGACATCGTCATCCGCGGCGGCGCGAACATCAGCCCCGCCGAGGTCGAAGGCGAGCTCTCCTCCCACCCCGACGTACGCGATGTGCTGTGCGTCGGAGTCCCCGATCCGCTCATGGGCGAACGACTCGCGGCCTGCGTCGTCCCAAGGCCCGGGCGGAAACCGGCACTTGAGAGCCTCTGCGCCCACCTGGACGCCCGTGGCCTGGAACGCCGCAAACATCCGGAGCGCCTGCTGCTGGTGACCGAGGAACTGCCCCTCACCCCGGCGGGCAAGCCCGACCGCGCAGCCCTACGGGAGCGGGCTGCCGCCGAATTCCCCACCGAGCACGCGCAGGCAGGCTGACGGCACAGGGGGAGGGGCCGCGCACAGCGGCCCCTCCCCCCACCTTGTGAGGCGACGGTCAGGAACCGGAGAACGCCTTCTCCATCTGCCCGGCCGCCTTGCGGTAGACGCCCAGCAGGTCCAGGTCCGCGCCCGGATAGTTCACGATGTTCAGCTGCTTGGCGCCCGAGCCTGGCAGCACCGTCCCGGTCGACATGTTCTCGTTCTCCAGCACGAACTTCGGCTTCTTCGCCGACAGCGCGGACAGCTGAGCGGGCGTGACCGCCTCCGGGCCGTACGTACCGACCACCTTTGCCCCCGCCAGCTTCGCCGCCCACGTCGTGAACATCTGCGCCGCCACCACCGGAGCCTTGCCTCCAGGCCAGGCGGCCTTCACCTGCTTGGCCAGAGAGTCCCACTCCGCCGAGAACTTACCGTTCCACTTAGCAGCGGCCTGCTCCGTCCCGAACTTCTTCCCCAGCTTCGTCACCTCGGCCTTGGTCGCCTCAGGCCCGTTGTCCAGCTTGACCTCGACCACCTTCGCCTTGCCGCCCGCCGCGTCCTTGATCCGCCCCGCGAACGGTTCGAACGAGGCGTACAGGACGTAGTCGGCATCGGCGACCTTGGTCAGATCGGAGGGCTTCAGGTCGTAGTCGGGCGCATGCTTGATCGAGGCGGGAACGATGGACGTGACGTTCTTAGCCCCGGCAGCCTTCGCCAGCGCCGCCTCCCAGCTGGAGGTGGCGACCACGACGGGACCCGACGACTTGCCGGCCTTTTCCCCGCCTCCCTTGCCGGCGCCAGCGCCGCCACCGCAGCCGGTCAGCAGGACCAGGCCCGCACTCAGTGCAGTGACGGTGGCGACGGGACGGAAGGGGAAGCTGAAGCGGACGTACGCCATGACGAAGTTCTCCGTTCAGGGATGAGATGCGCGGCAAGGGCGACCGCCCCCGCAGCGAGGACGAGCACCGGCCCGGGCGGCAGATCCCAGGCCAGCGAGATCACAAAGCCCACGACGTTCACCACGACGCCGATACCGATCGCCCACAGCGTGATCGAAACCAACGACCGGCCCAGGCGACGGGCGGCGAGCGCCGGAAGCAGCGTCAGCGCGTCCACCAGCAACGCGCCCGTCAAGCGAATGGCACCGGCCACCGAGACCGCCACCAGAACCAGCAGCACAACGGTCAGCCGCTGCACCGCCACCCCGGAACACCAGGCCAACTCCCGGTCGTGCAGCAGCAGTGCCAGCTCGCGACGCCGCCAGACGAACACCCCCGGCACAGCCACCGCCAGCACACCCAGCACCACAAGGTCGCTCGGCCGCACCGCCAGAATCGACCCCCAGAGCAGCGCGAACGCCCCATTGGCATTCACCCCGGACAACGCCAGCATCAACAGCGCGGCCGCGATGGCCAGGCTCATCAACAGCCCCATAGCCCCCGAAAGGCCATCCGCAGTACGTGCCAACGGAGCCACCCCCGCCCCCGCCAGCGCACACGCCACCAGCCCACACACCACCGGGTCCAGCCCCACCAACTGCCCCACCGCGATGCCCAGCAGCGCCACATGCATCATCGCGAACCGCACCGGCATGATGTCCAGCCCAACGATCACCACACCCACAACCGGCAGCCCAAAGGCGGCCAACAGCAGCCCGACCCCCGCCCGCTGCACCGGCACCAACTGCAACAGATCACCGACCTGCCCCCACGCGCTCACGCCACCTCCCGCAGTCGCCCGGCAGCCATCTCCAGCGTCCGATCACACCGCGCCGCCATCGCCCGGTCATGCGTCACGACGATCAGCGTCACCGGCAGCGAAGTGAGCACCTCGGCGGCCTCCTCCTGCCCCGCGAAGTCCAGCGCCGCGGTCGGCTCGTCCGCGAGCAGCACCCCCGCCCCGGCCGCCACACACCCCACCGCCCGCGCCAGATGCATCCGCTGCAACTGCCCACCCGAGAGACCACCCACCGGCCGGTCCGCGAGATCCCCCACGCCCAGCCGCTCCGCCGCCCGAGCCGCCTCCCCCGGAACACCGCTGCTCGCCAGCAACTCCTGCGCAAGCAACGGAAAGCGCCCGGCGGCAGGCCGCTGTGGAATCCACCCACATGCCCGCCGCCGCCAGGCCCACTCGGCGGCACTACGCGTCCCCCGTCCACCGACCAGAATCTCCCCCTCAAACCGCCGATGCAGCCCGAGCACCGCCCGCAACAGCGTCGTCTTCCCCGACCCGTTCGTCCCGGTCAGCGCAACCCGCTCACCAGCACGCACCTCCAGATCGACCCCACTTACGGCCTCCAGACGCCCATGCCGGCACACCACCCCCCGCAGCCGCACATCGAGCGCGCCCGCACCGCCCGCCTGCGGTGCCTCCAGGGACACCGATCGATCCTCGCTCCGCTCCACGCCCCACTAGTCGGCTCGACCACACGTCGAGTTCCCGTGCAATGCGTTCCTGTCGACGGCAACCGCTCGACGCCGGGAACATCCGCGACGGCGTCCTCCATGGGACCCCGCACCACGCACCGTGCGAATCCGTCGAGACACCACTGCTGCGGGCAGAACCCCACTGAGGAGCGAACGGGAGCCACCATTGGACGAGCGTCGCCCAGTTCCACACCGGCCGGATCGTGCACACTTCCCCATAGCAATCCGGCCGAACAGCACAGCAGCTTGACGAGTGACTGGAGCCTGGCGACGGGCTTCAACCCGGCCTGGCAGTGGGAGTGGCGATCACCGTGCCACTTCCGTGCCAGATGGAGCGGTAACCAACGGCCAACATGGGTGAGAGATTCAACCGGGCACGCCTACCCCAGCTGCAGCGTCTTAGCTGGTCAGGAAGCCACTGGCCACCCGAAAGCCCCCTGATTCCCAAGCTCAGAGCGCGGGTTCGATTCCCGTCACCTCCTCCAGGCAGAAGCCCCAGGTCGGAGACCTGGGGCTTGTTCGTTGTCCAGACATTTTCGGGGCGCGTGCCATCCGCGTGCCACGACCGGCACGTGACAAGTGCTCCCCCTCTGCCCCTGGGAGCCGTTTGGGAGCCGACTCGCTCCCCGAGCCCTCCCAGCGCCACCCGAGACCCACCGAGACCAGCACCCTGACCAGGGGAAACGCCAAACAGGCAGGTGCTGATCCCGCCCGAACCTCATTCGGGACGAAGAGGTCGTGGGTTCAAATCCCGCCACCCCGACTGAAGAAACAACAGGTCAGGGGCCTGATCCGCGAAAGCGGGTCAGGCCCCTGACTCGTTCCTCGGGCAGCACTGGCGAGCTGTCCACGAGCGATCTCGGTGGACGCGCTGACAAGGTTTTGCTGCTACAGGCCCTCGATGGCGGGTGTGCCGAACTCCGCCTCAATGATCTTGAAGAGGATCGCCCAGGTTTTGAACTCGGTGTTGGTATGCAGGGCGATGGTGTGCTCGCCGTCGGGGGTACCCACGATGGCTATGTGGGACCCCCAGAAGCTGCCGCCGATACCGCGCAGCGTCAGTCCGCCGGTGACCGCCTTGTCCAGCTCGTACAGGCCGAGGCCGTACCGGGCGTGGGGCATCCAGCTGCCGCCCTCGGTGGAGACCGTGGTCCACATCTCGCGGTGCTGGGCGTCCGGCAGCAGGCTGCCGGACGCGAACGCGTTGGACACCCGGATCATGTCGCCGGTCGTGGAGATGACGTTGCCGGCGGCCCAGCCCCACGAGCTGTTGAACTCGGTGACGTCGAGGGGGGCGAGGGAAGGATCTTCCAGCAGTGACTGCCAGTTCTCCGCGGTGATTTCCGCCGGGTCGACGCCGTCCTTCAAAAACAGCCCCGAGTACGCCCGCGGATGCGGATTCGGGTATCCCGTGTCGTCGGCAGGGCGCACGTAGGTGTGGGTCAGGCCGAGCGGCTGGACGACCGTGCGGTCGACTTCCTCGGCGTAGCTGTTGCCGGTGGCCTTTTCGATGATGGCGCCGGCGAGGTAGAAGCCGCCGTTGGAGTACGTGAAGCGTTCGCCCGGCTCGTGGACCGGCGGCTGGGACACGGCGATCTTCAGCAGCTCGTCGGTGGTCCAGGGGTCGAAGCGGTGCTTGGTGAACCCGGAGCGGGTGGCGTAGCGGTATGACAGCTCCGGCGCGATGCCGGTGGGGAACAGGCCGCTGGTGTTGTTGAGCAGATGCCTGATGGTGATCTTGTTGCCGTCGTAGCCGTTGACGTTCAGCAGGCCGGGCAGCCACTGCTCCACCGTGTCGTCGAGGCTCAGCCTCCCCTCGGCCTCCAGCTGCAGCACCGCGGCGGCGGTCAGGGCCTTGCTGCAGCTCCCGGTGTGCACATACTCCCCAGGCTGGCGCCGGCGGCCAGTCTTGATGTCGGCCACTCCCGCGGAGCCGAACCAGGTCCCGTTCGCGTCCTTCACCTCGGCGACGATGCCGGGCACGCCCACCTCGCCCACCGCCCAGTCGAGCACCTGCTGGACCTTCTCGCGCCCGGGGCTTACGGAGTTCGTCATGTCGATTCCCTTCCAGAGGGGAGCCGCCAGGTCCCTTCCCGGTACCCGGCGGTTCGCCCGCTCGTTCAGTACGCCGTAACGATGTCGACCGGTGATGACAGGCGTCTGATGGCGCTCTGACAGCCGAGGTGTGCTGCCGTCAGACGGGATCAGGCGGGATCAGACGGCCAGGCGGTCGAGTGCGTCCTGCCGTGGCATCTCGGCGCCCCGGCGGTACGCCTGGTCGTATGCCGCTTGGCCGAGCCGCCGCGCGAGTGCGGTGGCGAGCTCGCGTAGCTCCGGGGCGCCGTCGTCGAAGGCGCCGCGGATGGCCTGGCTCATGCCGAGCGCGGTGGCCGCGCCTGCTGGATCGCCTTCCGCGAGCAGCAGCCCGGCAAGGTGCTGGGCGGCCGGTGCGATGTCCCGGTGGGCGAACGCCGCGCGGATGGTCCTGGGCAGCAGTTCGCGCGCCCGTACGGTGTCGCCGGCCGCCAGGAGGTTCGCCATCCTCGCTGACGCGATCCGGTCCTCGATCGCCTCGTCGGACAGGGATGATGTCTCGCGGGCGAGGGCCACCATCCGGTCGAGCGCTTGGTCGGACCGTTCCGGCTCGCCGGCACGGTGGTACAGCTCGGCCAGGGCGACCAGGACTTCGCTCTCCATGAGTCGCCCGCCGCGGTCCCAGGCCGCCCGCTCGGCCGCGTCGATGTCGCGCCGGGCGCCCTCCAGGTCGCCGGCGCGCATCCGCTCGGTGGCGAGCGCGAGCCGGTAGGGGATCTCGTCCTGCGGAGCGAGTGCGATGCTCCGCTGGTAGGCGGCGATCGCCTTCTCGTCATCGCCCTGGATGGAGTGGACGTGTGCCACGCCTGCCAGCGCCATCGCCGTCCACAGGCGGTCGCCCGTCTGCTCGAACTCGCGCAACGCGTGCGCCAGCGCCCTCACGCTGCCCTCCCAGTCGCCGCGATCGTGACGTATGAAGGCGTCCACCATGTACGTGCAGGCGGTGGCCCACCGGTCCGGGCGGCTGCGCACCTCGCGTATCCGGCGTTCGACCAGATCGTCCAGGCCGAGCAGGTGGCCCATCGGAAGCGTCACCAGCAGCACCATCGGATAACGCTCCAGCGCGCCGGTGTGCGCGCAGTCTTCGAGCACGGCGCGCACCCGCTCGGCGTCGAGGGTCGGCCCGCCGGCGCCGGCCAGGAGGTGGAGCGCGGTGAAGGCGGCCCGGGCGTCCTCGGGCAACGCGTCGCCGAACTCCAACACCCCCGCTACGAAGGTTTCGGCCCGCGTGTCATACCGCAGCGTGTTCCAGTACCAGTAGAGCGGACCGAGGAGCCGGATCGCGGTATCCGCGTCCTGGCCGTCGATGGCTGCCCGCAGCGCGAACACCAGGTTGTCGTACTCGGCCGCGAAGAGCTCCAGCGATTCCTGCTGCTGACCGGAGCGCAGCCGCGGTTCGTGTTCCTCGGCCAACGTGGCGAAGTGCCGTGTGAACCGGTCCTGTACCGACTCGCGTTCAACGGCGTTCAGCAGCTTGTCGGCGGCGTACGCGCGAATGGTCTCCAGCATCCGGTAGCCGTTCCCGGCCTGCTCCACAATGGACTTGTCGACCAGCGAACCGAGAACGTAGATGACGTCGCCGGCCGGCAGCGTCCGCTCATCCGAACACACTGCCTCGGCCGCGGCGTCACCGAATCTGGCGGGAAACACCGACATGCGCCGTGCCAGCGCCCTCTCCTGGTCGGTCAGCAGGTCCCAGCTCCACTCGATCACCGCGTACAGGGTGCGCTGGCGCGCCTGCGCCGCCCTGTTGCCCGTGGACAGCAGCCGGAACCGGTCGTCGAGCCGCCGCGCGATCTGGTCGGCGCTCATCGACCGCAGCCGGGCCGCGGCCAGCTCCAGGGCGAGCGGCAACCCGTCCAGCCGCCGTACCACCTCCCCCACCGGGCCCACGGTGGACTCGTCGAGCGCGAAACCGGGCCGTACGGCTACCGCCCGGTCGACGAACAGCCGTACCGCGGCCGACTCGGCAGCTCCGCTCGCATCCGCGTTCTCCTGAGGCAGGTCGAGCGGGCCGAGGCGGCAGAGCGCCTCGCCCATGACCTCCAGCGGCTCCCTGCTGGTGGCGAGGATGGTCAAGTGCGGCCGGCGCTCCAGCAATTGACCGGCGAACTCCGCGACGGCCCCGATGACATGCTCGGAGTTGTCCAGGACGAGCACGGCCTCGCCCGCGCCGAGCAACTCGGCCACCCGATCCAGCGGCTCGGCCCGACCGCCACCGGAGGGCCGGCCGTTGGACGTGCTGAGCGCGCCGAGGACCGCGTCGGCAACTCCACCGGAGCTGCCCACCCCGACCAACGCAACCAGCCACAACCGGCCATGCCGATAGGCCCGATGCCGGGACGCCGCCTCCACGGCCAGCCGGGTCTTGCCCACACCCCCGGGGCCGACGACAGTGACCAGCCGGGAGGCATCCATCAGCTCGGCGAGCAAGGTCAGCTCGCTGTCCCGGCCGACGAACGTGGTCAGCCGCGCCGGCAGACGGCCCGGCGCCACCTCGGATCGCGCCGCGGGCCGAGCCGGCCCTCCGCGCAGCACGGCCAGATGGGTCTCCTGGACTTCGGCCGAGGGATCGACGCCGAGCTCGTCAGCAAGCCTGCCGCGAACCTCCTCGTACACGGCCAGCGCGTCGGACTGGCGGCCGGCCGCATGCAGCGCGCGCATGCGCAGCGCGGCCAGCCGTTCCCGCAGCGGATGATCCGCGGACGCCGCCTCCAGGTCGGCCAGGATCTCGGCATGGTGGCCGAGCCGCAGCTCCGCTTCGAAGCGGTCTTCGAGGGCCGCGGTGCGCAGTTCCTCCAGCCGCGCGCCGGCCGTGCCGGCGAACGGGGCCCCGAGCACGTCGGCGAGCGCGGGCCCCCGCCACAGCGCGAGTGCCTCGCCTAGCAGGGCCGCAGCCTCCTGCGGCATGCCCGCGGCGAGTTCCCGCCTGCCCCGTGCGGCCAGCTCCTCGAACCGATGCGCGTCCACGTTCTCCGCCGGCACGGCAAGCCGGTAGCCCACCGCGACCGACTCCAGGGTCCCGGTGCCGCTCAGGGCCTTCCGCAGCCGATACACCAGCGCGTGCAACGCGTTGACCGCTTCTGCAGGCGGATTCGCGCCCCACAAGCCGTCGATGAGCGACTCCGACGACACTCCCTCGCCCGTGGCCAGCGCCAACTGGCCCAGCAACATACGCAGCCTGACACCCGCGATGTCGATCGGCGCCCCGTCGTCGGTGAACGCCCGGACTGGCCCGAGCACCGCTATCCGCATCCCCACCGGCCCTTCACAACCGCCCAGCACTCCCCGCCTCGGTCGCAGCCGGGACAGCCCGGCGCACATCCCATCGTGCTGCACGGGCCACACCAGGCCGAGAGCGTGCCGGAAACGGCGCGAGAGTCACAGCCGCCGGCCGTGCCCACCGCGAGCAGAACGAGCAGCCCGAAGCGCGGTGGCACCCCCTGCCCCTCGTCGGCTCGCCCCGTCCAGCACCAAGTCACTCGGATGCACCGAATCTGCTCGTTGGACCACATGGCACTGCTTGGACTGCTCGTTGGACCGCTTGGACTGTGCGGGGAGTCTCTCACATGCGTCCGGGCGAATATTCTCCCGGAGGACGGCCCCGAGGAGGTGGCAACGGTGGTGCTGGGCCACGCGGTTGTGTAACGCCCCCCGCCATGCGGGCTCCCCGCACGGCGTCGTCATCCGGTAGGCGACAACTCCGTCGCGCTGCCCCGGCCGTTCAGCAGCGCGGCGAACGCCTCGGTGGCCGCGGTGGGATCCGTGCCCCGCCAGGCGATGACGTGATCCGGCCTGACGAGCAGGGACTGTTCGGCGGGCAGGAAGTCCACGTCGCAGTGGTGTACGGCGAGGCCGGTCCGGCCGGGCGTGGGGTGCGGGGTGCGGTTGCCGGTCAACAGGGCCCAGCCGGGACCGGCGAGGTCGATCGTCGACCGGGTGCGGGCCTGGTCGAGCCAGCGGTGGGGGATGCGGGTGCCGATCCGGCCGACGGGGTTGAATTCGGTGATCGGTTCAGGGTCGTTGGCCTTCTCCGGATCGTTGGCCTTCTCCGGGTCGTTGCAGAGGGCGCCTTCGGTGTACTGGAAGCCGCCTGCAGCCAGGACGAGGGTGTGAGCGAGCGTGGGTTCGGGTGCCGACATCAGATCGCGGAGGTTCAAAGTACGGCGACTCGACTGGTCGGCCGCGAACCATCCGGCCGGACGGCGCTCCGCGTCGTAGCTGTCCAGTAGCGCCGGTGCCGCATGGCCACGCAGGACGGCGGCGAGTTTCCAGCCCAGGTTGTGTGCGTCGGCGATTCCGGTATTGGCGCCGCTGGCGGCGAAGGGCGGCATGACGTGCGCGGCGTCACCGGCCAGATGGACCCGGCCCGAGGAGTAGCGGTCGGCGATGAGCATCTCGGCCTGCCAGGGCAGGACGCTGCGGATTTCGAGGTCCGGGGCGGGAACGCCGAGGGCCGCGCGAAGGGCGGCGGGCCAGTCCCGGTCGATGGCCTTGCCGTTGCCCATGAACACCCAGCGGTGACGGCCGTCGACGGAGGCCAGTGCGCCGGGTGCGTCCGGGTGCTCGAGCTGGCAGAGGTTGAACTCCCGGCCGCGGACGACCTCGCCGAGATCGGCGTGGAAGTACACGTTCACGCTCGGCTCGCCTATGGCCCCGCGGCCGGAGCGGCCGATGCCCAGTGCCTGGCGTATGGGGCTGCGAGCGCCGTCGGCGGCGACCAGGTACCGGGCCCGCAGTCGCGAACGGTCCCCGCCCACGCGGTCGAGGAGGTCGGCGACCACCTCGTCGTCGTGCTGCTCGAAGGCGACGAGCTCGGTGTCGAAGCGCACCGTGGCTCCGGCGTCGACCGCGGCCTGGCGGAGCACCGGCTCCAGCACGTCCTGGGCGATCAGGCAGGGCGCCTCCGGGCTGACCTCGACGACGGCTCCGCCCGGACCCGACGGTTGCCACGGCGGCAGCTGCTCGGCCTCGGCCAGCGTCCGTCCCACGGCCATACGGTCGTGACCGGCGAGATCACGTGCCGCGTGATGGACCAGCTCGGCCAGTCCGAGTTCCCGGAAGATCTCCATGCTGCGCATGTGGAAGCGGCGGGCCTTGGGCTGTGGCGAGGTGGTCGACCGCTTCTCCACCACCGTCACCGCCACACCGTGGTGGCGCAGCACCAACGCGGTGGTGAGTCCCACCAGTCCGCCGCCCACCACGAGTACCTCGGAAGTCGGTGTACGTTGTCCACTCATGGTGGACAACGTACACCACGGTTACAGTGAATCCACCATGACTTCTTCCGAACGCCGGCTCATCCCCGGTGGGCTGGTGTGGTTCGACGAGCCCGCGCCACCGCGCGCCACCGAGCAGCTCAGCCGCGAGCGCATCGTGACCGCCGCGATGGAACTGGCCGATGAGCAGGCGCCCGGCGAGATCACCATGCGGGCACTCGCCGCGCGGCTGGGCGTACGCAGCCCGATGGCCCTGTACCGCTACGTCGGCAGCAAAGACGGCCTGGTCGACCTCATGACCGACCAGGTCTACGGCCAGATCACCGTGCCGCGGGGCCACGGCTGGCGGGAAGCGCTCCGGGGGCTCGGCCGTACCAGTTGGGACGCGGTGCAGCGCCACCCTTGGTTCGCGCGCCTCGCCTTCAGCCGTCCCCCGATGGGGCCCAACGCCCTCCACCTCTACGACACCGCACTGGCCGAACTCGAACCGCTCGGACTCGACGCGGCAACCCGCATGGGATTCATCAAGACCGTGCTCGGCCACGTCCTGGGCTCCGGACTCGCACTGCTGGAGGAACACACCATGCGGGCCCGGGTCGGACTCCACTCGGACAGCGACCTGGCCGCCGCCGCAGCCCCCTACTTCGAACGCATCGCGGCCGCGGGCAAGCACCCCCACTTCATCGGCTGGGCCACCGACCCCCAGCGCCTCACCCCTGAACCCCAGTCCTTCGAGCAGGTCCAGGAATGGCTCCTCGACGGACTCGCCACCCTGCTCCCGCCAGAGGACCGGCCCCCGGCCTGACGGTCACCATCAATCCGGGCGAGGCGGAAGCCGAGCGCTCCCGTCTGACCGGTGGACACGCCATGCTCATGTAGGTGTCAGTAGACGATGGAGACGATCCGGCAGGCAGCTTCGGCCAGTTGACGGTCGCCGTCGATCCGGGCACGAGCCAGGGCGGTGTCCGGATCGATACCGCGTGTGCACAGGCGCCACGCGGTCTCCGCGTCCACACGTACGAGGGCGGCGGGTTGCCCGGCGTCCGGCTCAGCCAGGGACCACCGGGACCCGGTCGCGGTGACGGAGGCGGTGGCAGTGACGGAGGCAGAGGCGGTGGCAGAGGCGGTGGCGGTCCAGGTGCCGCCGGCCGGGCCGTCGACGATCATCTGGATCTGCGTGCCGACAGGTGCTGTGGTGTCACGAAGGGTGTGGGGCAGGGCACGCATGAAGGTGTCCAGGACCACGGACAGGACACGCGGGTCGGGGTCGGTGGCCAGGCCGGCGGCGTGGCGGATCTGCTGGCGGTGAGTCCAGAACTCGGTGAAGTCACGGGCGCTGTCCAACCACATCGGCGCCGGATCGGCACCGGCCCACGACACGCCCAGCGAGAGGGCAGCGGGGTCTGCGTTCTCGAAGAAGCGGGCCACCTGCCCGCCGATCAGGTCCAGGGTGCCGGTGAGCGCAGCCGGGCTCACCCGGGCCATGGCATCCACCCACTCCTGGTTGATGCGGTGGATGAACGCTTCCAGCGTCTCACCGAGCGCGAAACCGGGCCCTTCCCGGTGACCGTCACGGTCCCGGGCGAGGCGCCCGTAGAAGTCGCCGAGGAGGTGCGCGGCCAGATCACGCACCGTCCAGCCCGGCACTGCCTCCTTGCCCCAGTCGGCAGGCGCCAGGCCACGCAGTGTGGCCATCAGCGCCGCGTGCTCAGGGGCGAACAGAGGGCGGGCATCGATCGGGGCGCCGAGCCAGGTATGGTCCGGGACGGCATCGGGCTGGGAGGTCATGGCCAAAGCCTGCTCCCCGGATGCCCGGTCGACTACTGAATATTCCGCATGTTCCGTTCGCTCATGGTGTGAATCACCCTGTGAAGGGGTGGGGCAGAGGGTCCGTCGGCATGTCGACGGACCCTCGCCACAACGCGCTGACAAGCAGCGCGGCTACCGAGCGGTGGAGCAGTAGCTCTGGATCTCTTGGGACGTCATCTCCGCTTCGTCCGCCACGAGGGACGGTGTGCGCTCCTGCATGGCGGCGAAGATGTGGTCGAGGAGGTAGTAGGTGTAGCCGACGCCGCTGTCGTTGTACCGCTTGACGAACAGTGATCCCTCGACGGATTTCATGTGCTTGACGGCCTTGACGAAACCGGCCTTCCGGGGCTTGATCGTGGCGTTGAGCTCTTCCGTGGTGCTGGTCTCCCAGTTCCAGGAATGGGCTTCCTCGTACTTGGCCTGGATCGAGCCTTTGACGGCGATGTCGAACGGGCTTCCTCCTGCCTCGGCGCCCAGGGTGACGCCCGTCGTTATGGTGTAACTCCCGCCGAATTTCCGGGAGACGGCGTACTTGGCGCCGAGGCTCTCCGTCCGGGAGCAGTTGTACTTCTTCTCCGAGACGACCTCGGGCGCCGTGTCGAACGTCTGAGGCGGGTTCCCGTACGGCCTGAACTGGCATTCGCTTGCGTTGTTCTGGCAGTAGGCGATCAGTTCGGCGGCCAGCTTCGGGTCCTTGCCGGCGTCCTGGCCTTTGACCTCGTCCGCGTGCGCCGCCACCGGCGTGAGGAACGTCAACGCCGCGAGGGGGGGCCACGATCGCGCTCACGCGCCGTGCGGTACGGCCGGACCGGCGCTCGGCTCCGCCGCTCCGTTGGTCTCGACGAGCAGGGATGGTGCACTGTGCTGTCATGGTTGTCACGGTTGTCACGCGAATCTCCTTAACTGTCGGGAACTACTGGGAACTGCTGGGAATTGCTGGGAACTTCTCGGGCGTCGACCGCTGGTCGGCCGCGCCGCTCTTCAGATGGCTTTCGGGGGGGGGGACCGCCGCGTGGCTCAGGTCGACTGGATCGCGCGCAGCATGTTCAGACGGGCCGCTCTGCGGGCCGGCCAGATGGCGGCCAGGACGCCGATCATCAGGGCCAGCACCAGGAAGGTGCCCAGCCTGTCCCACGGCAGGACCGTTTCGTACTCCTGCATCGAGGTCGTGGTGAGGCCGCCCGCGGCCCAGGCCAGGAAGGTGCCCGTGCCGATGCCGAGCACCGCGCCGAACAGTGAGATGACCACCGACTCCAGGCGGACCATCTGCCGGATCCCGGCGCGGTCGAGGCCGATGGCGCGCAGCATCCCGATCTCCCGGGTGCGTTCGAAGACCGACATGGCCAGGGTGTTCACGATGCCGAGGATCGCGATGGCAACGGCCATGCCGAGCAGCCCGTACATCATGCTGAGGACCGTGGTGACCGACTCATTGTTGTCCTTGACGAGCTGCTCCTGGTTTCGGACCTTCAGCAGCGGACTGTCGCCGAGTGCGGCACGGATCTTCCGCTCCAGGCCGCCGGCCCTACCCGGCTCGGCCTTGACCAGCAGCCTGTCGAGCTGCTTCGTCACGGAGTACGGGAGGACGTCGTCGAGCGTGCCCAGGGCCTCGTCGACGGTGCGGGTCTTGGCGTAGATACCGACGACCGTCAGCTTCTTGCTGTTTGTGTTCTTGCTCGCCGTGCTCGTCGTGTTCTTGTTGTTCGTCTTGTTCGCGTTGGGGGCGTTACCGCTGTCCATGCCGCCTCCCATCTCGGCGTCGAGGGTGGCGCCGACATGGAGCCCGGCTCGCTTGGCGAACTCGTCGGAGACCGCGATCCTCCCGGGGCCGATGTCGTGCGGCGAGCCGGCGCGGAAGTCGAGCCGTACGGCCTTGCCGAACGCCTTCGGGTCCGTGCCGGTGATGACGGCGGACTCCCCGTGGGTGTCGAACTGCGCCGTGGCGACGGGGGCGGCCGCGGCGACTCCGGGCACCCGGGCCAGCTCGCCGGTGGCATCCGCGTCGAGTCCGCGGGCGGTGCCGTAGTTGACCTTGTAGTCGGCGGTCAGGCCCTGGGTGGCCTCCTTGGCCATGGCCTGCTGGGAGGAGTGAGCGCCGACGGTCAGGCCCGTGATCAGGGCGAGCCCGATCATCAGGGCGGAGGCGGTGGCGGCGGTGCGGCGCGGGTTGCGCAGCGCGTTCTCCTTCGCCAGCTTGCCGCCCACGCCGAAGAAGCGCGTGGTGACCCGGCCGGCCAGGGTGATCAGCGGGCGGGAGAGCAGCGGAGCCAGCGCGATCACGCCGAGGAGGGTCAGCGCGGCGCCGAGCATCGCGACCATCAGGTTCGACGGGGCGCTGGTCTTGAGCGTGGAGACGTACAGCATCACCAGGACCCCGGCCCCGGTGAGCAGCGTGCCGAGCACATTGCGGACCCTCAGGGCGCGGGCGGGCGGGGCCTGGTCGACGCTGCTGAGCGCCGCCACGGGGGCGATCTTCGCGGCCTTGCGGGACGGCAGCCAAGCGGCCAGGACGGTGACGAGGACGCCGAGCGCGAGCGAGGCCAGCGGGGCCGCGGGCGTGATGACCAGCGGCCCGTCGGGCAGTGCGGCACCCGTCGTGTTGAGCAGCGGGCCCATGGCGGCGGCGATGCCGAGGCCGAGCGCGAACCCGCCGACGGAGGACACCAGGCCGAGCAGGGCGGCCTCGACGAGGACGGAGCGGACGACCTGGCGGCGCGAGGCACCCACCGCCCGCAGCAGCGCGATCTCCCGGCTGCGCTGGGCGATGAGCATGGTGAAGGTGTTGGCGATGAGGAACACGCCGACGAACAGCGCGACGCCGGCGAAGACCAGCAGCGTCTTGGTCAGGTATCCGGTGTTCTTGGCGATCTCGGCGGACTGCTCGGCAGCCAGCTCGGCACCGCTGGTGGCCCTGGCACCGTGGTCGGGGAGCAGCGCCTGCACCTGATCGGTCAGCGCGTACGCGTCGGTGCCGGGGTCGGCCGCGACCGCGATCTCGTCGAACCGGCCGGGGTGGTGGAAGAGCGTCTGTGCGGTCCGGGTGTCGAAGAGAGTGAGGGTGCCGCCGGCGGTGACCTGGGGGTTGTCGGTGGAGACGATGCCGACCAGCTTCTTGGCCAGGGCGGGCCCGTCGGTGGCGAAGCGGACGGTGTCGCCGATCCGGTAGCCGGCCTTCGCGGAGGTCTGCGCGTCCAGCGCCAGCTCATCTGCGGTGGCGGGGCCGCGGCCTTCCTTCAGCGGAAAGTGGCTGTCCTTCAACGGGGAGTGGCCATCCTCCAGCGGGAAGCCGCTGTCCTTGCCGTCCTTGCCGTCCTGGCCGGGCTGGTAATTGGTGGCCAGATTCTGCCGGTTGGTGTCGGCGTTGACCGGGCGGCCGTCCTTACCGGCCAGGGTGACCTGCCCGTGGACGAGGGGACGCACCGAGGCAACGCCGGGCAGCGCACGGATCTTCCGCACCAGCGCGCTGTCGAGGACGGAGTTCTGCCGGCCATCCACAGCGCCCGCCATACCGGGGGCAGCCGCATCGGGGGCAGCCGCATCCGTTGCGGTGGTGGCCGCCTCCGCCCGTACAGAGACGGCCACGCCCTTGAGGCTCTGGGCCGAGGCGTTGCGGAGGGCGTTCGCCGTGCTGTCGGCGAAGACGAGGGTTCCGGAGACGAAGGCGACACCGAGCAGGATCGCGAGCGCGGTCATGATCAATCGGGCTTTGTGCGCAAGGACGTTGCGCAGGGCGGTACGCAGCATGGCGGTATGTCAGTCCTGAGGTACGCGGTGGGGCGGGGAGCCTTGTGTGTGTGGGGGGGAGAGGTGCGCGGTGGGGGCAGGGAGCCACGTGGGAGGAGAAACCGTGCCGGAGGGGCGCGTCAGCTCGTCCGCCCCTTGGCGTCGAAGAGCCGCATACGGTCCAGCACGGTCTCGGGGGTGGGGGCGGGCAGATCGTCGGTGACGCGTCCGTCGGCGAGGAAGAGCACCCGGTCCGCGTAGGAGGCGGCCATCGGATCGTGGGTGACCATCACCACCGTCTGCCCCAACTCCCGTACGGAATCGCGCAGAAAGCCCAGGACCTCCGCGCCGGAACGGGAGTCGAGGTTGCCGGTCGGCTCGTCCGCGAAGATGATCTCCGGACGTCCGGAGAGCGCACGTGCCACCGCCACCCGCTGCTGCTGGCCGCCGGACAGCTCCGACGGACGGTGCCGCAACCGCCCGGACAGGCCGACCGTCCCCACGATCAGTTCCAGCCACTCCTGGTCGGGCTTACGGCCGGCGATATCCAGTGGCAGCGTGATGTTCTCCAGGGCATCCAGCGTGGGCAGCAGGTTGAACGACTGGAAGACGAAACCGATCTTCTCCCGCCGCAGCCTGGTCAGCTGACGGTCCTTCAGTCCGTGCAGTTCGACATCACCGATCCGGGCAGAGCCACCGGAGATGGCGTCGAGCCCCGCCATGCAGTGCATCAGCGTCGACTTGCCGGAACCGGACGGCCCCATGATCGCGGTGAACCGACCACGCCCGAACTCCACGTTCACCGAGTCAAGGGCGACCACGCGGGTCTCGCCCTCGCCGTAGACCTTGGTCAGTCCCGTCGCACGGGCGGCAACGGGGGCGGGGATGCGGAGGCGGGTGGTGGCAGTGGCAGACTGCGGCATAAGTGCTCCTGGAACGGGGTGCGAAACTCCCGACCATCGTGGCCGCGGCACACCCCCGGATCCGTCGCCCTCAGGTCGCGAATGCGCCCCCTGCCGATCGGCAGACCCGCGGCAGCCTCATCACCTTCACGGACCACGGCCCCCTCTACCCAAAGAGAGAGCCGACAGCTCTACCCGATCTACCCGAAGACCGCGCGGACGGCACCGTCCCGCAGTCCAGGCACCTCAGCCAGGCACTTCAGCCAGGCAGCCTCAGCCCATCAGCCCGGCCTGGTGCGCCAGCAGCCCCGCCTGTACCCGGCTGCCGCAACCCGTCTTCTCCAGAATCGACCTCACGTGGGTCTTGACCGTCCCCACACCGATGCCGAGCCGCCTGCCGATCTCCGGGTTCGACAGCCCCTCCCCCAGCATGACCAGCACCTCCCGCTCCCGGCCCGTCAGCCCCGCCACCCTGCTCTCCGGGGCGGCGTCACCGGCCCCGCCGCCGCTCAGCATCCGCCGGATCACGGCCCCGGTGACGCCCGGCGAGAGCACCGCGTCCCCTGCGGCCGCCGCCCACACCGCGCGGATCAGCTCCTGCGGCCCCTCGTCCTTCAGCAGGAAGCCGGTGGCACCGGCCCGCAGGGCCCGGGTGACGTTCTCGTCATCACCGAAGGTGGTGAGCATGACGACCTGCGGTTTGGGGTCGAGCGCGATCAGCGGTTCGATGGCCGCGAGCCCGTCGAGTACGGGCATACGGATGTCCAGGAGCACCACGTCGGGCCGGTGTTCGGCGGAGAGCCGGACGGCCTCGGCGCCGTTGACCGCCTCGCCCACCACCTCGATGCCCTCGGCGTGCCGCAGGATCAGCCGGATACCGTGCCGGATCATCTCCTCGTCATCGGCGAGGAGGACTCGTACACAGGGTGCCGGCCGGTGGTCCTGAGGCATCTCGTCCATGCGCCCAGGCTACGGGGAGCGTCCGAGTTCGGTGCGACAGGAAGCCCCGCCCATGCGCCACGGGGTTCAGCGCACGGACGGGACCAGTCAGAGGGCTATCCCACCCAACCGTCCATGACGCACCGCAGTCCAGACAGCTGTACGTCTTTCCGTCGTACGTGACGACGCTGCAAGAACCGCAGCTGGCGCAGCTTGAGTTTCGCAGGATGAGGGCGGATCGAATTGCCGTGCACAAACGCTTCATCACACTCACCTCTTTGAGTCACTCGTACTCGTGCGGTGCGCCTCCGTGCTGGTCCTGGGGCCATGCAACGCGGCAGTCCAGGCAGGTGAATCGCCAGAACATCTCCCCGGTATCGGGGTGCCGCGCTTCGGACAGGATGACATTGGCTTCAAAGCACTTGACGCACCGAACTGGTGGGTTTTTCGGGGCGTATGGGCGGTAGATGTCGCTCATGGCGTCACTCTGTCGGCACAGTCGCCCACTCCGCAACTGATGCTTAATCCTTTCTGTAGACGGAGAGTTGGTGCCCCGCCTCGGCCGACCGAACGTGCCATGACAGGGCGGGAACCTTGTGGCGGTCGCCCGGCCCGCTAACCGGGCGACCGCTTCGCGCTCCCACGTCTCCGCACTTGGGGGAAGGAGACGGAGCGCACCCCGGCCCGACTCTGCCGGGGGTTGCACCCCGACCGGCCGCCGAGGCCCTCAGTGGTATCAGCGGCCGGCCGGGAGATCAGGAGGTTGTCAGGTCGTCATCGCGTTACGCCCGCCCGTTTGCGCTCTTCCGGGCTGGCCAGCCGTAGGGCACTCGGCTTGGCGTCCCACTCGCGGCCACCGCCGGGCGGTCGGAGCTGGACTGCCCCGTGCCTGGTGTCCATGATCTCTCCGACCCGATCAGTCTGTGTGTCCATGAGCCACACGCCACGGCGGTAGGTCATCACGACGACTCCTCTCTGTAGCCATTCCGCTACCGGGAGGCCTCAGCGTGGCCTACAGTCGAGAGTCACTCAACGTGTCAGATGGGGAAGATAGGTTGGTGAAAGTCCCTTGAATCGCAAGGAGTTGGAGCCGGACAGCTCACCCCAGGCGGCCTATGGGGCACGTCTGCGCAGCTCGCGGGAGGCGCGCGGCTGGAAGCAGGAAGGCTTAGCCGACCAGATGGGATATTCCAGCTCGCATATTTCAGCGGTTGAAACTGGGCGGAAGATTGCAACTTTGCGGTTTTCGCGCAGTGCAGACCGTGTCTTCGGCACCGAGGGCACGGCAGACACGTTCGAGCGTCAGTGGCGCGAACTTCGGAACGGCAGCCTGTTGGAGGGCTTCCCGGAGTACGTGGGTTACGAAGGCCGGGCAGTGGAGATCCGACTGTTCGAAGTCGGGATCATCCCCGGCCTGTTGCAGACACCTGAATACGCACGGACGTTGGCGGGTGGAGACGTACAGCGCGGAGCCATCACGCCCGAACAAGCCGAGGATCGCGTCTCCTTCCTCGCGGAGAGGCAAGCCGCGCTGGTGCGACCCCGGCCCCCCATGGTGCTTGTGGTGATGGATGAAAGCTGCCTCCGTCATGCGGTTGGCGGCGCCAAGGTCATGGAAGCTCAGCTTCGGCGATTGGTCGAAGTCGCCTCCCTCCCCAACTGGGTACTACAGGTGTCGCCCTTCGAGATAGGAGCACGGCGAGCGTTCAACCTGCCGGTTAACCTCCTCACTCTGGCCGACCGATCCGTGGTCGCGTATGCCGAGTCACAGGCACGGGGGCATTTGGAGCGCGAAGCCACTGCCGTGCTGCCCATGCTGACGGCCTACCATCAGTTGCAGGCCGAAGCGTTGTCGCAGGCGACATCCGTGGCCATGATCGAGCAGGTACGAAAGGGCATCTCGTGACGACCGATTCCCCTCGCTGGTTCAAGTCCTCCTACAGCAGCAACGGCGGTAACTGCATCGAGGTTGCCGCCAATATCCCGGACGTCGTTCCCGTCCGGGACAGCAAGGACCCGAACGGCCCCCGCCTCACCCTGACTCACGAGGCGTTCGCCGGTCTCCTGCAGTTCGCCAAGACCCACGGCTGAGCCTCAGCCGTCCCGGCTCCCGAGCAGAGCCCCACCACTCCACCCGCTCGGAGTGGTGGGGCTTCCTCGTGTCCGCTCCGTCCTACGGGCGGGGCGGTTGGGTTGCCTTTTCGGTCACCATCGGGACCGTGAAGCGGTCGATCGCGATCAAGATGTCGGACCGGAAGCAGTAGCGGACGAGCTCCAGCCGCCCGCCCCTGGCCTTCCCGGCCCCCCACGGGTACGTGCAGTCCGTGGCGGAAGCCGGCCGCGGCGGCTCGCGCCCGGCGGCGGCCGCGCGCACCGTGACGTCGTCGCCGGACGTGGACCGCTGCACCTGCTCTCTCGTCATCCCCACTCGGGGCTCTTTGTGGCGCTGGTACTCGGGGGGCTGTGCGTTGACCACCAGCAAGACTCCGAACAGCATCATCACGCCCACCCCCGCCAGGCCCAGCAGCCCGGTGACGGCGCCGGCAACGCACCGCTGGACAGCGGAGAGCCCGCCGCCGGGCTCGTCGACGCCGTCTGCCGCCCCCTTGCCGGCCGGTCCCTTGCCCTCCGACACCGCGTCCGCCGTCTCCGCGCTGGGGCCAGGGCCGGAATCGGGACCGGAATCGGGACCGGAATCGGCGGGCATGTCGGCCGTTACGGCGAAGCCGCCGCCCGGCGTGCGCCCCGCCTCCAGGCCGCCGCCGAGCAGCGTCACCCGCTCCCGCAACCCGATCAGCCCGCGCCCGGTACCGAGCCCGGTCGCGGCGGCGGGCGGCACCGGCGGCACGCCGTTGCGTACCCGCACCACCACCCGTTCACCGGCGTGCGTGACGGCGACGATCACGTGGGCCCCGGCCGCGTACCGGTGCACGTTGGTGAGCGCCTCGCGCACCACCCGGTGCACCGCCCGCCGCACCCGGGCCGGCCGCGCGTCGAGATCCGGCCCCTCCCAGACCAGCTCTACGGGGATGCCACCGCCGCGCGACTCCTCGACCAGCGCCTCGACATCCGCGCGGGTACCCGTCGCGTCGGTCAGCGCATCGGTGCCGGTGTCCCGCTCCAACGGGCCGAGAACCCCGAGGACCTCCCGCAGCTCCTGCATGGCATCACGGGCGGCACGGCCCACCACGGCTGCCTCGTCCTGCAACCCGGGGGCCTCTTGGCGCAGCGCCATCTCCAGCCCGCCCGAGTGCAGGGACACCAGGCTCAGCCGGTGCCCGACCAGATCGTGCATCTCCGCAGCGATACGTGACCGCTCACGCACCCGTGCCTCGCTGTCCGCGAGTCGGCGTGCCTCCTCCGCGGCGGCCGTCCGCTCCCGCAGCGCCCGCACCAGCCGGTCCTGCTGGCCCCCGGCAGTGCCCGCCAGACCCGGCACCACGACCGTGGTCACCGCGAGCACCGCACCCAGAGCAAGACCGAAGGACCAGCTGCCCGGCCCCAGCACGGGGGTGAACACCGCGCACGTGACCATCGCCGAGGGGGCCGCCACCAGCAGCAGTCCCATCCGCCGCCGCGGCGTCTCCCGCTGCCGGGCCGCGGTGTAGGCGGCCACCGCGGTCAGCAGCGCCACCGCGGGGACCGCTCCCGTCAGCACCGCCAGCCCGACCACACTGGCCAGCGGGTAGCGGCGCCGTACCAGCATCAGTCCGGTACCGATGAGCCCCAGGGTCACCACCGCTGCCCAGCCCGCCCTCAGCCGGAGGTCGATCTCCGACTCACCCATGTAGACGAGCAGCACCAGCGCCGCGGCCAGCACCGCCTCACCCGCCGCCCGCCACAGCTGCCGCCCCCGCTCGTCAGGCCCCGCGAAGGGGCTGCGGGCCAGGTGGTTCTCGATTCGGTTCTCGATAACTGGCGGTGCGCTGGACGACATACCGCCGATTATCAAGGCCGCCGCACGGAGCCTCCCTGCACCTTGGGGACGACTCGCCTCTGCCCATGGACAGAGGCCCCGCGTCGGGTCAGTCAGACAGAAGCCCCTCGTCACAGGCCGCGCATCACAGGCCGCGCATCACAGGCCGCGCATCACAGGCCGCGCGTCACAGGCCCCGCGTCGGGTCAGCGGCCGGCCAGTGCCCGTTCCGGGCCGGGGTGACGGGCGGGCAGCGGCGGGTGACAGACAGCGGGTGGGGGGTCGCCGGCAAGGTAGGGGCGCAGAGCCTGCTGAGCGGCGAAGAAGGCCGCCTCGGCCGCCGCCGTGCCGAGCTGCGGTGCGACGGACAGGGAGACGGTCAGGGGTTCGGGCGTCGGCAGGGCCTCGGCGGACAGTCGCTCGGTGGACAGTCGCTGCACGCCCCTCGTGTCGAGCCCGGCAGCGGGTAAGCAGGTCACGCCCAGGCCGGCGGCGACCGCGGCCCGCAGTCCCGTCACGTCGGGGCCCTCGTAGGCGAGATGCCAGGGCTGGTCATGAGCGGCCAGCATGCCGAGGATGTGGCGGCGCAGGTTGCACGGCTCACCGCACAGCGCGATCGGTACGGAGTGGCCGGACGCGGACGCGGACGTGGACGTGGACGCGGCTGACGGGCCGGTGCCGTACCAGGCGAAGGGCAGGGTGCCCACGGGTTCGGAGTGGGGGTCTCCGGGGTCGCGGGACGGGCGCAGCAGCAGCGCGACGTCGATGTCGCCCTCCGCCACCCGGGCCGCCAGCGGTTCGCTCAGCTCGGTGTGCACGGTGGGGCGGGTCCACGGCATCAGGTCTGCCAAGGCGGAGAGAAGTCCCGGCAGGGCACCTTCGAGATAGGGCGAGACACCGATCCTGAGGCAGGTCTGCCGGCCGGCGGCGGTGATCCGGGCGGCGGCCTCGTCATTGAGTGCGACGATGCGGCAGGCATAGTGGTACAACTGCCTCCCCGCGTCGGTGAGTTCGAGGCGGCGGCCGGTACTGGCGAAGACGGGGCCGCCCAGAACCGCCTCCAGCCGCCGTATGTGCTGACTGACGGCGGGCTGGGTGAGCGATAACGCTTCCGCCGCCCGCCGGAAGCCTCCGGTACGCATGATGGTGATGAGCGTGCGGAGCTGACCGACGTCCAGATTGCGATACACCGGCGGCCCCGCCTCCTCGTAACTGATCATTGCCCTCATTGCCCTCATCCTCGCCGTCGGCACGACGATCCGCGTCGCCCTCGGCGCTTATGAGAACTTCTTTGCCTGCCCTTTCACTTTTCATATGGCTGGGCGATTGATTTCAGACAGGTGCAGAGTACACGTTTGCGCCTACGCCGCCCTGGGATGACGCCGTGATGCTGGATTTGGAGTGCGGAGGAAAATGGCCAAAAGTCGCCCGCGGCAGGGCGTCGAGAGGGCGTCGGGGGGGCGCCGAGAAGGCATTGAGAAGGCGTTGAGAAGGAGCCGTGGATGCAGTCGCGTGAGCACTTTTACTGATCGAACCGATAAGGAAGAAGAGTTTGCCGTGATCATCAGACCCCCCTTAGCCTGGCGGCGGTTTGCAAGAAATTCCAATTCCAAGTAATGCGCGAATACCGGAACTCATTCACGGCAATTTAACGGGGAAGGTTCAACCATGTCGCAGACGACGACTGCCACGACTGCCTCCAGCGCCTCCGCCGGCACCGAACTGTGGAACCCGGAAACCTATGACGCGCTGCGCAGGCAGCTCATCCCGTCCTTCGACCTGCTCTACGACAGTGCGGTCGGCGCCGTGGCCATGGCGGTGGGACCCGCGCCGCGCATTCTGGACCTGGGCGCGGGCACCGGTCTGCTCAGCGCCGCGCTACGCGAGCGCCTTCCCGGCGCGGAACTGCTGCTCCAGGACCGCTCGGAGCTGATGCTCGGCCAGGCACGGCAGCGCTTCGCCGCGGACGACCAGGTATCGGTACGGGTGGCCGACCACCTGGACGAACTGCCCGCCGGCCCCTTCGACGCCGTGGTCTCCGCGCTCTCCATTCACCATCTGACGCACGAGAACAAGCAGGATCTGTTCGCGCGCATCCGCACGGTCCTTCGCCCCGGCGGCATTTTCGTCAATGTCGAGCAGGTTCTGGCGCCGACCCCCGCGCTGGAGAAGATGTACGACCGGCAGCACGAGGCGCACGTACACGCCTCCGGAACTCCGGCCGAGGAATGGGCCGCCGGCCGCGAGCGCATGAAGCACGACATTCCCATCGATGTCGACACCCAGCTCCAGTGGCTGCGCGAAGCGGGCTTCAGCACCGTCGACTGCCTCGCCAAGGACTGGCGTTTCGCCACCTACGCCGGCTGGAACGCGGCATGAACCCGTACGGACCGGCCATGGAGCGGCCCGCGCACTCAACACACCCCGCGCAGTCATCACAGCCCGCGCACTCATTGAGGTGAAGCGTGCTCTACCAAGCCCTGTGCGACATCGCGGCGCGGCGGCCGGACGCCCGGGCCGTCACCACAACCGACGGCCCGGCGGTCAGCTACGCGGAACTGGTCGAGCTCGTCGACCGCACGGCCGCCGGGCTGCGCGGTCACGGCGTCGGCGCCGATGACGTCATCGCCTGCTCCCTGCGCAACAGCATCGGCTATGTCGCGCTCATCCTGGCCGTGGCCCGTACCGGCGCCCGGTACGTACCGCTGATGAGCAACTTCGACGCGGCCGACACCGCGACGGCGCTGCGCCTGACCCGGCCCCGGCTGATCGTGACCGACCCCGAACCCGGTCACGGATCCCACCCCGAACCCAGTCACGGACCCCACCCCGAACCCGGCCACGACCGCGAGTTCCCCGACGACGCCCCGCCCCGGGTCCGGCTCGACGCCCTCACCCGCGCCGAACCGTCTCCCCGCGAGCCCGCCGAGACGCACGCCGGCCTCTTCCGCGCACTGTGGACGTCCGGGTCGACGGGCTTTCCCAAGCAGATGGTCTGGCGGCAGGACCGCTTCCTGCGCGAGCGCCGCCGCTGGCTCGCGGACACCGGCATCACCGCCGAGGACGTCTTCTTCTGCCGCCATACCCTCGACGTGGCACACGCCACCGACCTGCACGTCTTCGCCGCCCTGCTGTCCGGCGCGGAGCTGGTGCTCGCGGACCCGCACGCCGCGCCCGGGGTGCTGCTACGGCAGATCGCGGAGTACCGCGCCACCGCGATGAGCGCGCTGCCCCGCCACTACGAGGAGTACGTACGGGCCGCGGCGGCCGACGGTCCGGCACCGGACCTGTCGCGGCTGCGCCGTCCGCTGTGCGGCGGCGCCTACCTCAGCTCGGCCCAACTGGACGACACTGCCAGGGTATTGGGCATCCACATCCGGCAGATCTACGGATCGACCGAGTTCGGCCTGGCCCTCGGCAATATGGCCGACGTCCTCCAGACGGGCATCGGCATGTTCCCCGTCGAGGGCGTGGGCACCCGGCTCGAACCCCTCTCCCGCGACACCCCCGGCCTCGGCGAGCTGGTGCTGATGTCGGACTGCACGAGCGAGGGGTACGTCGGAAGCGACGAGGCCAACGCCCGTACCTTCCGAGGCGCGGAGTTCTGGACCGGCGATGTCGCCCAGCGGGAGCCGGACGGGTCGCTGCGCATCCTGGGCCGGGTCACCGAGACCCTGGCGGCCTCCGGCGGGCCGCTGCCCGCGCCGATGCTGGACGAGGAGATCGCCGCCGGCTGCCCGGTGCTGGAGTCCGTGGCACTGCCCGCGCGCCCCGGTGAGTACAGCGACGAGGTCCTGCTGGCGGTTCACGGCGATCCGGGACGGCCCGAGGGCGAGGTCCGCAAGTCCGTCAAGGCGGTCGTGCGCGGCCATGGTCTGCGGGGCACCGTCCGCCTGACCGACGACATCCCGCACACGCCGGTCGGCAAGCCGGACAAACCGCTGCTGCGTGAGCGGTGGGAGCAGTGGGAGAACGAGGCCGAAGGGGACGAAGGGGAGTACGTGATCCGGAGCGATGAGAAGGACGGGCATGCCTGAACTCGCCCTGGATGACGGGCAGATACTCCACTTCGAGGACACCGGCAGCGGGCCGCCGCTCCTTCTCGTCCACGGTCTCGGCGCGCCCTCGGCCTTCTTCGCCCGTACCGTCGCCGACCTGGCCCGCGACCACCGCGTCCTCACCGTCGACCTGCGCGGCCACGGCGCCACCCCGCAGGGGACCGAGCCGGTCACCGTGGACCGCTGTGCGGCCGATCTCCACGCCCTCGTCGAGAAGCTGGACGTACGGGGGCTGACCCTGCTCGGATGGTCGCTCGGCGCCACCGTCGCCTACCACTACCTGGACCGGTACGGATCCGACCGGGTCTCCTCCCTGGTCTCGGTGGAGCAGACGCCGTACCTGCTCACCGAGGGCGGCTGGCAGCACGCGGCTTTCGGCTGCCTGGACGCCGCCGGCGCGGAAGACATCGGCCGTGCGCTCGGCTCACCGGACCGCGCCACGATCGCCGGTCTGGTCGGCAGCTTCTTCGCCCAAGGGGACTCCCCCGTAACGGCGTTGCTCGACGAGCTCACCGACGCCGCGGCCGCCTGCCATGCCGACGCCAAGCGGCAGCTGTGGCAGGACGCCCTGCGGCAGGACTGGCGCGGCCGACTGCCCTCGCTGGGGGTGCCGACGCTGTTCCTGCACGGCGCCCTGAGCCAGGTCTACCCGAGCCCCGTCGGGGCCTGGCTGGCGGACGCCGTGCCCGGGGCACGGCTGGAGATGTTCGAGCGCAGCGGCCACCTTCCGTTCCTGGAAGAACCCGAGAGGTTCCACCGCGTGATCCGCGCCTGGGTCACCCGATGACGGAGCGGAAACGGAGCGGAACAGGCGGCCCGAGGAGACGAGAGCGGAACAGGCGGCCGGCCCGATGACGAAAGCGGAACAACGGAAGCGGAACAACCGAAGCGGAGCGTTGAGGCGTTGATGACTACTGCTGCTGCACCCGCTGAGCAGGCCGCCGGCCGCCGGCTGTGCTGGATCTACCCGGACCGCGGCACCGAGCGGATGCGTACCAAGGAGTGGACGCACGTCTGGGGGATCTACGAGGAGGTGGCCCGGGAGCGCGGCTGGGCGCTGTCGCTGCACCAGCCGGACGAGGTGTCCGTGGACGCCTCCGCCGAGGGCGGCCCACGGGTCTTCCTGGACGGTGCGGCCGTCACCCCGCAGGACACCGTGTTCGTGACCTCGCTGTGGTCGCTGGCGCACCATGCCCCGGACGTCTGCAACCAGCTCTACCTCTACACCATCCTCGAAGCCGCCGGCTTCCACCTGCCCATTCCGCCCCGGCTGTCGTTCATCGCCAACGACAAGACCGCGACCATGCTGCACCTCGCGGACAGCCCGCTCCCCCAGGTGCCGACCGTGCGGATCGGGTCCGGCCGGGACTCGCCGGCCAGGACGTACGAGGCGGCGCTGAGCGGGCTGAGCTATCCGCTCATCGTCAAGCCCGCCTACTGGGGCATGGGCCAGGGCGTGTGCCTGGTGCGCAGCGCCGAGGAGCTGAAAGGGGTGGTCGGGCTCGCCGCCGGCGCGGAGACCGCTCTGGTGTGCCAGCCATATCTCGGCGAGGGCATCAACGACTTCCGGGTCTACGTCATCGACGGTAAGCCGCACACCGTGCTGCGGCGCATCCCTCAGGGCACCTCGCTGACCGCCAACCTCTCGGCGGGCGGCGGGATGCAGCATGTACCGCTGCCGCCCGAGCTCGCCGACGCCGTCGACTACGTCGCGGCCAGGATGCCCATGCCGTACCTCGCCGTCGACTTCCTCCACGACGGGGAGCGGTTCTGGCTGTCGGAGGTGGAGCCCGACGGCGCGGTCGCGTTCCCCGGCTCCGAGCAGGCGGCGCGCGAGCAGCGGGAGATCATCGCGGCGCGCTTCGACGCGTACGGCGCCGCGCACCAGGAATTCCTGCGCCGGAACCACAGCCACAGCCACAGCCACAGTCACAGCCAGAACCAGAACCAGAACCAGAACCAGGACCAGGACCAGGGCCAGAACCCGTACCAGAACCGGAATCAGGGGACGAGCACACGATGATCGGGCACATCCCCACAGACCTCCTGCTGGCGCACGCCAGAGATCTGGCCGCGGCCGGCGGTCCACCCGTACCCGAGTCCGCGCGGGAGGTGACCGACCTCGCCGTCACCGGCCCCGTGGAGATCTACGCCCACACCCGCGCGGCCGCCGCACAGGGCACCGGCAGCGTGCTGATGTCCAGCGGCGGCACGACGGGCAGGCCCAAACTGACCCATGTACCGCACGGCATGGGCCTGGAGCGCCTGCTGGACTTCTGGCGGCCGCTGCGGCCGGGCGACGTCCTGCTCAACCTCTTCAACGCGGGCCGCATGTGGGGCTCCCACTACTACATGCAGACACTGGCCGAGAAGAGCCACTGCACGGTCATCCCCTCCGGCCCCTACTCCCCCGAGGAAGTCGCCGGCTGGCTGGAGATGTTCGAGGAGGTCGGGGTGAACGCCCTCGCGGGCACCCCGACCGGACTCGCCGACTTCGCCCAGGGCGTCCTCGACGCCGGTACGAGCATCCCCGCACTCCCCGTACGCACCATCATCTGGATGGCCGAGCCGTGGACCGGCAACAAGCGCGACCTGGTCCGCGAGGCGTTCCCCGACGCCGGCCTGTGGGGCAACTACGGCTCGGTGGAAACCTGGGTGATGGCCGCCAACCAGCCCGGCTGCGACGAGACCACGCTGCATCTGCTGCCCAGCCAGATCATGGAGCCGGACGAGGACGGTGCCCTGCTGAGCCGGGTCGGCGACGGCTGGACCGTCCCCGTCGTGCGCTACCGCCTCGGCGACCGGGTCGCCCCGGCCACCTGCCGGTGCGGCCGCCCCGACGCGCTGACGGTGCTCGGCCGGGCCGACGACTCCCTCACCCTGCGCAGCGCGCTGTTCAAGGTGAGCGAGCTGATCGACCTGGTGCGCGAGGAACCGGGCGTCGTGGAAGCCCAGTTGAGGCTCACCCGCAGCACCGATTCGGCCAGGGCGGCCAGTGCGCTGACGCTGGACTTCACCGGCACCGCCGCCCCGGAGGCCGTACGCGCCCGCCTGACCGGCGAGTTCTACCACCTGGCGGCGGTGGCCCGGCAGTACCCGGACGCCCTGCGGGCACGCCGGGTGAGCCGGCTGGCCCGTATCGAGCGCACCAACAAGGTGCCCGCGATGGTGTGGCAGGAGAGCCCGGCGAACGAGAACCCGGCGAACGAGCGCACGGAGCACGAGCGCACGGAGCACGACGAGAAACCGCACGGCGACAGGAAGGGCGAGAACGCCGCATGAGCAAGGGCCGCATGAGTGAGGGCCGCATGAGCAAGATCCGAGGCAACCCCTGGGCCATCCTGGTCGTACTCTCCCTCGGCTTCTTCATGACGCTGCTGGACCTGACGATCGTCAATATCGCCATCCCCAGCATGATCGACAGTCTGCACGCCTCGTTCGACGAGGTGCTGTGGTCGATGAACGGCTACATCCTCGTGCTCGCCGCGCTGCTGATCACCGCGGGCCGGCTGGGTGACCTGCGCGGTCCGCGCCAGCTCTTCGCGGTCGGCGTCGCGCTGTTCACGGTCGCGAGCCTGGCGTGCGGTCTGGTGGACAGCCCCGCCGAGCTGATCACCGCCCGCGTGGTGCAGGGCCTGGGCGCGGCGCTGCTCGTCCCGCAGACCATGACCCTGATCGTCGGTGCCTTCCCCGCCGAGCGGCGCGGCGCGGCCCTGGGCGTGTGGGGTGCGGTGGCCGGTGTCGCCGCCGTGGCCGGCCCGGCGCTGGGCGGGCTCCTGGTCAGCGGGCTCGGCTGGCGCTGGATCTTCTTCGTCAACGTGCCGGTGGGCGCCCTCGTCCTGGCCGCGCTCTTCCTCGTCGTCCCGGACATCCGCCAAGGGGCCACCCACCGGCTCGACTTCACCGGTGTACTGGTGTCCTCGGCCGCGGTGTTCTGTCTCACCTTCGGCCTGACCGAGGGCGAGCGCTACCACTGGAACGGCTTCGTCTGGGCCCTGCTCGCCGCCGCCGTGGTCCTCTTCGCGGCCTTCGTCGTCCAGCAGCGGCGCCGCCAGGACAACGAGCCCCTGGTGCCCTTCGCCCTCTTCCGCAACCGCAACTTCACCGCGATGAACTTCGTCTCGGCCTCGGTCTCGGTCGGCGTCCTCGGCCTGATGCTGCTGCTCTCGCTCTACTTCCAGAACGTCCTGCACTTCAGCGCCCTGAAGGCGGGCCTCGCGCTCGCCCCCGCCTCTCTGGTCTCGATGGCCCTCGCGCCGTTCGCCGGACGGCTCACCGACAAGATCGACGGGAAGTACGTACTGTTCACGGGCATGCTGCTGACGGCCGTCGGCATGCTCTGGAACGCCCTCGTCATGGGCCCGGACACGGCATGGGCCGCGTTCCTCGCCCCGATGATCGTGGTCGGCATGGGCAACGGCTGCCTGATCGCCCCCATGGCGGCCGTGGCGATGCAGGGCGTGGACCCGAAGGTGGCAGGCGCGGCCTCGGGCGTGCTCAACACCGTGCGGCAGCTGGGCTCGGTCGTCGGCACCTCGGCGGTCGGCGCACTGGTACAGACGCAGACGGCGGGCGGCCACGGCGGAGTCACCGCGATGCGCACGTCGATGGCGCTCCCCATCGGCGTCATCGTCCTCGGCGCCATCGCCTGCGCAACGGCCCGCCGCAAGGACGCGCCCGCCGACCGGCCGGCGGTTCCCGCACAGACCGAGCAGGCGACGGTGGCTGACTGACCGGCTCGCGGCCGGCCACCGCGCCCGGCCACCGCGCCCGCCGCGAGCCCGCCCCGCTCAGCCGCCGTAACCCGAGGAGTCGTAACCCAAGGACCCGTAACCCAAGGAGCGGTAACCAAACGATCCGTACCCCAACGATCCGAGGAACTCCTCCAGGGCAGCCGTGACCTCCGACGGCCGCTCCAGCGGCGGCAGATGACCGGTATCGGGAAGCTCGAGGCGCCGGGCCCCGGCAATCCCCCGCGCCAGCAGCGCGGACACCTCCAGGATCTCCGGCACATCGGCCAGCCCGCTGATCACCAGCGTCGGGGTCGCCACCTCGGCCAGCCGTTCCTTCGCCGCCGGCCGCGACCGCGGTTCGACGGAGGGCGGCCCGCTCCACATCCGTTCCCGCGTCAGCCGGTTCATCGCCACGGCCGGCTCCCAGACCTCGGGACGGAGCGCCGTACGGTCCCTTCCCTCCCCCGCCACCAGGAACTCCGCCTCCGCCTCCGCGACGGCGTCCAGGTCGGCGGGATCGATCCACTCGGCGGCGCCCTCCTCGTAACGCCTCAGGCGCTCGGCCGGGACCGCGCCGTGCAGGCACTGCCGCGCCCGCTCCACCATCGAGTCGGGCCACCGATGCCCCGACAATCCGGCGGCGATCAGAACCAGCGCCGCGAACCGGTCCGGTGCCGTCAGCACGGCGTCCAGCGCGATCCGCCCGCCATCCGACGCCCCGACGACGGCGGCCCGACCGACACCCAGCTCATCCATCAGGTCGATCAGATCGCGATGGTGTACCACCTCACCGGCCGCGTCCGCGGACTCGCCCCGCCCCCGCCAGTCGTAACGGATCACCCGGTACCGCGCCGCCAGGGCCTCGAACTGCGCCTGCCACATACGCCGATCCGCACACCCGGCGTGTACGAACACGACGGGCTCCCCGCTCCCCGCCACCTCGTACACGATCCCCGCCCGCGTCGTCCGAGCCGCTACGACGCCCAATGCCGCCTCCCAGACATCCCGTACCGCTCCGTTCCGTGCGGTCTCTTCCGTCTCTTCCGTCTCTTCCGTGCGGTGGATCTACCCCTGGCGATGGGCGGGCCCCGGCGGTTTCTCTCCGGGTGAACGGCGTGGTGCACGTGGTGCGCCGCTCGGCACCGGTCCCTCCCCTGTGAGGACCGGTACCGAACGGCGCGTCCAGTTTGTGTGGCACTGGGCGTGATCCTGCCCGCTGAAGCGACCGCTGAGAAGGTTCCGGCTCCGGAACCAGGGCGTATCCACAGGTCAGCGAGCTAAGGTGAGTTTTCCGGTCCGGATGTCCACGTACTGGGGAAGTACTGGGTGCGGGGGAAGCAACCGAGTGCGGGGGAAGTAAGGAGTGGGCACCTTGAGTTCCGACTCAGGGGCACGTACAGCCTTCGCGGAACGTCTCGCGCTGCTGTACAAGGAAGCCGGCAACCCTCCCCTCAAGAAAGTGGCCGAGGCGGTCGTCCGGCTTCGGCGGGTCGACGAGCGAGGGCGGCCCGTACGGGTGTCCGTGCAGCGGATCAGTGACTGGCGGCGGGCCAAGAACGTGCCCGCGCAGTTCGCCGCCCTCGCGGCGGTGCTGCACGTCCTGATCCCCGAAGCCCGGCGCTTGCGGCCCGTACCGGTGGTCGCGGACCTGTACGACCTGGCCCAGTGGCAGCGCCTGTGGGAGCGAGCGGTCACCGGCCCGGCCGCCGCCGACCACGCCGTGGCGTCCACGCAGGGAGAGGAGCGCACCCCGGCCGAGGCCGCGGCCGTCCCCGGTGTGTGCCCGTACCGTGGGCTGGCTTCGTACCGCCAGCAGGACGCCCGGTGGTTCTTCGGCCGGGAGCGGAGCACGGCCGCCCTGGTCGCCCAACTCCGCGCGGCGGAAGAAGCGGAAGAAGCAGAGGAAGCGGAGGAATCGGAGGAATCACAAGGACCGGAGAAAGCCGGGAAATTCGATAGAGCAGAGGAAGCAGGGAAAGCGGAGAAAGCAGGCAGGGGAGAAGCCGGCACGACGGGCGGCCTGGTCATGCTCGTCGGCGCTTCCGGGGCGGGAAAGTCGTCCCTGCTGCACGCCGGCCTGGTGCCCGCGGTGGAGAAGGGCGCGCTGGGCGACGGGAACAGCCAGAAGGGGGAAGCCCGCAAAAGGGAAGTACTACAACTCGTACCGGGAGGCGATCCGCTCGCGGAGCTGACCCGCCGGATTCCCGAGCTAGCGGCCGTCCTCTCCGCCGCGAAGGGGGCGGCGGAGCAGGTGGCGGCAGCACAGGCACGGGTGGCGGCAGCACAGGCACGGGTGGCGGCAGCACAGGCACCGACAGCCGTGGACCCGAGAGCGACGGAAAAGACGGAAAAGGGGCCCGGCACCCCACACTTCGCGCAGGCGGTCCGGGAGGCCGTCACAGCATGGGCGCGACGAGAGACACCCTCCGCGCCCCGCCCGGTCGTGGTGGTGGATCAGTTCGAGGAGGCGTTCACCCTCTGCTCCGACGAGACGGCCCGGCGCACGTTCGTCCAGATCCTCCATGCCGCATGCACACCCGCCGTCCCCGCCAGCCCCGGCGACCCCGGCGACCCCGGCGACCCCGGCGACCCCGGCGGCCCCGGCGGCCCATCTCCAGCCAACGCCCCCGGCCCCGCCCCCGCCCTGGTCATCATCGGCATACGCGCCGACTTCTACGAACACTGCCTCGGGTACCCCGAACTCGCCGACGCGCTCCAGCACCGCCACATGGTGCTCGGCCCGCTGACCGCCACGGAGCTGCGCGAGGCGGTGACCGGCCCGGCCAAGGCCGTGGGCCTCGAACTCGAACCGGGACTGGCGGAACTGATCGTCCGGGAGGTGAGCGCCGACGGCCACGGCGGTGCGCACCACGCGGGGGTGCTGCCGCTCCTCTCCCACGCCCTGCTCGCCACCTGGCAGCGCCGGAAGGCGGGACGGCTGACGCTGTCCGGCTACCGCGCGGCGGGCGGAATCCAGGGGGCGGTGGCGGCGACCGCCGAGCGGGCCTGGTCCGGTCTCGACCCGACGGCCCGTACGGCCGCGCGGCTGCTCCTCCTCAGGCTGGTCCGGCTGGGCGAGGACACCCAGGCCACCCGTAGGCGGGGGACGCGGCGCCAACTGGCGGCCGAGTCGACAGACCCGGACAAGACGGAGGAATCACTCGAAGCCCTGGTCCACGCCCGGTTGGTGACGCTCGACGCGGAGGCCGTCGAGATCACTCATGAGGCGCTGCTCCACGCCTGGCCGCGCCTGCGCGACTGGATCGACGAGGACCGGAACGGCAATCTGCTGCGCCAGCGGCTGGAGGAGGACGGCCGGGCCTGGGAGACCTCGGACCGCGACCCGTCCCTCCTCTACCGGGGTTCCCGCCTGGACCAGGCCCGCACGTGGGCGGAGTCCGCCGGTGACACCCTCCTGACCCGCAGCGCGGTGGAGTTCCTGGCCGCTTCGGCCAGACTCCGCAAGCGCTCGGTCCGGCTCCGGCGGGGTGCGGTGGCGGCGCTGGTCGTCATGGCGCTGCTGGCCGTCGGTTCCGCGGTGGTCGCGTGGCAGCAGCGGGACGACACCGTCTTCCAGCAGGTGCTCTCCGAAGCCGATCGCGCCCAGTACACGGACCCGTCGCTGTCGGCCCAGCTCGACCTGGTGGCCCACCGCCTGCGGCCGGGCGACGAGGGCGCGAAGAACCGCTTGATCTCGATCGTGAACGCGCCCCTGGCCACACCGCTCCGGGGCCACACCGGCGCCGTCTACCTCACCTCGTTCAGCCCGGACGGACGAGTCCTGGCCACCGCCAGCTACGACCGGACCGTCCGCCTGTGGGACGTGGCGGACCCGACCCGGCCCAAACCCCTGGGCACCCCCCTCACCGGCCACACGAGCTGGGTGAGCACCGCCGTCTTCAGCCCGGACGGGCGCACCCTCGCCAGCGCCTCGGACGACGGCACGATCCGGCTCTGGGACGTACGCGATCCCCGCCACCCGCGGCCGCTCGGGGCTCCCCTGACCGGCCATCACGGCGCGGTCTACCTGCTCTCCTTCAGCCCGGACGGAGCGGCGCTGGCCTCCGCCGGCGACGATCGCACCGTCCGCCTGTGGGACGTACGCGACCCGCGCCGGCCGGCCGCGCGCGGCGCCCTGACCGGCCACACCGACGCCGTACGCTCGGTGGACTTCAGCCCCGACGGGCGGACGCTGGCAGCCGGCGGCGACGACCACACCATCCGGCTCTGGGACCTGACCGACCGGAGCCGCCCCACCCCCCTCGACACCGTCCTGACCGGCCACACGAGCACCGTGCACTCCGTCGCCTTCAGCCCCGACGGACGCACGCTCGCCAGCGGCAGCTCGGACAACACCATCCGGTTCTGGAACGTGGCCACCCCGCGGGACGCGGCGCCGCTCGGCCCGCCGCTCACCGGCCATACCGGCCCCGTGTGGTCGGTGGCCTTCAGCCCCGACGGCAGCATGCTCGCCGCCGGCAGCGCGGACAGCACGGCGAGCCTGTGGAACGTCAGCGATCCGGCCTACCCGTCGCAGGTCGGCGAGCCCCTCGCGGGCAGCAGCGGCGAGATGTTCGCCGTGGGCTTCAGCCCCGACGGCCGGACGCTCGCCACCGGGACCGGTGACAGCAAGATCCGCCTGTGGTCGATCCCGACGTCGAACATGGTCGGCCGGGTAGGGGCGTTCCGCCCGGACGGCCGGGTGCTCGCCACGGCCGCCCTCGACGGACGCGTCCGGCTGTGGGACGTGACGGATCCCGAGCAGCCCGCACCGATGGGCCGGCCGTTCATGCCCGGGGACGGCGGCCAGCGCGCGCAGGTGTTCTCCCCCGACGGACGCACCCTCGCCGTACTGACGGGAAACCGCGAGGTGCACCTGTGGAACGTCACCGACCCGGCCCAGCCCGTCTCCTACGGACCACCCCTCCGCCTCCGGACCCGGTTCATGGGAGCCGACGCACTCGCGTACAGCCCGGACGGACACACGCTGGCGACCGCCTACGACGACCGCACCATTCAGCTGTGGGACGTCACCGACCCCGCCCACGCCGTTCCGCTCGGCGCACCCCTCACCGGCCACAAGGGCTACGTCAACTCCCTGGTCTTCAGCCCGGACGGGCGCACGCTCGCCAGCGGCAGCGCCGACGCCACCATCCGGTTCTGGAACACCACCGACCCACGCCGCACCGTCCGGCTCGGCGCGCCGCTCACGGAGCACCTGGGCCCCGTCAACACGCTCGCCTACAGCCCGGACGGCCGCACCCTGGCCAGCGGCAGCGAGGACAACACCGTCCGCCTCTGGAACACGGCCGGCCTCAAGGATTCCAAGGAATCCAAGCCGACCCGGCTGGGTGCCCCGCTCACCGGCCACACCCAGGCGGTCGTGTCGCTGACATTCAGCGACGACGGCCACACCCTGGCGAGCGGCGGCGACGACAGCACGGTCCGATTCTGGAACGTCACGGTCCCGTCCCGGGCCGCCGCGATCGGCCAATCGACCAGTCCCAACGCCAAAACGGGCAACTTCCTCTCCTTCAGCCCCGAAAGCCACCTGCTCGGAGTGTCGAGCGGCGCCGGCACCGTCCGGCTGTGGAACCTGGACGCCGACACCGCGATCCGCCGCATCTGCTCAACCACCCGAGGGGTCCTGACACCCGAGAAATGGCACGAGTACCTGCCCCATCTCCCGTACGAACCGCCATGCGGCACGTAACGGCCTACGCCCGCACCGGAAACATCCGGAAACATTACGTGACTCCGATCACAACTCCTGGTTCCAATCTGGCAGTTGGCTCCCACCTGACCGTCAGCCTTGATAGGCTTGGGTCCAGCCCGATCGCTGGTGCATCCCCCGTCGCCAGCGATCGGGCACTTTTGTTCTCTACTCAACCGTTCTCTGCTCAACCTTTGTTCGCTCAACTTTCGCTCTTTGCAAAGAAACTGCTCCCGGCTCAGAAAATGAACGAAATCCGCCATGACCTGCATGAGCTGCATGAGCTGCGTGAGCGGCATGACCTGCATGAGATGCACGAGCCGCACGAGCCGCACGAGCTGAGGTTCACCACTCCCCCGGAAAGGTGGTGAGTGCCGTGCGCCGGCGCATCATCATCATCACCGCCGTCCACGCGCCCTCCGCGCACTTCCTGGCGGAGGCCTACACGTCGCTCTGCCACCAAGAACTCCCGGACGGCTGGGACTGGCACTGGCTCATCCAGGAAGACGGAACCACCGACGCCGTCGCGCCCCACGTCCCCGATGACGACCGCGTGACCTTCCGCCAGGGCCGACCCGGCGGCCCCGGCGTCGCCCGCACCCTCGCCCTCGCCCACGCCGACGGCGAGTACGTAAAAGTCCTGGACGCCGACGACCAGCTCACGCCCGGCACACTCGCCCGCGACCTGGCCGCCCTCGAAGCCGACCCGAGCATCGGCTGGGCGACCTCCCGGGCCCTCGACCTCCTGCCCGACGGCACCACCACCGGCTTCCCCGGCGACCCCGCCCCGGGCCCGATCGAGCGCGGAACCGTCCTCGACTCCTGGAAGACGAACGACTTCCGCGCCCCGGTCCACCCAGCGACCCTCTTCATCCGCCGCGACCTGCTCCTCGCCCTCGGCGGCTGGATGGCCCTCCCGGCCTCCGAAGACACCGGACTGCTCCTCGCCCTCAACGCCACCAGCCGCGGCTGGTTCTCCCCCGAGGTCGGCCTCCTCTACCGCAAATGGCCCGGCCAGGCCACCGGCCAGCCCTCCCACACCGACACCACCGAACACACCGCCCGCATGACCATCGCCGAGGCCCGCGCCCGCCAGCTCGCCCACCTCAACTGGCGCTACCCAGCCGCCGATTGAGTCACTATCCGACGACTACTGAGGACTACTGACGACGCCCCCGTCCACCCCGACCGCCCCGTCCGCCCCGTCCGCCCTGTCCACTCCGTCCGACGGACTTCGCGCGGTGCAAAACTGCCGCCATGACTATGCACCTCATCTCCGTCATCGGCAGCAGCCCCGGTGTCGGCAAGTCCACCCTGTGCCGTGCGGTGGCCGAGTGGCTCACCCGCGTCGGCGCATCGGTCGACCACTTCGAGGAGGCCGACATTCTCACGCGGCCGGCCTTCCAGCCCGTTGCGGAGGAGTTCGCCGGTGGGGCCGGAACCGTTCGGCCCGCGACACTGGTTGAGTGCACTCGCGCCTACGTCGCGGAGTCAATCACGGCGGGCAAGGACTACTTGATAACCGATGCCCTTCTGCCCTTTATTCCGTCTCTTGTGGCATGGGGCCACGACGAGAAAACTCTCGTACGCGTCATGGGAGAACTGGCCCGGGCCGTGGAGCCGGCCCAGGTCACCGTGGTGTACGTCCACGACAATCCGGAATCCGCACTGCGGCGCGCAGTCGAGCGAGAAGGCGATGCCTGGGAAGACTGGTACGTACGGAAACTTGCCGGCTCGCCTGGCACCCGAGCTGTTCACGACCTCTCGTCGGCCGCCGCCCATCTCCGCTCCGAGGCCGAACTGACCAGTCGTCTCCTCAAACAGACCCCCTGGCACGTTCTGAGCGTGGATGTGGAAACACTCAACGCGCAGGAGACATACGCCCACACCCAGCGCCACCTGATAGAGGTGCTGAAGTTGTCAGAACGCCCTTCAACGTAGCAGTCACCGTAGCCGCAGGGCCCCCGCCGAATGGTGGCGGTGGCCGTGCGGCTGGGGTGCCGGAATTCTCAGGCGGAGAACTCTCCGCCCTTGACGGCGGCGACGAACGACGACCAGCCGTCCGCCGCGAAGACCAACGCCGGACCGTGCGGGGCCTTGCTGTCTCGAACCGGGACCATCCCGGGGAAGTCGTCGGCGACCTCAATGCAGTTGCCACCATTGTTGCTGTAGGACGACTTGAACCAGCTAGCGCCCTCCAGATGCAATGCCATCGCCGTGGCAGGGTGAGTCTTCATTCTGTGGTCTCTCTCGATAGTTGGTGCAGAAATTTCGGGGTGTCACTGGGAGGCAGCGCGGCAGCGACCATGGCGTCGAACATGCGGGAGAACCGCCCGACGTCGCGCGGTTTATCTGTGACAGCGACGGTGCTCCATGCCGTGTCCGTCTGGACTGTGGTCGGCAGACCGTCACCGAGAATCATGATGTTGACATCGTGGAAAGCAACGTAACCACTTCCCGCCCGAGGGAGAACTTGTATGGTCACGTTCTCTCGGGCGGCCCATTCGGCCAGGGCGGCATACTGCTCCCGCATGACGTCTGGCCCTCCAATGGGGTAGCGGAGGGCTGGCTCGTACAAGACAGCCCACACTTTTTGGGGGTCGTCGTCGCGTGTCATGCCCTCCTTTCTCTTCATGCGGATCTGCACGCTTTGCTGCCCGAACTCCGTGGTCGTCTCGTCGATGGGCTTGTGAAGGTCGTGCACAGCTTGCGCATACGCCTCGGTCTGGAGCAGCCCAGGAACGGCGGTCGGATGAAACATACGGATTTCCCTGGCCGCGGACTCGACGCCAAGGAATCGGGGCATGCCCGACAGCATGGTGGTCCCGATCCCCGTCCACCATTCGCGGCTGGCCCCCTCCCGCTGGAGAGCCACCAGCCTGTCCACTTGCTCTTCATCGGTGATGCCATAGCGCTCCAACAGCTCTCGCAGGTGCCCCGCCTGTCGAAAGGACTTCCAACCAGTCTCGACGCGCTGAAGCGTGCTCTCGTCGAAGGGCATGCCCTCTACTGACTCCGCGATCGTCAGACCGGCCGCCCTGCGGAGCTGGCGTAGTTCGTGTCCGAGTCCGATCCGCCTGGCGGTTGGCTGTGGTCGTGCGGCCATGCGCTCTCCATTCTGACGCAGTCGTGCGCCACTGACTGCCTTGTGTTCAGCCTGGCATCCGTTGTGCGCGGAGCGGAAGCTATGCGCATGGCTTGGCATGTGCCACTTCCGATGCTGAGGCTGATTTCCAGCAGATTCTCTTGCGCCCAACTGTGCAACAGGACACGGTGGTTGAGCCACGGAAGCGCCATCTTCAGCACTAGACACGACGGCAGCGCCATGGCGAACGGGAAGGCCAGACGCACTGGCCGCAAGGACACCTGCCACGTAAGGACCCCCGCGACGGGCGAACGTCCGGGGGCGTGGCCCTCAACCCCTGGGAGGTTGACGACATGCGCAAACATAGCGCGTGGGTCTTCGAATCTCTGTTGCGTGCGCTACTGGTGGTGGGCTGATGCCCCGCAACTGCCGCCCCGTACACCTGAAGGAACCGGCGACTGGGCCGGATCCCCAGCCATTTGCCGGGTGCGACGTGTGCGACGCCCTTGCCCGGCAGCGTGCGAAAGCCAACGCCGTAGGAGACAAGTCCAAGGCGACCGACTGCACCATCGAAATCCGCAACCACCCCCACCCCAAGGGAGTGGGCTGATGGTGACCAAGGCGCGCGCAGCCGCCCAGGCCGGCACGTGGAAACGGCTGCGCTACCGGGCCGAGCAAGCGTGGAACCGTCACGTGAGATACCGGGAGTTGTACCGGCAGCTTGATCGTATGCGGGCGGAGATCCAGGACCGTACCGCGTGGGTGGATGAGCTGACCGAGGAGGACCTCGCGGAGATGCTGCATGGTCTCACCGAGTGCATCGACGCCATGGGGGAGGCAACGGGCAGCGACGGCCCGGGCCGTATGGCGGACACGTCATGAGGGCGCGCTACCGATTCGCCGAGTGGACCCTGACAGTCATACCGGGCATGGCACTGCGCTACGTCGGCAAGTGTCTGACATGTGCGGAACACTCCGTCGACACCGCCGACGCGGACGACGGGCAGGTGTGGTGTCTGAGGCACGCACGCGGGCGCCACCGGCCACGCCAGCTATGAGATGGCGGCGTTCCAGTTCTTCGACGCCACCCTGACTGACCCGGCGGCGGGCGGTATCCCGCAAGGGTGATCAGGGCCGACCGCCACAAGTTCCCGTCCCTGCCGCCCTGGCACGTTCGGCCGGCAGGGACGGGGTTCCATCGCAAGACTCCGACCGACCTACGAGAGGAAAGACACGCGATGTTCAACCATGCAGACCGATTCCCCACCGGCAGCCCCCTGCCGCAAGGCCACCTGACCCCGGCCCCCTGGGCACTGCGGCGACTCGCCCCGTACCCGTCTGTCGAGGTGCCGTCGTATACCCGAGTCGAGCTGGACGCCGCCACGCAGACCGCCTGCTACCTCGACGCCCAGGGGACGGTCGTCATGGCGCCCGGTCATGGCACCTCGTCCGGCACCAACCCTCCCACCGGCACCACCGGCCAGGGTGACCGCAACAGCGACTCGCCCGACAGCGACACGGGGAACGACGCCGACCAGTGACCACCGATCCCCGCCCGGTACTGGTCGTCACGAACCTTGACGACCCAACCGCGGATCTTGTGATTGCCGAGCTGCACGGCCGGGGTGTCCCGGTCGTGCGGCTCGACTCCGGAGACTTCCCCGCGACCCTGTCGTGCTCCGCCTACATCGGCGGAGACTCGGCACAGTGGGGCGGAAGCGTGGCGACCCCGACCCGCATCGCCGACCTCGGCAACGTACGCGCCCTTTACTACCGGCGCCCCTCCGGGTTCGCCTTCCCGCACCTCGACCCACAAGACGCGAGGTTCGCCGCCGTCCAAGCTCGGTACGGACTCGGCGGCGTCCTCGCGTCTCTGCCCCATTGCCTGTACGTCAACCACCCCAACCACATCGGCGACGCCGAATACAAACCCGCCGGCCTCGCCGCCGCGGCAGCGTGCGGCTTCACCCTGCCGCCCACTCTGATCACGAACCGCCCCGACGACGCCCGAGCCTTCATCAAGAAACACGGGCCGGTCATCTTCAAACCGCTGTCCGTGCCGCTCTACCTCGTCGACGGCACCTCGCAGACGGTGCCTGTCGAGGAAGTCGACGCCGACGAGATCGACGACAGCATCGCCGGCACCATGCACCTGTTTCAGGCACGCGTCGACAAAGTCGCCGACATCCGCGTGACCGTGATCGGCGACCGCATATTCGCAGTGCGCATCGACTCCGGCCTACTCGACTGGCGCACCGACTACAGCACCCACGCCTACACCCCCGTCACACCACCGCCGGACGTCGAACGCGCCCTGCTGGCCTATCTGCTGCACTTCGGGCTCGTCTTCGGCGCATTCGACTTCACCCTGTCCGCATCCGGCGAGTGGACATTCATCGAGTGCAACCCGTCAGGACAGTGGGCATGGCTGGAGCCACCGACCGGCCTACCCATGACCGCGGCCCTCGCCGATCTCTTGGAACGAGGCACCCATGACCGACCCTGACATCGACCTCGCTGCCGCCAAGCTACGGCAGCAGCTCGCCGACCACCTCGCCGCCGGCGGTTGGCTGCGCTCCCCCACATGGCGCGCCGCCGTCGAGGCCATCCCCCGGCATGTCTTCGTCCCCCGCTTCTACGCGGAGACCGACGCCCCCGGACTGACCACGTGGAAACCCGTCACGCCTCAGCTCGTCGGCGTCGACAAGTGGCTGCGGCAGGCATACGCCGACGAGACCCTGATCACGCAGTTTGGCGGGCGGGAAATCGACTGGGCCGATCCGCAGCCCATCAGCAACGCGCGCCCGACATCGTCCTCGACGCTCCCCGCCCTGGTCGTGCGGATGCTGGAAGACCTCGACGTGAATGAGGACACGACCGTGCTGGAAATCGGGACCGGCACCGGGTACTCGACCGCACTGCTGTGCCACCGCCTCGGCGCCCATCGCGTCACATCCATCGAGACCGATCCCGCCGTCGCTGCCCGCGCCCGAGGGCATCTCGCCCATTGTGGATACCGCCCCAGACTGCTGACCTGCGACGGCCTACTCGGCTACCCCGAGGCCGGACCGTACGACCGCGTGATCGCCACCATGGGCGTGCGCAGCATCCCCTCGGCATGGATCAAGCAGACCCGCCCCGGCGGGCTCATCGTGGCCACCCTCCGCGGCTGGATGCGGTCCCTCGGGCTCGTCCGACTCACCGTCGACGACAACGGCACCGCACAAGGGCACTTCCTCTCCGGCGATCCGAGTTTCATGATCGCCCGACAGCAGGATGCCCCCGAAAGCCTCGGCATGATCCCCGCCCCGGACGAGGGCGAGACCCGCGCCACCGCACACGGCCCCGAGCTGCTGACGATGGCCGACAGTGGGTTCGTGGCGCAGCTCGCCATGCCGAATGCCCGCTTCTTCTCGATGCCGGCGGATGACGGCACCGTGAGCACGTACGTGCTCGACGCCACGAACGACGCGTTCGCCACCCTCACACCCTCGGGCGACGAGTGGACCGTACGGCAGGGCGGACCGGTCAACCTGTGGGACGACGTCGAGCGATCCCTCGCACTCTGGCAGGCAGCGGACTCGCCCGCCCCGTCCGAGTTCGGCGTCACCGTCACCCCCGACGCACAACGGGTATGGCTCGGCTCATCCGACGGGCCAAGTTGGCACCTGCCTGGGTGAGCCATGCACTGACGGTCGCGGTAACACGGCGGCGCCCCCGCCGGGTTCTCTGACGCTGTTGGCCGTTCCAACTCCGCACGTAGGGCAGGGCCACCGACGAAATGCGTCGCTGCAGGGTGACGGTAAGGCGCAGGCAGTGCGTCAGCTACCGGTCCGTTGGCCCGGTTGTTCTCGCGCATATCGGGTAGGCGAGCCGGTTCGCCCACCCCGCCCCCACACACCACCGGACATGCGGGCCCGCATCCGGCGGGTCTCAGAGGGACAAGAAGGTCTCGGTGAATACCCGACAAAGGCGGTGCGGAGAATGTCGGGTGAGGAGGATCGGTGCCGACGCACGATGGGGGCATGGATGACACGACCTTGGTATCCCGCTTCCTCCGCGACGGCTTCGTGAAGTTGGAGGGCGCCGTCGCACCGCGCGTGGCCGCGGACTGCGCGCGGCTGCTGTGGCGAGAGACGAGCTGCGACCCGGACGATCCGGCGACCTGGACGCAGCCCGTGCACTGGGTGGCCGGCATGGCGCAGGGGCCGTTCGCCGCCGCACCCAACTCCCCCTCCCTGCATCACGCGTACGACCTCCTCGTCGGGGCGGGACGCTGGGAGCCGCGCTACTCGCTGGGCACGTTCCCGCTGCGTTTCCCGCACGAGGAGGAGCCGGACGACGCGGGCTGGCACATCGAGGGGAGCTACCTTCCGGAGGGCGAGAGCTGGTACTTCACCAATCTGCGCTCCCGGGGCCGGGCCTTGCTGATGCTGTTCCTGTTCAGCGAGGTCGGTGAGGAGGACGCCCCGACCCGGATCCGGGTCGGCTCACACCTCGACGTGCCGAAGGTGCTGGAGAAGTACGGGGAGGACGGGGCGAGCGGGCTGGCCCTTGCGCCCGACCTGGTGGCGGCGTCCGACCACCGGCCAGTCGCCCTCGCCACCGGGGCCCCGGGCGACGTCTTCCTGTGCCATCCGTTCCTGGTGCACGCGGCACAACCGCACCATGGGGTGCGGCCGCGCTTCATGGCCCAGCCACCGCTGATGCCGGCCGCACCGTACGAACTGGAGCGCGCCGACGGCGCCTACTCCCCCGTGGAGATCGCGATCCGTCGGGGCCTGGGACAGGACGCCCCGGTCACCAGCCTTCGCGAGAAGCGCTCAACCTGAGCACTGCGATAGGCAGCGAGAAGACTGTCCGCGCTGTCACCCTCGGAGAGAGCCATACCGACAGTTGACCTCGCCGAGCTCCTCAGCGCGACACAAGGAAGTGGACCTCACGGGGCCTGACCTCCAGGTCGCTCAAGCCGTCGGGGGTCGCACCCATCTCGCGGGCGACGTCGGACGCCGCCCGGAATGCCTCCTCGGACTCGAACGTGCCGGTGGTGACGACGGCCTCGCCGTCCGGCGTGACCCAGACCCCGACGGAGAGAAAGCCCGGCTGCCGCCGCGCCGCCTCGGCGACCTGGTGGCACTCGCCGACGAACTCCTCGACGTGCTCGGCGGCCGGGTAGTGGAAGGCAACGAAACCGAATGACATGACGTGTCCCCTCTCGGGTTATACGATGCCGTACAAGGTGAGGCTAGACCTGTTGTACGTAGCCGTACAACAGGTCTGACTGGGTGAGGTGGGCCACAGATGGGCGCATTGCGCACCCCGCGCGAGAAGTGGGTCGAAGAGGGACTTCGGGTGCTGGCCGCGGGCGGAGTGGAGGCGGTGCGGGTCGAGGCGCTCGCCAAGGCGCTGGGGGTGACCAAGGGGGGCTTCTACGGGTACTTCGCCGACCGTGACGCTCTGCTGGCCGAGATGCTGGACACCTGGGAGCGCGAGAGCGTGGACGCCGTAGTGGACCGGGTCGAGCGGGAGGGCGGCGACGCACGGAACAAGGTCCGCCTGGCCGGGCGGCTCACCTTCTCCAGCGATCGCCTGCTGCCCATCGATCTGGCCATCCGCGAATGGGCCCGCCGTGACCACGCCGTCGCAGAGCGACTGCGCCGCGTGGACAACAAGCGCATTCAGCTGGCCCGCGACGCGATCGGCACTTTCTGCGCCGACCCCGACGAGGTCGAGGCTCGCGCCCTGCTCGCCTTCTGCGTGGCCATCGGCAGTCACTTCCTCGCCGCCGACCACCCCGGCCGCACCCGCGCCCCGGTCATCGCCCGCGCCGCCGACATCATCCTCGACGTCCCGCATGACGACCACGGCGCCTGATCCCTTATCCCTTCCCGGGCCCCTGTATCCCTTCCCGGGCCCCTTATCCCTTCCCGGGCTCCTGGCAGCCGCCGAGAACGCCGGGGGCATTCCCGGGGCCGGCATGAATTCCCGGACTCTGCCGAGTGCTTCATCTGACGATCGGCGCCAGATGAAGCACTCGGCAACAGTGAGCCACCTTGCCGACTCGCTCGCGGAATCGCGGTCAGCAACTGGTCATGGTGGTCTCAGTCCATGCGCTTGCCGTCGGCGAGACGGCCGTTGCCGGCACCGGCGTAGAACTGCGGAACGCCGTCACCGCGGATACCCACCACATCGGCCCTGCCGTCACCGTTGAAGTCCCCGCCCAGCAGTGCCTTACGGCTGCCCCAGGAGGTGTCCTTCCACAACGGCCTGTGCGTCCGCTCCAGCTCGCCCGGTCCCGAGCCGGGGTACAGGCGGAAGCTCCCGTCCTGGTGGATCCCGGCGAGATCGGTGTGACGCGTTTTCAGCAGCATGTTGCCCACCAGCGGGAGGTCGAAGTCCCCGGCGACCAGGTGCTTCATCCGCTTCCAGGAGGTGTCGTGCCACAGGGTGCGGCGCTCGGAGAAGGCGGCCAGGGTGCCGTCGGCCCGGGTGGGGTAGAAGTACAGCCCACCGTCCCGGGCGATGGCCACCAGGCCGTCCCGGCCGCTGCGGTCATCGCGCATGGCAGCGAAAGTCCGCACGTTCTTCCAGGAGTTGTCGGGCCAGATGCGGCCCCGCGCCTGTACGTGCCCCTCGCGGGTGCCGGTGTACCCGCGCAGCCGGCCATCGCGCTGCAGCCCGATCACATCGCCGATGCCGTCGCCGTTGAAGTCTCCACCGACGATCCGCCGCATCCCGCCCCAGGTCTTGTCGTGCCACAAGGCCCGGCCGTACTCCAAGGTGCCGTCCTTCTTGGCGTAGAAGGCGTGCAGGGAGCCGTCCTTGCGCACCGCCGCGATGTCGGTACGGCCGTCACCGTTGAAGTCCGCCGAGGTGACGAGATCGGTTACGTCGTCGAACAGGCGAGGCTTCGGCTTCGGCTTGGGCTCGGGGCCTGCCGCAGGCTTCGGCTGGGGGCCCGCCGCGGGCTTCGGCTCGGTGGGGGCCTTCTGCGGGCCTCGTACATCGAGGTAGTTGCGGTCGACGTGGATGGTGACGCCGCCGTGGGTCTCCTTGAGCGGCTTGTTGTTCTCGTCCGTGCCCTTGTACTGGTGGGCGCGCTGCCCGTCCCACTGGCCCCGGTCCAGACCCATCGACGCGTCGGAGACGTCGGCCTTGCCGTTCCAGTTGGCGGTCCAGATCACATCGGGCATCGTGTAACGGCCCTTGGCGAACTCGGACTTCAGGGCGCGGACGCCGGAGGAGGCGTTGACGTACGCGCCCGAGCGGTACCCCAGCTCGTGCAGGCGCTCGGTCCAGGCCGACAGGTACGCGCGCACCGGGCCGTCGAAGACGTTGCGGTCCTTGACGTCGTAGTTCTCGACGTCGTTGTACAGGGCGGCGCCCGGCCCCAGGCCGAGGCCCTTCGCGGCCTGCGCCGCGCCGTTCGCCGCCTCCCGGCCCTGGCGTGCGGCGCCGGCCTCGTCCTTGATCAGGCGGTTGGCGGGGTTCACCGCCCGGTGCCAGGGCTGCGGACCGACCCAGATCGGCATGAGGTGCCAGCCGTCCGCCGCCTGCTGGCGTATCCACTCCGCGGTGAGCTGGGGCTGTGCGCAGGCCCGTGCGCTGCCGCCGATGTAGACCCCCACCGCGCGGTACGGCGACGCCTTGCGCCACGCCTTCATCTGGGGCGCGCTCGGGGCCTGGCAGGCATCGAACCCTTCGCCCTGGTACGCCCCCGGCACCACCTGGGACGTGGGCGGCTTCGGCGGCGTGTACGGGGCCGGGGCCGGGGCCGGGGCCGCGCGCTTGCGGCGCTTGTTGGACGAGTCCCGGGTGGCGGACTCCAGTACGCCTTCGGCCACGGTGGCATCGTCCGCGTACGAGACGGTGGCCATCAGACCGAGCTCTTCGAGCGCATAGCGGATTTCGCCACTGGGGGCGTCGGGGCGCTCCTGCGGGAGTTCGGTGCCCGAGGACACCACCACCGTGGGGATGTCGGCGCGCTGCGCCGCGCCTGCCAGCGGCTCCAGGTGGACGGTCCCGGTCCGTTCGCCGACGGCGCCGCCCGTGCAGCGCGCCTGGTCACCGACGCGGCCGAGGTAGAGCGCGGCCCGGTCCAGGCGCAGGCACTCCTCGGGGGAGCGCTCCAGGTCGACGACCTGCCAGCCGTCGGGGACGGCCAGCTTCCAGCCGCCGTAGCTGACGGACCCGGCAGAACCGGACGAGCCCGGAGAGCCAGAAGAACCGGCGGAGGGCTCGTCCGCCGCTGCCGCGACGGGGGTGGCCAGGGAGAGGAGCGCGGCGGCGGCGACGGTTCCGCCGACGAGCCCGTTGAGCCGGGGGAGTTGACGGTGCGGGGGTATGAAGGAGGGCATGGGGAGATTGAAATGCGCATGCAGCGGAATTTCTGTGCACCAAAGCCCTTATCCGGTGGACTCTGGACTTGTACCGACGAAACGGAACAACCCGTTGGTAACCGCTGTTGCGCAACAAAGGATGACGACGTCATCAACTTCGGGCCACAGGGCCCACATCCCCTGCCTCCGTCGGGCTACGGGACCCCCATCCCCTACCTCCGGTCGAACGGCAGATCAAGCATGCGGATGGCGTTGCCGCGCAGCAGCTTGTAGGCGATGTCCTCGGGGAGGTGGCCCACGTGGTCGGCCGCCACCTCCTTCGTGTGCGGCCAGGTGGAGTCGACGTGCGGGTAGTCGGTCTCGAACGTCGCGTTGTCGACGCCCACCGTCTCGATCGCGTCGATCCCGTGCTTGTCACGGAAGAAGCAGCAGAAGATCTGCCGGTAGTAGTACGTGGACGGCGGCTCGGGGATCAGGTCCTGCACCCCGCCCCAGGCCCGGTGCTCCTCCCAGACGTCGTCGGCCCGCTCCAGGGCGTACGGGATCCAGCCCATCTGCCCCTCGCTGTAGGCGAGCTTCAGCCGTGGGAACTTCACCAGTACGCCGCTGAAGAGGAAGTCCATCATCGAGGCCATCGCATTGTTGAAGCTCAGCGACGCCTGCACGGCGGGCGGCGCGTCCGGTGACGCCGCCGGCATCTGCGACGAGGATCCGATGTGCATGTTCACCACCGTGCCCGTCTCCTCGCACGCGGCGAAGAACGGGTCCCAGTACCCGGAGTGGATGGACGGCAGCCCCAGGTAGGTGGGGATCTCGCTGAAGGTCACCGCCCGTACGCCGCGCGCGGCGTTACGCCGGATCTCGGCCACCGCCAAGTCGATGTCCCACAGGGGAATCAGGCACAGCGGAATCAGCCGGCCGCCGCTGTCCCCGCACCACTCCTCCACCATCCAGTCGTTGTACGCCCGGACGCAGGCGAGCCCGACCTCCTTGTCGTCGGCCTCGGCGAAGGTCTGCCCGCAGAAGCGCGGGAACGTCGGGAAGCACAGCGACGCCTCGACATGGTTGAGGTCCATGTCCGCCAGCCGGGCCTTCGGGTCCCAGCAGCCGCGACGCATCTGCTCACGCGTGATGCCGTCGAGGGTCATCTCGTCGCGGGAGAAGCCGACGGCGGCGATGATGCGCTTGTACGGGAACAGCTGCCCCTCGTACTCCCACCAGTCCGTGAGCTGACCCTCCGGATCCGTGGTGAACCGGTACTTCCCGCCGATGTACTCCAGCTCACCGATACCGGCGGTGAGGGGCTTCGGCCCCTTGTCGCGGTACTTCCGCGGCAACCAGGCCTCGAAGAGGTGCGCGGGCTCGATCACGTGATCGTCCACACTGATGACCTTGGGAAGCTCCGCCGTGCTGCGCTCGTCGCTGATCACGCTCTCCCCCACCTCTCCGCCACCTCTCCGCCGGTGTGCCACGCCAGGTCCCCACCACCCGCTCAACTGACGGGGCGTCAGTTATGACGTTATGGGCTCGCCCTCGCGGCGACAAGAGGCCGAGTGCAGCGGAGGTACAGCGGAAGTACAGCGGAAGTACAGCGGAGGTACAGCGGGGAGGTACAAACGCCGCCTTGTAGCCGGGCGTACGGCCCACCCAGCGGTACACCAGCCGCTGCCAACGGGGCGGACGCACTCAGTGCCGCCAACGGGGCGGGCGCACTCGGTGCTGCCCCACGGCGCTGTCCGAGACGAAAGTCTCCAAAAGTCCGACCAAGGTATCGTCCACCGGCCGACCAAGGTACCGTCCGCCGGCCGTCCCGCCCTCAGGAAGAGATCAGGCCAGTAAAGTCCCGGCTGTGCCCGACTCCGTGACCGCTTCCGCGCCCGTCCGGCGGAGTCCACGGGACTGGACCGTGGACACCGCTCTCTTCCTCGCCGCGGTGGCCTACGGCGTCGCGACCGCGAGGAGCAGGGGGCAGACAGGCCCCGAACTGCTCGGCCTGAACTGGCTGTACTGGCTGTACATCGAGCAGACAGCCGCGATGTTCGGCTGCGTCCTGCTGTGGCTGCGCCGGCGCAAGCCGGTCGAGGTCGCCCTGGCGCTGATCGTCCTGTCGGTGCCGTTCGAGATGGCCTCGGGCGCCATGCTCGTCGCGCTGTTCTCCGTCGCCGTACACCGCACACCGCGGACCACCGCGACGGTCTACGCGGTGAGCCTGGTAACGGTGGTCTCCGATGCCTTCATCCGCCCCGCCGCCGTCCTTCCGGCCCTGCTGTTCTACCTGCTCTTCGGGGCCATCGCCCAAGGCAGCGCGGTCGGTTGGGGCCTCTTCATCCGCCACCGCCGACAACTCCTCGAACGGGTCGCGGCGGAGGCCGGGCTCCGCGCCGAACAGGCCCAGCTGCGGGCCCGTGAGGAGGTCGCCCGGGAGATGCACGATGTCCTCGGTCACCGGCTGTCGCTGCTGGCCCTGCACGCCGGCGCGCTGGAGTACCGGCCCGACGCCCCCAGCGAGGACGTCGCCCGGGCGGCGGGGGTGATCCGGCAGAGCGCGCACCAGGCGCTGCAGGACCTGCGCGAGGTCCTGACGGTGCTGCGGGCGCCGGACGGTGAACTGCCCCAGCCGACCCTGGCCGATGTGCACCGACTTGTCGCAGAGTCGTGTGCGGCGGGGATGCCGGTACGGCTGCTCAAGGAGATCCCGGAAGCCGTACCGGAGCTGACCGGCCGTACCGCCTACCGGGTCGTCCAAGAAGCGCTCACCAACGTCCGCAAGCACGCCCCCGGGGCGACGGCGTGCGTCCAGGTGACGGGCACGGCCGATGAGGGGCTCGGCGTCGAGATCACCAACACCGCGCCCGGCCCCGGGCAGGCCGGCCGGCCGGACGCGTCCCCGGGGCAGGGCCTGGCGGGGCTGGCCGAGCGGGTGTCACTGACCGGCGGACGGCTGGAGTACGGCCCGGCCGGCGACGGAGGCTGGGAGGTCAGGGCGCGGCTGCCGTGGCCGCGGGAGCCCTGGCCAGACCCCTCTTGATGAACACGACTGATACATACAGCGCGTTCTGTCTGCGCATGCCCTCTACGGACGAGCTTTTCGATGTCTGCGATGTCTGCGATGCCTTCGGGGCCTTCGGGGCCAAGGGGGCCGGTCGCGGCGTACCGATCTACGAATGGGAGTGACCTAGCTGTGCCGGATGAGCCGAACCCCAAGGCCGACGAGCCCACCATGATCTCCGAGCCGCTCTGGGGCCAAGTGCTGGTGGTCCTCGTGTTCGGGTTGATCGGAGCGGGGATCTTCTGGCTGATCAAGCTGCTCGCGAAGTGGCTGGTGACGCTGCCCTGGGCGCCCATGCAAGGCCCGGCCAAGCTCGTGGCGTCGATTCCGGAGCCCGGGCTCACCATCGGGGCCATCGCGGTGGGCGGGGTCCTCGGCCTGATCGCGGGCGCGCTCGTCAAGTTCCACGAGCTGTCGGTCAGCGTCTCCGGCAGCGAGGTCGTCCTCACCCGGAAGGGAGAGCCGCGCACGTTCGCGGGGGACGACGTCGCCCTGGCCTTCCGCGACGGCAAGCACCTCGTCCTGCTCGGCCACCGCACCGAGGAGCTCGCCCGGGAGGAGTGCGACCAGGACCGTCGCCGCCTCGCCGAGGCCTTCACCGCACACGGCTACTCCTGGGCCGACGAGGACCCGTACCAGAAGGAGTTCCAGCTGTGGGTGCCGGACAGCAAGAAGCTCCCCTCGCACGCGCATGTCCTGCTGAAGGCCCGCCAGGAGCTGCTGAAGAATCCCGGATCGGCCGACCAGCTCCGGGAGTTGCGCGGCGAGCTGGTGGAGGCCGGTGTGGTCGTGCGCGACAAGGACAAGCGGCAGTACTGGCGGCTGCTGCGCGGCTGACGCAGTGGCGGACGGTGGGCCGCACCGATGGCGGACCTCAGGCGCCGGCGCCAGGTCACCGCCCTCCGGCCCGGGTCGCCATAGGCTCCTTCGCGACCCGGCGAACGCCGCCTGTCGGGACAGCCCTTAGTCTGACGGCATGACCACAGCCGAGTCCTCCACCGCCGAGTCCTCCACGGTCACTACGGTCAATGTGCTGATCGCCGACGACGACCCGCTGGTCCGCGTCGGGCTGTCGGTGATGCTGGGCGGCGCCGGAAACCTGCGCGTCGTCGCCGAGGCCGGTGACGGCGCCGAGGCGATCAGACTGGCCCGGCAGCACCGCCCCGATGTGGTCCTGATGGACATCCGGATGCCGGTCATGGACGGGCTGACCGCCACGGAAACCCTGCGCGCCATGAGCGACGCACCGGAAGTCCTCGTCCTGACGACGTTCGACGCCGACCACTACGTACTGCGCGCACTACGTGCCGGCGCTGCGGGCTTCGCGCTGAAGGACACCCCGCCGCCGGAGATCGTCGCGGCCATCCACCGGGTGGCACAGGGCCATCCGGTGCTCTCCCCGACCGTCACCCAGCGGCTGATCGACCAGGTCGTCTCCCTGCAGGACCACGCGCGGCGCCGCCAGGAGGCCGAGGCGCAGCTGGCGTTGCTCAACGACCGGGAGCGCGCGGTCGCCCTCGCCATCGGCCAGGGCAAGGCCAACGCGGAGATCGGCGCGGCGCTCTACCTCGGGGTCTCCACGGTCAAGACGCACGTCTCCAACATCCTGACCAAACTCGGCCTCAACAACCGGGTCCAGGTCGCCCTTCTGGTGCACGACGCAGGGCAGCTCGCAAACGACCGATGAGTCCGGGCGGCCGCCAGTCCCGGAATCTCCTGCGCGGCCGGGTCAAGGCCGCCCGCCCGGCAGTCGACGCGCCCTCGCCCGCAGCGGCGACCGGGCCGGTGATGCGCCAGGCCGGTAATGCGCTAGGCCCGGTAATGCGCCAGGCCGGTAATGCGCTAGGCCCGGTAATGCGCCAGGCCGGTAATGCGCCAGGTCAGAGATCGATCATCCCAGAGACCGATATCGATAAAATGTGCTATCAATCAACTGGGAAGGTGTGGCATGGACTGGTGGTGGATGTTGGTCCCCCTCGTCATCATGGGCGGGGGCTGGCTGAGCGACAACGTCCGGAGTGCGCTGAAGACCCGGCACAAGCGCAAACTGGCCCTGCTCAAGGCCACCGAACAACACCAGCTCGCACTGGACACGGCGAACCGCCCGCCCGAGCCGGTCTGCGGCTGCACTCACCACCTCGCCAAGCACGACAAGGCCGGCCGCTGCCATGAGGTGGTCGAGGCGCCGACCGCCTGGGACGCCGAGCGCAAACCGCTGCGTTACGAGCCCCGCCCGTGCAACTGCCAGCAGTACATCGGTCCCGAACCACTGGGCACGGTCTTCGCGGCGGAGATCGTTGACCCACGCTGATGACTGTCTTCTACATGCCAGACGCGCCTTACAGGTGAACGATGGCGCGTCAATCGCCTCGCGTGAGCGCAAACCCGTTGGAGCAGTGGGGAGTTGGACGTCGACTGGCCGGAAACCGCCTTACGTCGCCTACGCCGGCCGCCTAGCGTTGACTCCGTGACCAGATTTCGAATCCGGTCACAGAGTCAAGAGAGGTCAAGAGAGAAATCCTCAACGGCCTTGACGGCCTTGACGGCCTGACGGCCTGACGGCCTTAGCAGGCAAGGCAAGACACACGGCAACGGGGACGACCTGTCCAGGCAAAGGCTCAAAGGGGGACGGTCCGTGGTACGCGCGGAACGCGCCGAACGCATCCTCACGGCAGCGGCCGATCTGCTGCTCGCCTGGGGCTACCGGCGGGTGACGATCGACGAGATCGCCCATCGCGCCAAAGTCGGCAAGGGAACCGTCTATCTGCACTGGAAGACCAAGGAATCACTGTTCCTGGCCGTGCTGATCAAAGAGCAACTCCAGAGCCAGTACAGCCAGTTGGAGATGATGCGGAACGACCCGCTGGAGATCCTGCCCAGCCGGCGGGCCGGCGGCCTCTTCCGCGAGTTCCTGAGCCGCCCCGTGCTGCGCGCCCTGTACACCGACGACTCCGACCTCCTCGGCCGGCTCAACGACACCGCGAAGAAGGAATTCGCGCACCTGATGGCCGAGGGCGACCAGATGGCACGCCGCCAACTCGAAGTACTCCGCGAGCACGGCCTGTTGCACGTCGACGCCGACGTCCGCCACCAGCAGTACTCCCTGATGGCGATCATCACCGGCTTCTTCACCGCCGAGGGCCTGCTCGCGGAGCGTGCCCCCGACACCCCGGAAGTACGGGCCGAGCTGCTCGCCCGCACGGTGCACAGCGCGCTGGAGACCTCGGCCCCCGATTCCGCACGTGCCACCGCGGCAGCCGCAGCCGCCCCCGAAATCATCCGGCTCTACGAGCACTTGGCCGATCTCAGCGCGCAGGAGATGAACCGTCAGCTCCGCGGCTGAGCCGGATCTCCGGGGCTGAGGCCAGATCTCCACGGCTGAGAACAGCCCGCGCGATCCGGCCCGAGCCCCACCCGAGTCCCACCCCAAGCTCCACCCGAGCCCCACCCCCGACTCTCCCTGTCACCCACTCCCACCGGAGGAGGACGCACGATGTCGGCATCACCCTCGCCGCTCACCGAGCACGTCGGGAAACACCCGGACGAGCCCAACATGATGGACCCGTCACTGCTCAACGACCCGTTCACCGGCTACGGCAGGCTGCGCGAGCAGGGCCCGATCGTCCGCGGGCGGTTCTTCGACGACGCACCCGTGTGGTTCGTGACCCGCTTCGAAGAGGTCCGCCAGATCCTGCGCGACCCGCGGTTCGTGAACGACCCGGCGGCGCCGGCCCTGAACCGCGCAGCCGAGGAGTCCCCCGTATTCCGCTTCCTGGAGCAGATGGGCTTCCCCGAGCACCTCCGCCCGTACATGACCGGGTCGATCCTCAACCAGGACGCCCCCGACCACACCCGGCTCCGCCGCCTCGTCTCCCGCGCCTTCACCGCACGGAAGATCACCGACCTGCGGCCACGCGTCGAGCAGATAGCCGACGAGCTGCTGACCCGGCTTCCCGAGCACGCCGAGGACGGTGTCGTCGACCTGATCAAACACTTCGCCTACCCGCTGCCGATCACGGTCATCTGCGAACTGGTCGGCATCGCCGAGGCGGATCGCCCGCAGTGGCGGAAGTGGGGCTCCGACCTGGTCTCCCTGGAGCCGGACCGGCTCGGCACCACGTTCCCCGAGATGATCGACCACATCCACGAGCTGATCCGCGAGCGGCGTGACTCCCTCACCGACGACCTGCTCAGCGAGCTGATCCGGACCCATGACGACGACGGCAGCCGGCTGAGCGACGTCGAGATGGTCACCATGGTCCTCACGCTGGTCCTGGCCGGCCACGAGACCACCGCCCACCTCATAAGCAACGGCACCCAGGCCCTGCTCACCCACCCCGACCAGCTGCGCCTCCTCAAGGACGACCCGGCTCTGATGCCGCGTGCCGTCCACGAGCTGATGCGCTGGTGCGGACCGGTGCAGATGGTCCAGCTGCGCTACGCCACCGAGGACGTCGAGGTCGCCGGCACCATGATCCACAAGGGCGACAACGTCCAGCTCATCCTGGTCTCGGCGAACCGCGACCCCCGCCACTACACCGACCCGGAACGCCTCGACCTGACCCGGCACCCGGCCGGGCGCGCCGAGAACCATGTGGGCTTCGGCCACGGCGCGCACTACTGTCTGGGCGCCGGCCTCGCCCGGCAGGAGGCCGAGATCGCCTTCAGCAGACTGCTCACCCACTACCCCGACGTCTCCCTGGGCGTCCCGCCCGAAGGTCTGGAGCGGCCGCCGCTGCCGGGCAACTGGCGGCTGGCGTCCCTGCCACTACGGCTGCACTGACCACTGCGCTGACCACTGCACTGGCCACTGCACCGACGGCTGAATCGACCGCTGAGCTGCCCCCCCCCGGTGATCGGCCCCGATGACCGGGGGGGGGGTCGGTCACCGGGTCGGTCACCGGATCGGTCACCGGGCCAGTCACCGGATCATTCACCGGGCCGGTCACCGGGCCCGGCTCGCCCGCAACGAGTACATCAGCGGGATCCGCGGCCGATCGCCCGGGAAGCGGTAGTAGCCGTCGTCATCGCGTCGCAGCGCACCGAACCGCTGGAACAGCGTCATGTCGTGTTCGTGCAGGAAATCGATGCGCAGACCGGCCCCGGCCAACGCGGAGACGACGTCCCCGAGCGGATGCTGCCACTCGACGCTGCGGTTGTTGACCGTCGGCGCGTCGAAGTCCGTGTACGTGCCGGGCGTATCGCCGACCCAGGCGTCCCGGCTGAAGTAGTCGTGGACGATGCGCGTGCCGGTCTGGTCGTCCAGGGCATCGGTCAGCGGATGGAATTCGGCGAGGTAGAGAAAGCCACCGGGGGCGACGAGCGAGGCGGCGATATCGGCCCAGCGCTCGAGGTCCGGAAGCCAGTTCAGCGCCCCGAGGCCGGTGTAGACGATGTCGTACGCATCGTCCGGGACGGCCTCGGCGGCGTCATACACATCCGCGGCGACGAACGCCGCCCGGTCCGGACCGTAGCCGAACTCGGCGGCCAGTTCGCGGGCGGTCTCGACGGCCCGCTCGGAGAAGTCCAGGCCGACGACGCGGGCGGCACCGCGGTGGACCCAGGACAGGGTGTCCTGGCCGAAGTGGCACTGGAGGTGGAGCAGGGACCGGCCGGTGACCTCGCCGATCTCCGCGACCTCGAAGTCGCGGATCACGTCCCGGGCCCGGCGGAATCCGTCCTGGTCATAAAAGTCGCTGGCGGTGTGGATAGCGACGCGCTCGTCCCACCTGGCGCGATTCGCTTCCCGCCAGTCGTCGGGGCCGGTATGTCCTCGCATACGGCGAAGTTATCCACAGACTGGTGCCCCTCACCAACGCTTTTCCCGCGCCGGCCGCAGAATGGGCCCATGACTGACGAGACGACCGCCGGCCCTGGCCCCGGCCCCGGCCACCGCTCCACCGACCCGACCCCTCCGACGACCGGCCCTGCCCGCTCCTCCAGCGTGGCGACGGGCCCGGCCGCCCCCATAGCGGGCGCCGCAGCGGCCGCGACGGCCGAGAGCACAGACGCGGGAGTTTCCGAGGGCATGCCCGACTTGCCCGACTTGCCTGACCTGCCCGACTGGGAGAAGCGCTTCCGTGCCCCACGGATCGGGCTGCCGGAGTGGGCCGAAGACGCCCCCGCCCGCTCCCTGTTCGTCTCGAACGCCACCGGCACCTTCGAGCTCTACGCCTGGGACCGCGAGACGGGCGGACAGCGGCAGGTCACGGACCGGCCCAACGGCACGACGGACGGCACACTGTCCCCCGACGGCGAGTGGATCTGGTGGTTCTCGGACACCGACGGTGACGAGTTCGGCATCTGGATGCGCCAGCCCTTCGCGGGCGGCCCGGACGAGCCCGCCGCCCCGGACCTCGCCCCCTCCTACCCGGGCGGCCTGGCGATCAGCCGGGACGGCACGTCGGTCATCGGCCGCTCCACCGACGAGGACGGCTCGACGATTCACCTCGTCCGCCCGGGACAGCAGCCTGTGGAGATCTACCGCCACCGCGAGTCCGCAGGCGTCGGCGACCTTTCGCACGACGGCTCGCTGATCGCCATCGATCACACCGAGCACGGCGACGCGATGCACTCCGCGATCCGCATCGTCCGCCCCGACGGCTCCACGGTCGCGGAGCTGGACGACACCAACGGCGGCACGGAAGAGCTGGGCCTGGCGGTGATGGGCTTCGCTCCCGTGGACGGTGACTCCCGTCTCCTGGTGGGGCACCAGCGCCGAGGCCGCTGGGAACCGATGATCTGGGACCCGCTGACCGGTGTGGAAACGCCGCTGGAGATCGACCTTCCCGGCGATGTGGGCGCCGACTGGTACCCGGACGGCTCGGCCCTGCTGGTGGAGCACGAGTACCAGGCGCGCACCGAACTGTGGCGTTACGAGCTGGACGGTGCGGCTGACGGCCCCGCTCTCGTCCGGGTCGACACCCCGGCCGGTACGGTCTCGGGCGCAGCGGCCCGGCCGGACGGAACGGTGGAGTTCCTGTGGTCGTCGGCCGCCCAGCCCCCGGAGGTGCGCTCGACGAACGGCAAGGTCGTTCTGGACCCGCCCGGGATGACGGCACCCGGCTCGGTGCCGGTGCGTGACGCCTGGGTGGACGGTCCCGGCGGCCGGATCCACGCCCTGGTCCAGCAGCCGGCGGGCGAAGGCCCCTTCCCCACCCTCTTCGACGTACACGGCGGCCCGACCCACCACGACAGCGACGCCTTCGCCTCGTCACCGGCCGCCTGGGTGGACCACGGCTTCGCCGTCATCCGCGTCAACTACCGCGGCTCGACCGGCTACGGCCGGGCCTGGACGGATGCGCTCAAGCACCGCGTCGGCCTGATCGAGCTGGAGGACGTCGCCGCGGTGCGGGAGTGGGCGGTCGAGTCCGGTCTCGCCGACCCCGAGCGGCTGGTGCTGGCGGGCGGTTCCTGGGGCGGCTACCTGACCCTGCTGGGGCTCGGCACACAGCCGGACGCCTGGACGCTGGGCCTGGCCGCGGTCCCGGTCGCCGACTACGTCACGGCGTACAACGACGAAATGGAAGCGCTCAAGGCGATGGACCGCACCCTGCTGGGCGGCACCCCCGAGGAGGTCCCCGAGCGGTTCGAAGCCTCGTCCCCGCTGACATACGTGGACGCCGTACGGGCACCGGTCTACATCTCCGCCGGCGTCAACGACCCCCGCTGCCCGATCCAGCAGGTCGAGAACTACGTCAAGCGCCTTGAGGACCGCGGCCACCCCCACGAGGTCTACCGCTACGACGCCGGCCACGGCTCCCTCGTCGTGGAGGAGCGCATCAAGCAGCTCCGCCTGGAACTCGACTTCGTCCAGCGCCACATGCCCATACCGGCACAGAACCAACAAAACCCACAGAACTGAACCAGCAGGACTGAACCAGCAGAGCTCAACCAGCAGAGCTGAACCGCAGGGCCAAGGCACCACAGGCGGCCAGGCAACCCGCGAGGTTGGCCGGTCAGAGCGCCAGGCGGCCAGGCCGCCAGGTGCTCAGGCGGCAGGCGGTCGGGCCGTAGGCGCTCAGGCCGCAGGTGGTCGGGCCGCAGGTGGTCGGGCCGCAGGTGGTCAGCCGGCGGCGTGGTGGGACAGGGCTGCGTGCGGGTCCGTGCCCTCGCTGGTGTGGTCGGTGTGGACGGTCGCGGCGGTGAGCCGGGGGAGCGCGTGGATGAGGGCATGTTCGGCGGCGACGGCGAGCGCATGGGCCTGCACCACGGTCAGCTCCGCGTCGACGACGATGTCGGCCTCGGCCCGCAGGGTATGGCCTATCCAGCGCATACGGACCTGCCCGACGCCGCGAACGCCGTCCACCGCACGCAGGGTGGCTTCCGCCGTGTCGATGAACTGGGGATCGACCGAGTCCATCAGGCGCCGGTAGACCTCCCGGGCGGCATCGCGCAGGACCATCAGGATGGCGACGGTGATCAGCAGACCGACAACCGGGTCGGCCAAGCGCCAGCCGAGCGCCGTACCGCCCGCACTGAGAAGAACGGCGAAGGAGGTGAACCCGTCGGTACGGGCATGCAGGCCGTCGGCGACCAACGCCGCGGAGCCGATCCTGCGGCCCGTGCGAATGCGGTAGCGAGCCACCCACTCGTTACCGATGAACCCGGCCACCGCGGCCATGGCGACGGCCCATAGGTGGGTGACGTCCCGAGGGTGCAGCAACCGATCGATGGCCTCGTAGGCGGCCAGGAAGGAGGAGACGGCGATGGTCAGCACGATGGCGATACCCGCGAGGTCCTCGGCGCGGCCGTAGCCGTAGGTGTAGCGGCGGTTGGCCGCCCGTCGGCCGAGGACGAAGGCGATGCCGAGCGGGACGGCGGTCAGGGCGTCGGCACCGTTGTGGATCGTGTCACCGAGCAGCGCCACTGATCCGGACAGCACCACGATCACCGCCTGGATCACAGCGGTCAGCCCGAGGACACCCAGCGACAGCCACAACGCCCGCATTCCGGCCCGCGAGCCCTCCATCGCCGCATCGACCGTATCCACCACCGCGTGCCCATGCGGCGTCACCACATGCCTGTCTCGCACACGCCCGACTCGGCGCCACCACCGGACCCACCGGCCGGAACGGTGCGGGACACGCAGGTGGTCATGCTGGTCATGACCATGCGGGCACGGGCCATTGCCTGCCATACGACCTACCGTGGCACGCCGATCCGATTGCGGCTACCAAGCTCATACACCCGAAAACCAGGTGCGACACCGCCGCACCACTACAGACAGCGCGACACCATCGCACGACCGCAATCACTGCGACGCCATCGCACATCTGCAATCACTGCGACGCCATCGCACATCTGCAAACACTGCGACGCCGTCGCATCACTACAAGCGGTGCGACGCTTTCGCACCGCTGCAAAAAAGCAGAAACAGGGGGTGGGGAGGGGCGGGAGGGGGCGGGGGGGCGGGGGGACCCCCCAGAGGCGAGGTCGCCGCTCCAGTCTTCCCCCAGTCCCACCCCGACCCGCCCCACCCCCAGCCCAGCCCCACCCAACCCCGCCCTGCTCAGCCCCGTGCGCTCAGGCGTCGGCTGCGGCGTCGCTGCGGTCCTGACGCTTGTCTCCCGCAGCTGCGGCATTACTGGGGGCGTTACCGGGGGCGCTGCGGAGGCTCTGTTCCTCTCGCATATCGTCCAGCGGCTCCTCACGCATATCGTCCAGCGGCGCGATGCCCAGTGCCGCGTCCCTGGCGGCTTCGGATTCGCGGCGGAAGAGGCGGAACCACATGAAGACGACGAAGCCGGCGAAGACGAACCATTCGCCGGTGTAGCCGAGGTTCTGGAATGCCTTGAGGTCCAGACCGCTGCCCTCGGCGGCGGCCGGAGGGACGGCGCGCAGCGGGGGCTGGGCATCGGTGAGCGTGATCCATGCGTCGTAGACGTCGTACGGCACGACGTTGACCAGCGACGCCGCGCTGATCATGCCGAGCTGCCCCGGCGGCAGCCCGCCGCCCGCGTGGACGCCGTCGGTGCCCTGGTTCTCGGACGCCTGCAGCGCCCCGGTGACCGTCACCTCGCCCTTGGGCGGCGCGGGCACCTTCGCCGTATCGGCTACGGCATCGGCGTCGCCGGGCAGCCAGCCGCGTACGACCGGAAGGGCCTTGCCGCTGTCCGTACGCAACAGGTTGAGGACGTAGAAGCCCTGCCGATCACCGTGCCCGTCCTTCAAAGTGCGGGCCGGTACGAGCAGTTGGTGTCCGGTGTCGTAGTGTCCGCGAGCGCTGGCCTGGCGGCCGGAGGTGACCTTGTCGACGGGCAACAGGCTGTCGACGGGCCGGGCGGCCGCGGTCTTGGCCCGGGCGGAGCGGTCCGCCTGCTGCTGGTGACTGTCGACCCGGTCCTCGAAGCGGCCCAGCTGCCAGCTGCCCATGAAGACGCAGAAGGGAATCGCCAGTACGGCGAAGACGTTGATCCCCCACCACCGCGGGGTCAGCAGGAACCGGTACACACCATCAACGGTACGGGGCCCCCACGGCGGGTCCGCACCGCCCCCTCCCGGGCCGCCGAGCACCAACGCGCAACCAAACGCGCAACCATCGGCCGCCAACGCGCAGCCGCCGACAGTCAACGCGTCATCACCGATCGCCAACGCGCAGCGGCAGCCGGCCGCCGGCGCGCAGCGGACGTCACTCGGCTGTCAGTGCCGCGCGAACGTCACTCGGTCGTCAGTGCCGCAGCGGACGTCACTCGGTTGTCAGTGCCTTTGTGCGGTAAACCGTTCCGGCGCACGCGTCGGCGATCTTGGCGTCGGCCGCGGCAGGCTCGCCGGCCTCGGGCGTGTGACTGAGTACGATCCCGCCGGACGCGGCCCCGCCCGTCTCGGACCCCGTATCGCCGCCCGCCTGACCGGTGCTCGTGTCGGGCGGCGGGGCTCCGCTGTCCGCGGTCTGGTCCGGGCTCTTGGTCGGCTGGGGCGTCGGCGAGGGCTTCGGAGCGACGCATCCCGTGGGGCCGCCGCCGGCCTCCGGGATCCAGGCGAACTGGACCTCGTACGCCTCACCCGGCTTGAGAACCAGCTGGTCAGGGGCGACGGCCGGATCGGGCAGCCCGGTCGCGTCGTCGCCCGAGGTGTGGTCGACGACGTGGATGCGGTCGGCATGCGTGGTGCCCTGTGCCACCACACCGACGGCGCCGCCGCCCTCGACGGAGCAGGCCGCATTGGAGGTGTTGACCACCCGGAACGAGCCGTAGACACGGCCCGAGGAGTCCGCCGGCCGGACCGTGCTGCTGCCCTTCCCGAGCTGATCGCGGCTGCAGACCGGCGAGGCGACCTCCATGGTGTTGTCCGGCGCGGGGGTGCCGCCGACCCCGGGCACGGCCTCGGCGCTCTGGCCAGGGAGGTGCCGCTCGGCCTCCTTGCCCTTCTCCGGGTGCTTGACGTCGTCGGGCTTGGCGGGGCCGGTGCCGGGCGCCGGCCGCGGACCGGCCTGCTCGGTGCCCTCGCCGTGTGCGCCGTCGGTACCGGCGTGCGCCCGCTGGCTGCTCGCGGTGTTGGCGGAACGGTCCGTGGAGCCGCCCGTGCTCTCCGCCACGTGGACCATGGCGGGGATGGAGGTGCCGCCGAACAGCAGCGCGGCTGCCGCACCGACGACGACATGCCGGCGGCGCTGCCGGCGGGCGGGAACGGCACGGTGCAGCCGTTCCAGTGCGTCGGGTGAGGGCTCGAGGTCGCCGACGCGGGCCTGGAGCAGCTGTCTCAGCTCGTCCTCGCCGCCGGAATCACCGCCGAAGCCTCCGGTGGGGTGGCCACGGCCGTTGCGGCCACCGTCGTCACCATCGCCGCTGCCGCCACCGCCGACGACGGTGCCGAAGCCGCCGAACGCGACATCGGCCCGTTCATCACGCTCGTGCACGTCATGCCCGTGCACGTCAGACCCATGCACGTCAGGCCGACGCACATCCCGTTCGTACGCAACGTCCTCGTACGCATCACGCTCATGCGCATCACGCTCACGCGCATCGTGATCACGCGTATCACCGCCGGACACATCACTGTCGGACGCATCGCGGCCACACCCATCGCCAGACACATCGAGCGGGTCGTCCCGACCGGACTTCTGGCCACTCATTCCGCCCATGCCGTTCATGCCGCTCACGCCGCTCATGCCGGAGCCTCCATCGCGACGCGGAGCGCCGCGATGCCGCGCGACCCGTACGCCTTGACCGAGCCGAGCGATATCCCCAGCGTCTCGGCGACCTGCGCCTCAGTCATATCGGCGAAGTAGCGCAGTACCAGCACCTCACGCTGCCGGCGCTGCAGCCCACGCATCGCCTTGATCAGCTGGTCGCGCTCCAGCAGGTCGTACGCGCCCTCCTCGGCGCTCGCCATGTCGGGCATCGGCTTCGAGAGCAGCTTGAGCCCGAGGATGCGGCGCCGCAGCGCGGAGCGCGAGAGGTTGACGACGGTCTGCCGGAGGTAGGCGAGGGTCTTCTCGGGGTCGCGGACGCGCCCGCGCGCGGAGTGCACACGGATGAAGGCCTCCTGGACGACGTCCTCACAGGAGGCGGTGTCGTCGAGGAGCAGTGCGGCGAGGCCGAGCAGGGAACGGTAGTGCGCGCGGTAGGTCTCGGTGAGGTGGTCGACTGTGGTGCCCGCTGCCATCGCTTCGTCAGTGTCCCCACGCTGAGAAGGAAGCTGCGCGGGGCGCGTGGCGGACCAGGGGGCGATCACTGGCATGCCCCCGGGTGCGCGGGGTGGCTGCGGGCACACTGCCGCGCCGGCTGCGCCCGCTGGGGCGATCGTGAATCCGAGTACCTCTGCCACGCCTGTTGGACACGCTTCCCCCCATAAGGGTTGTACGCGTAAGGCACCGCTTGCGACGATGCGTTAAACGCCCTCATGCGTACCAGCTCTTCCTGAATGCCCTATTCGTCCCGACACGCTTACCCACGACACCCGAGGGCTCGCCATCGACCCGCGGACATTCCGAGCCACCCTGAGGGCGGCCACAAAGACGCTCCCGGCCCGACTGCCGGTTGCAGCACGACGGGGGGCGAATGGTCGAACAGAACGTCATCCCAGATCAAGAGGTATCAGTCGGCAACTCGCTTACAGGATCTTCACACATCCTGCAACATACCTCCCAGGGGGTGGACCCGCGACGCCCCCTCACACCAAGCCGCTCCTCAGACAGGCACCGAGGTGCTCCCCATACAGGCGCCAACCCGGCTCCCCTACGGCGGCCCCTCCGCCGCGCCCTACCCCCACAGCTCCGCCGCCACCAGCTCGCCGATCTGCACCGTGTTCAAGGCCGCCCCCTTGCGCAGATTGTCCCCGCACACGAACAGCTGCAGCACCCGCGGATCGTCCATCGAGCGCCGCACCCGCCCGACCCACGTCGGATCGGTCCCGACCACATCGGACGGCGTGGGGAACTCCCCGTCCGCCGGGGCGTCACACAGCACCACCCCCGGCGCCGCCGCCAGGATCTCGTGTGCGCCGCCGACCGTGACCTCGTTCTCGAACCGCGCGTGTACGGCCATCGAGTGGGCAGTGAGCACCGGCACCCGTACACAGGTCGCGGTGACCGGGAGCTCCGGCAGCCCCAGGATCTTGCGGGACTCGTGGCGGACCTTGAGCTCCTCCGAGGACCAGCCGTCCTCCTGGAGCGAGCCGGCCCAGGGCACCACGTTCAGCGCGATCGGCGCCGGGAACGGCCCCAGAGTGTCCCCGACAGCGCGCCGTATGTCGCCGGGCGTCGCCCCCAGCTCCGTACCGCACACCGCGGAGAGCTGTGCGCGCAAGGTGTCCACACCGGCCCGCCCCTCGGCGGAGACGGCCTGGTACGAGGAGACGATCAGCTCGCTCAGCCCGTACTCGGCGTGCAGCGCGCCCATCGCGACGATCATCGACGCCGTGGTGCAGGTGGGGTTGGCGATGATGCCGCGCGGACGCACCCGCGCGGCATGGGCGTTGACCTCGGGAACGACCAGCGGCACGTCCGGATCCAGACGGAAAGCGCCCGAATTGTCCACGACCACCGCGCCCTTGGAGACCGCCACCGGCGCCCACTGCGCGGAGACCTCGTCCGGCACGTCGAACATCGCGACGTCGATCCCGTCGAAGGCCTCCTCGCTCAGCGCGACGACCTCGACCTGCTCACCCCGCACGGTCAGCTTGCGGCCGGCCGAACGGGGAGAGGCGATCAGCCGGATCTCGCCCCAGATATCGGCGCGCTCGGACAGGATGCCGAGCAGCACCGTGCCGACGGCACCGGTGGCACCTACGACGGCGAGCCGCGGCTTCCGGGCCGTACGGGCGTCCGCCCCCGCCGTGTCAGCGAGGGACGGACGGCCCGCCTCGGCCGGAATCATCGTCCGGTGCCGCCATAGACCACGGCTTCGTCGCTCTCCGAGTCGAGACCGAAGGCGGTGTGCACGGCGCGCACGGCCTCGTTGACGTCATCGGCACGGGTCACGACCGAGATGCGGATCTCGGAGGTCGAGATGAGCTCGATGTTCACGCCGGCGTTCGACAGCGCCTCGAAGAACGTCGCGGTGACGCCCGGGTTGGTCTTCATGCCCGCGCCGACCAGGGAGATCTTGGCGATCTGGTCGTCGTAGCGCAGCGAGTCGAAGCCGACCACGGCACGGGTCTTCTCCAGAGCCGCCACGGCCTTGCGGCCCTCGCTCTTGGGCAGCGTGAAGGAGATATCGGTCAGACCGGTCGACGCGGACGACACGTTCTGCACGACCATGTCGATGTTCGCGTCGGAGTCCGCGATCGCACGGAAGATGAGCGCGGCCTCGCCCGGCTTGTCCGGGACCCCGACGACCGTGACCTTCGCCTCGGAGGTGTCGTGTGCGACGCCCGAGATGATTGCCTGCTCCATCGGCTGGTCCCCTTGCGGTTCGTTGCTGACCCACGTGCCCCTGAGCCCCGAGAACGAGGACCGGACATGGATCGGGATGTTGTAACGGCGTGCGTACTCGACGCAGCGGTGCAGCAGCACCTTGGAACCGGAGCTGGCGAGCTCCAGCATGTCCTCGAAGGAGATCCAGTCGATCTTCCGGGCCTTCTTCACGACCCGCGGGTCGGCGGTGAAGACACCGTCCACATCGGTGTAGATCTCACAGACGTCGGCGTCCAGGGCGGCGGCCAGCGCCACCGCGGTGGTGTCCGAGCCACCGCGCCCCAGGGTCGTAATGTCCTTCTTGTCCTGCGACACACCCTGGAAGCCGGCGACGATGGCGATATTGCCCTCGTCGACCGAGGCCCGGATACGGCCCGGCGTGACGTCGATGATCCGCGCCTTGTTGTGCGCGGAGTCGGTGATCACACCCGCCTGGCTGCCGGTGAAGGACTGCGCCTCGTGACCGAGGTTTTTGATCGCCATCGCCAGCAGGGCCATGGAGATCCGCTCTCCGGCGGTCAGCAGCATGTCGAACTCGCGCCCCGACGGGATCGGGGACACTTCCTGCGCGAGATCGATCAGCTCGTCCGTCGTGTCGCCCATCGCCGAGACCACCACGACAACCTGGTTGCCGTTCTTCTTGGCCTCGACGATTCGCTTGGCGACGCGCTTGATGCCCTCGGCATCCGCAACGGATGAGCCGCCGTACTTCTGCACGACAAGGCCCACGTGCGCTCCTCGCAACTGTCTCTTCGGGAGGTTTCTCCCGGACCCCCGGATACGGGGGTACTGCGGTCGGCTCAGTCTATCGAGCGGCCGGAATCAGCCCTCCGGATGTCGCATGCTGAGACAAACGCTCACCTCGCGAAATCGGCGGGAGGCACCCTGCGCGCCCCGCCCCGCTCAGTGTCGCCCCTGCCCGTTCCAGACCACAGAACACGGAAACGTAACCCAGCTCACAACACCGCCACCATGCTCCCTGGCTGCGCGCCGCTTCTCGAGGCACACAGACTGCCAGGCCGGGATTCCGCCGCCTGGGGCACGTCCGGTTCCGTAAGCTTGCTCGTCTGCGAACAGTTGCGAACAGTACGGGACAGCTCACCAGGACGGAGTGGCACATCGTGGACGAGCGGTTGCGCGAGCTGGCCAAGAATTCACCCAACTTCGGCCCCCTCCTCCCGCTCCAGCCGCTCCTGGCGATCTACGGTGCCCAAGCCGAGGCGACCGTCTTCGTCAACCCCGACGCCTCCCTCATCCAGTGCGACCAGTTCGGCGAGGTCCTGGCAGAGGAGCTGGTCAGCCGCATCGGACTGCGCGTCGGCGGTACGCACCAGGTCGACCGGCTGAGGGCACTCACCGACGCCAGGGTCCTCATCCCCGAGACCCGCGGCTACTTCGACCAGATCCGGCTGGACCGCAACCGCGCCGCCCACCGCCACCTCTTCGACACCACCCGCGCCCTCGCAGCCGTCCGCACCTGCTACAAGCTGGGCATCTGGTTCCACGACGCGATCACCGACAGGCGCACGGTCGCCGAGTTCGTACCGCCCACCGAGCCGGAAGCCGAGGCCCAGGTCACCGACCCGGCCGAGCTCGCCGAGCTCCGCGAAGCCCTGGACGGCCACCGCAAGGCCCTCACCGAGGCCCGGACGCGGCTCACCGAATACAAGGACCAGCTCGAAGCCGAGCGGCAGGCCCGCATCGAGGCCGAGAACCTGATCATCAACGCCGCCGCCGTCAAGGCAGACGCTTCCCGGATCGATCTGCTGACCCCCGAGGTCGACGCACTACGCACCGTCCAGCGCACCGCGTACGAAACCGCCCGCACTTCTCCCCGCCGCATCGACGAGGCCGCCCGCGACGCCATCGTCCACCGCGCCCAGCGCCCCGCCCCGCTCAACGAGGTCCAGGCCCGCGAGACCATCGACGGGATGCTGCGCGCCGCCGACTGGGTCGTACAGGACCGCGACCAGGTCGCCCCGGACGCAGGCCAGGGCGTCGCGGTCCGTGAATTCACCGTCGCCACCGGTCGCGCCGACTACGTGCTGTACGTGGACGGCAAGATCGTCGGCGTGATCGAGGCCAAGCGGGAAGGCGATCACCTCAGCAGCGCCCTCATCCAGAACGACCGCTACGCGGCCGGGGTCCTCAAAGAACACAGCCTGGCCGTCTGGCGCCGGGACGAGCCCTTCGCCTTCCGTTACGCCACCACGGGCGCCGAGACGTACCTCCTCAACCGCCTCGACCCTTACGCCCGCTCCCGCGAGGTCTTCGCCTTCCACCGCCCTGAAACCGTCGCCCGGTGGATGGACCAGGCCGACACCGCCCCGGACGCCCCCACCTGGCGCGCCGCCCTGCGCCGCATCCCGGACCTGGAGCCCAACGGGCTGCGGCTCGCGCAGATCAGCGCGATCACCGGGCTGGAGGACTCCCTCGCCCACGACAAGCCCCGCGCGCTGATCCAGATGGCCACCGGCGCCGGCAAGACCTACACGGCGGTCGCCCAGTCGTACCGCCTGATGAAGTACGCGGATGCCCGCCGCGTCCTCTTCCTCGTCGACCGCAACAACCTCGGCCGCCAGACGGTCGACGAGTTCGAGCGCTTCACCACCCCCGACGACGGGCGGAAGCTCAAGGACCTCTACAACATCGACCGCCTCGGCGCGGCCGGTCTCCAGGAGACGTCATCGGTGGTCGTCTCGACCATCCAGAAGATGTACCGGCTGCTCTCCGGCGAGCAGCTCACCGACGACGACGCGGCCGACGACGCCGCCGACAGCACCTCGTACTCCTTCGACGACGAGGACAGCTACGAGACGTCCCAGCCCATCGAGGTCCGCTACAACCCCGACGTGCCGATCGAGTTCTTCGACCTGATCATCGTCGACGAGTGCCACCGCTCCATCTACGGCAAGTGGCGCGGCGTCCTGGAGTACTTCGACGCACACATCGTGGGTCTGACCGCCACACCGACCCTGCAGACCCTGGGCTTCTTCCAGCACAACCTGGTCTCGGAGTACACCCAGGCGCAGGCCGTCGCCGACGGCGTCAACGTCGACTTCGACCTGGTACGGCTCAACACCGACCTCCGCGAGAACGGCGGCGCCACCATAGAGTCCGGCATCACCGTCAAGGTCCGGGACCGCAAGACGCGCCGCCAGCGCTACCAGGAACTCGACGACGACTACAGCTACACCACCCGGCAGATCGGCCGCTCCGTGGTGACCGTGGACGAGATCCGCGCCGTCCTGACCACGTACAAGAACAACTGGAAGCGCTGGTTCCCCGACCGCGCCGAGATCCCCAAGACGCTGATCTTCGCGGTCGGCGAGAACCACGCGGAGGACGTGCTCGCCCAGGTCAAGGAGGTCTTCGGGCGCGGCGACAGCTTTGCCAAGAAGATCACCTACAAGAGCCGCCAGCAGGGCGAGAACCCTGACGACCTCATCCGCGATCTCCGCACCTCTGCGCAGCTCCGCGTCGCCGTCACCGTCGACATGATCGCAACAGGTACGGACGTACGAGCCCTGGAGTGCGTCATCTTCCTGCGCGACGTCCGCAGCGCGGTCCTCTTCGAGCAGATGAAGGGCCGCGGCGCCCGCACCATCGACGCGACCGAACTGCGCGAGGTCACCCCCGACGCCGCCACCACGGTGCGCAAGAACCGCTTCCTCCTGATCGACCCCGTCGGCGTCACCGACTCCCCCCGCCTCGACGCCCGCCCGCTGGTCCCGGCCGAGGGCGACCGCCGGCTCTCCCTGTCCAAGCTCCTCGACAAGACCGGTACGAAGACGATCGGCGCCGGCGAAGCGGAGGTCCTGGCCGGCCGGCTCGCCCGGCTGAACCAGCAGCTCACCGACGAGGATCGTCAGCTGCTCGCGTCCGTCGCGGGCGGCCGGAGCCTGTCGGAGATCGCCGGCGGGATCATGCGGGCCGCCGACCCCGACCGCCAGGAGCGCCTGACGGACGAGGAAGGCCCGGCCGCCGCGCGGAAGGCGATCGAGGACGCGATCGCCCCGCTGACCGGCAGCCCGGAGCTGCGCCGCCAGATTCTGGACCTCCGCCGGGACAAGGACTACGTGATAGACGAGTTCACGTCCGTGACGGTGACGGACATCAAGGAGACCTCACGCGAGGAACGTGCGGAGGAGCACCTCGCCGCCTGGCGCCGGCTTCTGGAAGACGAGCGGGACCAGATCACGGCGGTGTCCATCGCCCTGAACAGCCCGCGCAAGGTCACCCCTACGGAGGCCTACGCGTCCCTGAACGAACTGGCCGCCCGCATCCAGCGCCCCCAGTACGCGTGGACACCGGACATCCTGTGGGGCTACTACGAGGACCTGGGGAAGGCCACCGCCCGCCCGGGCAAGGAGGCGGGTGTCCCGGACCTGATCTCGCTGATCCGCTACGAGCTCGGCGTGGACGAGGAACTGAAGCCGTACCGGACGACGGTCGAGGAACGCTTCGAGGCGTGGCTGCTCCGGCAGCGGCAGGCGGGGGCGGAGTTCACGGACGGGCAGTTGCGGTGGCTGGAGGCCATACGCGACGCAGTGGTGAGTGCCGTGGGGATCACCAAAGACGAGTTCCAGCGCGAACCGCTGCGCGGGCTCGGCGGTGGGCGCGGGTTCCAGAGGGCGTTTGAAGGCCGCGATGTGCGGGTGCTGTTGGATGAGCTGAATCGGGAACTGGCGTGAGTGAGCGGGAACTTCCGGCGGGGTGGGTACGGGTCCGGCTGGACGAGATCGCCGAGGTACGGCTCGGCCGCCAGCGTTCGCCGAAAAACCACTCCGGCGACCAGATGCGGCCCTACCTGCGAGCTGCCAATGTCGGCTGGCAGGGCCTGAAGCTCGACGACGTCAAGGAAATGAACTTCACCGACGCCGAGGTCGGCACCTACCGCCTCGAACCCGGCGACATTGTCCTCAGCGAAGCGTCGGGCAGCGTCGGCGAGGTCGGCAAACCCGCCCTCTGGAACGGCCAGATCGCCGACTGCTGCTTCCAGAACACGCTTATCCGAGTGCGCCCGGTGCAGGTCGAGCCGCGCTATCTGTTGCACCTGCTCCGCTATGAGGCACTGCGCGGCGCCTTCGCCGAGGGAGCGCGCGGAGTCGGCATCCACCACCTTGGGGCGGCCAAGCTGTCGGCTTGGCCGGTCGTTCTGCCGCCGCTGGCGGAGCAGCGGCGAATCGTCGAGGCGCTCGAAGAGCACCTCTCGCGGCTGGACGCCGCAGCCGGATCCCTCGCTGCGAGTCGGCAACGCATCAAGCGGATGCGAACGCGGCTCATCATCGACGCCACCGCGCCCGATGGCGTCTCCATGACGGCAACAACACTAGGCGCCATCGCCAAGACCGTCAGAAACGGGTTGTTCGTCTCCAGGCCAAGCAGCGAACCGTCAGGGGTGCCCATCCTTCGAATCGGAGCAGTCAGGTCGCTCCGGCTCAATGTCGCAGACGTGCGATACACGGGCATCGCGCCCGACGCGTCCGAGTTGCAACCACATCTGCTGCGTCGCGGCGACCTTCTCTTCACCCGCTACAACGGAAATCCTGAGTACGTCGGAGCTTGCGCCACTGTCGAGACTCAACAGCCCTTGACCTACCCGGACAAACTCATCCGCGTGGTGGTGGACGAGCAACGTGCAATCCCCGACTACGTTGCTCTCGCATGCTCAGCCGGCCCGTCCCGTCACTACATCCGTCAGCGCGTGAAAACCACGGCGGGGCAGGCCGGGATCTCCGGGAGAGAGCTCAAATCCGTGCCTCTCTCGATCCCGAGCCTCGACGAACAGCAGCGACGCATTGCACGTTATCGAGGCAGGGCCGAAGCACTCGATGCCCTGGATCGCGAACTCGAAAAGGCCGAGCTGCGGTCACGACACCTCCGCCAGGCCCTGCTGAACCACGCCTTCGCGGGGCGGCTCGTCTTCCAGGACCCCGACGACGAACCCGCCTCCGCACTGCTGGCCCGGATCCAAGCCGAGCGGGCCGCACGCGCCGCGCAGGCGAAGCCCAAGCGGGCGCGGCGGGCCGTGCCGAGGGCTCGAAGCGGCGCGGCGGCGGCAACCGACGCGCCGCCGCCCGAGCCATCCGCCCCCCTCCCCCGCGCAGCCGCCGTCCAGCAGACCTTCGAGGTATTCGACCAGTGACCACCCCCGACACCACCGCAACAGAGAACGCCACCGTCACCCCTCAGGCGCATTCGCAAACCAACACCCTCGTCGCCAAGCTCTGGAACTACTGCAACGTCCTGCGCGACAACGGCCTGTCCACCATCGAATACGTCGAGCAGCTCTCCTATCTCCTTTTCCTGAAGATGGCGGACGAGCTTTCGGACGACCCCTTCAACCCCAAGCGCATCGTCCCCAAGGACTACGACTGGCAGTCGCTGGCCTCCAAGAAGGGCGTGGCCCTCGAAGTCCATTACCGCAACATCCTCCAGGAACTCGCCGCCAAGCCCGGCACCACCCTCGGCACCATCTTCGCCAAGGCCCAGAACCGCATCACCGAGCCCGCCCTCCTCGAAAAGCTGGTCGTCGACCTGATCGGCAATCAGGACTGGACGATCGATGGCACGGACCTCAAGGGCGACGCCTACGAAGGTCTGCTGGCCAAGGGAGCGGAGGACACCAAGACCGGGGCCGGGCAGTACTTCACCCCGCGCCCCCTGATCGACGCCATCGTGGACGCCGTCCAACCGCGCCCCGACGACACCATCGCCGACCCGGCCTGCGGCACCGGCGGCTTCCTCATCGCCGCCCACAGCTACATCCGCAACCACCACATGCGGGACCTCACCCATGAGCAGCGGGTCGCCCTCAGCGAGGGCAAGGGCATGATCTTCGGCAACGAGCTGGTCACCGGTACCGCCCGGCTCGCCGCCATGAACATGCTGCTACACGGCATCGGGGACAGCGACGGCCCCAGCCTCATCGACGTCGGCGACGCGCTCGCCGAGAAGCCCAAGCGGCACGCGTCCTTGGTGCTGGCCAATCCGCCCTTCGGCCGCAAGTCCGCGATCACCGTCATCGGCACCGATGGCACGGCGGAAAAGGAGGAGATCTCCTACGCCCGCGACGACTTCCGCGCCACCACCACCAACAAGCAGCTGAACTTCCTCCAGCACATCATGTCGCTGCTGGCGATCGACGGCCGTGGCGCGGTCGTCCTCCCCGACAACGTGCTCTTCGAGGGCGGCGCCGGGGAGAAGATCCGCACCCGGCTGCTCCAGGACTTCGATCTCCACACGATGCTGCGCCTGCCCACCGGCATCTTCTACGCGGGCGGCGTCAAGGCGAACGTCCTGTTCTTCGACAAGAAGACCCCGCGCGCCGACGGCAAGCCGCACACCACCAAAATGTGGGTCTACGACTTCCGCACCGGCCTGCACTTCACCCTCAAGCAGCGCCAGTTGCGCCGCGCCGACCTGGAGGAGTTCGTCCAGGCGTACAAGCCGGGCGAGCCGCTCGACGAGCGCGTGGAGTCCGAACGTTTCAAGGCGTTCGACTACGACGACCTGATCGCCCGCGACAAGGTCAACCTCGACATCAGCTGGATGAAGGACCCGGCCCTTGAGGACGCCGACAGCCTGCTGCCGCCCGAGGTCATCGCCCAGGAGATCGTCCAGGACCTCCAGGCCGCGCTGGACGACTTCAAGGCGATCGCCCAGGCCCTGGGCGGCGAGGTGACGGACGAGAGCCCTGCCGCCGAGTAGCCGAAGCTCAAGCCCTCGCCGCGAACGCCACGAAGTGCGCCCACTCCTCCGGGGAGAAGCTGAGCGTCGGGCCGCTCTTTTCCTTGGAGTCCCGGACGTGGACGGTGTCGGCGCAGGCGGCGACCTCGACGCAGGCGCCGCCCTCACCGCTGCTGTAGCTGGACTTGAACCAGGCCAGTTCGCTGTTCATTGCAGCTCTCCCAACATCTTCTCCAGCAGGCTCACGGACTCCTCGAGGTTGAGAGCCTGCGAACGCAGCATCGCATAGCGCAAGTTCAGGTCAGCCACGTCCTTCGAGTCGGAAATCAGCGCGCTGCCCTTGTGGGCTTCGCAGTACACCATTCGCTGCTGGTCCTGCGTCTCGATCACGTACACGGGGCCAGCCAGCCCCGCGTGCGTTTCCCGCTTGGTCGGCATGACCTGAATGTCCACGTTTCGCATCCGGGTCAGCTCTAGCAGATGCTCGACCTGGTGCCGTATCACCTCCCGACCGCCGATCTCCCGCTCCAGCGTGACCTGTTCCAGCACCGCGCTGATCGCCACCGCAGGGGTCCGGCGCAGCAACTCCTGACGCTCCAGCCGCGCGGCCACCCGCCGCTCGATCTCCTCGTCGCCCAACACCGGCCTGTCGTTCCGGAATACTTCCCGTGCGTACTCAGGCGTCTGGAACAGCCCCGGGATGACGTGGTTCTCGTACATCCCGAGCTGGGCGGCCTGCTCCTCGTACTTCCGATAGTCCTCGAACCAATCCGGATACTTCCGCCGCACGATGTACTTCGCCGCCTCCCGCAACAGCCCTCCCGCGTCGCAGACTTCCTCGGCCGCGTCGATGAGTTTCGGCGACGGCGCCCGCCTCCCCTGCTCCACCGCGCAGATCAAGTCGACCCCGTACCCGGCCGCATCGGCCAGCTCTTCCCGGCTCACCCCCACCCGCTGGCGCCAGCCCTTCAACTGACCGCCGAACATCCGCATCGTCCCGGACCTGGTTTCCCTGGTGCCCGCCATGCGCGTACAACTCCCCTACAGATAAGGCCCGTAGGCGTACCGTCGCTGAGCACGGTACGTCCGGATACGCATCGTGGTGGCCATGCACAACGAAAATCCCCCGTCCGGGCCCGAGTGGGTGCCGCTCGCCGGCCACTGCCTGCGCCGTACCGGCGTGTACTTCGACGCCGTACGGATTCACGGCGTGCGCGGCGAGGAGGTCACGACACGGCTGATCGACAAGGCCGGGCCGGAGGCCGCCGGGCCGATCGTGTGCGAGGTGACCGGCTTCCGCTGGATGTACTTCCTGCTGCCGACCGGTTCGGCGGCCGAGCGACGGTGGCCGCCGGGCGTCCAGCACTTCGGCACCCCTCGCACCGTGGCGTACATCGGCATTCCGGCGCTGGGCGGCAACACCTGGCCGCTGCGGTGGTACTCCGTGCCCAGCCCGGCCGCGCCGTTCGTCGACCCAGAGCTGCTGCACGAGACGGTGCGCGCGTGTCCTGTCCCTCCATTCGGCACAGAGGGGCCTTCAGGACAAGGACAACTTTCGGTCACATAGCCGTGCCCTCGCTTGCCCTTCCGTGTATCCCCCGCAAGTCTTGATCATCCGGCCCACGGGGGCGCATCACGGGACAGGGGAGGGTCCGGATGGCGATCGCGCGACCGCAGACGCGCCAGTTCGAGTCGTTCACGACCAACATGGAGTACGCGCGCCAACTGATCACCGCAGGTCAGAGCCTGCGTGGACTCCAGCCGGGCGCGCTGGACATCGGCGACCTCTACCGCGCGGCGTGGGTCCAGGCGGTCAGCGCCGTGGATCACTGGCTGCATGAGGAGCTCTTCCGGCGGGTGGCCGAGCTCGCCGCCGACCCCGGCGCCCGGCTGCCCGTACAGCTCCAGAAGTACCAGCTCCCGCTGTCCGTCATCGAAGAGGTACGGGCGGGGCAGGTCACGCTGACGGATGCCGTACTGGAGCGCGTAAGGAGTGAGTGGGCCACCAAGCCGCTGCACAACCCCAAGGAGATCGCCCGGGCGTACCGGCTGGTCACCGACGATAACCTGTGGAGCAGGGCCGCTGCTCAGATCAACGAGTGGTTCCAGTACCGCACCCACTACGACGCCGACGAGCTCAAGGAGAAATTCTCGGCAGTCGTCGCCCGCCGCAACAAGATCGCCCACGAGTCGGACCTGGAGGAGGGCCACCTGAAAAGGCGTCGTCCGATCACGGATGCCGACGCGACCGACGCCGTGGACTGGATCGAGCGGATTACCCTCGCCATCGCGACTGTGCTGGACTGAGCCGGCACTCGCACCGCACGAGGGGGGCGCTGAACGCCATATGAGGGACCTTCAGGTACGTCATCTGAAGACGACGCTGACGGATCAGTTCAAGGGACTGATCGATTTGACGGACCGCGCGGCCCAGGTGGCCGCGGACAAGGAGGGCACGTTCCTGACCCGGGCGCTCGCCGCGCTCGCGGTGCATGAGGTGACCGGCTGGGAGCGCAAGCAGGCGGCGGAGTGCGTCATCGACGGCTTCGACGACGAGGGCATCGACGCGATCGCCGTCGACGCCGAGGCTCCGCACGTGTGGATCATCCAGTCGAAGTGGAGCGGCGCCGGAAACGCCACGTTCGACCAGGATGCCTGGTTCGTTCTCGCCAGTGGCCTCAAGTACCTCGTCAAGGGGGAGTACCAGCGGTTCAACAGCCGGCTCCAGGCGATGGCGGCCGACCTCGACGAGGCGCTCAACAACCCCAAGGTGCAGGTCACGGTCGTCTTCGCGCTGGCCGGCGGTCAGGGTCTGTCACCGAACATCCAGCAGCGCTGTGCCGACCTGAAGGCCGAGTACAACGAGGACCAGGAGTTCCTGCGGTTCGAGACGCTGCTGCTGGCCGACTTCACCCGGACGATCCGGGCCGGTATCGACGAGCCCAACGTCGAACTCAGCGCCCGCATGTCCGACTTCCGTCCCCATGAAGGTCCCTTCATCGCCTACCACGGCACCGTCGCCGCGGACCAGGTCGCCACCTGGTACGCCGACCATCGGCACCGTCTGTTCAAGCGCAACATCCGGCACCCGCTCGGTCTGACCAAGATCAACGGGGAGATGGTCAACAGCGTCGTCCACAACCCCGAGCTCTTCTGGTACCTCCACAACGGCATCACCGTGCTCTGTGACCAGCTTGAGATCGGCCCGCGCGGCGATCTCAAGCTCCAGGGGGCCAGCGTGGTCAACGGGGCGCAGACCGTCGCCTCGCTCCACGAGGCCCATGAGCGCTCCCCCGAGGCCCTGGCCAAAGCCCGTATCAGCGTGCGGGTCATCCCGCTGAAGGACACGCCCCACGGCTTCGCCGAACGGGTCACCATCGCCACCAACACCCAGAACAGCGTGGTGCAGCAGGATTTCAGGGCACTGGACAAGATCCAGAAGAGGCTGCGCTACGACTTCGACGTCACCTTGGGCAAGACCTACGTCATCAAGCGCGGTGAGGAGCCCCCGGAGCGCGCGGACGGATGCCACATGAACGAGGCGGCCGTGGCGCTGGCGTGCGCGCACAAGGATGCACGGATGTCCTTCCGCGCCAACACCGAAAAGGGTCGTCGCCTGTGGGACAACGACACCTATCCGCAAATCTTCCGGACCCCGGACGCCCGCAGGGTCTGGCGGGCGGTCCAGCTGGTGCGCGAGGTGCGGAGGGCGCTCGTTGAGACGCAGGGCGAACGGGAAGGGCGCGCCGCACTGCTGGCGGAACAGGGGCCCGTGCTGATCGCACACCTCGTCTTCCAGAGTCAGCGCGACTGGCACTCACTCGACGACGCCGAATGGGAGCAGCTGCTCAAGCGAGGCCAGGAGATCACCGACGCCACGCTGCGCTGGGCCATGTATGCCGTCGACGACGCGATCGGCGCCAACAGCCAGATCAGCGCGATCTTCCGCTCCGATGTCCGCTATCAGACGGCGACCCAGGCGGCGCTGAGTGCGATGCTCGGCGGCCACTCCGCACCCCCGCTGGCGCTGGAATACCGTAATGCGGTACGTGAGTCTCGTGCCCGCCAGGCCAAGGCGGTCACGGTGATCCTTGAGGCGGAGGCGATCGAGGAGGGGACCGGACTGGAGTTCCGCCCGGTCACCGGCCCGGAGCGGGCAGCGCTGAGCGATTGGGTCGCGGAGGAGCCCCGCCGGGGTCGCGCCACCTGGGTCAGGCATCCGAGCAGACCGCTCCTGTGGGAGTGGGACGGTCAGCAGTACTCGCCGAGCGCCCTGGTACAGGAGATGTTCGCGCTGGCGCACAAGAAGGGGCCGAAGGCCGTGCAGGGCACGCGCCGCTGGTTCGTCCCCGAGGAAGGGTCACTGGTGGAAATCGCCGACCGGCTGCGCGTCGAGGCGGACTCCTGACGGAGCCGTGGGCCGTGGGGCACCAGCGCGTGCAGGTGCCCCAGCCCACAGGTGCCATGCGAGTGTCCGGCGTTCTCGGGTGTCGCTTCGCAGGCCCGGTTCACTTCCGGGCGGAGGGCCGCAGCCCCAGTGGCCCGGCGATCTCCGCCGCCATGACCCTTCCGGCCTCCTCCGCGAGCCGCTCCTCGTCCCCGTCACCGTCGATGCCGGTGTCGGTGTCCAGGCCGTCCAGCGCGGCCAGCGGCTGGTCGAGGCGTACGTGGGCGACCAGCGACTGCAGCGCGCGCAGGGTGGCGGAGGCGGTCGGCCCCCAGTTGGAGAGGTAGGAGAACTGCCACCACCACAGGGCCTCGACGACCCGGCCCGCCCGGTAGTGCGCCAGGCCGTGGCGCAGATCGGCGATGATGTTGGCCAGATCGTCGGAGATCCGGCAGGCGACCGGCTCGCTGCGCGGCACGTACGGGTCGAAGACCTCCGAGTAGACGTCCACGGGGTCGAGCAGGACCGCGAAGCGCTCACGCAGCTCGTCGACGTCCGGCTCCGGGCCGGTGTCCGGCTCGTACCGCTCGTCGGGAACGATGTCCTCGTGGGCGCCCAGCCGGCCGCCCGCGAGCAGCAGCTGGGAGACCTCCAGCAGCAGGAAGGGCACCGCGCTGTCCGGCTCGTCGCCCTTGGCGACCTCCGTGACCGCGACGATGAAGCTCTCGATCGAGTCGGAGATCGACACGGCGAAATCGTCCGGAGCCTGTGTCGCGTTGTGCAGCGTGGCGTCAGACATCGAGAAGTCTCCTCCCTTCGAAGGCCCGCCCGAGCGTGACCTCATCGGCATACTCCAGATCGCCTCCGACCGGCAGTCCGCTCGCCAGTCGTGTCACTCTCAGGCCCATCGGTTTGATCATGCGGGCCAGATACGTGGCCGTGGCCTCGCCCTCCAGATTCGGGTCGGTGGCCAGGATCAGCTCGGTGACGGTGCCGTCCGCGAGCCTGGCCAGCAGTTCCCGTATCCGCAGGTCGTCGGGGCCCACGCCCTCGATCGGGCTGATCGCCCCACCGAGCACGTGGTAGCGGCCGCGGAACTCGCGAGTCCGCTCGATCGCCACGACGTCCTTGGGCTCCTCCACGACACAGATGACCGCCGGATCACGCCGGGGATCCAGGCAGACCCGGCACTGCTCCTCCTGCGCCACATTGCCGCAGACGGTGCAGAACCGGACCTTCGCCTTGACCTCCATCAGCGCGTTCGCAAGCCGGCGGACATCGGTCGGCTCGGCCTGAAGGATGTGGAAGGCGATCCGCTGCGCGCTCTTGGGACCGACGCCGGGCAGCCTGCCCAGCTCGTCGATCAGGTCCTGGACCACGCCTTCATACACGGAACGTCTTCTCTCTCTTCTGCCGTGCTGCGTACGCTAGTTGGCTGCTCCTCAGAAGGGGAGACCGGGGATTCCACCGCCGCCCAGGCCCTGGGCGAGCGGACCGAGCTTCTGCTGCTGGAGCTGCTGGGCGCTGGCGTTGGCATCCCGGACGGCCGCCAGGACGAGGTCGGCGATCGTCTCGGCCGTCTCCTCCGCGGAGTCGGTGTCGACCGCCTTGGGGTCGATGACCAGGCCCGTGAGCTCACCGGAGCCGGTCACCGTCGCCTTGACCAGACCGCCGCCCGCGGAGCCCTCCACGGGCGTCTCCGCCAGCTCCTGCTGGGCGGCCGCGAGGTCCTGCTGCATCTTCTGGGCCTGCTGGAGCAGCTGCTGCATGTTGGGCTGACCACCGGGGATCACGACGGGACTCCTGCCGTACGACAACGATTGGTGCGGTAGCCCGAGCCTACGTGTTTCGCGGCCCCCGCGCCCTACGCCATAGGGAGGAGCAGGGTTTACGCCCGCCGTACACCCGGCCATACGCCCGCGTATCCCCACCTGCCACCGGGGACCGCACCGCACCGCATCGCACCACCCGCGGGGCGTCACTCACTGCTCACTGCTCACTGCTCACTGCTCACTGCTCACTGCTCACTCATTGTTGAACTCCTCCACCACCGTCGCGCCAAGCTCCCGGACGATCAGCTCGTGACCGCTGAGCGCCGAGTCGACGAGATCGGGGTCATCCTCGGCCGGCATGTCGTACTCGATCGACACCGGCGGGGGCTCGGGCGTGTACGAGGGCTCCGCCACCGGAGCGCCCTGCGTACCACCGCCCGCTGACGCGGATCCCGACGGCGCGACCGCTTCCCGCGCCATCCTCGCCCCCTGGCTGCCGCCGCCACCGGCTCCGCCGCCGCCCTGCCCGTACTGGCCGGACTGCCCGGACGCGCCACCGGGCTGCGGGGCTCCCGCGGGCCCGCCCTGCTGCGTCGACGCCTGCGGTACGGACGGCTGGGGCGCGACGGGCGCCCCGCCACCGAAGCCGCCACCGCCGCCACCGCCGAAGCCACCCCCGCCGCTACGGGGAGCACCCCCGGCCGGCGGGTTGGCGCCGCCCGACGGATCGACGATCGCCTCGACCCGCCACTGCACGTGGAACCGCTCCGCGAGCACGTCCTTGAGGACGTCCTCACTCCCGCCGTTGGCGAAGCTGTCGCGGGCCCCGGCATTGGGGAAGCCGATCTGCAACGTCGTGCCGTCGAACCCGGAGACCTGGGCGTTCTGGCTCAGCAGGATCCAGGTGAAGCGCCGGCGGGCCTTCACCGCCTCCAGGATCTCCGGCCACATCTGCCGCACCTGAGCCGCGCCCTGCGCCGCCCCAGGAGCCACCGCCGACTGCGGCGGCTGTTGCTGGACGGGCGCGGGACCACCGGCCGCCGGCTCGTCCTGCGCCGACGGCTGTACGGGCGCACCGGCCGCCGGTCCGGACGCCGCGGGCGCCCCGCCCTGCTGCCGCTGACCGCCCTGTCCCGGCGCCACAGCCGTCGGCCAGCCGCCGGGCTGCCGGGCCCCGGCACCGTCGCCTCCGCCGCCACCGGTGCCGTTCCCCCGGCCGACACCGCCGGGCCACGCCCCTGGCCGCGCACCCGCGCCCTCATCCGCCGCGGCACCCGCCGGAGCCGAAGCCGCAGGGGCGGAGGCGCCCGGAGCCCCCGGAGCGCCCGCACCCGGCGCCGAAGCCCCCGGAACCGCAGCACCGGCCGCCGAAGCACCTGAAGCCGCCGGAGCCTCCGCCGCACCCCGTACGTCCGCCGTACCCCGTACCTCCGTTGCCCCCCGCACCTCCGTCGTCCCCCGCACCGCGGCACGCGCGGCCGCCGGCCCGGACTGCCCCGCGGCCGGCATCGGCGGATGCGCCTCCGGCCCCGGCACGTACCCGGCCGCCGGCCCACCACCGGTCACCACAGGCGCCACACCAGCCCGCGCGTCACCCCCTGCACCGCCCGGGCCACCCGCCCCGCCCAGCAGCGCCGCGCTCGCGCCACGCTCCAGCCGGTCGAGCCGCGCCTGCACCGACCGCTCATCCCCGTACGCCGCGGGCAGCAGGACCCGCGCACAGATCAGCTCCAGCTGCAACCGGGGCGAGGTAGCCCCCCGCATCTCCGTCAGGCCCTCGTTCACCACATCCGCGGCCCGGCTCAGCTCCGCCGCACCGAACACGGAGGCCTGCGCGGCCATCCGCTCCACCACATCGGCGGGTGCGTCGATCAGCCCCTTCTCCGCCGCGTCCGGCACCGCGGCCAGGATCACCAGGTCCCGCAGCCGCTCCAGCAGATCGGCCACGAACCGCCGCGGATCGTTCCCGCCCTCGATGACCCGGTCGACGACCTCGAAGGCCGCCGCCCCGTCGCCCGCCGCGAACGCCTCCACCACGGCATCCAGCAGCGACCCGTCGGTGTACCCGAGCAGCGCGGTCGCCATGGCATATGTCACACCGTCGTCGCCCGCCCCCGCGAGCAACTGGTCCATCACCGACATCGAGTCCCGTACGGACCCGGCACCCGCGCGCACCACCAGCGGCAGCACACCCTCCTCAACAGGGATGTCCTCCCGCCCGCACACCTCCGCCAGGTACTCCCTCAGCGTCCCCGGCGGCACCAGCCGGAACGGATAGTGATGCGTCCGCGACCGAATGGTCCCGATGACCTTCTCGGGCTCGGTCGTCGCGAAGATGAACTTCAGATGCTCCGGCGGCTCCTCGACGACCTTCAGCAGGGCGTTGAAGCCCGCCGAGGTCACCATGTGCGCCTCATCGATGATGTAGATCTTGTACCGGCTGCTCGCCGGTCCGAAGAACGCCTTCTCCCGCAGCTCACGGGCGTCGTCCACACCACCATGCGACGCCGCGTCGATCTCGATCACATCGATCGAACCGCGCCCGTTCCTCGCCAGATCCACACACGACTGGCACTTCCCGCAGGGAGTGGGAGTGGGACCTTCCTCACAGTTCAGGCACCGCGCCAGGATCCGCGCACTGGTCGTCTTGCCGCAGCCGCGCGGGCCGCTGAACAGATACGCATGATTGACCCGGTTGTTCCGCAACGCCTGCTGCAGCGGATCGGTCACGTGCTCTTGCCCGATGACCTCGGCGAAGGTCTCGGGTCGATAGCGGCGGTACAGCGCAAGGGACGACACGCATACGACGATATCGGCCCCCACCGACAACCGGCCCCGCCCGCAGCTCACGAGCCCACCAGCCCGCAAACGCAAGCGCCCCTCACGCACCCGCCAGAGCCGACCTACCCTTGCTGCCTTCCGGCCCTGGGGGAGTTCAGTCAGATAGCGCCACGTGAGGGGCTGCGCACCACACTAGCGGATCCCCCGCCCAACCAACGAACCCATCTCCCTCCACCCCCACCCACGCCCCTCCCCAGCACCCCCACCACCCCCTCCCCCGGATCACGACCAACCCCCTCCCCCGGATCATGTTCGCGAGCACTCCCCAACGTCTTGTATTGTTTGCGGCGGAGGATTCGCCTAGTGGCCTAGGGCGCACGCTTGGAAAGCGTGTTGGGGGCAACCCCTCACGAGTTCGAATCTCGTATCCTCCGCACCGCCCATCAGGGCAGACGAAGGTCCCGACCGCTCAGCGGCCGGGACCTTCGTCGTTGTGTGGTCTCAGTTTTGGTCTCAGTTGTGCAGGGCGGACAGCCGTGGACTCCCACGGACAGGCTCCGGCTGCTCTCTGCCAACGATCAGGGCAACTGGGGTCGTGATCGTCGACCGCATCGAGACCAAGATCCTCCTGGGTGACCAACACGAGGCTCCGCGGCAACCTGCGGGGCCGCACCAGCCCACGCCGGCTTCTTGAACCGGCCAGCAGCGAGGCCGACCACAGCCTCACTGTCAGAGGGACAAAATAGGATGCCCAGCGGAAGCTCCACGGCCCTGAGATCGCCACCCGGACACGAGCAAGGACACCCCCAACTGATGGCAGTGACCCAGCAGGAGATCGAGAACAGGTTGTGGGACGCCGCCGACGAGCTGCGCGTAGCGATGCCCGAAGCGCAGTACTCCTCGGTCGTCTTCCCTCTGATGTTCTGGAAGTACCTGTCGGATACCTGGGAGCACCAGCACCAGAAATTTCTGGCTGAGAACGAGGACCTCGACCTCTCCGCTGAGGAATCGCGCGAGGTCGAGTACAGCATGTACCAGTCGTTCGACATCCCGTTCATCCACCCTGGGACCGTCCAGAAGCAACGCGCCTCTTGGTCGTCCATCCTCGCCACCGTCACTCGGCCCGGCCTGGGCCAGCGGGTCCGCGCCTCCCTGCAAGCCATCGAGACGGCCAACCCTGACAAGTTCTCCCGCCTGTTCGGTTCCATGACCTGGACGTCCGAAGCGGTGCTGCCGGGGGAGGTGCTGGCGTCGGTCATGCGGGCGATGGACCGCACCCCCAAGATGCACGAGGGCAACATGTCCCACGACGTGCTCGGCGGGGCGTACGAGTACCTGCTGAAGCGCTTCTCCGACGGTTCCGGCACCCGCGCTGGGCAGTTCTTCACCCCGCGCGAGGTCGTCGAGCTGATCATCGAACTGCTGACCCCCAAGAACAACGAGTCGGTGTACGACCCGACCTGTGGGTCAGGCGGCATGCTCATTGCCGCCGCGAGCCTCCTGAAGTCCCACGGCGGGCGGGGGTACTCACTCAGCCTGAACGGGCAGGAGGCGGTAACGGACACCGCCGGCGTGGCGCGCATGAACCTCTTCATGCACAACCTGACCGAGTTCAAGGTCGAGGTTGGCGACACCCTGAAGGATCCGCGCTTCAAGAAGCCCGACGGGTCCGTCAAACAGTTCGACGTGATCGTCGCCAACCCGCCCTACAGCCTGAAGTGGAAGCCCTGGAGCAACGACCCACGCGCCATCGGAGGGGTCGCCCCGCAGTCGTCAGCGGACTGGGCATTCGTGCAGCACATGATCGCCAGCATGGATCCGAAGAAGGGCCGCGCCGGCGTCGTCCTGCCCAACGGTGTCCTCTTCCGCAGTGGCCAGGAGGGGGCGATCCGTCAGCGAGTCGTCGACAAGGACTTGCTTGAAGCCGTGATCGGGCTGCCCCCGAACCTCTTTTACAACACCACGATCCCTACCTGCATCCTCGTGTTCCGTGCCGCTGGCACCAAGACCGACGATCGCACAGACGGGGTGCTGTTCATCGATGCCTCCAAGCGATTCATCAAGGGCAAGAACCGCAACGTCCTCGCTGAGGCTGACATCCGCAACACCGTGTCCGCCTTCAACGCGACCTTCGACGCAGACGGGGCCCCGAACGGCATGGACAGAGACAGTGGGCTTGCCGCTCGATTCGTGCCTCTGTCCGAGATCGCGGCGAATGGATACGACCTCAACATCAGTCGCTACATCAGGCGTGTCTCGGCCGAGCAGGCAGACCTGCCCACGCTGATCGAGGCGTACAGCCTTGCCCGAGCCAACCGCCAGAAGACCGAGCAGCGCATGCTGGCCATCCTCTCGGAGGCCGGGATTGAGGGCTTCGATGAGTAACCCGACGATCAGTGACGCAGTAGCTGGCCCGCAGGAGGGGTGGGTTCGGGCACCTCTATCTCGGTTTCTCACTCCGAACATCACGGTCGTGGATGTGGACCCGGACCAGACCTATCCAACCGTGGGAGTCCTGAACAGGGGGCGAGGGCTGCTCTACCGCGATCCCGTCACGGGAAGCTCTACGGCATACAAGAAGCTCAACCGGATCGGCGCCGGCCAGCTCGTTTATAGCCGACTCAAGGCATTCGAAGGCGCGATCACAGTTACCCCCGAAGACCTGCCAGAGTCGTTCGCGTCCCAGGAGTTCCCTACATTCGGCTTCGCTTCCGACGCAGACCCCGGCTTCTTCCGCACTCTCACCACAACGCAGAAGATGTGGGACGCACTCCAAGGTGCCTCGAAGGGAATGGGTGGCAGACGAGAGCGAGTGAAGCCAGCAGACTTTCTCAACATCGTCATGGACATCCCGCCTCTGCCTGTGCAGAAGCGGATAGTCGAGGTCATCGGCGTGGTAGACGAGCAGGTCGCGGCGCTCGAGGCGGAGGCCGACAGCCTCCTTCGAGTCCGAAACTCTGCTCTGGGAGAGATGCTCTCCCGTGGCGGTGACGGTTGGGTGTCTGCTCCGTTGTCGGAAGCTGGAACGCTCACCCGAGGCCGCCGTTTCGTGAAGAGCGACTACGCGGAGTCCGGCCTTGGATGTATCCACTACGGCCAGATCTACACCGACTTCGGGGCATCGGCTACACGTACAGTGACATACCTGCCCGAGAGCTTCCGCAGCTCGATGCGTTTGGCCCAGCCCGGCGATGTAGTGATCGCTGGGACGAGTGAGAACGTCGAAGACGTGGGCAAGGCCGTTGCTTGGTTGGGTGACGACGATGTGGCTGTCCATGACGACTGCTTCATCTTCCGCCATGACCTTGACTCGAAGTTCGTGTCGTACTTCTTCGCCTCTCCGCTCTTCCAGCACCGTAAGCGCCAATTCACCAGCGTTACGAAGGTGGTTCGCATTTCCGCCGCGAACCTCAAGAAGATCGTCATGCCCGTACCCCCTCGTGAGGAGCAGGAGCGCATCTCACGCATGACCGGTGCGGTGGACTCACAGGTCGCCGCCCTACGCGCCGAGGCGGAACGTCTCCGCCGGGCGCGGGGGGTGCTGCTCTCGAGGCTGCTGAATCGCTCCATCGACATCAAGTCCGCCGAGCTATTGGAGGTCTGAGCCATGGCTAAGGGCGTTCGGGAACGCGAGTTCCAGAACCTGATGATCCAGTGGTCTCTTCCCATGGGGTGGGGCTACACCGCGGGCAGGTCACTGTCGCGCGAGACGACACAGACCGTGGTTGCCGACCAATTGCGGGACGCCATCGTGCGACTCAACCCTGGCCTGATCAACGGGTACGACGTGGACGCAGTGGTCGAGGAGATCACAGCCACGGTCAACGCCGTCGACGGCGGACTGGTGCGAGCCAACGAGCAGGTGTTACAAATCCTGCGCGGCCACAAACAGTTCCGGAACTCCAACGGCGAGTGGCACGCGCTGAAGGTCATCGACTTCGAGAGGCCGACTGCCAACGCCCTGGTCGTGTCGGACGAGGTGACCATAACCGTCCCCGGCAAGACCTCCCGCCGGTTCGACCTCGTGTACTGGGTCAACGGCCTGCCGCTCGTCGTGGTCGAGGTGAAGTCACCGACCTCGAAGTCCGGTTGGGCTGATGCCGCCCGCGAGATCAACGACGTGTACGCCACGGAGTACCCGTGGTTCTTCACCCCCAATGTCTTCTCCGTCGCCTCCGACGGACTGAAGCTGCGATTCGGTGCCGCTGGCGCTCCCCTGAACAAGTGGCAGCCGTTCCGGTCTACCGACGACGCCGAAGACCTGTCTGGGCAGGCCGACGTAAAGCGCTCAGTGGAGCTGCTGCTCAATCCGGCCACGATCCTGGACATGCTCGCCAACTTCGCCCTCTTCGACACCTCTGGGGGCGGCGCAGACGTGAAGTACCTGCCCCGCTACCCGCAGATGGAAGCCGCGCACCTGATTCACGAGCGGGTTCTGGAAGGCGGCTCGAAGGGCCTGGTCTGGCACCACCAGGGCTCCGGGAAGACCCTGCTGATGGTGTTCGCCGCCTCCCTACTGCTGGCTGACATGCGCACCGAATCACCCACGATCATCCTGCTGTCGGACCGGACCCAGCTCGTTCGGCAGACTTCCGGGGTGTACACCTCCGCCATGGGGGATGCCTACTTCCACCAGCCCGCCACCAGCAGGGAATTGCGTTCCCTGCTGGCCGACGATACGCGCGGCGTCATCTCCACGACCGTGCACAAGTTCAAGGACGCCGGCAAGGACCTGTCGACCCGGGACAACGTCATCGTGCTGGTCGACGAGGCGCACCGCACCCAGTCCGCCAAGTCCCAGTCCCTCGCGGGACAGATGCGCGCAGCCTTGCCGAAGGCGAAGTTCTTCGGCATGACCGGCACACCCATCAAGAACTTGGCCACCGACACCTTCGCCCTCTTCGGCGAGGAGACCGACCCGAACAGGGTGATGCACCGGTACTCCGTTACCCGGTCTCTGAGGGACGAGGCAACCGTCCCGGTCATGCTGGACCCGCACCCGATCTCCTTCGAGATGAACGACAAGGCGCTGCAGGCCGAATTCGACCAGTTCGCCGATGACTTCGACCTCGACGATCCCGACCGTGAGGCCCTGTCCCGCAAGTTCGGACGCCTCACCTCGGTGTTCGCGAACCAGGAGCGGATCGACACGGTCTGCCAGCACATCGTGGACCATTACCTTTCCGGCGCCTACCGCAACGGGCTCAAGGCCCAAGTCGTCGCTTACAACCGCGAACTGGCCGTCGCCTACACGGACAAGATCAACGAATTGCTCGCCGGCTACGAGGCATCGCAGGTGCTCGCGGAGGTCGGGAAGCATGAGCGGATCACCGCTGAGGTGAACATCTCCGTCTCAGAGTCCAAAGACGAAGAGCCAGAGATGAAGCCATACTTCCTCTCGGAGACGGATGAGGAGGAGCAGAAGCGGCGTTTCCTCACGCCGGACCACCCGCTGTGCTTCCTCGTGGTGACCGCGAAGCTGATGACGGGCTTCGACGCCCCCAACGAGGGCGTCCTCTACCTGGACAAGCCTCTGAAGGCACACAACCTGTTCCAGACGATCACCCGCCCCAACCGCACCTGGGTGTCCCCGACCGGGTTCGTGAAGACCGATGGCGTGGTCGTGGACTACATCGGCCTGGCCGAAGAGGTTCAGCGGGCCGTGGTCGACCCCACCTCGCAGGTGACCGGTAAGGGCGGCGGGTTCATCACCGACCTGACCGAACTGGTCGCCGAGTTCCGCACCACCTTCGCCCGTATCGAAGACCTCTTCGTCGACGTGGACGGCGTAGACTTTACGGTCCACGGATACGAGTCCGTACGGGCCATCAACGCCTTCCTGGACGGCAGCCCCGATGCCGCCGAGCAGTTCAGCAAGGACTACCGGCTCCTGGCGCGCCTGTTCCCCCTGATCAGCACCGATAAGCGCGTCGCTAAGTACCGGGACGGCTTCGCGCTGTTCGGATCCGTTTACACGACCCTGTTCAAGAAGTCTTCCGACGAAGAGCGGAAGGAACGGCTGGCGGAACTCGGGCCGATGGTCCTGGAGATCATCAATGCCCACGTCCATTCCTTCTCCGTGGTCGCCGCTCGGGAGGAAGCGCTCGTCCTGGATGCTCAGGGCATCACCATCCTCAAGGAGCTGCTGGCTCTCGTCCGTCCCAAGCCCGGCAAGGATGACGAGAGCAAGAAGCCTCCGTCGGCGAAGGAGATCTTGGACAACATCAAGGCCGCGCTCGACAGGGGCGTTGAACCGGGCTCCGCAAAGTACACCGCCCTCGCTGAGCGCATTAAGCAGCTGCGGGACCGGATCATCCAGAACGCTCAGGACTCTCTGGACTTCCTGTCCGAAGCTCTTCGTGTCGCCCGCGCCATCGTGGACGCCGAGAAGCACCCTGACGAGGCCGTCGTCGTCCTGGACGACGACCACATAGGAGTCCTCTCCCGCATCATCCGTGACCACGCTCCGGCCGGCCTGACCATCACGGAGCGGAACTTGGCGGAGGAGATCGACAAGGTCGTCAAGCAAACCCTTGCCAAGTCGTGGGACAACGCCGACGCCCGTAACCGAGGCGTCCGCCGCGCCACCGCCGCGGTCTTCCGCCGGTACGTGTTGAAGCCGGTGGGCGAGCCGTACAACTCCACTGTTGCCTACATCGAGGCCCACTACCTCGTTGACTGACGGATACGCAGAGGCCCGGCAGCCTATATGTGCCGGGCCTCGTCGCTGAGCACTGCCTCCTGGGACGCTGCTGCCAGTGCGTCAGCAGCTGTCGACGTCCCCGTACCTTTCCGGGTTCCTCGCCCGGTCCACAGCCTGCGCACGAGCTTCTTCGAAGGCAGCTGCGACGGCGTCTCGGTCCGTGCCGCAGACTTGTGCTTCGACCTCCTGGCCGGGACGACGGGTGGTGTGCCAGCGCACCGGCAGGTCCGTGTAGAGGTCGGTCTCGAACTCCCAGGCCACCACAGACCATTGGGCGTCGCGACCGATGTTGAGTCGAGCGCCTCCGGGCAGGAACACGGCGTGGGCGTGGTGGACGGTCCGGCGGTCGGGCTCCTCGTCGCGAATGGCGCGCGCGCCGCCTGGGCCCTTGTCCTCCCACTTCTTCCGGTCCCATTCCTCCACCTCTGCCGAGTTGTTGGGGTGGTCGGCGCCCCACTGTGAGGCCACCGTGTCCGCGTGTTCGCGGTGCAGGAATGGGATGCAGCGTTCGCCGAGTCGGGCGACGTACACCGTCGGGTCCGCCGGTGCAGGGCTCGGGCCGGGCACGGGGCCTCCAGTGGCTGATGGGCGCTCCGAGGGCGTCGTTCCCCAGATCAGGGCGCCGACCTTGGCGGCGGTCTGCTGGAGCACCTGGCCGGTGAGGTGCTGGTAGCGGCGTCGCATGCGGGCGGACTTGCCGGGCTCCCAGCCCATGATGCGGTCGACCACGGCTTCGGGGACGCCGAGGATCAGCAGCACGGTGGCGGCGGTGTGGCGGGCGTCGTGGAGGCGGCCCTCGCGGACACCGGCCGCCTTGAGCAGGCCCTTCCACCTGTGGTGATCGGTGTTGGGGTTGAGCGGCTCACCGGTCGGCGAGGTGAACACGTACCCCTTCTCTACCCACAGGTCACGGGCCAGGGCTCGCTCGCGCGCCTGCGCCTCCTTGTGCCGGCGCAGCAGCGTCAGCAGCTGCTCGGGAATGCCGATCGTGCGCTTGCCGGCGCGGGTCTTGGTGTCCTTTGTCTCGCGCCGGGTGTTGATCTTCTGCGGGCAGTAGCCGGGCTTGCGTCCGCACTTGTCGCCGCAGCCGTGCTTGTAGCGGGGCCGCAGGCGGTTTCGGCGTACGAGGAGCACGCCCGCCTCGAAGTCGACGTCCTCCCACCTGAGGCCAAGGACCTCGCCCTGGCGCAGGCCGAGCGCGAGGGCGATGACCCAGCGGGCGGTGTTGCGGTGCTTGCCCGCTTCGATGAGGAGGCGCTGGACCTCCTCGACCGAGTACGGCTCGACCTCCTCCTCTTCGACCTTGGGGGCCTTGGCGATAGAGGCCGGGTTGATGCTGAGGTGGCGGCGACGTACGGCCTCGTTGAGCGCCGTATTGACCGTGCGGTGAGCCTGGTGAGCCGTTCCGGCGGCGCTGCCGTTGGCCTGCATCTTCTGGTAGAAGCGCTCCAGGTGTTCGGGCTCCAGCTTCTCCAGACGGTGGGCGCCCAGACCGGGTATGAGGTGGTGATAGACCGCCACGCGGTAGCCGTCGATGGTGTTCTCGCCGACGTTGGGTGCTGCGATGCTCTCCACCCAGTGGGTCAGCCAGGTCTTGACTGTCCAGGTCTGCCCGGCCTTACGGACACCGGTGGAGTCGCGCTGCTTCTCCAAGTCGCGTACGACCTTGGTGACCTCGGCGCGGGTCTTGCGGCTGACGTGGCGGCGGTCCGGGGTGCCGTCGTCCTTGACCCCGACGGTGACGCGGCCGTGCCAGCGGCCGTCCTTGCCGAGGTAGATGGAGGAGGCGCCGTTCGGCTGGCGGGACGTCTGGGGCTTTCGGGGCTGTGCCATGTACGCCCCCTCAGGCCGCGGTGTCGAAGTCGGCGGCCTTCGGGCGCCGGTCTCCGGCTTGCATGCGCCTCGCGAGGAACTCGCTGACCGCTTCGGCAGGGATGCGGCGCAGGCTGCCGATCTTCACCGAGGCGATCTCTCCAGTGGCGATGTACTCATACAGCTTCGTGCGGCCGATGCCGATGCGGCGGGCGGCCTCGGCGACGGTGAGGCCGACCAGGGTGGGATCGCCTGCGGAGTCGCCGCTCTGCGCTATGAGCGCGCAGAGGGCGTCCTCGGGGACGCCGAGGGCGTGGGCGATCTGGGAAACGGGCAGGGGGAACTGCGGCAAGAGGAACTCCTCCCCGGCGCACGCGGTCGCGGGGGCGGCAACCCCCGTTGACCAGGCCGGTGGTGATGTCAGGGATGGGCGGTGTTGGGTTCTGCACCGTCGGGGCATTCCTCGGCGTTCGCAGCACCGAGGACGGCCGTAACGGGGATTCAGGTCAGCGGAGGGGGCAGCTTGCCCTGCTTTCTGAGCTCGGAAAAGGCGGGGTGGGTGCGCTTGGCCCAGGCTTCGTCCTCTGCGGCTTGGTGGGCCCGAAGCAGCTCCTCGATCTCGTCACTCTGCTCTGGGTGGTCGTCCGTGTAGGCGAATAGCGCCAGTCGGGCTTCGCGTACCTCCTGGTACAACCGGTCCAGCGCGTCCTTCTGGGCGAGGTACTCCTTCGACCTCTCCGTGAAGAGGCGGATGAGCTGCCGGGCAGCCACACTGATCTTGAGCGGAGGCCCGGTGAGGTCCGACATGGAGATCTCGAACACCTCGCAGAAGCCGAGCGCCTCGTCGAGGTTGACCCGGCGTCGCGGCTTTCCGCTCTCGATGCGCCAGATGGCTGACTGATTGATCGGATGCCCGATCTCGGCCATCTTCTCGGCGAGGGTGACGGTGCTCCAGCCACGGGCTTCGCGCTCCAGCTTGATGCGCGCAGCAACGTTGTCCTCCGGCTCCGGGCGGCCAGGGCCGGCGCGCGACGCACCTTCCTCGCTGCTCACTCACACCTCCCTTCGGCGACAGCAGGGAGCGCTGTGGCCAGGGTCAAGAGTGAACCGGATTGCAGAGCGAAATGCAACTCATTGCATTGCCGAAATTCTTGGGTATGGTGGTCGTCCACCTCCGAACGGAGGCGGACGCCAAGACGCAGAAAGCCCCCGGTGCTGCGAACACCAGGGGCCAAAGCGAAGTCCTCGACATGACCGCCCATCCCTGAACGATCCAACCGGCCGACCGAGGTTGCCGCCTCATATGGCCTGCCGGGTAAGGAGCTCCATGGCCCAGAGTAGGGCCCCGCGACAAAAGAATCCATCCGGTCACGGCACCACCGAGGCCGGCGGGTACGCCGGTCTCGGTGGTGAGCCTCCGCACGCCGTGGATGCCGAGCGTGCCGTCCTGGGCGCGTGCATGTTCCACCGCGACGCGGTGGACGAGGTGCGCGGTGTGCTGGATGGTGCCGACTTCTACCGGCCCGCACACGAGACGGTGTGGCGCGCTCTCCTCGCGCTGCACGCCGATGACGCGCCCACAGATCCGATCGCGCTGACCGAGTACCTCGCCGGAACCGGGGAACTCAGCCGGATCGGTGGTGCCACCTACCTGCACCAGCTCGTCGGCGCCGCGACCACGACCGGCAGCGCCGCCTATTACGCCAGCATCGTCCGGCGCAAAGCGGACCTGCGACGCCTGCGCGAGAACGCGGTGCGCCAGTACCAGCGCACCGGGGAGCCGGGGGCCGATCCGGACGAGATACGCAGCGCTGCCGAGGCCGACCTGCGCACCGAGCGCGAACGCGCCCTCGCTTCCGGCACCGGGCGACTGTCCCGTTACCTGACCAACGGCTGGGACTTCGTCACCAAGGCCGCCGACACCCAGCCGATCTGGGGCACCCGGGAGCAGACCGCCTGGGCCTCCGGCGAGAGCCTGATGATCGTCGGCCCACCCGGGGTCGGCAAGACAACCCTCGCCCACCAGGTCATCCTCGCCCGCATCGGCCTCAAGGACTCGGTCCTCGGTATGCCGGTCGTCCCGGGCAAGCGGGTGCTGTACCTGGCCATCGACCGGCCCACCCAGATCGCCCGGGCCCTCGCCCGCGGAGTCAGCGACGAGCACGAGGCCGCGCTACGCGACCGGCTCGCCGTCTGGCAGGGCCCGCTGCCCGCCACGCTCGACAAGGAGCCCGACCTCCTCGCCGACCTCGCCGCCGCTCACCAAGCCGACACTCTGGTGATCGACAGCCTCAAAGACGCCGTCAGCACCATGGTCGACGACGCCCTCGCGGTTGCGTACAACAACGCCCGCGGACGCGCCCTCCAAAACGGCGTCGAGGTCCTGGAGCTCCACCACCAGCGCAAATCCGGCGCCGACAGCCCCAAGGCCCAACGCCCTGCCCTGGACCAGGTCTACGGCTCCACCTGGCTGACCTCCGGCACCGGCAGCGTGCTGTTCATCAACGGCAAACCCGGCGACCTGGCCGTCACCATCCACCACCTCAAGCTCGCGACCGGCGAGATCGGCCCGCTCCAGGTCATCCACGACCACGAGCACGGCACCAGCACCGTCGACCCCACGCTCGATCCGGTCACGCTCCTGCGTGCAGCGAGCGGCGGACTGACCGTACGCGAAATGGCCGAGGTGCTCGCCGGTGAGCCGGAGCCGGGCCGCGCCGACATCGAGAAGGCACGGCGCCACCTGGAACGGCTCGTCAGGGCCGGACTAGCCACCAAGGCCGAAGGCGCCGCAGGCGGCAACGGCGGCGGTCAGCAGACGCGCTACCACGCCTCCGCACGCCACATCGGCGTCGTGTCCTGACCCCTGCGCCAGGGCCAGGACCGTACACGCACCCGTACACGCACCCCCCTGCGCGTACACGGCCCGAATAGCGGCCGGAGCGTTCACGGCCATGACGAATCCCCTGGTCAGACGGTCACGCGACCGTGCACGCCGTACACGCGCCCAGGCGTTCACGCGCGAGACCCCCCTTAGAGGGGGGCTCGCGTGTACGCCCCCGCCGTGAACGCCGCCCCTCCCCTCTGCCTCACCTCCTGGAGACCACCCGCATGTCCCCCATCTCCCCTGCTCTGGCTGCGCTGCTGCTCGTGCCCGTCGGGCTGCTCGGCGGATGGCTGATCCCGCGAAGCCGACGCCGCCACGACGGTCAGGGGAAGCGCCGAACCTCGGCCGTACCGGTCGCCGCCCTGGCCGCGGTCGGCTGTACCGCCTACAGCGCCGACACCGGCTGGCGGTTCGCGGCCGACTACTTGGACATGGGCAGCACGATCGAGCGCGCCGCGATGTTCGCGACCGCCGAGCTGGCCCTGTTCGCCACCGCGCTCATGGCTCGGCAGAACCTCCACAGCGACAAGAGGGAACCGGGCCTGCCAGGCATCCTGGTCTGGGTCATCACCGGGGTGCAGATCATTCCCGCCTATGCCGAGTCGGGTCCCGTCGGCGGCACGGTCCGTGCCCTGATCGGTCCGGTCATGGCTGCCATGCTCTGGCACTTGGCCATGGGCATCGAACTGCGCCACCGCACGCCCCGGGCCACCTCCCGCAGCCTCACCGCGGTCCTCGCGCGCCAGGCCCGCGAGCGGCTTCTGGCCCACCTCGGCATCGCCGACGATGACGCCGATGCCGCACAGCTCATCCGCGAGCGTGCCCTGAGCCGCGCCGTCACGCTGATCCTCCGCATCGAGGCAATGACCGAGAAGAAGCGGACCGGACGGCAAGGCCAGCGCGCGACTCGGTGCCTGCACAACGCTCTGGAGCGGGCCGGTGTCGACAGCGACCCCCTCCAGGACGAGCTGCTGCTGCGCAAACTCGGCACCCGCCAACAGGCCACCCAACTGGCCTCGCTCCCGCTGCCCGAACGGTGGGAGACGCCCGGTGCCCGAGTCGGCCAGTCCCGCATTGCCGTGGCGAAGCGGGCAAAGCCCGAGTGCCCGGAGGCTATGCCGAATCCGGGCAATGAAGGCGTACACCAGTCGGATCGCCCAGAATCCGTCGTCTGCCCTCAATCCGATACTGAGGCAGGCGCGGTGGCGAATACGGGCACAGACACGGATGCCGATCCGGGCGAGAAGCCGGAGCCGAGGCGCCCGGGTCGCAAGCCCGACCTGCCGCGGGATGCTCTCAGCGCGTACGCGGAGCGCATCTACCGCGAGACGGGGCGCCTCTCGCGTGACTCCCTCAAGGCAGTCGTTCGTGCCGACGGCCACCACGTCGGTACCGACCTTGCCCAGAGCGTCGTCAACGCGGTCAAGGCCGAGCGCCAGGACTCAGCCCGTGCAGGCCACCCCCACTGAACGCTGCCCTCCCGCAACCTCCAACTACCCATCGCTGAAAGGCCCGTCTGCCATGCCCCGTTCGACCGTGTCCGCCTGGACCTGCAACTACGACGCCTGCCCGATCTGCACCGCTCCGGAGCGCGACGAGATGAGCATGCTGCGTTGCGCCATCCTCACCCTGCTGGAACAGGGCCGATGGATGGCCTGCGACGAGATCCCCCTGCCCGAGATCCTGTCCGCCGGCGGCGACTACCTGAGCCGTCTCAGGGGCGCGGTCGGTGACGGGATCCCGGCGCCCGCCGCCGAGCACTGGGCCTGGCTCAAGGCCGAGTTGCGCCTGGCTGTCGCCCGCGCCGCCGGGCTGGATGCCGTCAGCACGCTCGATCCGCGCATCGACGACGTCCTGACCACCGCCGCCCGCCTCCCTGAGCGGCGTCTGGTGGATCTGCTCGACCTCGCCGCCGAGCAGTTCACCAAGCTCCACACGCAACCGCGCTCAGCCTGAACCCACCGACCCCTGTAACCCCGACACAAGGACATCCCGTCGTGCGCGACCAGCACCCCGAACTCTCTACGCCCCAAGAGCAGACGATCGCCGCACCCGTCACACGCGCAGCAAGCAATGGCGTCGGACCGTCCACGGGCCGGTCCGACGCGGGCTCCTCCGCCCCGGGGGTGGCGGAGGAGGCACTCCGGCACGAGGGCGCGCCGGAGCAGGAGGGGGTGGGTGACGCTGATGACGCCGAGCAACTGTCATCTGCCGTTGTGCGTGCTGCCGATGATGCCGCGCTCTACCGTGTCGCCCGTCGCCGCGAAGCCAGCAGCTGTGGCCGGCGCGAAGACCGTGTCGACGCCCGCTACAGCGAGGATGAGAAAGCCAGGATCCTGGCCAAGGCGAAGTCGCTGGAGATCACCGGCGCGCACCTGGTCGGCGCGGTCGTCATGGCCTTCGTCAACGGCGAGGAGCACCTGCCCAACCAGCGCACGGTCTACGACGACGTGATCGACGAGTTCGCAGCCTTGCGCACGCAGATCGCCCGGATCGGCAACAACGTCAACCAGATCGCCCGCCGCCTCAACTCCGAGGGTGACCCCCACCCTGTGGACGCCGCGATACTCGCCCGGACGGAGGGGCTACTGGGCACTGCCCGGGACGCGGTGCGGGCCGTGGACGAGGCCGCGTTCCGGGCGGCCGAGCAGAAGACGGGCCGGGCGTGATCGCGAACATCGTCAAGCCGGGCAGCAACACCCGCGGTGTCCTGATCTACCTGTTCGACAAGGGCCGTGCCAACGAGCACACCGACCAGCACATCGTCGCCTCCTGGGACGGCTTCGCCCCCGACCCCGGCCCGAAGGGCAGCCCCGGCCACAAGGAGCGGATGAACCAGCTTGTCCAGGCCCTCGACCTGCGCGTGCAGCAGGCCGGCGACCAGGCGCCGGAGGGTCACGTGTGGCACTGCTCGCTGCGCGCCGCTCCCGAGGACCGCACCCTGACCGACGCCGAGTGGGCCACCATCGCCCGCCGCGTCCTGGACGCCACCGGCATCGCCCCCGACGGTGATCCGGACGGCTGCCGCTGGGTCGCCGTGCGCCACGCGGACGACCACATCCACATCGTCGCCACCAAGATGCGCGGGGACCTGCGCCCGCCGCGCAACTGGAACGACTACCACCGCGCCATGACCGAACTCACCAAGATCGAGACAGACTTCGGCCTCCACCAGGTCAACCGCGACAAAGACGCCTGGCCCGCCGCCAAGCGCCCCACCCGCGCGGAGACGGAGAAGGCAGCCCGCAACGGACACAGCCGCGCCGTACGCGAACAGCTGCGCCTCACGGTGCGCACGGCGCTCTCCCACGCCCACAGCGTGGAGGGGTTCCTGGGCCTGCTGGCCGATGCGGGCCTGCAGGTCGAAACCCGCACCCTGCCCTCCGGCGACATCAACGGCTACAAGGTCGCACTGCCCGGCGACACCAACGCCGACGGCAAACCCATCTGGTACTCCGGCACCAGTCTCGCCACCGACCTGTCCCTGCCCAAGATCCAAGAACGCCTCGCCGCCACCGAACCCACAGCACCGCAGCCGACAGGCCGGCCCCGGCTGAACCCGTGGCATCAGGCCACCGCCGCCATCGAACGCATCCCCCACCACCTCGCCCAGGACGACCCCACACCCGCCTCGGCACATCTGGTGGCGTTCGGAGAGATCCTCTACGCCCTGCCCGCCCTCGCCCCCACCCACATCCGCGCTGAGCTGCGCAAGGCGGCCTTCGCCTTCGAGTACGCGGTCAACACCCGTGCCCGCGTGGACCACCAGCACGCCCGCGCGCTGCGCGGCGCTCTGAAGACCATCCGTACCCACCCTGCCGACGACGGCCTCGTGGCCATGCTCATGGACGCCGCCATCCTCACGGTCATGGCCGTGCGCCGCCAGAGCGCTCTGCACCACCACGACCAGCAGGTCGCCGCGGCCCAGCAGACCCTGCTCCACCTCCAGGCCGCGTACGGGCGGGCCGCACCGGCCCCGCTGGCGCGACTCGCCGAGCGCAAGCCGCCCGCCGACGTCACGCGCCGCTACGTCGAGCACCTGCGCAAGGCCGTGCCTGCCTACGCTGAGCAGATCCTCGACGAGGCCGCCTGGGGCGCACTGGCGGCCGTGCTCGCGGACGCCCAGGGCAAGGGGCACGACCCCGCCACCCTGCTCCGACAAGCAGCCGGGCAACGCCCGCTGGACGATGCCCGCTCACCGGCGGAAGTCCTCACCTGGCGCATTCAGCGCCTCGGCGAACGCCACGCACCCAGCCCCCGCGCCCGTGCCGCACAAGCCCGCAGCGCTGTACAGCGCCCCGTTCCTACGGTCCATCCGGCAGCGGCCGTCCCCGCTCCAAAGGCGTCGCCTGCACGACGACGGTGATCAGTTCCGCGTGGGCCGCTGGGGGGAGTAGTTCGAGCGCATCCTCGCCAGGCGCATCAAACGGACCTCGCAGCGGCTCATGACGCCCCACGCCACTCCCCTCGGTGCCGGCTCGTCAGCCGAGAGCGCGTACGCCGGCCTCCGTCCGGCGCCCCGGCACAAAGTCCCTTGCCCCTCCTAGCCCATACCTCCCCGGACCAAGGCGCATCCCATGCCCCGAGCACCACCCGCCGACACCATGCCGAACCACCCACCAGCACCAGCCGATCACACGACACCGCACAAGGAGTAGCCCATGCCCGAACTCTCCGTACGCCCCGACGTCGTCGTCCTCCTCACCGACGTCGACGCCTCCCGCCGCGACTCCGATCACCTGTACCGCCGTGGCGGGAGCCCATTCACCGCTGCCGAACACGACCTCATCTACACCTGCACCCCGGAAGAGATAGACGCCGCGAACGCCCAGAAGCGGCTTGAGAACGACTTGGTGCGCGAACGCCAGGCGATGCAGGAAGCCCTCGTCAACCTGTTCACGAAGTACGTCGACCAGCTCCCCGACGGCACCCTGTGCAGCGCCGGCGAGGTCTACGCCCTCATGGCCGACGAGGACTACGCAGAGTGCGCGCGCCTGGTCGAGGCCCTCCGCGCGCGAGACCCCTTCCGATACCGCACCGAACACGGACAGGACTGACAGCCACACGTCGACGGAGGCACATCAGAACTCCGCTCACCGGGAACTGGACACCGCCGGCTCCGTCAGCGATGTCCTCGTCTGGCGCCTGCGCCGCACCGCAGACCTCCCCGGATACATCCCGGCTCCGGAAGGCACCCGGGCCAACCTCGCCGACGATCAGCTGGTCGCCGCACAGCAGATGCCGACGCCGTCACCACCAGGCGCACCTCGGCGCTGATCGCGGCAAGAACGCCGATCCCCCTGGTGGAGCTCGGCTAGTAGGCGGCATATAGCTGACGGGCCCGACCATGAAAGGTCGGGCCCGTCAGCAGTCTTTGCTCAACGGCTTCCGCTGGCCGCGCCCCACGCTCCCTCGACGGGCTCAACGCCGTTGTCAGTGGCTGCTGTCAGGCTGAGCACCACTCGCCCGAGGCCGTCGTCAGGAGGACAGTATGAGTACCGCCGATCTTGGTCCGCTCATCATCACGCGCCGCAGCGGCAGTGAGCCGATACGGGCCAACGGCGAAACCATGGGCAGGCTCGGCGAGTTCTGGAGCTGGGCATGCTCTGACCTGGCCAACAACACCATGCGCGGCATCCTGGCCGAGTACCTCGTGGCCACGGCACTGGGCGCCGCCACCGGTACCCGCACTGAATGGGACACCGTCGACATCCTTACGCCCGAAGAGTGGCGCGTCGAGGTGAAGTCGACGGCCTACCTGCAGTCGTGGGCGCAGTCCAAGCCATCGGAGGTCTCGTTCAACATCGAACCGACCTCCGGCTGGTGCCCACAGACCAACACCGTCTTGCCCGACAAACTGCGTCGCTCAGACGTGTACGTCTTCTGCCTGCTGCACCACCATGACAAGCAGACCCTCAACCCCTTGGACCTCGACCAATGGACCTTCTACGTTCTACCCACCCGTGTCCTGGACGAGCGGTGCCCTAGCCAGAAGAGCATCAGGCCGTCCAGCCTCAAGCGCCTCAACCCGCTGGAGACCGACTTCACCGGCCTACAGAAGGCAGTCGCCACGTGCGCCGAAGGCACACGATAGTTCCAGGGGAGGTGGGCTCAGCCCGCGCGGTGTGCCTTGTCGACGGCCTTCGCCACGTGGGCGTCGACAAGTCCGGGGCTGCCCGAGACTACGACGACCACAGTCCCGGTACGCACAGCTGTCTGCTTGACGACGCTGCTGCGGCGGCCAACGGTGAAGGTCAGCAGCTGACTCCACCCCTCGTCACCCAACCGTGGGGCGGGCGCATTCTGGGTCGTGACCGTGACGGGGGTGCTGCCGACCAGTACCTGGTAGGTGCGACAGGAGGTCATCGCCTCGAAGATCCGGCCCACGCCCGTCGAGAGTTTGTCCTCGGTGTCGCTGTACAGCTCCTCGGACACGTCCGAGCCGCTGCCGCCCGTATAGGTGAAGGACGCCTTCGCCCTGCGGGGGAAGGCGAGGCTGCCACCGGCTGCTGCTTCGCCTCCGAGCTTCTCCAGCGCGGGACAGTCGGTCACGGTGACGTCGTCGTGCCGCTGGGGCTGCCCCGGCTTGCGGGCATATCCCTCACCCACGTCGCTCTCGTCCAGAAGCCGCTTGCTCAACGCGGCCGAGGACAACGGCTCAGACACCGGGGCATTCCCGCTGTCTGAGCGCATGGCAGCCGACGGCGCCGGATGCGTGACGGGGGTGCTCCCGACGGAGCAGCCGGTCAGGGCGAAGAAGCTCAGGCTGAGGACGGTCGTGGTGCGAAGACGCAAGTGAAACCCCAAGGTTGGTGTGGAGCGGACGGTCTGACCGGGCCGGCCCTCTGGGCGCCGGCGATGGGCAGGGGAAGGGGGCGTGGGGTTCAGTGGCCGAGGTGGCGCAGCCCGTCTTCGAGGGTGGGGTGGTAGCGGTCGGCGGGCCCGGAGTGGCGGTTGTACCAGGCCGGATCCAGACGCGGTTCCTTGGTCTGGTGGCCGTCCCGGCAGCGCAGCCAGATCGAGCCGTCACGCATGTTGAAGACGATCCAGTCCCGATACGCGTCGCACTCGGGGCACTGGCGGACCTCGCCGTCAACGACGAGCGGCTGCTCCCAGCGCATCATGAAGCCGTCGACGTCCTGCAGGGACGGCGCTCTGAAGTCAGGCGGCAGGAAGTCGGTCGCCGCCGACTCCGGCACCGCCGGGGCCGTAGCGGCGGCCTGGCCAGGAGAGATGGGACAGGGCAGCTCGGCGAGCATCCTCAGCATCGCCTGGCCCGCACGCTGGGCCTCACGGAAGTCACGGTCGGCACGAGCACGTCGTCGGAACATGAAGACTCCATCTCAGTCATCTGACAGGTACAGGAACGGGCAGCTCAGGGAAATCAGCGACGAGCAGCACAAGCCGCTCCAGGCCGCGAGTCGTCAGCTGCGGCGGACGACCTGGAGCCGACCCTCGGCGCACTCAGGCACGGTGCGGCGGGGCACCGGGATGGGTGAGGCGAGTGAGGAGGCGAATGCGGCGACCAGGTCATGGGGGACGCTGGCGCTGAAGCTGGCGCACCACAGGTACGGGCCGCCGAGGACGGGTTCCGCCCACGCCTGCCAGCCCAGCAGGTCAGGGCGCGGGTCGGCGTCCTGGACGAGCGGAGGCTGCAGCTCCAAGGAGACGCTGCAGGAGAACCCCGGGTCCGTGGCGGCGGTTCGGGGGCGGTCCACGTCACGGATCCAGCCCCGGGCGCTGAGCGCGGTGACGACCTTCTCCGGCCCCTCGAATCCGGCGTCGGGCGCTTCGCGAGCGTCGATCGCAATGAGGAGGTCGCCGAGTGCCTCGTGTGGGACGCCAGCGGTGAAGTAGGCGTTCCAGTCTGCCGTCGCGGAGGCGGCATGCGGGCGGACGCTCAGCTGCCAGGCAACGGGCAGTCCGCCCAGCTCGAACGGATAGCTGGCGAGGATCCACTCGGCCCCGCACAGCTCATTCGGGCTCACATACAGCAGGGTATTGCGGGAGGTCGGCCACATGCGCCAGCCGAGGTCGACCAAGGTGTCGCCGATCCGCTCGGCGAGGGCGCCGTCGTCACCGGCCAGATGGCGCGGGGTGACCCAGTAAACCGGGCCCTGCGAATCGGGACGGAAGGGGTCGCTGGGGTAGTGCGGGTACAGGGGCGCCTCCGTGGGCTCGGGGTGGGTCTTCCGGCAGGCGTTGTACGTTGACATGCGTTGCCGCGACGCACCAGTCCCTGCGGGATCTTTCCCGTCTGCCCCCGGCGAACTCATGTCCGTTGACATCGAACCCAGTCGTTTTGCCATCGAACCGAGCCCTGCCGAATCCGGCATGCCCCGCCCGCAAAAAGCTGGCGACCTATAGACCACTACGTCGTAGCTATAGACAACCCAAACTCCAGTCCGTAACACTATAGCGATCGATAGAGACTACATAGAGTGCTGCGGGGAAAGGTTCTTGTGCGGATCACCATTGAAGGCGCGAGCGAGGAGTTCGAGCGCAAACTGCTCGACCTGCTCGCCGAGCATCGAGACGAACTGGCCGTCTCCGTCGACACCGCATGGGACGTCGACAGGGCGATGGTCTTCCTGAACACACTCAATGAAGACGCCCGCCTGTTCGTGCGCCTGGTCGTAGAGTCCGACGGCCATCTGGAGGCCGCCGTGCTGCGCGAGGCGTTCTCGCGCGGACTCCGCGGCCCCACCGTGGCCCTGACCTACGCCCTCAAGCGCGGCGTCAAGCACGGTTGGTGGCCCGATGGCACCGAGGCGCCGGTCACTGTGGTCTACGGCGGCGGCCCACAGGACGGATGGCGGCAGGCATCGGCCTACGAGATGTCCGGTGAGGATCTACCCGTCTTCCGCGCCGCCCTCGCCCACTACGACGCCACCACATCCCGGCCCCCTTGGGACGAGGAGGCACCGTCCGCGTTCGCCGTGCATCCAAGCTGGGCGGCCGACGCTGACGCACCGAGGGCGCTGTACGACGATCCGCCGACCGCACCCAACTTCCCGGACGGAGGAGCAAGATGAACGGGGGTTGCGCGGCTAACCCCCGCCTGCCCGATGGTCGGCGCGGCCCGTCGCAGTGGCGGGCCCTACCCGCCTCGCAGGAGTGATGCCGCCGTGTCCGCGCTCTTCGATAAGTTCCTGATTCCGACTGCAGTCGGTCTGGTCGTCACCGGTCTCGCCGCCGCAGCCGGCTGGCTCTACCGGCGTCGCCGGACCACCCCGACGCCTCCCCGCGTGCTGCGCCGCTTCAGTCTGCTGGGCACCACCGGCGCCGACGGCACCCCTCTGTACTACGAGACCACCCGGGCCCCCGGCAGCGTCGTCACCCGCCGGGTCGGCAGCCTGTCCCAACGCTTCGAGCTGACCGATGCCCCGCTCGGCGACGGCACGTACGCCGCCGAACCCCTCGACCACCTGTAGGACGACCAGAGCATGGAGCGTGTGTGACCGAGAGCGCCCTCGGGCAGGGCTGCCCACCAGCACTTTCACCGCACGCGATTAGGTTCATAACCACAGCCAGCCGAAACGGCTGCGTTCGCTGTCAAACGACTGGGCTGAATGACAGCGGACAACTCACACAGAGAGCGACGCCCGCACTCCGGCGGTTCCAACGAACGCACCTCTGAAGTGACGTACGAACGGATCGCATGCGTAGATCGCTTAGTGCGCCACCTCACGTGAGGTGGCGTCCACGCCAACCGCCTGAGAGACCCATCATGTTCTCCAGCGTGTTGAAGGGCGTTCGTGCCTGTCGTGGGTGAGACCGCCTCTCACCGCAGACCCCGGGCCGTGGCAGTTACCGGCCGAGCACGCAGCACCGTCCGCAGAGCCGCCACACGATCGGACACCGTCTCGGTGACTGGCACTGCCTCGGTGACAGGAAGTGCCGCCCCCGCGCAGACGGCGCAGATGCCGGTCTGCTGGCCACGGGGCAGAGGATCGCGGCACTCGGCGCACTCCACCAGCGGGGCAGCCGGGGCGGCGGCATCCCGCCAGCTACGAGGCGCCGGCAGCTTGCGCACCAAGCGATCCGCGACGAGCGCCCGTGCGCTGTGCACCACCGGGGGTAGCCCATCGGCCAGGAGTGAGCGGGCCTCCAACTCGGACACCCCGGCCTCCAGCCACCGGGCAGCCAGTGGTGCCAGGGCAAGTGCGTCGGCAGAGCTCAGCGCCAGCTTCGGCTCAACGCTGCCGAGACGGGACAGCAGCGCGGAACCACGCTCCGTGGCCTCAGACATGGGAGCAAGGGTGGTCTCGGTGGGAGCCGTTCCCTCCGCCCGCCCACCGGACGGCTCGGCGCCCGTCGGCCCCGGGGCAGGGTGGGTGGGTTCTTGCTCTGGGTTCTTGCTTTCCTTGGGGGACGCTCCCGCCTTCCCGGCCTCCGCCTCGCCGGTTCCCGCCGGTGCGGGAAGCGGTGCCCCGCCGTCGGCTTGCGGCGTGTCGTAGACGTGAGTCTCGGTGCGGACCTGGCCGCTGCCTTCGTCCCGGACGGTGCGTCGTACGTAGTAGCCGTACTCGACCAGCTCGTCGAGGGCCTTGGCCACGCCACGTCGGCCAACACCGGGGTTCTTGTCGGCGAGGGTGCGGACGTCCTCGCGGGCGCCATCCGGGAGGGACACTAGGTAGGCAAGGAGGCCGCGGGCGGTGAAGCTGAGTCGGCGGTCCCGCAGGACCTCGTTGCCCAGGACGGTGAAGTAGCGCGTGCGCGCGCTACGATTGATGCGCATCGAAGACTAGTCCTCTTCGGTGTCGGGCCCCGGGGTGTGCTACCACCGCCGGGGTCACCTGCGTTTATGGGATTGTGGGTGCGTGAGCGTAGCTTGCGCTCGGCATCAATCGCCAGCTCTGGATAGGGAATTGATGACACGTTCGCCGTGAGCTGGTATCTGCTGGATGGCTGGTCAGGCCCTGCAACGGTCTGGCGATGGCGTCAGAAGTCGATCCTTCGATCACGTCCCCGATGCTCGCCCTGAACCTGCTCGCCGGACAGCGTTGAATCGTGGCTGAAATGTGCCCGCACCAGGTCCGTTGTCAGTGCCGTATGCCATCGTCACTACGTGGGAGCCGGAAGTCTGTCAGCGGCTCGCGATGGGTTACGAGTACACGGCCGAGGGGGAGGCACGGCATGGCTGGCGACGGCTTTGACATAGATACCGACCAACTCAAGTCCGCCGCTCCAACGTTCCACCGGGAGTCTGTCGCCCTGCAACGGGCGACGGCCAAGCTCCGACATGCGCTCGACGGGCTGGGGGAGCCGTGGGGTGGTGACGAGCAGGGCAAGAAGTTCGAGCACGCCTACGCCCCGCACCGGGCGCAGATCGAGAGGGCAGCTGCGGCCCTGGTCAAGGGCCTGTCCAGCGTCACCAAAGCCATGAACGACATGGCGGCCAACCACGATGAAGCAGACCGCTCGGCCAAGTCCGGCTTCGAGGGCGGTCAGTAATGGGTGCTGCCGACAAGGCCAAAGAGATCGTCCAGGACCTCACCGGCATGTGGTGGCCGGAGGGCGACGAGGACGAACTCCGGGAGGCCGCGCGAGCCTGGCGTACATACGCGGACGATGTCGAGGACTGCACAGCAGCCTGCCACAAGCGCGCCCAGGACGTGATCGATAACAACAAGGGACAGTCGATCGAGGCATTCGGCGAGTTCTGGCGCAAGTACCACGGCGGCGGCAAGGGCTACCTCGACGATGTGGCCACCGCCGCCCGCGACATGGCCAAGGCCCTGGACAAGTACGCCGATCAGGTCGCCGAGGCGAAGAAGAAGATCGAGCACGAGTTGGAAATCGCCGGCGCGGTCCTGGTCGCCGGTACGGCCCTGGCCCTCTTCACCGGCGGCATCAGCGAAGTCGCCGCCGTCGGCGCCACTGAGGCGATCGTCGCCGCGGCGAGTACGGCAGGCGTCGCCGTCTCTGCCACCGTCGCCGAGATCGCTGGAACTGTCCTGGCTACCGCCGCCATCGGCGGGATCGAAGCCATCACCGTGGACGTGGTCGTCGCTCAGGGCGGCCGGAACCTACTCGGTGACCAACACGGAATCAATCTGAAGGAAGCGAGCTCCGCGGGTACGAGCGGCATGCTCTTCGGCGGAGCATTCGGTGCCGGCGCAGGTACCGCATCTCGCGTGGGTAGGGCGTGGGGCGCCAGAGGCGCTCAGGGCGTCCAAGAGATCGAGCTGGCCGGGCTCACCAACCTGCGCGTGCCCAAGACGTCGGCAGAGATGAGCCGACATTACACGGCGCGAATGGATCCTGAGTCAACGATCCCCGCGCCACCAAAAACGCCTGGCGATGCCCATCTCGCCGCTGGGGACCCCGTCTACTACCGCAATGGCAGCACCGGCATCGGATACGACAAGGCAACGCTTACGAATCTCGACCTCGTGAAGCCAAAGCCCGGCTACCACGATGTGGTGATTCACGGCAATGACCGCGGGTTCTTCGAGCCGGGTCGAGTCAACGCACATGACAAGAGCTTCTCAGGGGGTGACACACACCCTGTTCAGATCGCTGAGGCCATCCGGAATAATCCCAGTTATGACGGGGGGCCGGTGAGACTCGTCTCGTGCCACAGCGGCACGAACGGTGCAGGCGTGGACTCTGTGTCCGCGGCTCAGCAGGTGGCGAACGAACTCGGCGTTCCTGTGATGGCGCCAACCAACAAGGTCGGTGTGATGCCGGACCTCGGCACCCAGCAACCCACCATCTACCTTGATGGATACTGGCGTACCTTCCTTCCTGTAGCTAACTAGGCCAGAACAAGGAGCAAGTCGTAGTGAGGATTCTCGGACATTTCGAGGAGTTTTGGCCGGAGCGTGCAGGGATCCCGGACGGAAAGATCAAGGACTTTGCACGCGAGACCGGCGAGCCGGACGAGGCCCGCATTCTCGCCTACCTAGAGAACGGCAAAGACCTGTTCCTGGCGATGGGGGCTGTCGGGGATGTCCTTGGTTCTGACCAGCGAATCCTCAGCGGCGAGTCTATCGCTACCGACGGCGAGTGGGTCTGGAGGGCAGATCTTGCGTTCTACGTGCGGAACTATCACATCCAGCTACCGGAAGATTTCCTAACTCGTGTTCGCGGGCATGGGTATCGCGTCCCCGACGTACCCAAAGGGCAATTGATCAATCTGGCCAGCGAATTGCCTGAAGTTATGTGACGGTGAGATTCCATGAGAAATCACGAAGGAGCCCTTCACCTGCCGTGAAGGGCTCCTTCGCCACGTCAGTGAACCTTCTCCTACGCCTCACAGATTTCGCCGGCACACGTCCGCGCTCGCTGACCGTGCACCCGCTCTTCTTTGCCCAGACCTGATCGCGACGAGCGCCCCGGTGTAGGCGATGACGAGCCGGCTGTGGCGGTGCCGACGGGCGGTGAGCCAGGTCGGAGGTCAGAACGTCTCACCGTCCCACGCTCACCCCACGCGGTAGCGTCCTTCGACAGGCCCATGGAGAGGGAGCACGCAGCATGCCGCAGCCCACGGACACCGCCAACCGCCAAGCCCAGCGCGGGCTCATCCTGGACTTCGCCGGGGTTCTGACAGCAGACCCGCGCCCCACACACCGCGCGTGGTGCGAGTCGGAAGGGCTGCACCCCGAGGCGTGGCGTGCCACCCTCAATGACAACCCTGAAGGCCGACGGCTGTACGCCGCGCTGGAGATCGGCGAGATCGGGCAGGCCGAGTGGAACGAGCGAACCGCGGCCCTGCTCGGTGCTGATGTGGCGCCGGAGAACCTGATGGGACGCGCATGGGCCGGAGTACCCGCAGCTCGGCGTATGGCCGCACTTGCGCGTGCTGCCAAAGACGCCGGGTACCGGCTCGCGCTCCTGTCGAACAGTTTCGGCCTGGATCCGTTCGACCCGTACGAGCATGCCGGTGCCTGGAACCTGTTCGATGTGCACGTCATCTCTGAGACGGCTGGCATTGCAAAGCCGGATCCGGCGATCTACCAGCTGACGCTGGATCGTCTCGGCCTCCCGCCGCAGGCATGCGTGTTCGTTGACGACCATCCCGTAAACCTCCCGCCTGCCGAGGCATTGGGCATCACCACCGTCCTCGCGACTCACGAGGCCGCCACAGTGGCCGAGCTGGAGGGGCTGCTGGGGGTGAGCGCCGCCCTACCCGCATAGCGATATGTTCCAGCCGATCGTCATCTCCTGCTGTCTCTATGGGTGTTCGCAATCGGGCGACAGCGGGTACGGTCCACGCCTGGCCTGTCAGGATGAGGAGTGGCTGTCATGCAATGGTCGGAGTACAGCACCGCCGAGCGACTCAAGACTCTCCGCGGCGGCATGACACAGGAGCAGTTAGCGGAAGCGGCCGCCGTATCCGTCGGTGTCGTGCGGAAGCTGGAACGCGGCGGGACCGCCTCCCTCCCCTCTCTGCTCTCCATCGCCTCCACCCTCGGAACCGACATCGCCGTACTCCTCGGCCAGCAGGCGCCCCGCCGCTCTATGGACCGCGACGAGCGAGCCGCCCTGCGCACCCTGTCGGCCGCCACCCACGATGCCGCCATCGGCATTCCCGCCAGCACCGAACCGGGCACCGTCGAAGAACTCCGCGCTGTGGTCCAGCGTGCCGACGCCGCCTACTGGGCAGGCCGGTACACCGAGCTCGGCGCACTGCTCGGTGCCCTGCTCCCCGAGGCCCGCGCCCGATACGACGCCGCGGACGCCGACGAGCGGGAAGCCGCGGCCGGCGTACTGGCCGATGTCTTCCAGACCGCGGGGATGGCCGCGAACGTCTGGGGCTCGCGAGACCTCGCCTACGCAGCACTCACCTACGGCCGTCAGATCGCTGTGCAGGCCGGGGACGACCTTCGTGACGCCCACCTCGCCGCCACCACAGCATGGGTCAACCTCCGCGACGGGCGAACCACGCAGGGGTTCGCGCTCGCTACCGCCCAGGCAGGCCGGATCGAACCGAAGATGTCCGAGCACGACCCCGACCGGCTATCGGTGTACGGGCAGCTCGTGACGAACGCCGCCGTGTCCGCATCCCGGGGTGGCGCCTCGGCGGACACCGCCCGCGAATATCTCTCCCAAGCGCATGCGGTCGGCGCTCGCCTCGGCGCCGAGCACGCCCGTGGTCTGCATGCCCAGCCTTTCGGACCTCTGTACGCCGCCACGCAGGCCATGAGCATCGCCGTCGCCCTCGGCGACACCGCCAGGGCCCTTCGGCTCATGGATACGGTCCGGCTGGACGACACCGTGCCCCTTGCTACCCGGGCCCGCTACGGCCTCGACGTGGCCTTGACCCATGTGGAGTGCCGACGGTGGGAGCAGGCTGCCGACACCCTCGAAGCCGTCTGCGCCATGGCCCCGGGATGGGTGCGCCACCAGATGTTGCCCGGCGTGATCATCTCCCGCCTGGCTGGTGTGTCCGTCGGCCGCCTCCGCGGAATCGCCCAGGCAGCCGGCGTTCCCCTCGGAGTCCGCTGACCGCCACGAGCCATGGCAGCTTGAGCTGCCGCTGCCAGCGCGACTGCCACGCCCCGTAGCACCCCGGTGGCGTGGACCGAACCCCGCAGCACGTGGCGTAGCAGTCCCCTGTCCGATGACCTCGCGGCGCCGCCATGGGCCGTGTCTGTCCCGGGCACGTCGTTGGCGGAACGCTGAGGGCATGCCGAAAACCCCGTCCGACGGCTTCGGCCATGTACCCGTCGCCGTCTACTCCTGTGCCGCCGAGACGGCGGTAGCGCGCGACGCCGAACGTCGCGCCCGCCACTACGCCGACGCGCGCCACTGGCACGTAGCCGGCGTGTGGTCCGACAACGACCCGAGCATTCCCTTGGATGCCCGAACGGGCTGGTCCGCAGTGACGGGCGCGCTGTCCTCCGGCCTCATCCGTGGCATCGTCGTCGGAGGCGCATCCCACATCGCCGCCGATCCCGCGCAGTTCGCGTCCCTCGGTGTCCTGATCCGCGACCGTGGCGGCTTCCTGGCTGAGGCGATACCCGGCTTCTCCCGCCGAACCCCTGGGCAGCACGAGCGTCGCCGGATCCTGTTCGAAGCGTCGTCCGGCTGGTTGCCGTGGGGGTGCCTCGTGCCCTGGGGCGCCTCGTGATCCGGGCTCGGGTGAGCGTGGTGAGCGGCCGCCATCGCTCCAGTGCAGCGAACGGCGATCCCATCGGGCGGCTGTGCGTTGCTATGTGGCTCACGGGCCACATAGCAACTGCATTGACGCTCGGCACTCTTATCGTCGACCAGACGGGGACGGCCGAACGCTCGGCCGGAATTCCTCCCTCTCCGACTGCCGACGACCAGTTCCTGGGCTTGCAGCCGAGAGGAGGACGATGACCGACATCCCGCCTGGTGTCGCCACGAGTTCCGTGTCGGCTCCGCGCATCCAGGCGTTCATGCTGCAACAGGCCGAAGCCCACTCGACGGAAGGACGGATAGATGAGCGACTGGGAGTTCGTCAAGAACAGGACAGCAACGCAGGGCGCAGTATGGAGGTCGACTGACCGCCTCCTTTACAAACGAACCGGGGGCGAGGATCTGCAGAAAGAGATCGATTTCCAGCGGCTCGCCGCCGGCCTCGGTTACCCCGTTCCGGAGATCGTCGACAGCGGCGCGGAGGGTGAAGGCTACTTCGTCATCGAGCGGTCACTCGGCACCGCCTCACTACACGATGAAGCCCTCGCCGACGCTCAGCGAAATGGCGCAGTCCGCGACGAGTTGATCGACAAAGCTGCCACCGTTGCCTCCGGGCTCCTGCGAGCCCAGGCGTCCCACCCCCTGCCCACAGCCGCCTGGTTCGAGAAGGCCGCCTTCACCGCCAACGTATTCGAAGAGAACCCGGACCTCGACATCCCGCAGGTCCATGAGTCTGTCAAGCAAGCCCTCGACCGGATGGCGGCGCTGCCCATGGTTCACGGGCACCTCGACTACGGGCTCCCGAACGTCCTGGCGAGAGGCGTCATCGACTGGCAGCACCACGGCCCCGTCCCTCTCGGCTACGACGTCTACCCCGCACTCGACATCGTGGCCTTCAAGGGGGGCGGCAAGGGCTACAGCGTCACGCCCGCGCAGCGCACGGCCTACAGCAGCGCCCTCGACGAGACCACCATCGACCTGATCGGCCGGCCAGTGAGCGAGCACCTGGGCGACTTCCTGCTCGTCAAGTGCTTCTTCTTCCTTGCCCTCATGCGGCCCACCGACCCTGCACGGCACGACAAGCACATCAAGTGGCAGTACCGCCGCACCCTCTTCGCGATGGGACTTGATCAGTATGAGTCGTCCAGCACCATCGACACCAACAGCTTCCCCACCCTGGCGCAGTTCGCAGACGAGCACCGGTAGGCCGGTCCCCGCCGTCCGCGACCGCGACTACCTGATGGACCACCACGGGGTCGTCTTCAAGGTCATCGGCGACAGCCATCCGGGCAGCCACTACCTCGGCTACGTGAAGTACCACCCCGACGAGAAGGGCGACCGGCGCCTGTTCGGCCAGACCTACCGGCAGAACAGCGTGGTGTCGAAATCCTTCGGCATCCTCGCCAACCGCCCCGAGTGCTACGTCTACTCCGACACCCTCGGCTGCGTCATCACCGGCATCCCACGCGACGACATCGCCGTCCACTACTCCTGCCGTCACGCCCTCGTGGCTATCCACGAGGAACCCGGACCCATCGCCGACAACCCCGCAGGCAAGGACCTCCTCGCGATCACCGAGTGGATCACCGCGAACGACGCCCAAGGGCTGATCGGCATTACCGGGTCCTTCCTGGTCGGCTGCTACAACGAACGCTCCGACATCGACCTCGTCTGCTACGGCCCCGAGGGCTACGAGGCAGCGCAGGAGCTGTTCCAGCAAGAGCTGCTCATCAGGCCGTACGACGGGGACGACCTCACCCGCCTCTACATCCGCCGCGCCAAGTACATGGAGGGCAGCTCCTTCGACACCCTCATCAAGCAGGAGCGTCGCAAGTTCCAAGGTCTCACCGCCAACGTCGGCGCGCACATCAACTGCGAGCCCATCCGCGCCGACCGCGACAAGACCTTCTCCCGGATCTCCTCCAAGGAGATCGGCGAGGTCTCGCTCCTGGCCGAGATCACCGACCACACCGAGGGCCTGACCACTCCGGCGGTCTACGAGATCAAGGTCAAAACCATCCTCAGCGCCACCGTCGACGAGCCCGACTCCTTCGCCCGCCGGATCACCCACATGCGCTCGTACCTCGGCGCCTACACCGGCGCCTTCCGCTCGGGAGACACCGTCCACCTGTCCGGCAAGCTCGTCCACACCCAGGACGGCGAGCGCAGCGGCTTCGGCATCGAGCTCACACCGTGGACCGTCAGCGGTTCCTATGTCGCCAATCTCGCCGGATAGGAGCCGGCCATCCATGACCTTGTTGATCATCCGGCACGCCGAATCGGTGGAGAACGCCGACAAGTACAACGGCTTCTACCAGGACCCCCGCCCCTACAGCGGAGCCGCCGCCCACGGCATCTCCCTCAACCTCGTCGGCCTCACACCGCGCGGTTTCCGCCAGGCCCAATGGCTGGCGGAAACCCTCCCCAACCTGATCCACCATGCACCCGCCGTCTACACCTCCACCTACCGCAGAGCGATCGACACCGCCGCCATCGCCCTGCTCGCTCTCCCCGACGGCTGGCCGCGGCGGACCCCTCTCTTGGACGAGCAGCACTACGGCGACGCCACGTACATGACCAAGCGCGAGCTGTACGACACCTACCCCGATCTCGCCGAGGACCGTCGGCTCCGCAAACACATCTGGACCGCTCCCGGTGGTGGCGAATCCCTGGCCGAGGGCGTCACCAGGCGCGCCGCCGACTTCGCCGCGCTCGCCCGCGATGCCCTGTCCACCCCCTGCACGGTCGTCGCCTTCACCCATCAGACCACCGCCGTGGCACTCCGCTCCCTGCTGGAGGACGTGCCCCTGCCCGAACTCCTCGCCGAAGAGCGCAAAGGCAAGCTGCCCAACGCGGCCATCCTCCAGTACGAACTGCACGGCGACCGCTTCACCAAGACCTGCCAGCTCACTCCACCTGTCTAGGAGCAGCCCGTGCACCTCCTCTTCCTCAACGGCCCCGTGCAAAACGGCCCCTTCACATTCCATACCAAGCCGGGTAAGGCCGTCGGCATCCGCTTGGCCGCAGCCCTCAACGCCATCCTCGGCTCGCCGCCGGCACCCCATCTGTGGAACACGGTCACGCTCGACGGGGACTTACGCCACCGCTCAACAGAAGGCACGACCGTCCCCCGCCCCGCCTTCGAAGCGCTCCTGATAGCCGACAAGTACGCTCCGGAGCCCACGCCACCCGCAGGGACCATGACCGACGCCGACCCTGCCGTTGCCTCCCTTGCCCTGGAGATGATCGAGGACAATCTCCGTGCGGGCACCGTGCTGGTCAGCCGCGAGACCGTCCCCACCTGCCGTGCGTGCGACCACATGACCGGCCGAGGCACCCCTGCCTGCGCCGCATGCGGCAGCACCGACATCCAGGAGCGCACCGCACGGCACCTCGTCGCCAAACTCGCGGAGGACCGCCCGGTCCTCGACCGCACCGACATCCACTCCAGCCACCGCGCCCAGCCCAAGCACCTACGGAACACGGCGGCCAACACCCCCAGCCGGCTGATCATCTCCCGTACGCGCGATCACGGCATCGACCTGGCTCCCCTGAGCCTGCCCGGCTTGGTCCTGGACCCGCGGGTCGGCGTCCACACCACCGTCCTCGCCGCTGCCCGCCGGCACCAGGTAGACACGGCCGTCATGACCATCACCGAGAACGCCGCCAACCACATCGCGGCGCACGGCCAGCACTTCCGCGAGCACCAAGGCACCCGCCTGAAGTACGCCCTGCACGGCCACCTCCCGTACGGCCACACGGCCGATCTCCAGGCGGTCTACCGCGCCTACCGGGCCGCCAGCATCACCCAGCAGACCTTCGAGACGTGGTTCCTCCCGCTCTTCTCCCTCAAGGAGAAGAGCGGGACCCGCCCCGAGCAGCTGCCCCAGCTCTTCAAGCACTTCATGCGGGCCTGTCTGTCCAGCCCTTCCACCCCCGATCCATCCGAGGTCACCGCCATACGGGAGGCGGTTGCCGAAGGCCGCACCGACTGGCTCACCAGCAGGCGCCTGCTGGGCACGGTGCTCGCCATCCCTGGCTGGCACGGACCGACCGAGGCAGGCGAGCCCGACACAATAAGAAGTGCTGCCCTGTAGCAGCCGCCTGCACCGCGTCATCGGTACACGGCGGAGATCACCCGTTGTCCGCTCGACCGAAGGTTCCAAATGACGCAGAGCACAGCCTCCCGAGTCGGACGTTTCCGCCAAGGCCGGATGTCCGGCACGCGACCTGAGTCCTTGGCTACATGGCGTGTGACCACAGACGACGCCCACGTGGCTGACCGCGTCGCACGCCTTCTGGGAGGCCAGCCCCAACCGAACGAAAGCGGCGGAAACCATTCCGACGAGGTACTCACGGAACGAGAGTCCGTGCGCATCCTCATGGAAGGGCCCGACGCGGTGACGGCTCGCATGCTCCTCCATGACGGCAGAGGAGTCGTCCACGAGTGCGACGGCTCGCAGTTCCTTGCGCCGCCGCAGGTGAAAGGGCAGCCTTGCGGCTGCCCTCCCCTGCTGCAGGACCGCAAGGCGGTGGCGAGGAGCGGGCGCGGGCCGATGCCTTCCATCGACCTCGTGTTCCGCATTGCAGCAGACCCTTCGCTCGGCGAATTTCACTTCCAGACAAGTTCCTGGAACGCGGCAGAGCAGATCCCCCACCTGCTGGAAGAGCTCGAACGAGTAGAGGGTCCGGCAGTTTGTGACCTCACCCTCGAACTCGTCATCTTCACGACAAAAACCGGCACCTCGGTCTGCTACCGCAAACCCGTGGTCACCGTGCTCGGCGGCCCCGGCACCGTCCCCTCGGAGGCTCCACGACCCACGGCCTCCATGCCTGCTCCCGCGGTGCCTTCGGTTCCGCGCACTCCGGCCCGGCGCCCCGACCCGTCGCCCCCACCAGCCCCTGAGCCGCCCCACCCATTCGACCTGGACCCCAGGCTGGTCAACCGTGCCGCCCAAGCACTCGGCACCAGCGGCCACCGGGAAACCATCATCGCCGCACTCTCCCAGGCGGCGGAGACCCGGCAGCTGACCGCAGAGCTCGACCGGCTGCGCGACCATGTCAAACGCATCGCCGCCATCACGGGCCAAGCCCTCCAGGCCGGAGGCTCCTCGTCCTGACCTGCTCCATCCGGCTCACGAACAGCTCCGGCAACCTAAATACACTCTGGTCTCAGTGTCCGGGGTCGTCCGGGAACGACGCAGCAGCCGTCATGCGGCCGGAGTTGGGCAACGCCAACGACGAGCACCTTTCGAGCGGGGACCTGCCCGTCCGGTCGTGGAGACGCTCGGGCAGCAGAATGCGGGAACATCACCATTCTGGTTGTAGGCGCTCGGCGGGACCGGTACGACGGTCACCATGTACCGATGGTCGCCGCTCAACGATCGACAGCTGGCCTTGCTCACCCGCATCGGAGAGGGAACGGATCCTGTTACCTCTGAGAGCCCGGAACTCGCCGTCACCGCCCGTGCCCTCAAGAGCCGTGGCCTCATCACCATGCCCAAGCATGGTGGGAAGTGGCAGGCGGAGATCACCGATGACGGTCGCTTCTACCTGGAACACGGCCACCACCCGGACCGGCCCGAGCCAGCCCCGCGCAAGCAACGACCGGTAGCCGCCGAGCCGAAGTCGAAGGTTGCGGCACCTGCCCGCCGGCGGGCGGCGCCCCCACCTGAGCCGAAGCCGGCACCAACGCGTACCGCGAAGCCGCCACGGCAGTCGCCAGCGGAGGTCGGAGCGGCCTTAATCGCGGAGGTGCACAAGGCCGGTCGGTTCCTTCGGATCCCGGACCCGAGCGCCGAGGAGCGGGCTCGCTATCGCCGGGCGTTCGACGCAGCGCGGCAGTGTGCGCCGGAGGGCTACCACCTGAAGTACAGCGGGCGGGCGAAGGGAGACTTCTTCCTCGGCCTTCTCCGGGTGACGGGCGAGGACGACACCGAATGGAACCGGATCCGCCTGGCGCGCAGCCGAGTGATCACCGACGTCGAGGACGTGATCGCGGCAGTTACCGCGGACCATAGCGCCTTCGAGATCTCGGACGAGGTACTCCCGCGGGTGATCTCCCTTCTTCGGCTCCTCGCCGAGCAGGCCCTCGCACGGTATGGCGAGATCGCGGTGTCGAAGAAGCGCAGGCAACCGAGGCCGCTGCTCACAGTCCATGGCAGAACGTACGAGATCAGTTTCAGTGAGCGGCAGAAGCAGGTCCGGTACGTGCCCAAGCAACCGGGAAAACGAACGTACGACTGGCAGCGGGTCACCCCAGCGCACCGGTTCGAACCGTCCGGCGAACTGGAACTGCTCGTGAGCCAGGGCTCGGGCTACAGCAGCAGCTACCGCTACGGCTGGAAGAAGGAGTGGGTCGACACAGCCAAGAAACCGTTGGAGGACCAGATCGGCTCGATCTTCCGGGCGCTGAAGGCCCGCGCGGAGGAAGAGGAGCAGGCTCGGCTGGCGCGGGAGTCGGAACAGCAGCGTCTGCACGAGGAGCGGGAGCGGCAGGAGGAAGAGCGCCGCCTGCGAGAGGCCAAGGAAAAAGAAGAGCGCCGTCGGCGGGAGGCTGAGGCGGAGGAGCGTACACGGCAGGAGTGGGAAGCGGCGGTCAGCGTCGCGACGATCAAGGCAGTGGACGCCGTACGGGTCGACCGATTCGGCACCGCCCTGGCGCAGTGGCGGGCCGCCGGGGAGATGCGGGCCTTCTGCGCCGCGCTCGATGAGGCCGCCTCCGTCTCGGACGACGCCCACGAAGCCGGGCGGCTACGCGAGTGGTCGGCGTGGGGGAACGCGGAGGCCGACCGGCTCGACCCGACCGTGGCCGGCAGGGGCCTGACCGCCCACAGCCTCCACGCGGAGCCCACGGGCGACCAACTACGGCCCTTCCTCGATGGATGGCATCCTCAGCGGCCAGAGAAAGAGAAGCCTCCGAAGAAGGAGGAACCCAAGGCGGAAGCCGATCCGCCCAAGCCGGAGCCGGAGCGGTGGCACGGCTTCACCGACGAACGTCTGGGCCAAGGCTGGAGATATGGACCCCGAGGTCGCGCTCAATGGTGGAGGCGATGACACCGTGCCCGCGGTCGCGTAGGGCCTTCACCGACTTCTCCACGAGCTTCCCGAGCCGGACGACCTCGTCGCGCAAAGCGACCAGTTCGTCGTAGCGATCCGCCTTGTCCTGGCCGCACCACTCCCGGACGGTCCGCAGGACGGCCGCTTCCGCGTCCAGCTTGCGGTCGTCCCGGCGGCTGTAGGAGTACCAGGAGGAATGAGTGCGCTCCTGATCGACGGCCTGCTGCCTGCGGTCCACCTCGGGGAGGAGGTCGTCGGCAAGCCGGCCCGCCACGTGACGCGCGATCCGTTCAGTGACCGGCCACCCGGCCAGACACTGCCCCTCGCGATTCTCGTGGACCATCGGATCACCCCGAAGCTCCGCGGGGTCTATCCCGGCAAGCCTGGCGCCTTCGTCGAGGCGGCTCATCTCCAAGATCCCGGCGTCAGCAGCGCCGCGTCGCAGGCGCAGCTTGCTCTTCGGTCGGACGAATCCAAGAATGAACCGCGCCGCCTCGAAGTCGGCGCTGCCTCGGACGCCCCGCGACGCTTCGGCCAGCGCGAGCTCGCGCGCGTCGTCCGCGCGGAACGCCTCGACGTCCTCCCAGCGCGCCACGAGAGAACTCGGGTTGACCCACTCCTGCAGTCCCGCGTCATCACCTTCGAGAAACCGAACGTGGAGCCATCCAGACCTGCCGCTCCCACCCACCCGAACAATCTCAACCCGGCGAACCGCGGCGCCCAGCTCCTTCGGCCTGGCGCAGTAGGCCCAGTGCTCACCAATCTCCATGGGCCTATTCAGCCAGGTCTGTTCCTCCCATCGCCCAGCCATTGCCAAAAGAACAGGAGATGGAGAGCAGCGCCCCTGATGTTCCTCAGTCCAGAGGACCGCCGCCGACTAGCTTCCTAGTCCAAGGGCACCCGGCCAGGGCCGCCTCTCCGTCACAGTTGGCCACACGGTGCTCACGGCAGCAACCGTCCAAGCAGTCCAATGGCCAAGCCAGGATGTTCGCACCGGCCGCAACGTCGTGAGACGTGCATGCCGGGCGTCTCCCCCAGTAGTCAGCCCGTTCACCGAAGGATTCCGCTTTTGATGCCCGCGACACAGAGCTTCCCGATCGGATCGATCGTCCTGTACATGGGAAACCGCGCCAACGTCACCGGCTACACAGCCGACGGCGACGTCGAGATACGTATGCTCAACACGGGAAGCGAGCTCTCCGTCCCTCCAGACAGGCTGTCACCCCTGACGCCCTCTACCCCGCCGCGGCCCTCCCGGACCGGACTGGTCTTCGGCACCGGAGTAGCCGGTGTGTTCGCCCTGGCAATGATCTACGGGCTCTTCGACACCGACACCAGCGAGCCCAAATCGGCAGCCCCGCAGCCGTCGGTGGAAGCGTCCGTTCCCTCTTTGGAGGCAACGCCAACAACGGCGACAGACCCTCGCTCCGGTGACGCCACCCCTTCCGAGGCCCCCAGCTATGGGGCCGGAGTGCCCACGTGGGTCAAGCGCCTCCAGGGTGTGAAGGCGGCGTACATCCAGCCCGGCAACCCCGAAGAAGCGAACCCAGCCGACCGTCGCAACTCGATGCAGATCGAGTTCACCGGCGGCGACGCCGGCCAACACTGCACCGCAGCGAGGGGCCTGGCTGGGGCCCAGTACGGCATCATCGTCACCACCCCCACCGGCGTAGCGGTGGACTCAAACAACTGCCTCAGCGTGAACCTCGATACGCCCTGAGAGCCATGCTCCCGGTCTCAGTTCTGGTCTCATTCGTGTCCGTCCGGCCCCGTTCGAACGGGGCCACCCCCGATGCTCCGCCGCAGGTCAGGACACCCACGACCCCCGCCGGACCCCCGAACGAACATTTGGAAAGCGTGTTGGGGGCAACCCCTCACGAGTTCGAATCTCGTATCCTCCGCACCGCCCATCAGGGCAGACGAAGGTCCCGACCGCTCAGCGGCCGGGACCTTCGCCGTTCCGTGGTTGCAGATTTTGGTTGCAGTACACCGCAGGCGGCCTGGTGTGGACCTCGATGAGTTCCTCGGCAACAGCCTCCGCTCAGCCCGCGACCACAGTTGCGAGCGGCGCCTGCGCGAGAGCGCGGTGCGCCGGCACCAGCGCACCGGGAAGCCGGGCGTCGATCCGGACGAGATACGCAGCGCCGCCGAGGCCGACCTGCGCACCGAGCGCGCACGCGCCCTCGCTTCCGGCACCGGGCGGCTGTCCCGCTACCTGACCAACGGCTGGGACTTCGTCACCAAGGCCGCCGACACCCAGCCGATCTGGGGCACCCGGGAGCAGACCGCCTGGGCCTCCGGCGAGAGCCTGATGATCGTCGGCCCACCCGGGGTCGGCAAGACGACCCTCGCCCACCAGGTCATCCTCGCCCGCATCGGCCTCAAGGACGCCGTCAGCACACCTACTCGCGCCCGTCCTCGGCCACCAGCGAACCCCCGCAGAAAGGGGGTTCACGATCTGGAGGCAGGTTCCGGCTTGCGGCTTCCGCTGCGTCAACTTCTACGGTTCTTTCCGTGGGCCGGAGAGGCCGGCCCGGCGATGGGAGGCGGGGCAATGGCCTGGTCGATCGCGGATGTGGCCCGGATGTCCGGTGTGACGTCCCGGACGCTGCGGCATTACGACGAGATCGGCCTGCTGCCGCCGGCGTGGATCGGGAGCAACGGGCACCGCTACTACGAGGAGGCCAATCTGCTGCGGCTGCAGCAGATCCTGCTGATGCGGGAGCTGGACGTGGGGCTGCGCGAGATCCGGGCGGTCCTGGACAGCCAGGTCGACCAGGTGGCCGTGCTCCGCGCGCACCACCAGCGGCTGCTGGCGGAACGCGACCGGCTCGAGACGCTCGCCCGCACGGTCGGCCGCACCATCGCCGAACTCGAGGAAGGCAAGGACGACAACGACATGGTGAAGATCAACAGACCGGAGAACCTGTTCGAGGGGTTCGAGCCGTCCCGCTCCGAGGTCGAGGCCGAGGTGCGGGAGCGGTGGCCCGAGGCGTGGGAGCAGTCCCGGCAGGTCGTCGAGACGATGACCGCCGAGGACACGGAGCGGTGGCAGCAGGAGGTGACGGCGCAGATGATCCGCATCGCGGAGTTCATGGCGACCGGCACACCGGTTGCCGACCCTGCGGTGCAGACCGAGATGGACACCCACTACCAGGGCGTGTGCCGGTTCTGGACCCCGTGCGCGGCCGCGTACAAGGGACTGGGCCAGACCTATGTCGACGACCCCCAGATGCGGGCGAACTTCGACAAGATCGCCGACGGGCTGGCCGTCTACCAGCGCGATGCCATGGCCGTCTACGCCGACGCCCGACTGAGCTGACCGACGGCCCGGACTGCCAGGGGTTGCGGACCCGGCAGCAAGCGCCTCTCCCCCAAGCTCAAAACACTCGACCCGCCGAACAGGCCCCCTTCACGCTGTGGTTGATCCGGATCGCGTCGGCCCGATGGGCGTGGCCAGGGTGTTCGGCCGCCACGGCTTCCAAGTAGGGCTGATCGCCCGGAGCAAGGACACTCTGGACGTTCTGGTCGGCGAGCCGGCCGAGCTGGGCGTCACGGCTGCGGAGTTTCCAGCGGACATCCGTGACCGTGACGCGCTGGTTTCCGCGATCACCAGAGCCGGTCAGACTCTGGGACCGGTCGATGCCCTGGAGTACAGCCCCAGCCCGACCGGGCCGATCACCGGTGCCGGGGAGACCACGGTCGCGTCTGCCGTCGCGCAGTTCGAGTTGCACGTGCTGGGTGCGGTAACGGCCGTGGGACAGGTGCTGCCGCAGATGCGCGCCCGCGGCGAGGGGGCGCTGCTGCTGACCACCGGTGTGTCCTCCACGATCGCCGCGCCGTTCCTGGCCAACGTGGGTCTGGCGATGGCGAGCTTGCGCAACTGGGAACACGCCCTGCACGCCGAACTGCGCCCCCAGGGGATCCACGCGGCAACGGTGACGATCGCCTCCAGCATCGTTCCCGGCGATGAAGTGACGGACCTTGATGTCGTCGGATCCGGAGCAACTCCCCACCCTGCGCTCGCTCGCAGGCGGGGAGAGGCCCGGCGGGCAGAGGGCGGTGACGAGGCTCGAGTCGCATCCCATTCCGTACAAGGGCAGGAAGAACGACATGGATGACATCCGCGTACGACAGCTGATGGGCCTGTGCGGCATCGCCGCCGGCGTGCTCGCCGCAGTCGGTGTTCCGCTCTACTTTGTGTACTCCGGTGCACCACCGGCCTCGAACGTACTCACCAGGATCCTGCTGAACATCCTGACCTGTGGCGCGCTGCTGGTCTTCCTGACAGGGCTGCGCCATCTCATACGGAGCGCGGGCGCCGGTTTCGAATGGCTGGCGAGCCTGGTGTTCGGCTCCGGACTGGCCTACGTCACCGTCACCCTGGTCGCCACGTCGATCGAGGCGGGGACCGTGCTCGAACATCCCGACGGGACACTCGACCCGACTGTCGACGGCACGCTGGCCCACGCCAACATGCTCCTCCACGGGTCGATCGCCAGACTCCTGACCGCGATCATGCTGACGGCCGCCGGATACGCGATCCTGCGCAGCGGAGTGCTGCCACGCTGGACCGGACGCCTCGCCTATGCCGTCGCGATGGCCAACCTCGCGTTCGTGCCGTCCCTGTTCTTCGGGACGGACGCGGCCGACTTCTACAGCGCCGTCGGCTGGGGCAACACCGCCATGACCGCGGCACTGGTCGTCTACTGGGCCCTGGCCGTCGGCATCACAGTCATGACACGCTCATCCCGGCAACGCACCTGACTCGCCTCACGGCAGGAGGACGAGCTTCCTTCGTCGTCATTCCCAGTCATTCCCATCGCGCGACACCACCGCCATCTCGCCGCCGAGAGGGGACGGGCCCTTCCGCGGCCCGGCCCCTCGGCCGAGCATCGTCGCCACCGCTGCCGGAGATCCGCCATGCATGGGGCGGCTGGGCCTGTCCATGATCGGCGACGACGAGCACACCATGGCCATCACCAGACCCGTCTTCGACGGCCTCTACGAGTACTTCCAGCGCGCCACCCACTACTTCCAGCGCGCCACCCACGGCACTCAGTTCTTCACCGACGCGCCCGTGGCGGTGTTCCCCATCAGCTGGCAAGACACCGGCTCCGGCGTCTTCGCCGTGGATGGTCAGCTCGCCCTGACCGACCCCCGCCCTCACGGGAGTCGGGAGTACAGTGACGGGCCTCGCACGGGGCGTACGGCAGCGAGGGGGCACGTATGGCAGACGGCGAACCGCGCCGGTCCGGGAGCCCGCCGCCTCACAGCGTGCCGCGCGCGAGCGTGCAGAACGTCTTCCATGGCCGCGCCCGCCATGTCGTCCAGGTCGGCAGCGTGACCGAAAACATCGTCCTCACGGCAGGGCACACCCCACCCTGGCGCGCCGTCAGATGGCTGGCGGTCGCCGTGCTGCTCTCCGTTGCGGCCGGACTGCTCGGCTGGGCCGTGATGGACAACGCCCTGCCAAAGGCCCGGACGGGGCTGTCTGTCGGCGCCATGTGCTGCATGGCCGGGGTCGTGGCGGCGGCCCGTAACGGCGCTCGGGCGTGGCGCAGATACCGGCTGCACGACCGCGAGCTGCGGCTGTCCGCCGCGGCCGATGCACTGGCCGACGCCACCCGCCTCGCATGGGCGGCCGAGGAGGGCCGACGGAGCCTCTCCGACCCCCGTCCGCTGCCCGTGCGCTGGCGGCGCGCCGACCCTGCGCTGCACGACCCCTGGCCGCTCATCCGGGGCGATGACTGCACCCAACCCATCGCTCTGGACGGCGAGTTCGCGCAGATCGAGGAGATCTTCCGACGGGTTCCGTCCGGGCGGCTGGTGGTGCTCGGCGGCGCCGGTGCCGGAAAGACGGTGCTCGCCCTGCGTTTTCTGCTCGATCACCTCGACGGCCGCCGCCGGCACAACCCGGACGCCCCGGTTGCCGTGCTGCTCTCCCTCTCTTCCTGGGACCCGGGCCGGGACACCTTCGTCGCATGGGCAGCGGACCGCCTCGCCGCGGACCATCCGCACCTGGCGGAACCCGGCGCGGACGGCATCGGCGCCGCCACCGAGCTCCTCCGCAGCGGACGGCTGTTGCTCGTACTGGACGGCTTCGACGAACTTCCCGCTGCCACCCGGCCGATGGCCCTAACCGCCCTCAGCGAGATGCCCGGCCGGGTCACCGGCGGCCTCCTCCTCACCAGCCGCCGGGAGGAGTACGAGGCCGCCGTCGAGGAGGCCGGACCGCTCGCGGCGGCCGCCGCCGTAGAACTCCAGCCGCTCGACATCGAAGACTTGGCACGCTACCCCGCTGATGACAGCCCTGGCCCGCACGGCCTATAGCAAAGCCGATTCCGACCCCGGCGAACTCTTGGACCACGGGCACTTCCCCACCCGCGAGGCCCTTGAGGACCACCTCCTCGACCAGTTCCTTCCCGCCGTCTACGGCCGGTCCACCGCTACCCACGACGCCCCGCGGCAACGCTGGACCACCGAACAGGCCCGCACCTGGCTGTCCCGGCTTGCCACCCGGCTCACCCGGCAGGGCGTGCACGAGATCGCCTGGTGGCGGCTGGGCTGCCGCGCGCCGACAGTGGCCCGGCTGCTGCTGGAGGGGGCGGTGGCCCTCGCGCTGCCCACTGCGCTCGCCGGGTGGCTGGTGTTCGGCCGGCCGTCCCAAGGCGGAACTGCCGCCGCCTCTCGTCGGCCTGGCCGTCGTGGGCGTCGCGACGCTCTTCATGGCAGGAGTGAGCTTCACCGCGCCCGGCGCGCCGGGCCCGTACACGCGGGCGCTGACGCGGTGCCCGGCGCTCAGGGAGGGGGAATACAGGAGCAAGGAGCGCCTCACCGGCCTGAAGAGCGAATGCAAGAGGCTCACCGAGCGTCGGCGGATCACCGGGGACATCGGGCGCATCGGGGGCCTCGGGAGCGAGCCGGAGCAGCTCCCTTCCCCCGATCTGCCCTGCGAGCTGAAGGTGGAGGTGGACGTCGAGGTCAAGCGTCCGACGGATTCGCGGAGCGCGGTCGAGGCGGCCGCGGAGGACTTCAGCTTGTACCACTCCCTCGGGTACCGCCGTCTTCGCGGGATCGGGCAGGAAGCCTTCACGGGCGGGGACGACGCCTGGTCGCTCGTGATCGTCCGCGACGAGAATGTGCTGATCACCGTGAACTACGGGACCACCAATCTGAATTACTGCCCCGTCAGCGAGGACGACGCCCTCACCGAAGCGCGCTCCGCCCTGGAATCGGTAGCGGAGGTCAACCACCTTTCGCCCTCCGCTGGTTAGTGCTCCAGCACCAGTGCGCCAGGCGGGCTGGGCGCGGTGTACTTCCCGCTCACCGCCCCGGCAGCTGCTGTACCGATGGCTCCACGGCTGCCCCGCGCTGCTGTCCGACCAGGTCCGCGAAGGCGCGGGCGAGTGGAGTGAGCGCATCCCACCGGCGGACTGCCCAGCCGACCGGCAGGGGTGGCAGGTCGGGCAGGGGCAGGAACCTCAGCGGGGCGCCGGGCGCACCGGTGGAGTGCTGTCCGGGGAGGGCGGGGACGACCGCGTGGCCGACGCCGAGTTCGGCCAGCAGGATGGCGGTGTCCCAGTCGGCGACGCCGGTGTCCGAGATGAGGTCGATGCCCAGGCGGGCGAAGGCCGTATCCAGGTGGGTCCGGGAGGAGGAGTTCTCCGGAAGCCGTATGTGCCGGACGCCAGCGAGGTCGGCCGCCGTGAGCCGGGACCGGTGGGCGAGCGGATCGTCAGCCCGTACCGCCAGTACCCACGGCAGTTCCACGACGGGCCGCTGCTCGATGCCCCGCACCGGTCCGCCGATGGTGACCCAGGCCAGATCGACCGCGCCCTCGGCGAGCGCGTCGAAGCAACTGCGGCTGGAGGTCTCCGTCCGGAACTCCAGCACCGCCCCCGGATGGCGTTCGCGGAACGCCACGACGGCCTCGGACATGAAGTGGCGCACCGACGTGGCGCCCGTCGTCACCCGTACCGTTCCGGCTTCACCACGGGCGAGTTCGCCGAGCCGGCGCAGGGCCAGGTCCAGGCCCGCGATCCCTTCCGCGGCCGCCCGCTGAAGCACTCGCCCCTCCGGGGTGGGCACGACTCCGCGCGGCCGGCGTTCCAACAGCCGTACCCCGGTGTCCCGTTCCAGCCGCCTCACATGCTGGCTCACCGCGGACTGGGTGCAGGACAGGTCCCGGGCGACGGCGCTCAGGCTTCCCGCCTGGCAGACCGCCACGAAGACGCGCAGGTCATCGAAAGTCATAGGCACGCAGGCCACGGTAGGCCCGGCACCCTCCAAGCATTTCCTTGGGGATAGGTAAGAAACCCCGAGGATTGACTTGACCATTCGAGCTCCCGGAAGATCGTTCCGGGCCCAGGGCGGCAACCCGTCCCGTCCTCCTGCCGTGTCCGGACGGGCTGAGGCAGCGGGACGGGTGCCGACCCACGACCCGAGACGCCGGCTCACGACCCGAGACGCCGGCTCACGAGCTGAGACGTCGGGCCCACGAGTCGAGACGTCAGCCCACGAGCCGAGGTGCCGACCCACGAGCTGAGGCGCCGACCAACAAGCCGAGAGGACCCCTGCCCATGCCCCACACCGCACCGTTCAGCGGCGACTCCGCCCCCGTGCCGGCACGCCCGGCGGTAGCCGTGCTCGGCCCCGGCGGGGTCGGCGGCCTGCTCGCCGCGCTGCTCTCCCGTGCCGGGCACCGCGTGCTCTGCATCGCCGGCGAGGAGACCGTACGCGCCCTGCGTCACGACGGAATCCGCGTGCGCAGCGGGCCGTTCGGCGACTTCACCGCCGCGGTCGAGGCGGACACCGCCCTGCGCGAGCCCGTCGGTCTGTGCCTGGTGACGGTCAAGCACACCGCGCTCGATGCGGCGCTCGACCGCATCGCACCCCAACTCCTCGATGACGCCCTCGTTGTGCCCCTGCTCAACGGCATCGAGCACATGGACGTCCTGCGGGCACGCTACGGAGGGCGGCGAGTGGTGCCGGCCGTGATCCGCGTCGAGGCCGCCCGCACCGCACCAGGCGTCATCGAGCACGGCAGCCCGTTCGTCGAGATCGACCTGGCCGGTCCGCAGGAGCCACTCGCCCCGCTCACCGCGTTGCTCACGGCCGCCGGCGTGGACACCCGGGTACTGCCGGACGAGCACGCCGCCCTCTGGGCCAAGCTGGCCTTCCTGGCACCCTTCGCCCTCCTCACCACCCGCTACCGCCTCCCCATCGGCAGCATCCGGTCCGAGCGCCGCGAGGAACTGACGGCCCTGGTCGAGGAGACCACCGCGGTCAGCCGCGCCTACGGCGGACCGGCGGACGCTGCCCAGGTCATGGCTCGCTATGACGCCTTCCCGCCCGGCAGTAAGTCGTCGATGCAGCGCGACGCGGAGGCGGGCCGCCCGCTGGAACTCGACGCGATCGGCGGAGCTCTGCTCCGTGCGGCAGAACGACAGGGCATCCAGGTGCCGCTCACGACACGGCTGGTGACGGAACTCGCGGCCGGCTGAGCCGTAGGCACCAGTTCCTGTTCCTGTTCTCGTTCCTGTTCTCGTTCCTGTTCTCGTTCCTGTTCTCGTTCCTGTTCTCGTTCCCGTTCTCGTTCCTGGGCGCACTTACCCCTTGCGCCGGTAGCGCGCGCCTGCAATTATTTACTACGCCCGCGAACAGCGGGCGCAACGAAACCGGCCACGCCTGCACTCAGGGCTACGCCCACGCCCACGCCTGAAAGGTCACAACTGCCATGACGTACACGACCGTTCAGGTCCCGATCTCCGGCGGCGACAGCGCCGTCCGCTGTCTGGTCACCGGCTCCGGCCCGGGTCTGGTCCTGGTTCACGGCACCGGCGCCACCCCCGAGGCCAACTGGGGCCCCGTGATCGACGCCCTCAAGAATCGCTACACCCTCGTCGCACCGGCGCTGTCGGGCTCGGGCGAGACCACCGACACCGGTGCCCCGTTGACCGTCGACGATCTGGTCGCCCAGGTTCTGGGTGCCGCCGACGCCGCAGGCCTGGACACCTTCCATCTGGCCGGCCACTCCCTGGGGGCGACGGTCTCGGCCGCCGTCGCCGGGGCCCGGCCCGAGCGAGTGCGCTCCCTCTTCCTGCACGCGGGCTGGGCGGTGACCGACCCGTGGCAGGCATTCCAGTTCGACCTGTGGCAGCGGCTGCTGCATACGGACAAGGACCTGCTCTCCCGCATGCTCCAGCTCACCGCGTTCGGGGCCAACTCCCTGGCCGGGCGCACGAGCGACGACTTCCATCAAGGCGTGGCCGGCTTCAACGAGCTGATAGCGGCGGAGGGTATGGCCCGCCAGGCCGAGCTCAACACGCGGGTGGACATCACCGGTGCGCTGGCGCGGATCACGGCGCCCAGCCTGGTGGTGGCCGGCTCCCAGGATCTGGTCGTGCCGCCGCACCACCAAAAGGAGTTGGTGGCGGCCATCGACTCGGCGGAGTACGTGGAACTGGACGGCGGGCATGCGCTGCCCTTCGAGCAGCCCGAGGTGTTCGTACGGACCCTCGCGGACTTCGTGGACCGGAACGAGGCGGGTGCCAAGGCCCTGGCCGCCGCCTGAGCGTCCGGTGGCAGCGGGCGCGACGGGACCCGGGACGTACTGACGGGGCCTGGGACGTACCGGACGGGCTCGGGACGTACCGGATGGGGCTCGGGACGTACCTGAAAGGACCCGGGACGTACCTGGCGAGGGCTGACCGGACGCCCGCGCCTGCCGTGGTGGGCCGGCGGTCAGAGCGGGAGGACGACCCGCATCACCAGACCACCGCCCTCACGGGGCTCGGCCGCAATCGACCCGTCATGCGCACGCACCACCGAACGCACAATGGACAGCCCCAGACCCACACCCTTGTCACTACC
>NZ_JBIAWT010000007.1:593020-624452 GCF_042895955.1 Streptomyces sp. NPDC001339 | reverse complement strand
TCCTTCGGCCACCCTCTCAGGCTTCCTCCGGGCGCTTCCCTTCGGTCTTGCGTTTCCGACTCTATCAGACCCTCGCGGCTCCGATTTTCGCCGGTTGCGATTCGGCCTTCCGGCCCCTTCGCGATTCCGACTTTAGCAGATCCGGATTCTCTTCGGATCCGGCTCCGATTTTCGTCGGAAGGTTTGCCTCGGAGCGGATTATTCGCTGCCCTTTCGGCGGTCACTACTTTAGCGGCTTTCCCTGGCGACTCATAATCGAGCCGACGAGTCGAATTTCGGGCATCGCCGAAGAAGACCCGTCAGGGAGAGGCGTGAGAAGTAGTGGGTTTTCGCCGCCCGGCGGTCTGCGCAGATAGCGCTGCCCGTCTCCAGCGGCTCGGGCCACGTTAGGCGGTTGACCATACAGAGTCAAGTTGTGCTGGTGGCGCGGCGTCGGGGGACGTGCCTGCGGTACGGGCTGACGGTCGGGTCACCGTTGATCCAGTAGCGCCAGGGGTGGTCGGCGCCGTCTCCGCCGACGCCGGTGCGCGGGCCGTTGCGCACCAGTTCAGGGGCGGGCGGGGCACCGTGCAGCAGGGTGAGCGGGGCGGAGCCGCCCAGGCACAGATCCGCGCCGTCGAGGCTTCGGTCGATATCGAGGGCGGTGGCCAGGCGGGCCGGGCCCTTTGCGAGTTCGGTGGCCGTGCGCGCCTTGGGACGGCGGGCAGCGGCCAGGGAGGCGCCGGTGAGGATCTCGCCGGCGCGCAGGAGGACCCCGCTGGCCTGGCCTTCCGGGCAGCAGACCGCGTTGAGGCTGAACCACATGCCGTAGATGAAGTAGACGTACGCATGGCCGGGCGGGCCGAACATGGTCGCGTTGCGTGCGGTGCGGCCCCGGTAGGCGTGGGAGCCGGGGTCGTTCTCGCCGTCGTACGCCTCGACCTCGGTCAGCCGGAGTTCGATCGGGCCGTCGGGGGTGTTGCGTACGAGCGTGCGGCCCAGCAGGTCAGGGGCCACTTCCGCGACGGGACGAGCGAAGAAGTCGCGGCTGAGCGGCATTCGTTCCGGTACGTCGGTCATGCGGCCCGAGGGTAGTGGAGCGGACACGGGTGGCGGCTGGCCAGGAGGGCGTCGGGGTTGGGAAGGTGTGGGCCGTGGAACCGGCCTGCGCGATTCCACGGTCGTGGACAGCACTGGCGCAGGGGAGCGCACTGCCGCGGGCACTGCGCGCGGAGCGCGTCATGGGAAGCGATGCGCTCCGTACCGGGAGGAAATCCCGGTAGGCAAGTCGATGAGCACAGGCGCTGGGCCTGGGGAGGACGAGCATGGGATTCAAGAAGCTGCTGGCGAGCCTGGGCGCCGGGGGCGCGTCGGTGGAGACGGTCCTCTTCGAGGAGAACGTCGTCCCGGGTGGGGTCGTGCAGGGTGAGGTACGGATCCAGGGCGGGTCGGTGGCCCAGGACATCCAGAAACTGTCCGTGGGGTTGCAGGCGCGGGTCGAGGTGGAGCGCGGCGACGAGGAGTACAAGCGGAACGTCGAGTTCACCAAGGTGCAGCTGGGCGGCGCGTTCCAGGTGCAGCAGGGGGCGACGCACACCGTGCCGTTCGGGCTGGAGATCCCCTGGGAGACACCGGTCACCACGTTCCTGGGGGCGCACCTGTCCGGGATGAGTGTCGGGGTGACGACCGAGCTGGCGATCGCGCGGGCGGTGGACTCCACGGACCTCGATCCGGTGAACGTGCATCCGCTGCCGGCGCAGCAGGCGATTCTGGACGCGTTCGGGCGGCTCGGGTTCCGCTTCAAGGCCGCCGACCTGGAGCAGGGGCACATCCGGGGGACGCGGCAGCGGCTGCCGTTCTACCAGGAGATCGAGTTCCACGCCCCGCCGCAGTACCGGGGGCTGAACCAGGTCGAGCTGTCCTTCGTGGCGGACGACCGGGAGATGGACGTCGTCCTGGAGATGGACAAGAAGCCGGGGCTGTTCTCCGAGGGCTCGGACACCTACCGGTCGTTCACGGTGGGGCTGAACGACTTCGAGGGGACCGACTGGGCGGCGTACCTCAACCAGTGGCTGGCCGAGGTCGGCGGGAAGCGGAACTGGCTCTAGGACTGCACCAGGGCCTGCCTCTCCCCTTCTGCGTGGATCGGAGAGACAGGCCCTAACCTGGCCCGACAGAGTGTCAGCCAGCGACCAGGAGGTGTTGCAGTGTCCGAGCTGAAGCGGCGGCCGCTCCCGCACGATTTCCATCCGCCGGTGCCGGAGTTCGCGGTGTCGAGCGATGAGGTGGAGCCGGGCGGGACGCTCCGTCCGGAGCAGGTCTTCGCCCAGGGGAACCGTTCGCCGCAGCTGCGGTGGGAGGGGGCTCCCGCGGGGACGAAGAGCTACGCCGTCACCTGCTACGACCCGGACGCGCCGACGGGCAGTGGCTTCTGGCACTGGGTGCTGTTCGACATTCCGGCGTCGGTGACGGAGTTGCCGGCCGGTTCCGGTTCCGGGGACATGAAGGGGCTGCCCGAGGGTGCCGTCCATGTCCGCAACGACTACGGGACGCGGGACTTCGGGGGTGCGGCGCCGCCGCCCGGGGACGGTCCGCACCGCTATGTGTTCACTGTGTACGCGGTGGACCAGGAGAAACTCGGTCCGGACGCGGACGTCTCGCCCGCGGTGGTGGGGTTCCATCTGCGGTTCCACGCCGTCGGGCGGGCCCAGCTGATCGCCGAGTACGAGGTGCCGGCCGCGGGCTGAGCCCGGAAATTCCGTTGCGCCCCGGCGCTTCTCGCACGCAGAGTGGTACCCGAGCCGCCGCCCCCTCATCAGGGCGTCGGGCAGCTGGTACCGCAGTGGCGGAAGCGGCGGGGCGCAGGTGTGTCGTCCCCCGTTTGCCGGAGCCCGTCCTCGTGTCGGGTGTCCTCGTCGGCTGTCGTCGCTCCGGGTCTCAGATGTTCACGGGGGTGGGACCCGGAGCGATTTCTTTGTGCCCTGCCTCCTCGTGCCGTCTTGTGACGTTTTGCGCCGTCTTCTGCCCTGTCTCTTTGTGCCCTGTCCCGATGTGCGGGGTGCCGCCGGATCACCTCGTCTTCACCTTGCGATCATGCTCCATTTCCCTTGTGGCATGCGGAAATTGCGTTGTTCGGGGAATACCTGGCGCTGCACAGTGGAGCAACTTCGCCACGGGGGCGGAGCGGGTCCGGGAGGTGGACAGGATGCGCGAGACGCTGGTGCTGAACGCGAGCTTCGAGCCGCTGGCGACGGTGTCGCTGCGGCGGGCGGTGGTGCTGGTCATGCAGGACAAGGCCGTTGTCGAGCACGCGCACCCGGGGCTGCGGATCCGCGCCGCGTCGGTGGACGTCCCGGTGCCGCAGGTGATCAGGTTGAGCCGGTACGTACGGGTGCCGTTCCGAAGACGGGCGCCCTGGTCGCGGCGGGGTGTGCTGGTGCGTGACCAGCACCGGTGCGCATACTGCGGGCGCCGGGCGACGACCGTGGATCACGTCGTACCGCGGTCGCGCGGGGGTGGGGACACCTGGCTGAATACCGTCGCCTCGTGCGCGGAGGACAACCACCGCAAAGCGGACCGTACGCCCGAACAGGCGGGGATGCGGCTGCTGCGGCGGCCGTTCGAGCCGACGCCGGCGGACGCGCTGCTGTCGACCCTGGGGGTGACCGTACGGGACGGGCTGCCGGACTGGCTGGCGCTGCCGGCGGCGTAGACGGCCTGCGCTCCGGCCGGTCATGGACCGTGGCGCGGGGCCGTCGTTGAACTCCTTCTATTCCAGGAGGAGTTTGACGATGGCCAGCAGGCCGACGACGACGATCACGGCGCGCAGGGCAGCGGGCGGCAGCCGGCGGCCGATCTTCGCGCCGAGCAGGCCGCCGAGAGTGGAGCCGAGGGCGATCAGGCCGACCGCGGCCCAGTCGAAGGTGGCGACGAAGAGGAAGAAGACCGCCGCGACGGCGTTGACGCCCCCGACGAGGACGTTCTTGAGTGCGTTGAGGCGCTGCAGGTCCTCGTGGAGCAGCAGGCCCATGAGGGACATGTAGATCACGCCCTGGGCGGCGCCGAAGTAGCCGCCGTAGGCGCTGGCGAGCAGCAGGCCGAGGAGCAGGAGGGGACCGCCGTCGGGGTGGGCGGTGGTGCCGTTGCTCTCCCGGCGGGCGCGGAGCCTGGCGGAGAGCGTGGGCTGGGCGACGACGAGGACGAGCGCGACCGCGATCAGCGCCGGGACGACTATGGCGAACGCCTCGGGTGGCAGCGCCAGCAGCAGGATCGCGCCGCCCAGGCCGCCGAGGAGGGCGGCGGTGCCGAAGCGCAGCAGACGGCGGCGCTGGCCGGCGAGTTCACGGCGGTACCCGAAGGCGCCGCTGAGAGAACCGGGCACCAGGCCCAGGGTGTTGGAGACATTGGCCGTGACGGGTGGCAGTCCGAAGGCGAGCAGCACCGGGAAGGTGACGAGGGTCCCGGACCCGACGATGGTGTTGATGGTGCCGGCGCCGACCCCCGCGGCGAGGACGGCGACGGCTTCCCAGAGGGTCATACGGGCTCCTCCGTGCATGATCGGCAGGAACGGTCCTGCCGATCATGCACCAGGGGGCACGGTGCGCGGGAGGGGGCTTCCGGATCAGTCGATCGGCGGGGCTTCGCGCTTCGTCGTGCTGGTCTTGGGGGTGGAGCCGCCGCCGGCCGACGGGGCGATGTTGCCGATGGCGCCGCCGAGGCCCTTGAGGGCGTCGCCGATCTCGCTGGGCACGATCCAGAGCTTGTTGGCGTCGCCCTCGGCGATCTTCGGGAGCATCTGGAGGTACTGGTAGGAGAGCAGCTTCTGGTCCGGGTCGCCGGCGTGGATGGACTCGAAGACCGTACGGATCGCCTGGGCCTCACCCTCGGCCCGCAGCGCGGCGGCCTTGGACTCACCCTCGGCCCGCAGGATCGCGGACTGCTTCTCACCCTCGGCGGTCAGGATCTGGGACTGACGGACACCTTCGGCCTGGAGAATGGCGGCGCGCTTGTCACGGTCGGCACGCATCTGCTTCTCCATCGAGTCCTGGATGGAGGTCGGCGGCTCGATGGCCTTGAGCTCGACGCGGTTGACGCGGATGCCCCACTTGCCGGTGGCCTCGTCGAGGACGCCGCGCAGCGCCGCGTTGATCTCCTCGCGGGAGGTCAGGGTCCGTTCGAGGTCCATACCGCCGATGATGTTGCGGAGCGTGGTGACGGTGAGCTGCTCGATGGCCTGGATGTAGCTGGCGACCTCGTACGTCGCGGCGCGTGCGTCCGTCACCTGGTAGTAGATGACGGTGTCGATGTTCACGACCAGGTTGTCCTGGGTGATCACCGGCTGTGGCGGGAACGGCACGACCTGCTCGCGGAGGTCGATGCGGTTGCGGATGGTGTCGATGAACGGGACGACGATGTTCAGTCCCGCGTTCAGCGTTCTCGTATAGCGGCCGAAGCGTTCGACGATGGCGGCGCTCGCCTGGGGGATGACCTGGATCGTCTTGATGAGTGCGACGAAGACGAGTACCACGAGGATGATCAGGACGATGATGATCGGTTCCACAGCGGCTCCCGTGCCCTTCGTTGCTGTCCGTGCCGGCCGGCGGCCGACTGTTTGCCGTTGATCAGTCTTTCAGGTTGCGGCTCGTCGCGCAGCGTGTTCAGGTCAGATACGGCGGATGCCGGGTCAGATGACGACGGCGGTGGCGCCGTCGATCTCGACGACGTCCACTTCCTGGCCGGGTTCGTAGATCCGTCCGCTCTCCAGGGCGCGGGCGGACCAGATCTCGCCGGCGAGCTTGATGCGGCCGCCCGCACCTGCGTCGATCCGCTCCACGACCGTGGCGGTTCTGCCCTTCAGCGCGTCGACGCCGGACGCGAGCCGGGGACTCTGGCTGCGGTGGCGGTTGGCGATGGGGCGTACGACGGCGATCAGCGCCACCGACACGGCGGCGAACACCAGGATTTGCGGAACGGTGCCGCCACCGAGCGCTGCGGTGACGGCACCGGCGACGGCACCGACCGCGAACATCCCGAATTCGGGCATCGCGGTCACGACGAGAGGAATACCCAGTCCTACGGCGGCGATCAGCCACCACACCCATGGATCCACGGCTTCATGGTAGATCCGTGCGGCTGCCCGGGACAGGGCACGACCGGTCAGTGGCGGGCAAGGAGGTGGGTGCGGCTCAGGCCAGCGGGAGGCCCTGCGCGGTCCAGCGGTCGCCGGTCCGCTCGACGACCAGCGGCAGACCGAAGCAGTGCGAGAGGTTGCTCGAGGTCAGTTCCAGGTCGATCGGCCCGGCGGCCAGCACCTTGCCCTGACGGATCATCAGGACGTGGGTGAAGCCGGGGGCGATCTCCTCGACGTGGTGGGTGACCATGAGCATCGAGGGGGCGAACGGGTCGCGGGCGAGGCGGCCGAGGCGGCGCACCAGGTCCTCACGGCCGCCGAGGTCGAGGCCGGCGGCCGGCTCGTCCAGCAGGAGCAGCTCGGGGTCGGTCATCATCGCGCGGGCGATCAGGGTCCGCTTGCGCTCGCCCTCGGAGAGGGTGCCGAACTTCCGGTCGAGGTAGTCGTTCATGCCGAGGCGGTCGAGGAAGGCGCGGGCGCGCTGCTCGTCGATGTCCTCGTAGTTCTCCTGCCAGTGCGCGGTCATGCCGTACGCGGCGGTGAGCACGGTCTCCAGGACGGTCTGGCTGCGCGGCAGCTTGTCGGCGAGCGCGATACCGGCGACGCCGATGCGCGGGCGGAGGTCGAAGACGTCGACCTTGCCCAGCTGCTCGCCGAGGATCGTGGCGGAGCCCTTGGTCGGGAAGAGGTAGCTGGAGGCGACGTTCAGCAGGGTGGTCTTGCCGGCGCCGTTGGGGCCGAGGATCACCCAGCGCTCCCCCTCCTTCACCGACCAGGAGACCTTGTCCACCAGAGCCCGTCCATCGCGGACCACGGATACGTCCACCAGCTCCAGCACATCGCTCATGAGCGCGTTGTCTCCCATTGCATCTCGGTCGTCGCCTGCACCGGTAGGCGCAGCCCCTCAGCAAACCTACGCCACTCATTGTCAGTGCTGTTCCCTAGGCTGGGGAGCATGCTCAATGAACCTCGTTCAGGCCGCCTGGCAGCATGGGGAAATGCCCTGATTGCCGGACTTGTCTCACCTGATGACGCCGTGCACCGGATCACGGACGACGGTGCGGTGCACCGCGTGGAGGGCCTGCCCGGGGAGGGCGCGCCGGTCGGGCTGACGCTCGCGCTGGGACGGCTGCGGGCGCTGGGGGCGACCGGCCTGCGGGTGGCGCTGCCGGTGCCGGGGCATCCGCTGGGGCTGTGCGGGCCGCCGGAATTCAACGCCCGGGCGCTGGAGGCCGGGGAGGCGGTGCTCGCGACGGGCGCCGGGCTGGGGCTGGTCCCCGAGACGTACGAGGCCGGGCCGGAGGGCGGGGCCGCGCCGGATGTGCATGTGGAGGTGGTCTGGCGCTGCCTGCCGGTGCGGGAGGCGCCGCCGGCCGATGTGCCGTCGCTGGGCGAGGCGGAGCGGGAGCTGGCGGAGGCGCTACGGGAGGCGACCGAGGTGCTCTCGAAGCTGGATGTGGCCGGGTCCGGTCCGGTGGCGGAGGCGGCGCTGGAGGCGTACCGGGCGCGGGCGGAGGCCGGGCGGCAGGTGCTCGCTCCGGGATATCCGCCACGGGCGGTGCGGGTGCTGGAGCTGGCGCAGCGGGTCGGCGCGCTGATCGGGATCGCACACGCCGCGGGTGGTGACGGGGAGCACGGCGGAGCGGTGAGCTCATCGGAGATCGCGGCCCGCGCGGAGGCGCTGCGGCCGGTGGAGCGTACGGCCCGGCGGGCGCAGGTGGCGGCGTACAACTCCGCGGCGGAGGAGCGGGAACGGCACCGGGGGTGAGGCGGTGAAGGGGTGAGGTGAAGCGGGGCCGAGGAAGAGAACAGGGGGCGCAGGGCGGGAACAACGAGGCGGGCCCCGCCGGACCATTGTGTGGTCTCCGACGGGGCCGTAGCCGAGAGGGGCCGAACAGCCCTGGGCAGGGCGAGCTGTTCACCCCGGCTCGGACAACTTCAGCCGTTCGAGCTGGTGTTGTCAAAGGTGGGGTTGAGTGCACCGATGACAGTGGCGGTGTTGCCGGTGGCGTTCACGGGGACGTGCACCGGCGCCTGAACGAGGTTGCCCGAGCCGATGCCGGGCGAGCTGACGGCCTTGCCATTGGCGTCCGCGCCGTCGTGGGCGAACGCGGATCCGGTGGCGGCGCCGAGGGCCAGACCGGCACCGGCAACGACGAGGGCGGCCTTCTTGACAGTGTTCATGATGTGAGTGTGAGTTCCTTACGCGGCGGCGCGGGGCCGCAGATGGCAGATGACGGTCGTCGGGTGCCTCAGCCGTTGGTGCTGCCGTTGGCGAAGGCGGGGTTGCCCACGCCGATGGCGTTGATGGTGTTCCCGGTGACGTTCGCGGGGATGTTCACCGGCGCCTGCACGTTGTTGCCGGAGCCGACGCCCGGGGAACCCGCGGCCTGGCCCTGCACGCCGTTCTGGGCGCTGTTGTCGCTCGCCTGACCGAAGGCGGGGTTGAGCAGGCCGACGATGTTGGCGCTGTTCCCGGTGGCGTTCACGGGGGCGTTCACCGGCGCCTGCACGTTGTTGCCGGAGAGGGTGCCCGGGGAGCCTGCCGCCTGGCCGACGGTGTCCGCGGTGTGGGCCGAAGCGACGCCGGCGCCCGCGAGGGCGAGGCCGCTCGCCGCGAGAGTGACGGCCGCTGCGCGCTTGATGTTCTTCACTTCTCTTGCTCCTCATTGCCGTTGCCGTGACCAGCCGCCACGACTGCCCTGGACAACGGCCCGGCGCGAGGAGGGATACGCCAAACGGGCTATGGCTACACGACAGTATGAATCTCTGATCGGAAGTCGACGTTCGGCTTGACGCATTGTCGTACGTGAGGACCGTCGGACCTCACGGCCAGGCCCCGGTCCAGCCCGCGTCCGCCCCCGCTCAGGACCCGATCAGGGCCCTGCTCAAGCCCTGCTCAAGCCCCGATTCCGTGCCGTACGGCCCAGAGTGCGGCCTGGGTACGGTCAGCGAGGTCGAGCTTCATGAGGATGTTGGAGACATGGGTCTTGACGGTCTTCTCGGACAGCACCAGCGCACGGGCGATCTCCCGGTTGGAGCGGCCGTCCGCGATCAGCCCGAGCACCTCGCTCTCCCGCTCGGTGAGCGAAGTGCCGCGCCCCTGGCCGCCGTTGCCCTCGTCCTGGGAGAGCAGCGCCCCGGCCACCTCGGGCTGCAGCAGGACATGCCCGGCGTGCACGGAGCGGATCGCGGTGGCCAGCGCCTCCGGATCGATGTCCTTGTAGACGTAGCCGGCCGCGCCGGCGCGCAGCGCCGGGACGACGGTGCGCTGTTCGGTGAAGCTGGTCACCACCAGCACCCGGGCGGGGTTGTCCAGTTCACGCAGTTTGCGGAGCGCCTCGATGCCGTCCATGCCGGGCATCTTGACGTCCATCAGGACGACGTCCGGGCGCAGTTGCTCGGCGGCGGCGATACCCTCGGCCCCATCGGAGGCCTCCCCCACCACCTCGATGTCGTCCTGGACCTCCAGGAAGGTGCGCAGCCCCCGGCGGACGACCTGGTGGTCGTCGACGAGCAGTACGCGGACAGATCCGGTGTCAGCCACCGGGCACCTCCATCTCCACAGCGGTGCCCTTGCCGGGCTCCGATTCCACGGTGAGTGTGCCGCCGACGCCACTGGCTCGGTCGTGCATCGACACCAGTCCGAGGTGACGGCCGGCCCGGCGGACCGTTCCCGGGTCGAAGCCGCGGCCGTCGTCGGCGATGCGCAGCAGCGCTCCCTGGCCGTTACGGGAGAGGGTGACCTCCACGCGTGCGGCGTCCGAGTGCCGCAGGGCGTTGTGCAGGGCCTCCTGGGCGACCCGGAGGACGGCCTCCTCCTGGGCGGCGGGCAGCGCCCGCACCCCGTGGGCCGCGAAGGTGACCCGGGCCGAGTGGGCCCGGTCGAGGACCTGGACCTGGGAGCGCAGGGTGGCGACCAGACCGTCCTCGTCCAGGGCGGCGGGACGCAGCTCGACAACGGCGGCGCGCAGTTCGTCGGCGGCCTCCGCGGCGAGCGCGGCGACCTGGTGGAGCTCGTCCTTGGCGCGGGCCGGGTCGCGGTCGACCAGGGCGGTCGCGGCCTGGGCGGTCAGCCGGAGCGAGAAGAGCTTCTGGGAGACCGCGTCGTGCAGTTCGTGGGCGAGCCGGGCGCGCTCACCGGCTATGGTCAGCTCGCGGCTGCGCTCGTAGAGGCGGGCGTTGGTCAGGGCGATGGCGGCATGCTGGGCGAGGATGCCCAGGAGGCGCTCGTCGTCCTCGGTGAAGCCGCAGCGGCCGCCCTCCTCGCAGCTGCGTTTGCCGGCCGGGCTGCCTTTGTCGGCCGGGCTGTCTCCGCCCCGGTGGCGTTTGTTGGCCAGGAAGAGGGCGCCGAGGATCTCATCGCCGTCGGCGACCGGCAGGCCGAGGAAGTCGGACATGTCCGGGTGGGCCGCGGGCCAGCCGCCGAAGCGGGGGTCCTCACGGACGTCGGCGAGCCGTTCGGGGGTGGCGTTGTGCAGCATCGCGGCGAGGATGCCGTGCTGGCGGGGCAGCGGGCCGATGGCCTTCCACTGCTCGGCGCTGACGCCGTCGACGACGAACTGGGCGAAGCCGCCGTGGTCGTCGGGCACCCCCAGGGCGGCGTACTCGGCGTCCAGCAGCTCGCGGGCCGAGGCCACGATCGTCTTGAGGACGTCGCGCACCTCCAGATGCCTGCTCATCGCCAGGATCGCGGTACTCACCGCGGGGATCCCGGCTCCCGGTCCATTGCTCATGGCTTCACCGTACCGGCGGTGTGACCTGCGCGTATCGGTCCGGCGACGCCTGCCGCCTACGTCCCCCGGCCTAGGCCGAACGCCCTGGGCGCGGAGGGTTTTGCCCCTATTGCGTAATTCCAGGTTTTTCTCCTATCCACCCTCGTATGGGAAAGACGCTCCTTATATAGGGGGCGCCTTTCGCAGGGGCGCATTCGACGATGACCGCACATGCGATTACGTACTATTCAAACCCTTATTTCAAGAATGCCCGAAATGCCGGATTGTCCGGTTCATGTCCTTATGCATGGATAGGCGAGGCGGCGGCGACATGAGAAGCGAGCCGAGGGCGGCGAACCGGCACGGATTCGGCGATCCGCGCCCCTGCCGCCGGACCGGGTCCCAGACTCGATGCATGACGCATTCAACGAGGAGCTGGACGCCGACCCACGGCGAGCCCTACCGGCCGGTGCCGTACCGGCCCGAACGGATGCCCCCGGCCGAGTCGCTGGCCCGCGCCGCCGAGCTGCGGGAGCGGATGAGCCGGCGGCGTACGGTCCGCCAGTTCGCCTCCGACCCGGTGCCGGAGCAGGTGGTCAGGGACGCGATCGCCTGTGCGGCCACCGCACCGTCCGGGGCACATCAGCAACCGTGGACGTTCGTCCTGGTCAAGGACCCCGAGGTGCGCCGCCGGATCAGGGCGGCGGCGGAGGCGGAGGAGCAGGTCTCCTACGACGGGCGGCTGGGCGAGGAGTGGCTGGCGGCACTGCGGCCACTGGGGACGGACGAGGTCAAACCGCATCTGACGGACGCGCCGCAGCTGATCGTGGCCTTCCAGCAGCGGCACTGGCTGGGCCCGGACGGCAGCAAGCGCAAGCACTATTACGTGGACGAGTCCGTGGGGATCGCGGTCGGCATGCTGCTGACCGCGCTGCACCTGTCGGGGCTGGCGGCCCTGGTGCACACGCCGAGCCCGATGCGCTTCCTCCAGGAGGTGCTCCAACGGCCCGCCAACGAGAAGGCGTTCGCGGTGATTCCGGTGGGGTACCCCGCCCCGGAGTGCGAAGTGCCCGATTTGGTCCGAAAGTCTCTTGACCAGGTCATGGTGGAGATCTGACCTCTACGGACTGTGCAATCGCAATTACGTCTGGCGAGACGGCCCCTTCGGCGGTGTGACGCCGCGCATAGGGCGCAGCTCACTTACGACCCGGGTTAGTGGATCCGTAAAGAACGCGTGAGCTGGGAATTCGTGGTGCAGGACGCGATATTCCCGGTCCGGGTTCCACTAACCCGGATCGTATGTCACACCTTTGCCGGGGCAATTTTCGGCCGCTAAGAATGGCTCCCGTCGCTCGGCGCCGTGCTCAGTACTCGGCGTTCGCCTCCGCTCATGGCCCGTGCGATGTCCCCCATCGGAAGGTCGTCCCGCCATGTCCAAGCCCGCCGTCCCCGGTCTTCATCGCCTGACCCGGACCCACAAGATCACCGCCGCCGGTGTCGTCGCAGCCGGCGCCGCCGCTCTGGTCTTCTCCACCCTTCCGGGCGCGGACACCGACCCCGCCAAGCCCCAGGCCGTCGCCGCCGAGAACGTGAAGCCGGTCGCCTTCGCCGCGGTCGACACCGCCGCCAAGACCCAGCAGGCCACCATCGCCAAGCAGGCCGACCGGTCCGCCGCCAAGGGCAAGGCCGAGGCCGCCGCCAAGGAGCGCGAGGCGAAGCAGGCCGCCAGCCGGTCCGCGGTCCGTACCGCGATTCCCGCCGCCGCGAAGGCCGTCAAGACCTACCCGGACACCCTCGACGGCTGGATCCGCGAGTCGCTGGACGTCCTGGCCCAGAAGGGCATCCCGGGCTCGTACAACGGCATCTACCGCAACATCATCCGGGAGTCCTCCGGCAACCCGATGGCGATCAACCTCTGGGACATCAACGCCCAGAACGGCATCCCGTCCAAGGGCCTGCTGCAGGTGATCGACCCGACCTTCAGGGCGTACCACGTCGAGGGCACGTCCTGGAACATCTACGACCCGGTCGCCAACATCACCGCAGCCTGCAAGTACGCGGCCGCCCGGTACGGCTCGATGGACAACGTGAACTCCGCGTACTGAGCCGGCGTCCCACGTACACAGCGCCGAGGGGCGGCACCCGCAGTCGGGACACCGTTGGCGAATGCCCCTTGCGACGTGACGTCGGCCTGTTCCACCGCGTTGGTGGGGCAGGCCGATGTTGTGTTTGGGGTGGGGTTGACGGTGTCGTTGCGTCCTGAGGTACCGGCGGACGTGCCGGAGGAGACAGTGAGGGTGGCTCGTGCGGCTTTCCCAAAGGGCTGTCTGGCCGTTCGGGTGCGTGACGTTCTCGGCCCGGTCTTCGTGGACGGGGAGTTCGTGGGGCTGTTCTCTGACCGGGGGCGGCCGGCGGCATCGCCGGGCAGGCTGGCGATGGTCTCGGTGTTGCAGTTCGCCGAGGGCCTTTCGGACCGGCAGGCCGCGCACGCGGTGCGGTCGAGGATCGACTGGAAGTACGCCCTCGGCCTGGAGCTGACCGACCCCGGCTTCGACTTCTCCGTGCTCAGCGAGTTCCGTGACCGGCTCATCGCGGGTGGCGTCGAGGCCCGGTTGCTTGATGCGGTCCTGGAGGACGCCTCCGCGGCCGGGCTGCTCAAGGCCGGCGGGCGACAGCGCAGTGATGCCACACATGTCCTGGCCGCGGTGCGGGATCTGAACCGGCTGGAGTCGGTGGTCGAGACAGTGCGGGCAGCGCTGAACGCGCTGGCCGTGGCCGCCCCGCAGTGGCTGGCCGGTCGAACGCCACCGGAGTGGTTCGACCGCTACTCTGCCCGGCCAGAGGACACGAAGTTCCCCAGCCGGTGGGCCGCCCGGGTCGGGCATGCCGAACAGGTCGGCCAGGACGGCATGACGCTCCTGAGATCCGTCTGGTCCGCCGATGGGCCTGCCTGGCTGCGCCAGCTGCCGGCGGTGGAGTTCCTGCGGCAGATGTGGGTGCAGGAATACCAGGTCAGCGACGATGTCGTCGTCTGGCGCAAGCCCAAGGACTGCCCGCCCGGGCGGTTACGGGTCCGCTCACCCTACGATTCGGACGCCCGCAATGGCGTCAAACGCGACCGGGCCTGGTGCGGCTACAAAGTCCACCTGACCGAGACCTGCGAGCCCGATGCTCCGCATCTGGTCACCGAGGTGGTGACCACCACCGCCGCCGTCACCGATTTCGAGGTCACCGACAAGATCCACGATGGCCTCGCCCGGCGGAAGCTGACCCCGGACGTCCACTTGCTCGACGCCGGCTACGTCGACGCCGCACACCTGGTGGCCGCCCGCCGCGAACACGGCATCGAACTGGTCGGACCGGTCAACACGAACACCGGATGGCAGGCCGCCGCGAACAACGGTTACACCATCGACGACTTCACCATCGACTGGGACAACAAACGTGTGACCTGCCCGAACGGCAAAAGCAGCACCCAGTGGCAGCACGACCGGCGACGTTTGGAAGGCCCGGTGATCAGGGCCAGATTCTCACCCGCCGACTGCCGCCCTTGCCCCTCCCGCGACCAGTGCACCCGCGGCGTCACCTACATGGGCCGCGAGATCACCCTGCGGCACCGGGACGAACACGAAGCACTACGCACGGCCAGACGGGACCAGCAGACCAAGCAGTGGCAGAAGCGCTACGGGCACCGCGCAGGCATCGAAGGCACCATCGCCCAAGGAGTCCGCGCCTTCGGCCTGCGCAAGTCCCGCTACCGAGGCCATTCCAAAACGCACCTGCAACACGTCCTGACCGCCGCCGGAATCAACCTCGTCCGCCTCAACGCATGGCTCACTGGCACCCCACTCGCCCCTACCCGCACTTCACACTTCGCAGCACTCAGCCCCACCGGATCAATCCGGTGGGGCTGAGTGAAGGGGCATTCGCCAACGGTGTCCCGACTGCGGGTGCCGCCCCTCGGCGCTGTCGTACGGCGGTGCGGCCGTACCGGGGATGCGCTACTTGCGCATGACCTCCGGCTCGTGGCGGCGCAGCAGGCGCGCGACGACGAAGGCGAGCGCCACCCCCACGCTGAGCAGGATGATCATGTCCATCACGTAGACACCGGTCTGGTGCTTCCAGAGCGGGTCGGGGTTGCCGGGCTCCCACGGCAGCAGCGTGTTCATGTCGGCGGTCGCGCCCATCGCGGCCACCGCCCAGCGCGACGGCATCAGCCAGGCGAACTGGGCGACACCGGGGGTGTCGAAGAGCTGGAAGAGCACGCCGGTGAAGACGACCTGGACGATGGCGAACATGACCAGCAGCGGCATGGTCTTCTCCGCGGTCTTGACCAGCGCGGAGATGATCAGGCCGAACATCATCGAGGTGAAGCCCAGCGCGATGATCGCCAGCGCCATCTCGAGCGCCGGGGCCTTGGGGAGGACCAGGCCCTCGGCGGGCATGTTCCGGGTCGCGAAGCCGATCGTCGCGATGATCACGCCCTGGATGGCGGTGACCACCCCCAGCACGATCACCTTGGACATCAGGTACGCCGACCGCGACAGGCCGGTGGCCCGCTCGCGCTCGTAGATGACCCGCTCCTTGATCAGCTCGCGGACCGAGTTGGCCGCGCCGGAGAAGCACATCCCGACCGCGAGGATCAGCATGATCGTGCTGGCGTCGCGGTTGGGCCGGAAGCCCAGCTTGTTCATCGGCCCGTACGCCAGGCCGTGATCGCTGGGGATCAGTATCGAGACCACGCCGAGCACCGCCGGCAGGATCAGCATCAGGCCCAGGAAGCCCCGGTCGGAGGCGAGCACCGAGACATAGCGCCGCATCAGCGTCCACAACTGCGAGCCCCAGCTCTGCTGCTTCTGCATCCGGGCCGGCGGCGGCTGGACCGCCACGGACTGCGGGGCGACCGCGTCGATGTCGGCGGCGTACCGCTGGTAGTGCGGGGAGCCGCGCCAGCGGCCCATCCAGTCGTAGTCGCGGTAGTTCTCGAAGGCCGAGAAGACATCCGCCCAGGAGTCGTACTGGAAGAAGTTGAGCGCGTCCTCGGGCGGGCCGAAGTAGGCCACACCACCGCCGGGGGCCATCACCAGCAGCTTGTCGCAGAGGGCGAGTTCGGCCACGGAGTGGGTGACGACCAGGACCGTACGGCCGTCGTCGGCGAGGCCGCGCAGCAGCTGCATGACATCGCGGTCCATGCCCGGGTCGAGGCCGGAGGTCGGTTCGTCCAGGAAGATCAGCGACGGCTTGGTCAGCAGCTCCAGGGCGACCGAGACGCGCTTGCGCTGGCCGCCGGAGAGCGAGGTGACCTTCTTGTCCTTGTGGATGTCGAGCTTGAGCTCGCGCAGCACCTCGTCGATACGGGCCTCGCGCTCGGACTCCGCGGTGTCGCCGGGGAAGCGGAGCTTGGCGGCGTACCGGAGCGCCTTCTGGACGGTCAGCTCCTTGTGGAGGATGTCGTCCTGCGGGACCAGCCCGATGCGCTGGCGCAGCTCGGCGAACTGCTTGTAGAGGTTCCGGTTGTCGTAGAGGACATCGCCCTGGTCGGCGGGGCGGTAGCCGGTCAGCGCCTTGAGCAGGGTGGACTTGCCGGAGCCGGACGGGCCGATGACGGCGATCAGCGACTTCTCCGGGACGCCGAAGGAGACGTCCTTGAGGATCTGCTTGCCGCCGTCGACGGTGACCGTGAGGTGCCGGGCCGAGAAGGAGACCTCGCCGGTGTCGACGAACTCCTCCAGCCGGTCGCCGACCAGCCGGAAGGTGGAGTGGCCGACGCCGATGATGTCGTTCGGGCCGATGACGGCGGTGCCGGACCTGGGGACCGGCTGGCCGTTGACGTAGGTGCCGTTGTGGCTGCCGAGGTCGCGGATCTCGAAGCGGCCGTCGGGGGTGGCGCGGAACTCGGCGTGGTGGCGGGAGACCTGGAGGTCGGAGACGACCAGCTCGTTCTCCAGCGCACGGCCGATGCGCATCACCCGGCCGAGGTCGAGGCGGTGGAAGGTGGTCGGGCTGCGGTCGCCGGCCGGCCGCTGCGCGGAGCCCTCCTGGGCCTGCTGGGCCTGCTGGGCCTGCTGCGGGGGTACGGACCGCTGCTGGGCGGCGGCCTGCTGGGGCGGGACGTACGGCGCCTGCTGCCCCTGCGGCGGCGCCTGCCAGCCCTGCTGGGCGGGCGGCTGCTGCACCGGCTGCTGCTGCGCGGGGGGCGCCTGCCAGCCCGGCGCGGCCTGCTGCTGCGGTGCCGCGGCGGTCTGCGCCCCGAAGGCGGCGCCGGCGGCCGGTGCCGCGGCGGACAGGGTCACGCGGGGGCCGTCGGTGGCGTTGCCCAGGTGCACGGTCGAGCCGGGACCGACCTCCACCTGCTGGATCCGCTGTCCCTGGGCGTAGGTGCCGTTGGTGCTGCCCTGGTCTTCGATGATCCAGCTGCGGCCGGACCATCGCACGACAGCGTGCCGCCAGGAGACCCTGGCATCGTCGAGCACCATGTCGCCCTGCGGATCACGGCCCACGTTGTAGGACCGGGACGGATCGAGCGTCCAGGTCCTTCCGTTCAATTCGAGTACGAGTTCAGGCACTCCATGCCCCATTACATAGTCCCCCGAGTGACGCCCTGTGCGGGAAGTCTAGGGATGGCGAACATCGTGAGGAACTATTTCAGGCTCGGACCGCGGACCGGAAACCGGGACGGGGACGGGGCGCGGGCGGGGCACGGACGGCTGCCGCGGGACGCGATGCGAGTCCCCCCAAGAGGCCTCATGATGGGATGGAACAGATGAATTCCCGACAGAAGACGATGGACCTCGCGGATCATCACCGGCCCGGTGCACCGTCAGTCCGGACGCGCCCCGAACATGCCTTCCCGGCAACGGCGTTGGCGTTCCGGGAGACGGTCCGGGCCTCCGGCGCGGGCAGGCCGGACACGACTCCGTAACGATCGACATCACGACAGACGGGACGCCGCGGTCCGAACCCCGGACACGCGTACGTACCCGACGCCCCCGGCGGTTACCGTAAGGGCACCATGAGCGCATCGCAGACCCCGCCTGCCACCGCCGTACCGGGCGATGACGAACCGACCCTTCTCGTGAAGATCTTCGGCAAGGACCGGCCCGGCATCACCGCAGGCCTCTTCGACACCCTCGCCGCCTACTCCGTCGATGTCGTGGACATCGAGCAGGTGGTGACCCGGGGGCGCATCACGCTGTGCGCACTAGTCACCGCCCCCGCCCCCACCCATGGCTCGATCGGCGCCACTGAGGGCGACCTCCGGGCCACCGTGCACAGCTGGGCCGAGTCGATGAACCTCCAGGCGGAGATCATCTCCGGCCGGGGCGACAACCGCCCGCGCGGAACCGGACGTTCACACGTCACCGTGCTGGGACACCCGCTCACCGCGGAGTCCACGGCCGCCATCGCGGCCGCCATAACGGCCACCGGCGGCAATATCGACCGTATCTTCCGGCTCGCCAAGTATCCGGTGACCGCCGTGGAATTCGCGGTCTCCGGCGCGGCCACCGAAGTGCTGCGCACCGCGCTGGCCCTGGAGGCGGCGCACCTGGGAGTGGACGTCGCCGTGGTGGCGGCCGGGCTGCAGCGGCGGGCGCGGCGGCTGGTCGTGATGGACGTCGACTCGACGCTGATCCAGGACGAGGTCATCGAGCTGTTCGCCGCGCACGCCGGCTGTGCGGCCGAGGTGGCCGAGGTGACCGCCGCCGCGATGCGCGGGGAGCTGGACTTCGAGCAGTCGCTGCACGCCCGGGTCGAGCTGCTCGCCGGGCTCGACGAGTCGGTGGTGGAGGCCGTACGCAAGGAGGTGCGGCTCACCCCGGGGGCGCGCACCCTGGTACGGACCCTCAAGCGGCTCGGCTATCAAGTCGGCGTCGTATCGGGCGGTTTCACGCAGGTCACCGACGCGCTCAAGGACGAGCTGGGGCTGGACTTCGCCAGCGCCAACACCCTGGAGATCGTGGACGGCAAGCTGACCGGCCGGGTCACCGGCGGCGTCGTGGACCGGGCGGGCAAGGCCCGGCTGCTGCGGGAGTTCGCGCACCAGGCGGGGGTGCCGCTCGACCAGACCGTGGCGATCGGCGACGGGGCGAACGATCTCGACATGCTCAACACGGCCGGTCTCGGGGTGGCCTTCAACGCCAAGCCGATGGTGCGGGAGGCGGCGCACACCGCGGTGAACGTGCCGTTCCTGGACACCGTCCTGTACCTGCTGGGCGTCACCCGCGAAGAGGTCGAGGCGGCGAAGACGCACGCCGAGTGAAGACACAGGCGAAGGCACAGACGAGGACACAGGCCGAGTGGCGGCCTGAAGACGCACGCCGGGTGAGGACGCACGCCGAGTGACGGCCTGAAGACGCATGCCGAGTGACGGCCTGGTGGGCCGGTCCCCGGTCCCCGCGCCCAGGCGCCGGGACCGGGCTCCATGCCCCGGTCTCAGGCGTGCGGCGCCCAGAACGCGGCCAGCCGTCCGACGCCGTGCTCGACCGACTTCCAGGAGCCGCCGAAGGTGAGCACTGCCATCGCGGCGGTCGGGAAGCCGCTGCGGTTCATCCGCGACAGCAGATCGCCGTCGGCCTCGCCCGCGAGCGCGTCGGCGAGGGCATGCACACCCGGGTTGTGGCCGACCAGCATCAGGTCGTTCACGTCGTCCGAGGTCTCGTTCAGCAGCGCGATGAGCTCGCCGAGGGATGCCTCGTAGAGCCGCTCGTCATAGACGGTCCTGGGCCGCTGGGGGAGTTCCGAGACGACGAGCTTCCAGGTCTCCCGGGTACGGACGGACGTCGAGCACAGGGTCAGATCGGGGATGATCCCGGCGCCGGCCAGCCAGCGGCCGGCGACGGGGGCATCCTTGCGGCCGCGGTCGGCGAGCGGACGGTCATGATCGCTGGTATCCGACCATTCGGCCTTGGCATGGCGGAGGAGGACAATCCGGCGGGGTGTATCGACGCTCATGCGTCCCAGCTTCGCATGAAAGACGACCCCTGGCGCGGGGTGTTGACGAGCTCCCCCCTGCAGGGTGACGCCATGTGAGGGCGGCCGTCGGACACCCGGGAGGACGCCCCGGCCGGTGGCCCGGTCGGTCCGGCCGGTGGCCCGGTCAGGGTGCGGCGAGGCTCGCGACGATGGCGACGACGGCGGTCACGGCGAGCATCACGCCCAGGACGAGGAGCAGCTTCTTCTGGCCGCCCTGGGGATTCGGTTCGAGCACTGGCATGCGCCCAGTGTCGCATTCACCCCTCGTCCTCGATCCGGCGGTCCCGCCCGGCCAGCACACCCACCGCGACCTGCGGCACCATCAGCCCCGCCATCAGGGCGATCGGCGGCCCCCAGCCGCCGCTGCGCTCGTAGAGCGTGCCGACCAGCAGCGGCCCGGGGATGGAGATCAGATAGCCGACGCTCTGTGCGAAGGCCGACAGCTTGACGATCCCGGCCGAGCTGGTGGACCGCATCCCGATCATGGTGAGGGCCAGCGGGAAGGAGGAGTTGGAGACGCCCAGCAGCAGCACCCAGGCCCAGGCGCCGGCGGCCGGCGCCAGCCACAGTCCGGCGTACCCGGCCAGACCGCAGAGGCCGAGCAGCACCACGAGCGGACCCTGATGCCGCATCCGGGCGGCCACCCGGGGCAGCACGAAGGAGAGCGGGATCCCCATCCCCATCGTGACGGCGAGCAGCACCCCCGCGCTGCCGGCGGGGACCCCGGCGTCACGGAAGATCTGCGGCAGCCAGCCCATCACGACGTACGCGGCGGTGGCCTGCAGGCCGAAGAAGACGGCGAGCGCCCAGGCGGTGGGCGACGAGGTGATCCGTATCGGTCGTATCGGGGTTTCCGGTGTCGGCCGTACCGGGGCTTCCCCGGACGGCGCGGCACCGCCGGCGGCCGGTCCGGAGGCCGCTGAGCCGACCCGTCCGGACCCGACCCGTCCGGACCCGTCCGGTCCGCAGGCGGCCGGTCCGGAGGCGGCCGGACGCCGGCGCGCTACCGTGAGCCAGGGGATCACCGCGACTGCGCCCAGCACCGCCCACACCGCCAGGCCGGTGCGCCAACTGCCGCCCAGCGCCTCGGTCATGGGCACGGTCAGCGCCGCGGCGAGCGAGGTGCCCAGGGCCAGCGCCATCGAGTAGAGCCCGGTCATCGGGCCGACCCGGTCGGGGAACCAGCTCTTGATGACGACCGGCATCAGCACGTTGCTGACCGCGATCCCGGCCAGCGCGAGGGCGCTGGCGGCCAGGAACCCGGCGGTGCCACCGGCGTACGGGCGCACCGCGACGCCCACGGCGATCGCCGCCATGCCCGTGCAGACCACCGCGCCCGGTCCCCAGCGCCGGGCCAGCCGGGGCGCCATGACGCCGAAGACGGCGAAACACAGCGGCGGCACGGAGGTCAGCAGTCCGGCGAGGGTGCCGCTCATACCGAGGCCGTCGCGGACCTCCTCCATGAGCGCGCCCAGGCTGGTGATGGCGGGCCGGAGGTTGAGCGCCGCCAGGACGAGACCGGCCATCACGATTCCCGGCAGCCAGCGGCCGACCGGCCCGCGAACGGGGCCGAAGCCGGGGCCGGGGCCGGGGCCGGAGCCGGGGCCGGAGCCGGGGACGGCGCCTCGGCCGAGGGCGGGCTCACGGTCCGGAACGGCGGCGGCCGGCCGCTGGGGGCCGTGCGCCGTCGGTGCGCCGGAGGGCGTACGGGGCTCGGCCGCGGCGCCGAGGGTCGCGAGGTCGTCGTCTGCCATGGACGTCATCATAGAATCATGGGACGAATGCTTGTCCAACGAATATTCGCTCGATCTACCCCGGAGCTGTGCCATGCCTCCTCTGACCTCGCCCCGCCGGTCCGCGCTGGCCGACCAGGTGATCGCTCAGCTGCGCGCCCAGATCACCTCCGGCGAGTGGCCGGTGGGATCCCGTATCCCCACCGAGCCGGAGCTCGTGGAGCAGCTCGGGGTGGCCCGCAACACCGTCCGTGAGGCGGTCCGCGCCCTGGCGCACAACGGGCTGCTGGACATCCGGCAGGGCTCGGGCACGTACGTGGTGGCGACCAGCGAGCTGGCCGGGGTGATGCACCGCCGGTTCGCGGACGCCGAGACCGGCCATGTGGCCGAGCTGCGCAGCGCCCTGGAGGCGGCCGCCGCCCGGCTCGCCGCGCAGCGCCGGACCGCACAGGACGTCCGGCAGCTCGACACGCTGCTGGCGCGGCGCGAGGCGGCCTGGGAGTCCGGTGCGGCCGAGGCCTTCGTGCAGGCGGACGCGACCCTGCACATGGCGGTCGTGGCGGCCTCGCACAACGAGGTGCTCGCCGAGATCTACGCCGACCTCGGCAGCGTCCTGCGCGACTTCCTGCGCGCCGACGTCGGCGAGGAACTGCGGCCCGAGGCGCATATGGACCACTCCCGGCTGGTGGAGGCGATCCGCGCGGGCGACGCCGACCTGGCCGCCGCCGAAGCGGGCGCGCACCCCTTCGGCTGCCGGCCGGGGCCGGGGTAGCGCGGAGCCCGTCACACGTGCCGCGTGCCGCGAACGTCCGCCGCAACGCGTACTGCCCGCCCCGGCGGCCGGGACGGGCAGTACGCAATACGCAATGCGAAAGACGAAGAGGACGATGGGGACGTCCGGGTCGGGCGTCAGGCACCCATCATGTGCACACCGCCGTCGACGTGCACGATCTCCCCGGTCGTCCGCGGGAAGAAGTCGGACAGCATGCCGACGACACCGCGGCCGGCCGGCTCCGGGTCGGCCAGCTCCCAGCCGATCGGGGCGCGGTGGTTCCACACGTCCGCCAGCTCCTCGAAGCCGGGGATGGACTTGGCGGCCATCGACTTGATCGGGCCGGCCGAGACCAGGTTGCAGCGGATGCCCTTGGGGCCCAGGTCACGCGCCAGGTAGCGGTTGGTGCCCTCCAGCGCCGCCTTCGCCACGCCCATCCAGTCGTACTTGGGCCAGGCCATCTGCGCGTCGAAGGTGAGGCCGACGACCGCGCTGCCCGGGTGCAGCAGCGGCAGCAGGGCCATGGTCAGCGACTTGTAGGAGTACGCCGAGACCTGCACGGCCGTCGAGACGTCCTCCCAGCTCGCCTCCAGGAAGTTGAAGGCGCCCTGCGGGCCGAAGGCGATGGAGTGCACGATGCCGTCGAGGCGGGCGTCCCCGCCCAGGTGCTCGCGGACCTTGTCGGCCAGCCCGTCCAGGTGCTCCTGGTTGGTGACGTCCAGCTCGATGACCGGGGCTTCCTTGGGGAGCCGCTTGGCGATCCGCTCGACGAGCGAGAGCCGACCGAAGCCGGTGAGGATGACCTCGGCGCCCTCGTTCTGGGCGACCTTGGCCGCCTGGAACGCGATCGATGCCTCGGTCAGAACACCTGTGACCAGGACGCGCTTGCCTGCGAGGATTCCACTCATGCTGATCAGTGACCCATGCCCAATCCGCCGTCGACGGGAATGACGGCTCCGGTGATATACGCGGCCTCGTCGGAGGCCAGGAAGCGGACCGAGGAGGCGATCTCCTCGGGCTGCGCGTACCGCGCCAGCGGCACCTGCTTGACGATGTTGTCACGCTGCTCGTCGGTGAGCGCCCGGGTCATGTCGGTGTCGACGAAGCCCGGCGCGACGACGTTCACGGTGATGTTGCGGCTGCCCAGTTCGCGGGCGAGCGAGCGGGCGAAGCCCACCAGGCCGGCCTTGGAGGCGGCGTAGTTCGCCTGGCCCGGGGCGCCCATCAGGCCCACCACGGACGAGATCAGCACGATACGCCCCTTACGGGCCCGCAGCATCGCGCGGTTGGCGCGCTTGACCACCCGGAACGTGCCGGTGAGGTTGGTCTCCAGGACCGAGGTGAAGTCCTCCTCGGACATCCGCATCAGCAGCTGGTCACGGGTGACGCCGGCGTTGGCCACCAGCACCTCGACCGGACCCTGCTTCTCCTCGATCTCCTTGTACGCCTGCTCGACCTGCTCGCTGTCCGTGATGTCGCACTTCACGGCCAAAAATCCCGCGGGCGGCTCGCCCGAGCGGTAGGTGATGGCGACCTTGTCGCCTGCCTCGGCGAAGGCACGGGCGATGGCGAGGCCAATGCCGCGGTTACCTCCGGTGACCAGAACCGAGCGGCTCAAGAGATCACCCTTTCCGTTTCCTGTCCGTCCTGCGTTCGCTACGAAACTAGCGGTCACAGAGCCCTTCCGTGGAATCGACCCCGGACAGGGGCGCGCCCCTGTCGCTGTCGGATCCCCACAGAACCACCCCTGGACGAAGCCCCACAGCCGCCCCCGACGCGCCTCGCCGCCACCGGGGTGCGCTGGGCCGCGGACGCACCACAGGGCATGATGCAGGCGCCGACCACGGGAGGACGCTTTGGCTGTTGCACCCCATGCCCTCGACGAGACATTCCTGGCGCTGCCGCTGCGCGCGCTGGCCGACGCCGCGCTGGCCCGCGCCCGCGCGCTGGGCGCCGACCACGCGGACTTCCGCCTGGAACGCGTCCGCAGCGCGTCCTGGCGGCTGCGGGACGCCCGTACGGCCGGGACCTCGGACACCACCGACCTGGGTTACGCGGTACGGGTGGTGCACGGCGGGGCCTGGGGCTTCGCGTCCGGGGTGGACCTGACGATGGACGCGGCGGCCCGGGTGGCCGCGCAGGCGGTGGCCATGGCGAAGCTGTCCGCGAAGGTCCTCCAGGCGGCGGGCTCGGACGAACACATCGAGCTGGCCGATGAACCCGCGTACCCGGACCGGACCTGGGTCTCCTCGTACGAGATCAACCCGTTCGACGTACCGGACGCCGACAAGACCGGGCTGCTCGCGGAGTGGAGCGCGCGGCTGCTGGCCGCCGAGGGCGTGGCCCATGCGGACGCGTCGCTGATGACCGTCCAGGAGAACAAGTTCTACGCCGACACCGCGGGCACCAGCACCACCCAGCAGCGCGTCCGCCTGTACCCGCAGCTGACCGCGGTCGCGGTGGACCCGGCCAGCGGCGACTTCGACTCGATGCGCACCCTCGCCCCGCCGGTGGGGCGAGGGTGGGAGTACCTGACGGGCACGCACTACGACTGGGACGGCGAGCTGGCGCGGATCCCGGAGTACCTCGCCGAGAAGATGCGCGCGCCGGGCGTCGAGGCCGGCACGTACGACCTGGTGGTGGACCCGTCCAACCTCTGGCTGACGATCCACGAATCGATCGGCCACGCCACCGAGCTGGACCGGGCGCTGGGTTACGAAGCCGCGTACGCGGGAACCTCGTTCGCGACCTTCGACCAGCTCGGCAAGCTGGCCTACGGCTCCCCGATCATGAACGTGACCGGCGACCGGACCGCCGAGCACGGCCTGGCCACGATCGGCTACGACGACGAGGGGGTGGCCGCGCAGTCCTGGGACCTGGTGAAGGACGGGACCCTGGTCGGCTACCAACTCGACCGCAGAATCGCGAAACTGACGGGCTTCGCCCGCTCCAACGGGTGCGCGTACGCGGACTCCCCCGGCCATGTGCCGGTCCAGCGGATGGCGAACGTCTCGCTCCGTCCGGCACCGGACGGCCCGTCCACCGAGGAGCTGATCTCGGGGGTGGAGCGCGGCATCTACGTCGTCGGCGACCGCTCCTGGTCGATCGATATGCAGCGGTACAACTTCCAGTTCACGCAGCAGAGGGCATACACGATCCGGAACGGACGCCTTTGCGGCCAGGTCCGGGACCTTGCCTACCAGGGAACAACCCCCGACTTCTGGGGCTCGATGCGCGCGGTCGGCGGCCCGGACACCTACGTCCTGGGCGGCGCCTTCAACTGCGGAAAGGCCCAGCCGGGCCAGATCGCGGCGGTGTCGCACGGCTGCCCGTCCGCCCTGTTCGAGGGCGTGAACATCTTGAACACCACGCAGGAGGCCGGTCGATGAGCGCGCGTACGTCCCGTACCACCGCACCGCACGAGATCGTCGAGCGGGCGCTGGAGCTCTCCCGCGCCGACGGCTGTGTGGTCATCGCCGACGAGCACTCCGGCGCCAATCTGCGGTGGGCGGGCAACGCTCTCACCACCAACGGCGTCACCCGTGGGCGCACTCTCACGGTCGTGGCCACCGTGGACGGCGCGCAGGGCACCGCGTCGGGTGTGGTCTCGCGGTCCGCGGTGACCGTGGACGACCTGGAGCCGCTGGTACGGGCCGCGGAGGCGGCGGCCCGGGACGCCGGGCCGGCCGAGGATGCCCAGCCGCTGGTCGCCGGCGAGAAGGCGTCCGCGGACTTCACCGACGCGCCGGCCGCGACCTCCTCGGACGTCTTCGCGGCGTTCGCGCCGGCCCTCGGCGAGTCCTTCCGGCAGGCGCATGCCGGAGGGCGGGAGCTGTACGGGTTCGCCTGCCACGAGGTGGTCTCGTCGTATCTGGGCACCTCGGCCGGGCTGCGGCTGCGGCACGACCAGCCCACCGGGACGCTGGAGCTGAACGCCCGGGCCGCCGGCGCCGAGGGGGCGGTGCCCCGCTCGGCCTGGGCGGGCCGCGCGACCCGCGACTTCACCGACGTCGATCCGCGGGAGCTGGACAGCGAGCTGGGCCGGCGGCTGGGGTGGGCCGGGCGGCGGATCGAGCTGCCCGCCGGACGGTACGAGACGCTGCTGCCGCCGACCGCCGTGGCCGACCTGCTGATCTACCAGATGTGGTCCTCGGGGGCCCGGGACGCCACGGAGGGCCGTACGGTCTTCTCCAAGCCGGCCGGCGGGGACGGCGACGGGGACGCGGCGGGGCGGGCCGGCGGCCGCACCCGGCTCGGCGAGCGGCTCAGCGAGCTGCCGCTGACGCTGCGCAGCGACCCACGGGCGCCCGGCCTGGAGTGCGCGCCGTTCGTGCTGGCGCACTCCTCCGGCGACGACGCGTCGGTCTTCGACAACGGGCTGCCCCTGACGGCGACCGACTGGGTGCGCGAGGGCGTGCTCAACCGGCTGCTGACCACCCGGCACTCCGCCGGGCTGACCGGCCTCCCGGTGGCGCCCGGCATCGACAACCTCCTTCTGGAGGGCGGCGGTTCGCGCTCCCTGGACGAGATGGTGGCGTCCGCCGGGCACGACGGCCCGGCGCTGCTGCTGACCTGCCTGTGGTACATCCGTGAGGTCGACCCGGCGACGCTGCTGCTGACCGGGCTGACCCGGGACGGCGTCTACCTGGTCGAGAACGGCGAGGTGGCCGGCGAGGTCAACAACTTCCGGTTCAACGAATCGCCCGTGGACCTGCTGTCCCGGGCCGTGGAGGCGGGCCGTACGGAGCGGACGCTGCCGCGGGAGTGGAGCGACTACTTCACCCGGGCGGCGATGCCGGCGCTGCGGATCCCGGACTTCAACATGAGCTCGGTGAGCCGGGGGGTGTGAGCGACCGGGGGGCTCTCCGGCCTCCGGGAGGCGGGCGGGCGCGCGACGGGAGCACGGTGGGCGCGCGGCGGGAGCGGACGCGGGCGGGCGCACAGCCGGGTGTCGGTGCGGGCTAATAGACTGTCCGCCTGTCCTCCCGTTTCGGGAACCACGATCGATCAGGAACGCCATGACACGCCTCGGCGAATCCGTCGCCCGCGCCAGCACTCTGCTCTCCGCCGACCTCTCCTCGGACGCCACGGTCCGGGAGCTGCTCCAGGAGACCGGCGCGCGGCGCTATCTCGACCTGACGGACCTGCCCGCCAAGGAGCAGGCCGAGCTGATCGCGTCCCGTACGGTCGAGGTGCTGCCGGGTGTGGAGCAGCTGGCCGAGCGGATCGAGGAGCGCCGGGCGGCCGGCCGGGGCCTGCACATCAAGCTGGGCATCGACCCGACGGCGACCGATGTGCACCTGGGGCACGCGGTCCCGCTGATCGTGCTGAGCCGTTTCCAGCGGCTGGGCCATGACGTCACGCTGATCATCGGCGACTTCACCGCCAAGATCGGCGACCCGTCGGGCCGGACCGCGGAGCGCCCGCCGCTGACCGACGAGGACATCGCGCACAACCTCGCCACCTACCGCGAACAGGTGCGCCCGTTCTTCGACTTCGAGAAGGTCAGCTTCCGGCAGAACAGCGAGTGGCTGGCGCCGTACACCTTCCCCGAGCTGCTCTCGCTGCTCGCCCAGGTGCCGGCCTCGCAGCTGCTGCAGCGTGAGGACTTCCGCAACCGGCTCGCGGCCGGTGCGGGCCTGACGATGACGGAGCTGCTGTACCCGATCGCGCAGGGCCTGGACTCGGTGGCGCTGGCGTGCGATGTGGAGCTGGGCGGCTCCGACCAGCTGCTCAATCTGCAGATGGGCCGCAAGCTGATGGAGCTGCGCGGGCAGCAGCCGCAGCTGGTGGTCACCATGCCGCTGATCGAGGGCACGGACGGCACCGGCGCCAAGATGTCCAAGTCCAAGGGCAATTACGTCGGGCTGAGCGCACCGGCCGACGATGTCTTCGGCAAGATCATGTCCGTGCCGGACCGGCTGATGGAGCCGTACCTGAAGGCCTGGACGGAGTGGACGGACGAGGAGATCACCCTCGCCCTGGGCCGGGTCGCGGACCGCTCGCTGCACCCGATGGATCTCAAGAAGATCCTCGCCGGCGAGGTCGTGGCCGCGCTGTACGGCCTGGAGGCGGCGATGGCGGCGCGGGCCGGGTTCATCGCGCAGTTCTCCAAGAAGTCGTTCTCCGACGTGGAGTCGCTGCCGGTCGTCGATGTCGCCGAGCACGGCGCGGAGACGGTGGCGGCGGTGCTGACCAAGGTGCTGGAGTTCACCCCGAGCGCCTCGGCGGCGCGCCGGCTGGCCAAGCAGAACGCGCTGCGGCTGGTCGTGGAGGGCACGGACGGCCAGCAGACGGTGGTGCTCGCGGAGGCCGACGCGATCCGGCCGCTGGCCGAGGTCCTCGCGGAGCGGCTGGCGGACCCGGCCGGCGCCGCGTACCTGAAGGCCGGCCGGAAGCTGGCCCAGCTCCAGGGCCGCTGACGACAACCGCCGACGGCAGTCGCCGACGGACGCGGCCGGTGCGCAGCGCAGCGCACCGGCCGCATCACGTCAGAAGCGCCCCGGGCGGTCTCCTTCCGGAGCGCCCTGGCTAGGTGGTCCCTTTCCCTCGCCCGCGCATGGCCACCCAGAGGCGGTCGCCGATGGCCACGATGACGACCGCGCCGGCCAGCTGCAGCAGGTGCCGGATCCAGTCGATGCCCTTGGTGTCGGCGACGCCGATGCCGGACGCCACCCAGTTGCCGGCGGCAGCGCCCAGCATGCCGAAGATGATGGTCAGCCAGAGCGGGATCTGCTGCTTGCCCGGGATGACGGCCTTCGCGATCAGGCCCAGCACCAGGCCCACGATGATGGCCCACAACCACGTCATGTTGCCTCCTCTTGCGGCGCGGTGCGCACGCGGCCGCACCTGGGGGCCGCCCCGTCAGTGTCACTCCGCATCGGCTACGGCGCACGCCGGAGGCGGTGGTACGCAGAGTGTCAGGCATGCCCTCGTACGGAGGCAGGCCCCGGTCTCGATGGCGTCGCAGGAGCGGCGTACCGTGGAAACCGACCGGACATCGGGGAGAATCCGGCGCGACTGAGCAGGTGGTGGAACGTGATGCGGAAGCAGAGCAGCGCCCAGGCCTTCCGGATCACGGGGGCCCGTCAGGGGCTCTCCGAGGATGTGCGCGGCCGTCAGCGGCGGTATGTGATCTCGATGTCGGTGCGGACGGTGGCGGTGCTGCTGACGGTCGTGCTGTGGAACGTCGAGCGCCCGGTTGCCATCGCGACGCTGGTGCTGGGCCTGGCGCTGCCGTACATCGCGGTCGTGATCGCCAACGGGGGCCGGGAGAACGTCTCTTCACTCCCGAAGACCTTCATCGCGGGGCCGACCAGGCCGATGCTGGCGCCGGGCCCGTCCGACCCCCAGGCGGAATCCGTACCGGAGCGGCCGGCCCCGGACTCCTCCGGGCCGCGGCGCGACGCCGACTGATCTCCATTCGGTCTGCAAAGCTCAAGAAAAGCTCAGATCAATCATGGAGTTCCGGTGCACTCCGCACCATCCCCCGTGACATACTGCGTACGCGCTCCGCATCCCCCGTCGGAGCGACGGACCGACGCCGGGCGGCTCCCCCCGTGGCTGCCCGGCGTCGCCATGTCCGGCCGTGGCCGCGGGCCGACGGCCGGGAGGGCGGACGTAGGGTTGAGACCGTGAACTCCCCTGATCTTTCCGGCTCCGCGGACCGTGCAGACGGTACCGAGCATGCCGTCATCTGCTCCGCCAAGGGCTGCCGCACCGCCGCCGTATGGGTGCTGGCGTGGAACAACCCGAAGCTGCACACCCCGGAGCGCCGCAAGACCTGGCTGGCCTGCGAAGAGCACCGGGAGCATCTGTCGCAGTTCCTGGGCGTACGCGGCTTCCTCAAGGACGTCGTGACGCTCGAGGAGTGGGAGGCGTCGGCCGGCGAGCGCTGACGGGGGGCCACCGGGGGGACCGGGACGGTCAGCCGCCGATCGACGACATCGGGCGCTCGGGCTGGAGGAAGGACGGGTCGTCCAGGCCGGAGCCCGCCTTCTTGCCCCACATCGCGCGCTGCCATATGCGGGCGATCTCCTCGTCCGCCGCACCGGAGCGCAGGGCCGTGCGCAGGTCCGTCTCCTCGGTGGCGAACAGGCAGGTACGGACCTGGCCGTCGGCGGTCAGCCGGGTGCGGTCGCAGGCGCGGCAGAACGGGCGGGTGACGGAGGCGATGACGCCGACGCGGTGCGGGCCGCCGTCCACGATCCAGCGCTCGGCGGGCGCGGAGCCGCGCTCGTCCCGGCCCTCGGGGGTGAGCACGAAGCGGGTGCGCAGTGAGGCGAGGATGTCACCGGCGGTGATCATGCCCTCGCGCCGCCAGCCGTGCTGGGCGTCGAGCGGCATCTGCTCGATGAAGCGGAGCTCGTAGTCGTGGGCGATCGCCCAGGCGAGCAGGTCGGGAGCCTCGTCGTCGTTGAGGCCCGGCATCAGGACGGCGTTGACCTTGACCGGGGTGAGGCCGGCCGCATGGGCCGCCGCCAGGCCGGCGAGTACGTCATCGTGGCGCTTGCGGCGGGTGAGGGCCTGGAAGACGTCCGGCCGCAGGGTGTCCAGCGAGACATTGACCCGGTCGAGGCCGGCGTCGCGCAGGGCGGCGGCCGTGCGCTGGAGGCCGATGCCGTTGGTGGTCAGCGACATCCGGGGGCGTGGGGTGAGGGCGGCGACGCGCTCGACGAGGCCGACGAGGCCGGGGCGGAGCAGGGGCTCACCGCCGGTGAAGCGGACCTCGTCGACACCCAGGTCGCACACCGCGATACGGATGAGACGGACGATCTCGTCATCAGTGAGCAGATCTGGCTTGGCGAGCCACTGCAGACCTTCTTCGGGCATGCAGTACGTACACCGCAGATTGCAGCGATCGGTCAGCGAAACGCGCAGGTCGGTGGCCACACGGCCGTAAGTGTCGATGAGCACGAGGCCCCTCCCCGACGGATGGTGATCGGCTGCCTTCGGCGGTGGATCATTACGGTTCCGAGCCTATGCGATGGGTGTGACAGCGAGCAGGGCGCAGAAGCACGAGGTGGGCGGGGGGGGGGGGGGCAGGAAAAAACAACCCCCCCCCCCCCCCCCCCCCCCCCCCCCCCCCCCGCGGGCGCCACCCGGCCCCCCGCCGAAAAAAAACACGGCG
>NZ_JBIAWT010000007.1:0-593010 GCF_042895955.1 Streptomyces sp. NPDC001339 | reverse complement strand
CCGGTGTGTTTTGTTTTGGGGGGGCTTGGGGGTTTTTTTTTTTCGGTGCCTCCCACTTGGGGTGGTTTGGGGGGGGGGGGGGGGGGAAAAAGGGGGGGGGGGGGGGGGGGGCCCCCCCCCCCCCCCCCCCCCCCCCCCGCCCACGCGCGGTACGGACGCCCCAAGGGCTGCCCAACGGCTGCCCAGGGCAATACAGCCAGGGCCCTAGTGGGCGCCGGTGCCGGTCAGCGAGCGGACCTCCAGCTCGGCGTACTTCCGGGCGTCCGGCTCCTCCTTGGAGAGCAGGGACCCCAGCCAGCCCAGCAGGAAGCCCAGCGGGATGGAGATCAGGCCCGGGTTCTCCAGCGGGAAGAAGGCGAAGTGCGCGCCGGGGAACATCGAGGTCTCCTTGCCGGAGACGACCGGCGAGAAGAGCACCAGGAGGACGGAGGAGGCGAGGCCTCCGTAGATCGACCAGAGGGCGCCCCGGGTGGTGAACCGCTTCCAGAAGAGGCTGAAGAGGATCGTCGGGAGGTTGGCGGAGGCCGCGACCGCGAAGGCCAGCGCCACCAGGCCGGCCACGTTCAGTCCACGGGCGAAGACACCCAGCACGATGGCGACGGCACCGATGCCGACGGTCGCCCAGCGGGCCGCGGCGACCTCTTCCTTCTCGGTGGCCTCGCCCTTGCGGAGGACGTTGACGTAGAGGTCGTGCGCGAAGGACGAGGACGAGGCGAGGGTGAGTCCGGCGACGACCGCGAGGATGGTGGCGAAGGCCACCGCGGAGATCACGGCGAGCAGGACGGCGCCGCCGGTGGAGTCCGGACCGCCGCCGATCTGCTGGGCAAGCAGCGGGGCCGCGGTGTTGCCCGCCTTGTTGGAGGCGGTGATCGTCCCGGGTGCGATGAGGGCGGCGGCGCCGAAGCCGAGGGCGATGGTCATCAGGTAGAAGGCGCCGATGATGGCGATGGCCCAGTTCACCGACTTCCGGGCGGCCTTGGCGGTGGGGACCGTGTAGAAGCGGATGAGGATGTGCGGCAGGCCCGCGGTGCCCAGGACCAGGGCGATGCCCAGCGAGATGAAGTCGACCTTCGAGGTGGCGCTGGCGCCGTACTTGAGGCCGGGCTCCAGGAAGGCGGCGCCCTTGCCGCTGTTCTCGGCGGCGGCGCCGAGCAGCGACGAGATGTTGAAGTGGAACTTCACCGCCACCAGGAGCGTGATCAGCAGGGTGCCGGCGATCAGCAGCACCGCCTTGACCATCTGGACCCAAGTGGTGCCCTTCATCCCGCCGATGGTGACGTAGAGGATCATCACGATGCCGACGAGAACGACGACCAGGATCTTGCCGGTCTCGCTGGTGATGCCGAGCAGGAGGGTGACCAGGGCGCCGGCGCCCGCCATCTGGGCGAGCAGGTAGAAGACCGAGACGACGATGGTGGAGGTGCCGGCGGCCGTACGGACCGGGCGCTGGCGCATCCGGTAGGCCAGGACGTCCCCCATGGTGAACCGGCCCGAGTTGCGCAGCGGTTCGGCGACCAGGAGCAGCGCGACGAGCCAGGCGACGAGGAAGCCGATGGAGTACAGGAAGCCGTCGTAGCCGAAGAGGGCGATGGCGCCGGCGATACCGAGGAAGGACGCGGCGGACATGTAGTCGCCGGAGATGGCCAGGCCGTTCTGGAAACCGCTGAACTGCCGTCCGCCGGCGTAGAAGTCGTCCGTGCCCCTGGTCCGCCGGCCGGCCCAGACGGTGATGCCGAGCGTGGCGGCGACGAAGACCGCGAAGAGGGTGATGATCAGGGTGCGGTGCTCGCCCGCGCCGGTGCCCGCCGCGAGGTGCTGGGTGAGGCTCATGCGTCACCTTCCTTGCGCAGGGTGACGCCCTCCAGGCGGGACTTGATCGCCTCGGCCCTGGGGTCGAGCCTGGCGGCGGCGTGCCGGGAGTACCACCAGGCGATCAGGAAGGTGGTGACGAACTGGGCGAGGCCGAGGACGAAGGCGACGTTGAGGTGGCCGGCGACCTTGATGGACATGAAGCCGCCGGCGTAGCTCGACAGCAGCACGTACCCGAGGTACCAGAGGGTGAAGGCGATGGTCAGCGGGAAGGCGAACGAGCGGTGCGCGCGGCGGAGTTCATCGAATTCGGCACTTGACTGCACCTGGAGGTAGTCGGGCGGCTCATGGGTCCCCGGGTCGACGGTCGGTGCGGCGCTCACGGAGGTCTCCTGACGGGAGGGGGCTGATGCTGGGCCGAGGGTAAGCCCTGAATAAGTGATGTGGATCACGCATCGTAGGGCCGTGTCCGGCGATCCGACAGGGGGCGGCTGGTCTGATCCGCGCAGAAATCAGGGGAATGGCGGGGGATGCCGGGGGAATGCCGGGCAGGGAATGCCGGGGAACGCGTAGCGCGGCCGCCACCGCCCGGGAGACGCTTCGTTGAGCCGGATGTGAATCCGCCGCCTCAGCAGGACCCGTCCCCGCCCGCTCCCCGTCGGCGCCCGTTCGGCAGCGTCCGCCTGCCGGTACCGCTCTCCGTCCCGCCCGTCCGGGCCCGGCCCGCCGCCGACGCGCGCCGCTGGTACGGCCGGCGGATCCCCCTGCCACCGCTGAGCATGGGGACGCTGCGCCGGCGCGGCTGAACGGGACAGCTCGACGGGACAGCTCGACGGGACAGGTCAACGGGACAGGTCAACGGGACAGGTCAACGGCCCAACTGAACGGTGTTGCCGGCTGCCGGGGGCGCACCCGGCGCCGTGTCAATGTGCCGTCTTCTGACGGGATTTCCCGATTCCATTGCTGTGCGCCCGTGATCGCCGCTAACTTCACCTCTCACTGCATCCGCCCGTGCGTGATCCGTGCACGGGCGGTCTGACGAATGATGTGGAGTATCCATGGCCCACCCCCGGTCCAGACGTATGCGCGCGCTGGCCGTGCCGCTCGGTCTGGCTCTGACGGCGTCCCTCGGCTTCCTCCCGAACGCGGCCAGCGCCGCGACGCAGGACTCCGCCCCGGCCGCCGCGACCGTGTCCGACGGCCCGCTGCTCTCGTACGTCGTGAACACCACGCCCGGCCGCGCCGCGGTCGGCAGCGTCGAGAAGGCGATAGCCCAGGCCGGCGGGAAGGTGATCGTCGCCCATGAGCGAATAGGCGTGATCGTCGTCCACTCGGCCAATCCCCAGTTCGCCCCCACCATGCGGAAGGTGCCGGGCGTACAGTCCGCGGGCGCCACCCGCACCGCGCCGCTGAAGTCCTCCGCCACCACCGACGTCGGCAAGCCGCAGAAGGCCGATCTGCCGGCGTCCCAGCTCAAGGCGGTCGGCCGCACGGCGAAGGCGAACAGGCAGGAGCCCCTCGAACCGCTGCAGTGGGACCTGCCCGCCATCAAGGCCGACCAGGCCGCGAAGGTGAACCCCGGCAGCCGGAAGGTCACCGTCGCCGTCATCGACACCGGTGTGGACGACACCCACCCGGACCTGAAGGCCAACTTCTCCGCGCAGCAGTCCGCCAACTGCGTGGGCGGGGTGGCCGATACGTCCAAGGGAGCCTGGCGCCCCTGGGACCCGGACAGCGACTACCACGGCACGCATGTCGCGGGCACCATCGCCGCGGCCCGCAACGGCGTCGGCGTGGCGGGCGTCGCCCCGGGAGTGAAGGTCTCCGCCATCAAGGTGAGCGAGCCGAAGACGAGCCTGTTCTTCGCCGAGAGCGTGGTCTGCGCCTTCGTCTTCGCGGCCGATCACGGCGTGGCGGTCACCAACAACAGCTACTACGTCGACCCGTGGATGTTCAACTGCAAGGATGACGCCGACCAGGCGGCCATCGTTGACGCGGTCGGCCGGGCGGCGAGCTACGCCCAGCGCAAGGGCGCGATCAACATCGCCGCCGCGGGCAACTCCGGACTCGACCTGGCGGCCGCCAAGCTGCCGGACGCCAGCAGCCCCAACGACTCCACCCCCGTCGAACGCACCATCAACCCGAAGAACTGCTGGGACGTCCCCGCCCAGTTGCCGGGCGTGGTGACGGTCGCGGCGACCGGTGTGCAGAAGCTCAAGTCCGGCTACTCGAACTACGGCCTCGGCCAGATCGATGTGGCCGCACCGGGCGGCGACTCGAAGCAGGTCCCCGAACTGCCCGCCAAGAACGGCAACATCCTCTCCACCATGCCGGGCGGCGACTGGGCCTACCTGGCCGGCACCTCGATGGCAACCCCGCATGTCGCGGGCGTGGCGGCGCTGCTGAAGAGCGCCCACCCCAAGTCCAGCCCGCAGGAGATCCAGTGGCTCCTCAAGCAGCAGGCGGACAACCCCGGCTGCCCCACGGGTGACGCCTCCTGCACCGGCACCCGGCACCTCAACAGCCACTTCGGCTATGGCATCGTCGATGCGCTGGACGCGGTGAAGAGTTAACTCCGCGCCCTGACCGGCTCGCGGCCGAGGTAGGCCGCGAGCCGGTCGGCTGCGGACGCCCCGGGCGGCGCGGTGCGCTCCGGGGCGAACGAGCCGCCCTCGGTGCGCGGCGCGCCCCCGTAGATCCGCCGCGCGGCCGCCAGCGTCTCCTCGGCGACCTCAGGCGCCAGCCCGGTCGGCGCACCGGTCGCCCGCGCCAAGTCCCAGCCGTGCGCGAGGAGTTCGACCACCACCTGCTGGACGATCAGCGCGCCGGGGGCCTCGTACGGGCCGTAGGTGCGCCGCAGCATCCCGCTGCCGGTGAAGGCGGTCAGCGCGGCGCGCGCCGAGTCCGCGAAGGCGGCGCGGTGATCGTCGCCGAGGTGGTCGGCGGTGTGATCGCCGCGCGGGTCGTTCTCCGCTATGGAGGCGGCCATCAGGTTCTCCCACACCATGTGCGAGACCAGCTGCCGTACGGTCCAGCCGGCGCACGGGGTGGGCAGTTCGAGGTCCTCCGTCCGCACGGCGGCGACCAGCGCGCCGACGTCCCGGACCACCTGCCGGTACGCGTACAGCACCCGCTCCGGGTCGGTGCCCTCGAACGCGGAGCGGTCCACCTCCACCGGCCGGAGATGCGCCCGCAGCGCCGCGGCCGTCCAGGTGCCGGCGCGCTCCCAGCGGGGCGGCGCGGGCCGGCCGGCGACCGCGCACACCAGCTGCCAGTAGCGCTCCACGGCCGGTTCGGCAGCGGTCTCCAGCTGTTCCAGCAGCCGGGCGCGGGCGTCCGGCCCGTCCTCGGCGGGCGCGCCGGGGGTGCCGGCCTGGGTGGGGAGCCAGGCGGCGATCAGCTCGGCGACGACCGGCCCGGCGGCCGGGGAGTCGGGCGCGATCCCGGCCGCGACCGCCGCCTCACCCCGCTCCCGCATCAGTTCGGCGACGCGTACCGCGGCGGCCTCGCGCTCCTCCCCCGCGTCCGGCCCTGTCGGTGCCGTCGGCGCCGTATGCGCGCTGTACTCGGCCAGCCGGCGCAGCGCCGCCCGGAGTTCGGGCTCCCGGACCAGCGTGGCCAGCTCGGTCCAGGCGCCGATCTGCTCGGGTGTGGGGTCGTCGGGCAGGTCCGGGGCGGCGGCGAGCAGCGCGCCGCGGTAGGCGGGGGCGGGCACCCCGTCGAGGGCGTCATCGACGAAGTCCGTGATGATCCGGCGGCGTTCGACGGCCGACAGGCGGGCCAGTTCGGTCATGCTCGGCAGCTCCTCTGCTGCGCTGCCCCGCGCGGCCACCGCCCGGAGCACCGCGCGTTGCAGCCGCAGCGTGGCGATCTGCGCGTCGAGCGCGTCCGCCCACTGCGCCGCCGTCTCGGCGACGGTGGTTTCACGGTGCAGGACGGACCGGATCGCCGTGATCCCGATGCCCAGTTCGCGCAGGCTGCGCACGATCGCCAGGCGGGCCGGGGCATCCGGGCCGTAGAGCCGGTAGCCCGCGGGGGTGCGGGCGGCGGGCGGCAGCAGGTCCTGATCGGACCAGTTGCGGATGGTCTTGACCGGGATGCCGGTCAGGCGCGCCAGTTCGCCGATGGTGAGCAGGCCTGTGCCGTCCTCGTACATACCGTCCACTCTCGGGTCTCCCACGGAGGGAGACTCAAGCCCATACCGTGTGTGCGCTGTGTGCGCTGTGTGCGCTGTGTGCGCCTTTACGGTACGCCCGGCTCGTTTTTGCGGTACGCCCGGCTCGTTACGGTACGCCCGCCTCGGGGGCCGTCGGCGCGGGCCGGGACACGGGCCCGGGGGCCGGGCCGATGGTGGTCCGCAGCAGGCCGTAGGCCAGCGCGAACTGGGCCGCTATGTAGGTGACCATGATCCAGAACTGGGGAAGCGGCGGCTGCGGCCACTGGGCGAGGCCGCCGGCGAGCAGGCCGTCGGAGAGCAGGAAGAGCACGCCACCCAGCGCGGCCAGGGGACCCGCCCGCAGTGCGCCGAACGCCATCGCGGTGAGCAGCAGGCTGTAGCCGGCGACGGGAATCCGCAGCCCGGCCGGGAGGTCCGGCCACAGCAGCGCCACCGTGCCGGCCAGCAGCACCCCGTACACGGCGGCCGGTCCGGCCGGGTACCCGAGCCGCCCGCGCCCTGGCGCCGTCCCGTGCCGGGCGAAGACCAGCAGATAGCAGACGTGCCCGACGGCGAACGAACCCATGCCGACCAGGAAGACGGTGTCGCCGTCCATCTGGAGGAGGGCGTCGCCGCCGCAGCCGAACAGCAGCGCCCCGGCCAGCGGCACCGGGCCGCCGCGGGCCAGTACGTATCCGGCGAGCACCGGCATCAGCGCGGGCTTGGTGAGCTGCGCGGCGAGCGTCGCCCCGGCGGCCAGCGCGGCCAGGTGAACGGCTGTCAGCGCCACGAACGCCCAGAGCAGCGGCCGTACGGCGGCGGGCAGGCGGGCTGTCACCGGACGGGCTCCTCGGCGGAAGCACGCGCCGTGCCCCGCGGCATCCCGGGAGCTCGGGGCGACTTGGGCGCTTGAGCCGCCTCAGGCGCTTCCGGCGCCTCGGGGGCTTGCCGCGCCTCGGGCACTTGCGGTGCCGCCTCGGGCGCTTGCGGTGCCCGCGTCGCCGCCGGCTGCCAGCCCGGGCCGCGGAACACCCGCCCGGCGCGCTCGCTCCAGCTGTCCGCGGCCCGGACGTCGCGGGCGATGGCGACGTACTCGTGGGTGGCCACCCGGAGCGGGTTGAAGGTGTGGATGTTCTTCGTGAGTCCGTAGACCGGGCGCTCCGTCTCGGGGACGAAGGAGCCGAACATCCGGTCCCAGATGATGAGGATGCCGCCGAAGTTGCGGTCCAGGTAGCCGCCCTGGGAGGCGTGGTGGACGCGGTGGTGGGACGGCGTGTTGAACAGGAACTCGACGGGCCGGGGCAGGGTGCCGATCCGTTCCGTGTGCACCCAGAACTGGTAGACGAGGTTGGCGCCGGAGGTGAAGGCGACCGCGGCGGGGTGGACGCCGACGGCGACCATCGGGACGTAGAACGGCCAGACGGTCCAGGTCGTCCAGGGCTGCCGCAGTGCGGTGGTGAAGTTGAACTTCTCGCTGGAGTGGTGCACCACGTGGCAGGCCCACAGGATGCGGATGACGTGGTGCCCGCGGTGCGACCAGTAGTAGAAGAAGTCCTGCGCGAGCAGCATCAGCGGCAGCGTCCACCACAGCACCGGTATACGCAGCGGGGTCAGTTCGTAGACCGCGGCGTAGACCGCGACGATGGGGATCTTCCACAGCGCGTCGAAGACGAGACTGCCCAGGCCCATCCCGACGCTGGTGGCCGCGTCCCTGGCTTCGTAGCCCGCCGCGTCCTCGTCGGGACGCAGGCGACAGCTCACCATCTCCACCACGGTGAGGAGGAGGAAAGCCGGTACGGACCACAGCACGACATCGGGCAGGTGCGGCATGTCCCGCACCATAAAGGCGGTGACGGCGGTGCCGCTAGGGGTAGTTACTCAGAAGTATGTGAGACGCGGTGTCAGCTCGGCTTCCCCGACGGCTTCCGTGACGGCTTCCGTGACAGCCTGGCTGGCGGCTTCCGTGAAGGCTTCCGTGACAGCCTGGCTGGCGGCTTCCGTGAAGGCTTCCGTGACGGCCTGACTGGCGGCTTCCATAACGGCTTGCCTGGCGGCTTCCCCCATGGCCTGCCCGGCGGCTTCCCAGCGGCGAGTGCGACGGCGGTTCGGTGCCTGTCAGTGGTGGCCCGTATCCTCATGGACCATGCTCGAAGACCGCATGGCAGCAGCCGACCCCATCGTGCCGACGATCGGGCAGCAGCCGGGCCCGCAGACGCCGCCGGCTCCCTGGCCGTCCGGGTATCCCCAGGGGTACGCGGTGGTCGACGTGGAGACCACCGGGCTGGCCCGGGACGACCGGATCATCTCCGCCGCGGTGTACCAACTCGACGCACGGGGCGAGGTCCAGGACCGCTGGTACACCCTCGTCAACCCGCAGCGGGATCCGGGGCCGGTGTGGATCCACGGTCTGACGAGCGCGGTGCTGGCGGACGCGCCGCTCTTCCCGGAGATCGTCCCGGAGCTGTCCCGGCGCCTGGAGGGACGGGTGCTGGTGGCGCACAACGCCATGTTCGACTGGTCGATGATCGCCCGCGAGTACGCCCGCGCCGCGGCGGCCGCGCCGGTGCGCCAGCGGCTGTGCACCATCGCGCTCTCCAAGGAGCTGGACCTGCCGCTGCCCAACCACAAGCTGGAGTCGCTCGCCGCCCATTACGGCGTGGTGCAGGAGCGCGCCCACCACGCGCTGGACGACGCACGGGTGCTGGCCGAGGCGTTCCGCCCCAGTCTGCGGCGGGCCGCGCAGCGGAATCTGCGGCTGCCGCTGCTGACCTGCCAGCCGCTCACGGAGTGGTCGGACGCCCCCGCGCCCCGGCAGCGCTCCGCCGCCCACGCCTACCGCCCGAGCTCCTGGCGGCCGTCCCGTAAGCGCCCGGCGTGCCCGTACCCCAATCCGGGGCGCTACGAGACCGGCGGCCCGCTCGTCCAGGGGATGCGGGTCGCCTTCTCGGGCGATACGTCGGTGGACCGCGAGCTGCTGGAGGACCGGGCGACCGAAGCCGGGCTGCATGTCGCGACGAGCGTGTCCCGGCTGACCAGCCTGCTGGTGACCAACGATCCGGAAGCCCGGACCTCCAAGACCGTCAAGGCGGCCTCGTACGGCACAGTCATGATCGACGAGGCGGCCTTCATGCAGCTGCTGCAGGACGTCCGGCCGGCGCCTGCTTCCGGGTGAAGCCCGCCCAACACACCCATGGCCGCCTCGCCCCGCGCGGGCCCCGCCCGCACGCTGTGGCGCATGGCACGTTGTGAGGTCTGCGGTAACGACTACGGGATGACGTTCGAGGTGCACGCCCAGGGGGCGGTGCACGTCTTCGACTGCTTCGCCTGCGCCATCCACCGCATGGCACCGATCTGTGAGCACTGCCGGGTCCAGATCATCGGCCAGGGCGTGGAGGCCGACGGCCGGTGGTACTGCGGTGCGCACTGCGCCCGCTCGGACGGGCGGGTGGGCATCGTCGACCGGGTCTAGGACGCGTCGGCCGGGACCTCCGGCCGGATCCGAAGACGCGTCGGCGGGACCCCCGGCCCGGCGGGCCCGGGCGGCTTGGGTACCGTCGAGGCCGTGTACCGCTTCCTACTGTCCCGGCAATGGGTGATCCTCACCCTCGTGGGTCTTGTGCTGATCCCCGTCATGATCAAGCTGGGCTTCTGGCAGCTGCACCGTCATGAGCACAGAGTGGCGCAGAACGCCCTCATCGCCGCGAACCTGGACGCCCGGCCGGTCCCGGTGACCGAGCTGGCCGCCCCCGGCCGGGACCTGCCACGCCACGACATGTGGCGCCGGGCCACCGCCACCGGCCGCTACGACACCGCCCACGAGGTCGTGGTCCGCCAGCGCACCGCCGCCGACGAGCAGAGCATCGGCTACTACGTCCTGACCCCGCTGGTGCTGGCGAACGGCGATGCCGTCCTGGTCAACCGCGGCTGGATCCCCGCGGGCCACGACCTCACCAAGTTCCCGGCAGTGCCCCCCGCCCCCCAGGGCACGACCACCGTCACCGGCCGGATGATGGCCGACGAGACCACGGCGACCAGCGGCATCAAGGACAAAAAAGGCCTGCCCGCCCGCCAGGTCATGCTGATCAACAGCGCGGAGCAGGCGAAGCGTGTCGGCCGGCCGATGCTCGGCGGCTACCTCGAACAGACCGCGCCCGAGCCGCCGGGCGGCAAGCCGGAGCTGGTGCCCGCCCCGGACCATGACTCCATCGGCCCGCACATGGCGTACGCCATCCAGTGGTGGCTGTTCGCGGCCGCGGTACCGGTCGGCTGGGTCGTTCTCGTACGCCGGGAGCGCCGGGACCGGGCACAGGCTGCCGCCGAGACGACCGAGACGGCCGGGGCGACAGAGACGACGGGGGCGACCGAGGTGGCCGAGACGACGGGGGCGACGCCGGGGGTGTGAAGGCGCACCCAGGGCCTGTCTCTCCGGTCTCCGTGAGCCTGCGGCCCCTTCGGAATGCCGGAGGCGGGCAAGGCAGACTGGCGTCATGGATCTCGAACTCACCGACCGGACATACGTCGTTACCGGGGCGACCCGTGGCCTGGGCTTCGCCACCGCCCGTGAACTGGTCGCCGAAGGCGCCAACGTCGTGATCAGCGGACGTACGCAGGAGAGCGCGGCCCAGGCGGCCGCCTCGCTGGGCGAGCGGGCCGTGGGGGTGGCCACCGACAACGCCGACCCGGAGGGGGCGGCCCGCCTGGTGGCGGCGGCCCGCGAGCGGTTCGGCCGGCTGGACGGCATCATGATCAGCGTGGGCGGCCCGCCGCCCGGCACCACCGCCGACAACACCGACGAACAGTGGCGGTCGGCCTTCGAATCGGTCTTCCTCGGTGCGGTCCGGCTGGCCCGCACGGCCGCCGCCGAGCTGGCGGAGGGCGGGGTGATCGGCTTTGTGCTCTCCGGCTCCGTCCACGAACCGATCACAGGCCTGACCATCTCCAACGGGCTGCGCCCCGGCCTCGCCGGTTTCGCCAAGTCGCTCGCCAACGAGCTGGGCCCGCGCGGCATCCGGGTCGTCGGTGTGCTGCCCGGCCGGATCGCCACCGACCGGATGAACCAGCTGGACGCGCTCTCCGGCGACCCGGAGGGCACCCGCGCCCGCAACTCCGCATCCACCCCCCTGGGCCGCTACGGCGAGCCGGCGGAGTTCGGCCGGGTCGCGGCGTTCCTGCTCTCCCCGGCCGCGTCGTATGTCACGGGCGTGATGGTGCCGGTGGACGGCGGGGCGCGGCACGGCTTCTGAGGCGCGGCGTCGGCGCGCCTGTGCCGGAAGATCCCGCCTGCCCCGCGACGCCCGGCACAGGCCCCGACTCACCCTCTCCGCGGTCCTAACTCACCCGCTCCGCGGCCCCAACTCACCCGCTCCGTGGCCCTAACTCACCCGCTCCGCCCGGTGCTTGGTCTCACGCAGGCGGACGTCGGCCGGCAGCCGGGCGAGCCCGGCCGACCGGCGGGCGTGGGCGACGGTCTCGTCGGACAGCCGGCGGAGGACGGTCCCGGGATCGGCGTGCGGGGCGAGGGTGAGGACGGCCCGGAGACGGGGCTCGGGGCGGCGGCCGGTGAGCAGCACACCCGCCCGGTCGACGCCGTCCAGGGACTCCGCTCCGGCGGCCAGTACGCCTTCCAGGGCCCGGCCGCGCAGCAGGGCGCCCTCACCGTCGCCGGTGTCGACGAGGATCCCGTTCAGCCGGCGCCGCCGCAGCTGGACCAGCAGCCACCACAGCGTCAGCAGGACCAGGACGGCCAAGGCGGCGATCACCGCCGGCCACCACCAGCCCTGGCCGGTCCACCGGGTGCGCTGGTGGGCGGAGAGCAGGACGTCGTCCGGGCGGGACCAGGGCCAGTGGGCGGGCAGGCCGAGGTGCCGGGCCGCGGGCAGGCCGAGGCCGCCGAGCAGTACCAGACCGCCGGCGCCGAACAGCACCGCACCGATGAGGCCGAGCAGCACCCGGTTGACCGTTCGGCGGACCCCGCGCATCGCGCTCACCCCCTTTTCGGGCGCCGGACGTGCACGGTCAGACCGAGCGGACGGGCCAGGCCCAGCTGCCGCAGACCGTCGCCGAGCGCGCTGTCGAGGTCTGCGCGGACCTCGTCCAGCGCGCGGAAGTGGCAGACGGCGTGTGCGGTGGCCTTGCGGCGGCCGACCCTCATCCGTACGGACTGGACGCCGGCCACCTCCATGGCGCGGTCGCGCAGCACCAGCGCGGCGGCCGGCCGGTCCAGTCCGGCCCTGACGCCCGCGGCGACCGTCCGCATCGGCAGCACCCGGCGCAGGCCGGGGGTGACGGCCAGCACGATCAGCCAGACGCCGAGCAGCATCGCCGACGCCGCGCCGGCCAGTACCCAGGGATCGTCGAGGTGGCGGACGGCGAGTTCCCTGGCGAGCTGCCGGCGCCAGGCCATCGCGGGGCGGTGGGCCCGTACCGAGGCCACGTCGTACAGCAGCAGGCCGGCGGCGGCCAGCAGCACCAGGGCGAGCACGGCGGCGGGCACCCGGCGGGCGGACCAGAAGCGGCCGGTACGGCCGTTCTCCCGGGGGTCCACCGCTGCCCTCCGCGGGTCCACCGCTGCCCTCCGCGGGTCCGGCACTGCCGCCCGCGGGTCCGCCACCGCCGTCCGGGAAGCCTCCGCTCCCTCCCCGGAAGCCTCCGCCTCCTCCCGGGAAGCGTCCTTACGTGGGAGCGCCCGCTCCGCGTCCTCACGTGGAAGTGCCCGCTCCGCATCCTCGTCGCCGCCGCTCATCGCACCCTCTCCCGGCCCCCGCGCTCCAGCAGCGGTGCGTGCAGCCGCTCGACCTCCACCACGACCTCGGCCACCGTCATGTCCGCCAACACGCCGACTTGCTCGGCGACTTGACGCCGCACCACCCGGCACTGCCCGCCGATGTCCGAGGGGTAGCCCAGCTCCACCGTGATCCGCAGCCGTGCCTCACCGAGGTTCTCGCGGTCCGCGCGGCGGTGCACGGTCACCGTGGCGTGCGCGTCCGTGGGGTCCTGCGGCGACGCCCCGCGCAGCGCCTCCCGCGCGGCCCGGGCGGCGATCTTCGCCACCACCCGGTCCGCGACCCTGGTCGCACCCCTTTCGCCCGCCGGTACGTCGGCGGCAGCGGCGGGCGGGGCCGCCCGGTGGACGGCTGCCACCCGGCCTCACCGCCGCCGGTCGTCGCGGTCGCCGGTGCGGGTACGGAAGAAGTCGCCGGCCTCCCAGTCCCCGTCGGCGAACCGGCCGGCCACGAACCCGATGGCGCCCAGCGCCGCCACCACGACAAAGGCGCCGAAGCCGCCGAAGTATCCGGCGAAGCCCAGCGCCATACCGGCCACGAGGCCGACCATGGCCATGCTCATCGTGCGCTCCTTCGCTGCCGCGGGCTGGTTCAACTGCCGCTCCGGGGCGGCCTGTTCACTGGAGCCGCGGCTCCGCTTCCGCTTCCTCGTCCGCCTCGTCGGGCAGCTTGACATCGCTGACCGCGATATTGACCTCGACGACCTCCAGGCCCGTCATCCGCTCCACGGCGGCGATGACGTTCTCGCGGACGGCCCGCGCGACATCCGCGATGGCGACGCCGTAGTCGACCACGATCTCCAGGTCCAGCGCGGTCTGCACCTCGCCGACCTCGGCCTTCACCCCGCGCGTGGCGCTCGCGGACCGTCCGCCGCCGGGTACCCGTTCCCGTACGGCGCCGAGCGTGCGGGCCAGACCGCTTCCCATGGCGTGCACGCCGACGACGTCCCGGGCCGCGAGCCCGGCGATCTTCTCCACGACTCCGTCGGCGATGGTGGTGCGCCCGCGCTCGGCCGGATCGCCGCCGCCCCGCTTGACCGGGGTCCTGGGGCCGTCTGTCTGCTGCTGGGTCTCGCTCATCGCCGTGGTGTCCCCTTCCGCGGTGTCCCTTTCCGCCAGGAGGAGCGGGCGGCCCGCTCCGCTCCCCACAGTAGGCGGGGTTCTCCGGGGCCGCTCCGGGGACGCGGCAGCGGAGTGCCCCCGGTGCCGTACGGCACCACGCCCTGCCATACGCCCTGCCATACGCCCTGCCGTACGGGCCGGTGTGCGGCAGGCTGGTGGCGTCCCACCAGGCGGGACTTCCGGCACCGGCCCCACGGGAAAGGGACACCGGCCCTACGGGAAACACAGGCCCTACGGGAAAGGGGTGACGCGGTGGCCGCGAACCGGCTGGCGCAGACCATGCGGGAGCAGCTCGGGATCGGCCGGGTGCTGCCGCTGGGCGGGCCCGCGGACGGGTCCTGGATCACCGAGCGGGCCGCCGCCGACGCGCTGCGGGCGGCCGTCGGGGCACCGGCCGGTGCCCGGCTGCACCGGCTGCGGCTGTCTCTCGCCGACCCCGGGCACGCCCCGGAGCCGGTGGTGCCGCCCCCGCCGAGCGCCCTGCCGCCGGGCCCGCTACGGATCGAGGCAGCCATCGAAGTGTCCACCGCGACGGTCCCCGACCGGTCGCTGCCCGCGGTCGCCGACCAGGTCCGTGCCGCGCTGCTGGAGGCATCGGTCCGGGATCTGGGGCTGGTGGTGAGCAGGGTGGATCTGCTGGTGAGCGGGCTGGTGGAGGCGCCCGAAGGGGCGATGGCGGGGCGGGGCACGGCAACGGTGTCAGCCCCCTCGACGCCTTCCGGTGAAGCGGCGGTGACGCCTCCGGACGCAGGCTCGGGCGGGGCGTCACCGCCGTACCCGGCCGGCGCCGAGGGCCCGGAGGGGATCGCGGCGGTGACGCGGAAGGTACCGGGGGTGGCCCGGCTGACGCCGGTGCTCGGCGGCCTGTCCCGCCCCGTGCGACTGACCGACGGCCACGCGCTGATCCAACTCGCGATCGCGGCGGGTTACCGGGCGCTGGACGTCAGCAGCGCCGTACGGCATGCGGTGGCTGCCGCACCCTCCGCGCCGTCGACGGTCGCCGTACTGGTCACGGCCGTGGAACAGCAGTGAGGCGGCGCCCCCGGGAAGCCGTGCTCCCCGCAGCCACCGCCTCACCTGTCCGCCTCACCTGTCCGTCCCTGGTCCCGTCCCTGGTCGCCCACGGCGGTCCTAGTCGCCCACTCCCGCGAGGTCGCGCAGGCGGCGGGCCTGGGCGGCGCGTTCGGCGATGCGCTGCTCCTCGTACGTGCGGCCGGTGGCGCCGGCCAGCAGGGCCTTGGTCTCGATGACGGCATCGCGCGGCGCGGCGAGGAGTGCGGCGGCCAGGTCGGCCACCGCAGCGTCGAGTTCGTCCCGGGGGACGACGAGGTTGGCGAGGCCGGTCCGCTCGGCCTCCGCCGCGTGCACGAACCGCCCGGTGGCGCAGATCTCCAACGCGCGGGCGTAGCCCACCAGTCCGACGAGGGGGTGTGTGCCGGTCAGGTCCGGTACCAGGCCCAGGCTGGTCTCGCGCATGGCGAACTGCACGTCGTCGGCGACCACACGCAGATCGCAGGCGAGCGCGAGCTGGAAGCCCGCACCGATGGCGTGCCCCTGCACGGCGGCGACGGACACCAGGTCGTTCCGCCGCCACCAGGTGAACGCCTCCTGGTACTCGGTGATCGTGGCGTCCAGTGCGCTGTCCGTACCGCGCGCCAGATCGATGAACGACGGCTCGCCGTCGAAGCCTTCGGGCGTGAACGCCTGCCGGTCGAGCCCCGCGGAGAAGGACTTGCCCTCACCCCGCAGCACCGCGATCCGTACGTTTCCCGGCAGCAGCGAACCGGCCTCGGCCAGCGCCCGCCACATGGCCGGCGACTGCGCATTGCGCTTGGCCTCGTTGGCGAGGGTCACCGTGGCGATGGCACCGTCAACGGTGAGCCGCACACCGTCCTTGTCGAGCAGAGTCATGAGCGCCTCCGAGTCAGCCGCCGCACCTTCGTGCGTAAGTGACTGAACGGTAACTCCCCGGCCGACCGTACGGCAGGCCGGGGGTACCGCTGATTCCCGGAGTCGCGGCCGTCAGGCCGAGGCGGCCTTCTTGCCCCTTGTGGCTCCGCCACGACCGCGCAGGATCACACCGGATTCACTGAGCATCCGGTGCACGAACCCGTACGAGCGGCCGGTTTCCTCGGCCAGCGCCCGGATGCTTGCTCCTCCGTCGTACTTCTTCTTCAGGTCTGCCGCGAGCTTCTCGCGCGCGGCGCCGGTCACCCGGCTGCCCTTCTTCAGAGTCTCGGCCACCCGTGCCTCCTCGTGGGAAGTGCGCTCTGGACTCTCATGATCACCCCTACCAGGCTTCCTGGCCACCCATTCCGCAAGGTCTGTACGACATCCTTTGCCGCCGGACGCCCGGAAACTCGGGCCGGAATCTCTCATTCCGACCGCTCGTCGAGCCGTCCGGGCCCGGACTTCCACGAGAAGTGGCAGGTCAGGTGGCATATGGAGCGAGAAGGGAGGGAACGGGAGCAGAAGCGCGGGGTGGGCGGCGCAGGCTCGCCGGTGTACGAGCCGTTCTCACTCAGATGATGGATCACGCATCGGCCGAATGATCCATACGGCGTGATCCCCCGCCCTCACCGCTCCCCGCGCCCCGGCACCGCCGGACACCGGGGAGCGGCCCGCGGCCCGGGTCAGGCCAGTGCGACCAGATCCGCGTAGTCCTGGCCCCACAGGTCCTCGACACCGTCGGGCAGCAGGATGATGCGCTCCGGCTGCAGCGCGTCCACCGCTCCCTCGTCGTGCGTCACCAGGACCACCGCGCCCGTGAACGTGCGCAGCGCGCCGAGGATCTCCTCCCGGCTGGCCGGGTCGAGGTTGTTGGTGGGCTCGTCGAGCAGCAGCACATTGGCGGAGGAGACGACCAGCGTCGCCAGCGCCAGCCGGGTCTTCTCACCGCCGGAGAGCACCCCGGCCGGCTTGTCGACGTCGTCACCGGAGAAGAGGAAGGAGCCCAGCACCTTCCGGACCGCGACCAGGTCCATGTCCGGGGCGGCGGAGCGCATGTTCTCCAGGACCGTACGGTCCGGGTCCAGGGTCTCGTGCTCCTGGGCGTAGTAGCCGAGCTTGAGGCCGTGGCCGGGCTGGACCTGCCCGGTGTCCGGCTGCTCGACGCCGGCCAGCAGCCGCAGCAGGGTGGTCTTGCCGGCACCGTTCAAGCCCAGGATGACGACCCGGGAGCCCTTGTCGATGGCCAGGTCGACATCGGTGAAGATCTCCAGGGAGCCGTAGGACTTCGACAGGCCCTCGGCCGTCAGCGGGGTCTTGCCGCACGGCGCCGGGTCCGGGAAGCGGAGCTTGGCGACCTTGTCGGCGACCCGCACCGCCTCCAGGCCGGCGAGCAGCTTGTCGGCACGCTTGGCCATGTTCTGCGCGGCGACCGTCTTGGTGGCCTTGGCCCGCATCTTGTCGGCCTGGGAGTTGAGCGCCGCGGCCTTCTTCTCGGCGTTGGCGCGCTCCCGCTTGCGGCGCTTCTCGTCGGCCTCGCGCTGCTGCTGGTAGAGCTTCCAGCCCATGTTGTAGACGTCGATCTGCGACCGGTTGGCGTCCAGGTAGAACACCTTGTTCACGACCGTCTCGACCAGGTCGACGTCGTGCGAGATGACGATGAAGCCGCCGCGGTACGTCTTGAGGTAGTCGCGCAGCCAGACGATGGAGTCGGCGTCGAGGTGGTTCGTCGGCTCGTCGAGCAGCAGGGTGTCGGAGTCCGAGAAGAGGATCCGGGCCAGCTCGACCCGGCGCCGCTGGCCGCCGGAGAGGGTGTGCAGGGGCTGGCCGAGGATGCGGTCGGGCAGGCCGAGGCTGGCGGCGATGGTCGCGGCCTCCGCCTCGGCGGCGTACCCGCCCTTGGTGAGGAACTCGGTCTCCAGGCGCTCGTACTTCTTCATCGCCTTGTCGCGGGTGGCGCCCTTGCCGTTCGCCATCCGGTCCTCGTTCTCGCGCATCTTGCGCAGCACGGAGTCCAGACCGCGGGCGGACAGGATGCGGTCGCGGGCGAGCACGTCCAGGTCGCCGGTGCGCGGATCCTGCGGCAGGTAGCCGACCTGGCCGGCGCGGGTGACCGTACCGGCGGCGGGGATGCCCTCACCCGCCAGGACCTTGGTGAGGGTGGTCTTGCCGGCGCCGTTACGGCCGACGAGGCCGATGCGGTCGCCCTTGGCGATACGGAAGGAGGCGGACTCGATGAGAACGCGGGCGCCGGCGCGCAGCTCAAGGCCGGAAGCGGTGATCACGGGAAAAACTCCAGGGCAGGAAGACGGCGGATTGGACGGACGGTCCGAGAGCGGTCTGCGCCGTCTAATGAACCCAGAGGAGAACTGCCATAGCAGGCAGTCTAACGGGCCTGTGCAAGCGGATTTTCTGGGTGGCGACCAATGTGACCCTCCCCATAGTTCCCCTGTCGCCTACAGGCAGTGGACCACTCACGGGCAGCCCCACCGGCCTCCTCACTCCCACTCACGGGAGGTGACGGGCCGGAGGGGCAGGGGGTCCGGACGTAGAGCGAAGCAGTCCGGACCCCCTGCCCCGGAGGGCCGTCACCGCAGCCGGCACACCCACGCCCGCCGCAGGCGTGACGGCGAGCAACAATCACGGCGGGAAAGCCGACAACGTGGGAAGCCGGCCTAGCGCAGCGACCCCGTATGGACCTGGAACGCCGCCCGCCGCACCGCCTTGGCCAGGGCCGGATCCGGATGGGCCGCGGCCAGGGCCACCAGCACCTGGACGGTGCGGGGGTGGCCGACGGCGCGTACCTCGTCCAGGAGGCGCGGTACCGAGCCCTGGACCGCCGAGTCGAGGTGGCGCACCAGCAACTGGATCTCGCCGTGGTCGGCGACGGCGGCCGCGGTGTCCACCCAGAGCCAGGTCGACTCCTCGCGGGTGAGCACATCGGGCGCGGTGTCCGGGTCGCCGCCCTCGTGCTCGACCAGCCACAGCAGCGCGTACGGGCGCAGGCCCGGTTCGTCGGCCGCGGCGCGTACGGCGGCCTCGGCCGGTGCGCCGACCGCGCGCAGCGCCTCGAAGGCCAGGCCGCGCAGGAGTGCGTCCTCGCCGCGGGCCACGGTCAGCAGCTCCTCGACGGCGGCGCCGACGGAGCGGGCGGCGAGCCAGGCGCGGTACTCGGCGCGGGCCGGTCCCGGGGTGAGCCGGGCGCTGCCGCGCAGCATCGCCTCCGCGGACTGCTCGATATGGCCCGCCGGGCTCTGCGCGGCCACGCAGATCTGCTCCAGCTTGATCCACACCGACCAGTTGCCGAGCGGTGTCAGCTGCGCCTCGGACGCGTCGTGGGTGCTCTGGTAGGAGCCGTCCGGGGCGCCGGGCGGCGGCACCAGCGCGCCGACCGTGAGCAGCGCGTCCAGCGCCCAGCCGAGCAGCTCGGCCAACGACGCCCCCGCGGCGTCGCCGGCCTCCGTCTCGGTGCCGCCGTCGGCCGGACCGGGCGAGGAGTCCTGCCCGTAGGGGACCTCGCAGCGTTCCGTGCGCAGTTCGGTGACGCGCTGCTCCAGCATGTCCAGCAGCACCGGCAGCCGGACCGGGCCGGCCGACAGGTGCAGGAGGGACAGCAGCTGCGGCAGCGCCTCGACGACCTCGGCGACGAGCGCGGGCCCGGCACCGGGCGGTGCGGGGCGGGCCAGCGACCAGGCGTCGAAGAGCGCGACCCAGCCGCGCAGCACCGCCGTGTCGTCGCGGTCCCAGGCGCGCAGTCGCCAGCCGGGGCGGGCGAGGCCGTCGTGGAGTTCGACGAGTCCGGCGAGCCGGGCCCGGTCCCAGTCGGTGCGGACCTGTTGCGGCGTCAGGCCCAGGGCGCCGGCGGCGCGTTCCACCGCGGGCGCGGGGAGCGCGCAGTCCTGGCCGGCACGCAGTCCGCCGCCCGGGCCGGCGACGTCGGCGCTGTCGGCCCAGCGGGCGAGCCGGGCGGCGCCGGCCAGCACGGCGCGGGCCTGGCGGGCCAGCTCCGAGGGCGGCGGAGTGCCCTCGGGCGGGCGGGGCGCCGGGCGCTTGGCCCGGGTGGCGACCGCCCGGCGGGCGGCCGTGACAGGTTGACGGGGGACGAGTCGGAGCCTGGAGTCGCGCGGAGTACGGGACGTCACAGGAGCAGTCTTGCGGCTGACGGCCCGAAAGCCCAATCGGACGACGGATCACGGTCCGATGGAACCGCACCACCCGGCCGTCGCACGCCCGATGTGGGGAGTTGTCCGCCTGTATGCCCCGGCGTCACCGGGCCAAGGCGCGTCCGAGGTGCGCCGGGGTCCGGTGCGCACCACGCGAAGAGCGGGCTCCGGCACGACAAGAGAAGGGCTCCGGCACTACAGGAGAAGCGCTCCGGCGCTACATGAGAGGGGCTCCGGCACTACATGAGAGGGACGAGGAAGCGCCGCAGGGCCTCTTCGTAGCGGGGCGGGTCCGCGTTCCACATCGCGGCGTGCGGTGCGTGCGGGACCGCGTGCAGGGTGATCAGCTCGGCGCAGCGGGCGGCGAAGGCCCGGGAGGCCTCCCAGGGGGCGATCAGGTCGTCGGGGCCGTGGAAGAGCAGGGTGGGGACGGTCAGCGCGGCCGGGTCGGCGGCGTCCGCGGGGCGGTGGACGGGCATACCGGTGGTGCCTTCGGCGGCGCGGACGACGAGCGGCAGCAGGCTGCGCGGGACCCCTCGGGCCGCGGCCAGCGCGCGGACCGTGGCGTGCCGGTCGAGGACCGGCGAGTCCAGGATCAGTCCGCTGATGCGGTCGCGCACCGCGGAGCGGGCGGCGGCCCGCAGGGCCATGGTCGCGCCGACGGACCAGCCGTGGAGGACGACGGCCCGGGCGCCGTAGCGGACCGCGTAGCGGATCGCCGCGTCCAGGTCGCGCCATTCGGTGTCGCCGAGATGGTTGATGCCGTCGGTGGTGCGGGGCGCGCCGAGGTCGTTGCGGTAGGCGATGTCCAGGACGGGCAGCCGGTGGCGGTGCAGGAAGGGCATGACCACCATGGGGTGTTCACGGGTGGTGCCCAGGCCGTGGGCGGTGATGACCCAGGTATCGCGTACGCCGGGGACGAACCAGGCGGGGAGGGGGCCCAGTTCGCCGGGGATGTCGACGTCGGCGCAGTCCAGACCGAGTGCGTCGCGGGGGTTGCCGATGTGCACCTGCGGGGTGAGCCGCATCCGGGTGCCCGGCCGGAGGGCGCCGTGGGTGACCCGTTCCAGACGGCGTACGACGGCGTCCACGGGGTGCGGTCCGCCATGGACGACGGAGCCGATCACGGCATGGCAGCCGGCTCCCGTGAGGCCGTAGGTGCCGGGCCGCAGGGACACCAGGCTGCGGGTGAGGGTGATCCGCTCGGCGCCGACGGAGTGCACGGTGAGACGGGAGTCGCCCGGGAGGGGGTGCTCGGGTGACGGTTTCAGGGCGATATCGCCGGCGTACCGGCCGACCGCCACGGCGGCCGCCCCGGCACCGAGCGCACTGAGGGCGGCCGTGGCCGCCGCTGTACCCGGACGCATCTCCTCAGTGTGCGCAGCGGCGTCGGGTGCGGCCACTTGGCGGAGACGGCGGGGTGAGCGGCCACCGGACGGACGGCGGGGCTTCCGGCGCAGGGCCCGGGCGGCCGGGCGGTGTGCTGGACCCTAAGGCTGGCCGTAGCCCGCCAGGCGGGCGCCGGCCGCGGCCAGCTCGTCGGCCGACAGCAGGCTGGGAGTGTGCCCCGGTACGGAGCGGGCCAGGAGCCAGACCCGGCACATCCACTCCAGCTGGGCGGTGCGGTCGAGGGCCTGGTCGAGGCTGTCGCCGTAGGTGAGGGTGCCGTGGTTCCGGAGCAGGGCTCCGGTGCGGTCGCGGAGCGCGTCGAGCAGGTGCGCGGCGAGTGCGTCGGTGCCGTAGAGGGCGTACGGGGCGACGCGTACGGGGCCGCCGAGCGACGCGGCCATGTAGTGGACCGGCGGGAGTTCGGTGAGGAGCGTGGAGACGGCGGTGGCGTGCGGGGCGTGGGTGTGGACGACGGCGGTGGCGTGCGGGGTGCTGCGGTACACCGCCAGGTGCATGGGCAGCTCGCTGGTCGGCCGGAGATGGCCGATGATCTGGCGTCCTTCGAGGTCGACGGCGGTGGTGTCACCGGGGCCGAGCCGGTCGTAGGGGACGCCGCTGGGGGTGACCAGGATCAGGTCCTTGATGCGGCGCGAGACATTGCCGGACGTTCCGACGACGAGGCCGTCGGTGACGGTTCTTCGGGCGGTGGCGACCAGTTCGCTCCAGGCGGCGGCGAGCGGGTCGGGGCGGTCCTTCATGGGTCCTCCGGCTCGGTGCGACGACAGGGGGCGGTGCGACGGACAGGGCGGTGCGGCGAAAAAGCGCGGAAGCGGATGCGGCGGACAGGCGGGACGCCGGACAGGCGGGACGGCGGCGGACGGGCGGGACGACCGACAGGCGGGACGACGGATGGCGAATGCGCGCCACCGTACGGGCAGGCCGGGGCCGGGGCCGGAGGCGCCGAGGGCCCTCCGTTCCGGTTCCGCCATCAGGTGACATTTCTTACCGCTCCTCGCCCTGCCGGCCGTTGCGGGGCGGGCCCCCGCGCGCCCCTCCCCCTACCCTCGGCCCCCTGGGAGCCCTGCTACGGCAGAGCAGAACAAGGTGGCCGAAAGGTGAGGCGGAAGTGACGTGAGAGGCACCTCCGCGCGAACAGCGCGGTGACGTCATCGCCAGGCCCGCATCAGTTCACTTTCCGTTCACCCACTCTCCGTACGGTCCCCGGCGACACTGACCTTCGAACTGATTGCCTGGGTGAATGGAACACATCACGCTTCTCATCGGGATCGTGATCGTCACGGCCTTGGTGTTCGATTTTACGAACGGCTTCCACGACACGGCCAACGCAATGGCCACCACCATCTCCACCGGCGCCCTGAAGCCCAGGACCGCGGTGGCGATGTCGGCAGCGCTCAACCTCGTCGGCGCTTTCCTGTCCGTGGAGGTGGCCAAGACCATCTCCGGGGGGATCATCGATGAGAGCGCCGGTATCAGACCCGAAGTGATCTTCGCCGGTCTGGTCGGCGCCATTGTGTGGAACCTGCTGACCTGGCTCGCGGGCCTCCCCTCCAGCTCGTCCCACGCGCTCTTCGGCGGTCTGATCGGTGCCACGCTGGTCTCCGTCGGCTCCCAGGGCGTGCACGGTGACGCCGTGGTGATGAAGGTCCTGATCCCGGCGGTGGCCGCCCCGATCGTCGCCGGAGTGGCCGCGACGGCCGCGACCCGGCTGACCTACCGCCTGGCCCGCAACCGCGACGAGGCCGACACCGCCAAGGGCTACCGCGCCGGCCAGATCGCCTCGGCCGCCCTGGTCTCGCTCGCCCACGGCACCAACGACGCCCAGAAGACGATGGGCGTGATCACCCTCGCGCTGATCACCGGAGGCGTGGTCGCCCCGCACGCCGACCCGCCGCTGTGGGTCATCGCCTCGGCCGGTCTGGCCATCGCGCTCGGCACGTACCTGGGCGGCTGGCGGATCATCCGCACGATGGGCAAGGGCATCACCGACATCCAGCCGCCGCAGGGCTTCGCCGCCCAGACCGGCGCCGCGGCCACCATCCTGGCCTCCTCCCACCTCGGCTTCGCGCTCTCCACCACCCAGGTCTGCTCCGGCGCGGTGACGGGCTCGGGCCTGGGCCGCAAGGGCGGCGTGGTGCGCTGGTCCACGGCCGGCCGGATGGTCGCCGCCTGGGCCCTGACGCTGCCGGCCGCCGGTGCGGTCGCGGCGGGCGCCGCGCTCCTGGCCAAGCAGGGCACCTGGGGCGTGACCGCGACGGCCGTCCTCGCCCTCGCCGTCTCCGGTGCGATCTGGGCCGCCTCGCGGCGCAACACCATCGACCACACCAACGTCAACGAGGTGCCGCCCGCCGAGCCGGCGGGCGTGGTGACCACCGCGCTCCGGGCTGTCTCCCCTCCCCCGGCGGGCCAGCCGGCCCCGGCCGCCTCCGGCGACGCCTCGCACTCCGCCGACGAGCCGGAGGTCGCACAGCACGGCTCCCCGTCCGCCCCACGCGCCCAGGCCGCGACGGCCACCCCCTAGCGGCTCTCACCCAAGGAACCCTTCATGAGCATCGACTGGGCAGCATTCGGTCAGGTCTTCGGCGTCAGCATCGTGGTGACGGTCGGGATCGTGGGCCTGTTCACCCTCGGCATCGTCGGTACCTCCCGCAAGCCGGGCCGGGAGGGCGAGGCCGCCGCGGCGACCGCGCCCGGTGCGGGCGCGCGGGCCGGGGCGGTGGCCGCCTTCGCCCTCTGCGCGGCGGCCGTGGCGTACGGCATCTACCTGATCGTCGCCAGCTGACAGAGAGTCCTGACAGAGAATCACGGCGCCGAAGAGAATCACGGCACCAAGGGGAGGCGGGGCCCCGCTCGAGGCGTTCGCGGATCACGGCATCGGCCACGATCCGCGAACGCCTCTCCGCTTCTCCGGCCGACGTCTCCGGCCGGCGCGTCGTCACCCCTGCCACTCCGTTGCCCTTCTGTGGCCTCCGCCACAGCCGCCGCCACGGCGTAGCGCCGCAGGTCAAGGGCGAGTTGACGGGCGTTCGCGGCGCGTGGTGGACTGCCGGAGCCAATCGGCGACAGCAGAGGAAGTCCGGTGCGAATCCGGCGCGGTCCCGCCACTGTCACCGGGGAGCGCTCCTCCGACGAGGGCCACGGCTCGTACCCGTACGGGCTGGAAGGCCGGAGGCCACGCCGATCCGGGAGCCAGGAGACTCTGGTCGCCGTTCACGTCGAACCAGGGCGCGGACCCTGAGTGAGGACATACCGCCATGGCCCTGTCGTCTCCTCCCTGCCGTCCGCCCGCCGCAGGGCCCGTTCGAGGCCTGACGGCGGCCTGATCCGATGCGCGGCGAACACGCGGGATACGCGTGCGGCGCGGCCCTCGGCTTTCTCGGTGACCTGGTCGCGGCGGATCCGCGGCGCGGCCATCCGGTGGCCGCGTTCGGCCGGGCCGCGTACACCGTCGAGCGCCGGCTGTGGCGCGACCACCGCGGCTACGGGGCGGTCCATGCCGTGCTGTGCGCGGGTGGCGCGGCCGCCGGTGCCGCACTGCTGCAGCGCGCCGTACGGGACCATCGCGGTGCCCGGGTCGCGCTGACCGCGATGACGGTGTGGGCCGTGCTGGGCGGCACCTCGCTCGGCCGGGAGGCGCGGGCCCTCGGCGGAGCGCTCACGGCGGGCGACTGGGACGTGGCCCGGGAGCGGCTGCCGCATCTGTGCGGGCGCGATCCCCAGGCCCTGGACGGGCCGCAGATGGCCCGCGCGGTGGTGGAGTCGGTCGCCGAGAACACCTCGGACGCGGTGGTGGGCGCACTGGTGTGGGGCGCCGTCGGCGGAGTGCCCGGGCTGGTGGCGTTCCGGGCGGTGAACACACTGGACGCGATGGTGGGTCACAAGTCCCCGCGTTACCGCCGCTTCGGCTGGGCCTCGGCCCGGCTCGACGACCTCGCCGGCTGGCCCGGCTCCCGGCTGACCGCCGCGCTGACCGTGCTCGCCGGCCCGGACCGGCGCGGCGCGCTGCGGGCCTGGAAGGCGGACGGCGCGGCCCACCCGAGCCCCAACGCGGGCCCGGTGGAGGCGTCGTTCGCGGGCGCCCTGGACGTACGGCTGGGCGGCACGCTGGCGTACGGCGGACGGGTCGAGCACCGCCCGGTGCTCAACGGCGGGGCGCGGCCGGCCACGGCGGCGGACATCGAGCGGGCGGTACGGCTCTCGCGGCGGGTGAGCGCGCTGGCGCTGGCGGCGACGGTGGCGGGGCGGCTGGCGGCGGGGCTGGCGTGGGGCGCGGTACGGCGGACGCGAAGGGAATCGCGATGAGCGGGCGGACGGCTGCGTCCGATGGCACGGCATCCGGCGGTACGGCATCCGGCAGCAAGCCGGGCGGCGGGCTGCTGGTGGCCGGTACGACCTCGGACGCGGGCAAGAGCGTGGTGACGGCGGGCATCTGCCGCTGGCTGGCCCGGCAGGGCGTCAAGGTGGCGCCGTTCAAAGCGCAGAACATGTCGCTCAACTCCTTTGTGACGCGGGAGGGCGCGGAGATCGGACGGGCCCAGGCGATGCAGGCCGCCGCGGCCCGAGTGGAGCCGACCGCGCTGATGAACCCGGTGCTGCTCAAGCCGGGCGGCGACCGCAGCAGCCAGGTGGTGCTGCTGGGCAAGCCCGTGGGTGAGCTGAGTGCGCGCGGCTACCACGCCGGGCGGCAGGAGAAGTTGCTGGGCACGGTGACGGAGTGCCTGGCCGAGCTGCGGCGCACGCACGACGCCGTGATCTGCGAGGGCGCCGGCAGCCCCGCCGAGATCAACCTGCGGCGCACCGACATCGTGAACATGGGCATCGCCCGGGCCGCCCGGATACCGGTGGTGGTGGTCGGTGACATCGACCGCGGCGGGGTCTTCGCGTCCTTCTTCGGGACCACGGCGCTGCTGTCGAAGGAGGACCAGGCGCTGGTCGCGGGGTATCTGGTCAACAAGTTCCGGGGCGATGTGACGCTGCTGGAGCCCGGGCTGGAGATGCTGCGCGGCCTCACCGGCCGCCCCACGCTGGGCGTGCTGCCCTTCGCGCACGGGCTCGGCATCGACGAGGAGGACGGCCTCCGGGTGTCGCTGCGCGGCGCGGTGCGCGAGAGCGTGGTGGCCCCACCGCACGGCGCGGACGTCCTGCGGGTGGCGGTCTGCGCCGTACCGCTGATGTCGAACTTCACCGATGTGGACGCGCTGGCCGCCGAACCGGGCGTGGTGGTGCGGTTCGTGGACCGGGCCGAGGAACTGGCCGATGCGGATCTGGTGGTGCTGCCCGGTACCCGCGGTACGGTCCGGGCACTGGAGTGGCTGCGTGCGCGCGGTCTCGCGGACGCCCTCGCCCGGCGGGCCGCCGAGGGCCGCCCGGTGCTGGGCATCTGCGGCGGCTACCAGATGCTCGGCGAGCGCATCGACGACGAGGTCGAGTCGAGGGCGGGCACGGTCGACGGACTGGGGCTGCTGCCCGTACGGGTGCGGTTCGCGGTGGAGAAGACCCTCGCCCGCCCGTCCGGCGAGGCGCTGGGCGAGCCGGTGGAGGGCTACGAGATCCACCACGGTGTCGCCGAAGTCACCGGCGGGGACGAGGCGTTCATGTCCGATGACCAGGGGCACGGCCTGGACGGCTGCCGGGTGGGCTCCGTATGGGGCACACACTGGCACGGTTCCCTGGAGAGCGACGCCTTCCGCCGGGCCTTCCTGCGACGGGTCGCGGCCGACGCGGGCCGGGCGTTCGTCCCGGCCCCCGACACCAGCTTCGGCACCCTGCGCGAGGAGCAGCTGGACCGGCTGGGCGATCTGATCGAGGAGCACGCGGACACGGCGGCGCTGCTGCGGCTGATCGAGGACGGAGTGCCGGAGGGGCTGCCGTTCGTGCCTCCGGGGGCGCCATGAGGGGTACGCAACGGACGGTTCCGGGAGCCGACGGCGACGTGGAGGACGAAACAGCATGACAACCGCGCACAACACGACCACCCCGCAGTACCCCTTCACGGCCGTCGTCGGCATGACCGATCTACGGCTGGCACTGCTGCTGAACGCGGTGAGCCCCGCGGTCGGCGGGGTGCTGGTCCGCGGCGAGAAAGGGACCGCCAAGTCGACCGCAGTACGGGCACTGGCGGCGCTGATGCCGACCGTGGACGTGATCGGCGGCTGCCGCTTCGCCTGCGCGCCCGCCGCGCCCGACCCCGGCTGCCCCGACGGGCCGCACGGGCCGGGCGCCGCCGAGTCCCGCCCGACCCGTATGGTCGAACTGCCCGTCGGCGCCTCCGAGGACCGGCTGGTCGGCGCGCTGGACATCGAACGGGCCCTGTCCGAGGGCGTGAAGGCCTTCGAACCGGGTCTGCTGGCCGACGCCCACCGCGGCATCCTGTACGTCGACGAGGTCAACCTCTTGCACGACCACCTGGTGGACCTGCTGCTCGACGCCGCCGCCATGGGCGCCTCGTACGTCGAGCGCGAGGGCGTCTCCGTACGGCACGCCGCGCGCTTCCTCCTCGTCGGCACCATGAACCCCGAAGAGGGCGAACTGCGGCCGCAGTTGCTGGACCGCTTCGGGCTGACGGTCGAGGTCGCGGCCTCGCGGGAGCCGGAGCAGCGGGTGGAGGTGGTCCGGCGGAGGCTGGGGTACGACGCCGATCCGGCCGGCTTCGCGGCGCGCTGGGCGGCCGAGGAAGAGGAGCTGCGGCAACGCATCGCGGCGGCACGGGAGTTGCTGCCGGATGTGGTGCTGGGCGACCGGGCACTGCGGCAGATCGCGGCGACCTGTGCGGCGTTCGAGGTGGACGGGATGCGCGCGGACATCGTGATGGCCCGCACCGCCACCGCGCTGGCGGCGTGGGCGGGCCGCACCGACGTCCTGGAGGAGGACGTCCGGCAGGCCGCGCTGCTGGCACTGCCGCACCGCCGGCGCCGCAACCCCTTCGACGCCCCCGGCCTCGACGAAGACAAACTGGACCAGGTCCTGGAGGAGTTCGGCGCGGACGAGCCCGCGGACGAGCACACGGACGGCGACGACGATCCGGAGCCGGACGGTCCGGACGGCGGCCCCGACGGGGGCGGCCCGGGCGGCGGGCAGCCCCCGCAGGAGGGCGGGCCGGACGGGCCCCCGCCGGGCCCCGAACTGCCCCACCAGCAGGACCGGGAGACCGGCCAGACCGACCCGCAGGCTCCCGATGAGCCCGAGCCCGACGCCCAGCCCCAGCCCCAGCCCCAGGGCGGCGCGGCCGGCGAGAAGCCCGCGGTCGGGGCCGCCGAACCGTTCCGGACCCGCCGCCTCGACGTCCCCGGCCTCGGCGAGGGCGCCGACGGCCGCCGCTCCCGCGCCCGGACCGCGCACGGCCGGACGACCGGTGCCCGGCGCCCCCACGGCACCCTGGGCAAGCTGCACCTGGCCGCCACCGTGCAGGCCGCCGCACCGCACCAGCGGGCCCGCGGACGGCGGGGCACCGGCCTGCTCATACGCCGGGACGACCTGCGCGAGGCGGTACGCGAGGGCCGTGAGGGCAATCTCGTGCTGTTCGTCGTGGACGCATCCGGCTCGATGGCGGCACGGAAGCGGATGAGCGCGGTCAAGGGCGCGGTGCTCTCCCTCCTGCTGGACGCCTACCAGCGACGCGACAAGATCGGCATGATCACCTTCCGGGGCGCCGACGCCCAGTTGACGCTGCCGCCGACGTCCTCCGTCGAGGCCGGGGCGGCGCGGCTGGAGCAGCTGCCGACCGGCGGCCGCACGCCCCTGTCCGCGGGCCTGCTGCGGGCCCATGAGGTGCTGAGGGTGGAGCGGATGCGGGATCCGTCGCGCCGCCCCCTGCTGGTGGTGGTGACGGACGGGCGGGCCACGGGTGGCCCGGAGCCGGTGGTCCGGGCGCATCGCTCGGCCCGGCTGCTGGCCGCCGACGGCATCGCCTCGGTGGTCGTGGACTGCGAGGCCGGCCCCGTACGGCTGGGCCTGGCCGGCGAGCTGGCCCGGGAGCTGCGGGGCACCGCCGTCACCCTCGAAGAGCTGCGCGCGGACAGCGTCTCCGCGCTCGTACGCGACGTACGGACGGCACACACGACACGTACGGCACACATGACACGGGCGACGACACCGACGACACGGAGGGCCGCGTAATGCCACAAGGACAGCCGAGCGTCATCCCGGAAGACGGGCTCACCACGCGCCAGCGCCGCAACCGCCCGCTGGTGCTCGTCCACACCGGTATCGGCAAGGGCAAGTCGACCGCCGCCTTCGGGCTGGCGCTGCGGGCCTGGAACCAGGGCTGGCCGATCGGGGTGTTCCAGTTCGTCAAGTCGGCGAAGTGGAAGGTCGGCGAGGAGAACGCGCTGAAGGTCCTGGGCGCCTCCGGCGAGGGCGGAACCGTCGACTGGCACAAGATGGGCGAGGGCTGGTCCTGGATCCAGCGCGACGGCGAGATGTCCAACGAGGAGAAGGCGCGCGAGGGCTGGGAGCAGGTCAAGCGCTGCCTGGCCGAGGAGACGTACAAGCTGTACGTGCTGGACGAGTTCGCGTACCCGATGCACTGGGGCTGGGTGGACACCGACGAGGTGGTGTCGGTGCTGCGCGATCGTCCGGGCACCCAGCACGTCGTCATCACCGGCCGCAACGCGCCGCAGCCGCTGCTGGACGCCGCCGATCTGGTCACCGACATGTCCAAGGTCAAGCACCCGATGGACGCCGGCCAGAAGGGCCAGCGGGGTATCGAGTGGTGAGCGCCCGGTGAGCACGCCCCGTCTGGTCATCGCTGCCCCGGCCTCCGGCAGCGGCAAGACGACCGTCGCCACCGGGCTGATGGCCGCGTTCACCGAGGCCGGGCTGACGGTCTCACCGCACAAGGTGGGCCCGGACTACATCGATCCGGGCTACCACTCCCTGGCCACCGGCCGCCCCGGCCGCAACCTGGACGCCTATCTCTGCGGCCCCGGCCGGATCGCGCCGCTGTTCCGGCACGGTGCGGCGGGTGCGGATCTCGCGGTCGTCGAGGGCGTGATGGGGCTGTTCGACGGCGCTTCCGGCATGGGCGAGCTGTCGTCGACGGCCCAGGTGGCGAAGGTGCTGCGGGCGCCGGTGGTGCTGGTGGTGGACGCGTCCGCGCAGTCCCGGTCGGTGGCCGCGCTGGTGCACGGCTTCGCGTCCTGGGACCCGGAGGTGCGGCTGGCCGGGGTGATCCTCAACAAGGTCGGCTCGGACCGTCATGAGGCGCTGCTGCGGGAGGCGATGGGCTCGTCCGGGGTGCCGGTGCTCGGCGTGCTGCGCCGTGACGGGCTCGCCGGTACGCCGTCCCGCCATCTGGGCCTGGTGCCGGTCGCCGAACGGCGGGCCGAGGCCCTGGAGTCGGTACGGGAGCTGGCCGCACGCGTCCGCGCGGGCTGCGATCTCGACGCACTGCTGGCGCTGGCCCGTTCCGTACCGGAGCTGCCGGACGCACCGTGGGACCCGGCGGCGGCGCTGTTCGCGGGAGCCGCTCCCGGTACGGCCGGGATACCTGGTACGGCCGGGACAACGGTTCCCGGACAGCCACTGATCGCGGTCGCCGGCGGCGCCGCGTTCACGTTCTCGTACGCCGAACACACCGAGCTGCTGACCGCCGCCGGCGCCGAAGTGGTCCCCTTCGACCCGCTCCGGGACGAGGAACTGCCGCCCGGAACCCAGGGGTTGGTGATCGGCGGCGGCTTCCCCGAGGTGTACGCACCGGAGCTGTCGGCGAACGCGCCGCTGCGCGCGGCGGTGGCCCGGCTGGCCGCCTCCGGCGCCCCGGTCGCCGCGGAGTGCGCCGGGCTGCTGTACCTCTCCCGTGCGCTCGACGGGAAGCCGATGTGCGGAGTGCTGCCCGCCGAGGCACGGATGACCGAACGGCTCACCCTCGGCTACCGGGAGGCGGTGGCGCTCGGCGACAACGCGCTGGCCGCGGCCGGGACGCGGGTGCGCGGCCACGAGTTCCACCGGACGGTACTGGAGCCGGGCGCCGGCCCGGAGCCGGCCTGGGGCCTGACCCACCCCGCACGGCGGGTGGAGGGCTTCGCGGCCGGCGGGGTGCACGCCTCGTACCTCCATGTGCACTGGGCCGCGGAGCCGTCCCTGGCGGTCCGGCTGGTGGCGGGCGCCGCGCGGGCCGCGGCGGTTCAGGGCACCGCCCGATGACCGGCGGCCCCGCCACCGCGCCACTGAGCGTCGGTGTGGGCGCCCGCCCGGGCGTCACGGAGTCCGAGGTACTGGACCTGATCACCGCCGCGCTCACGGCGGCCGGGTGCGCCACCCGGCCGATCGCGGCCCTGGCGACGGTGACGGCCAAGGCCGGCGAGCCGGGCCTGGCCGGGGCGGCCCGGCGGCTCGGCGTACCGCTGCGGGCGTTCCCGGCCGCGGCGCTGGCGGCCGTACGGGTGCCCCGGCCCTCCGCCGCCGCGGCCGACGCGGTCGGGACGCCGAGCGTCGCGGAGGCGGCCGCCCTGCTGGCCGCGGGCCCGGGCGCGGAACTGGTCGCGGGCAAGCGGACGTCAGCGCGCCCGGGGCGGCCGGCCCGGGCGACCTGCGCGCTCGCCGCACCCCGGACGCCCGCGCCACCGCCCGGCACCAAGGAGACCCTGTGACCTCACCCCCCGCCCGGCACGAGCCTGCCGGGCCGGCGCACCACGAGCCGGATCTGCGGCACCACGGCGACGCCGAGGTACGTGACGCGCAGGCCGTGCCCACCGGTCCGGCCGGCCGGACCGGCCTGACAGACCCGACACACCTGACAGACCTGGCGGTCAACGTCCGCGCCGGCACTCCCCCCGCCTGGCTCAAGGAGCGGATCGCCGCCTCGCTGGACGGTCTCGCCGCGTACCCGGACGACCGGACGGCACGGGCCGCGGTCGCCGGGCGGCACGGTCTGCCGGCGGAGCGGGTGCTGCTGACGTCGGGGGCCGCGGAGGCCTTCGTCCTGATCGCCCGCGCCTCGGGGGCTCGTCGGCCGGTCGTCGTCCATCCCCAGTTCACCGAGCCGGAGGCGGCGCTGCGGGACGCCGGACACACGGTCGGACGGGTGCTGCTCACCGAGCGGGACGGCTTCCGGCTGGATCCGCGCGCGGTGCCCGAGGACGCCGACCTCGTCGTCGTCGGCAACCCCACCAACCCGACGTCCGTGCTGCACCCCGCCGACGTACTGGCCCAACTTGCCCGCCCCGGCCGGATGTTGGTGGTGGACGAGGCGTTCATGGACGCGGTGCCCGGCGAGCGGGAGTCGCTGGCGGGGCGCACGGATCTGCCGGGCCTGATCGTGCTGCGCAGCCTCACCAAGACCTGGGGGCTGGCCGGGCTCCGTATCGGCTACCTGCTGGCCGCCCCGGACACCGTGGCCGCCCTCCAGCGGGCCCAGCCACTGTGGCCGGTCTCCAGCCCCGCGCTGGCCGCCGCCGAGGCGTGCAGTGCGCCCGCGGCGCTGGCGGAGGCGGCCGAGGCGGCCGAGGAGATCGCCGTCGACCGGGCTCATCTGCTGGCCCGGCTGGGCGAGTTCGGGCAGATCCGGGCGGCCGGTCCGGCGGCGGGGCCCTTCGTCCTGATCCGGCTGAAGGGCGCGGCGGACGTCCGTACCGCACTGCGTGCCCGGGGTTTCGCGGTCCGCCGCGGCGACACCTTCCCCGGCCTCGGCCCCGACTGGCTCCGCCTCGCGGTCCGCGACCGCGCCACCACGGACCGCCTGATGGCGGCTCTGGCCGACGTCATCGCCCCGGCACCCTGAGGTCCTGACACCCCGACGCCCTGACCCCGGCGGGAGTTCGCCACCGCGCCTCGCCGGGCCCTGTCGCTCCACGTGCTCCGAGGACCCGGCGAGGGGGGCGGGGTGCGCCGCACGGACCGCGTGAAGCCGATACGGCGCACCCCGGGCCGCACCCCATACGCGGCGCCCCCACAGCACCGGCACGAGGTACGGAGTACGGGTCGGTCAGTCGCGGCCGCCCTGCTGGGCGCCGGCGCGCCGCCGACGGGTGTAGACCGTCGCTCCGGCACCCGCGGCGATCAGCAGGGCCGCGCCGCCGGCGAGGTACGGGGTGGCCGAACTGCTGCCGGTCTCCGCGAGGTTCTCGGTGTCGGTCCGGGAGCCGGACTGGCTCACATGGGTGCCGCCCCCGGCGGGCTTGTCGCCACCGCCGGACCCTCCGCTACCGCCCGTACCGCCTGTGCCGCCCGTACCGCCTGTGTCGCCACCGGTGGTACCGCCCCCGGAGCTGCCACCGGAAGCGCCGCCCGACGCGCCTCCGGAACCGTTGTCGTCGGGCGGGTTGCCGTGCGGCGTGGTGCACTTCGCCTCGGCGAGGGTGACCTTGCCCCGTACATCGGCGACGTTCAGCTTCAACGGATTGACCGAGACGTTCAGTTCGAGCGCGGTGGCCGCGGCACTCTTGGACGTGTGGCTCTTCTTGGACAGGTCGAGCCGCACCTCGCCCACGCCGGGGACCTTGACCTCCGTCGTGCCGCCCGCCGTGAGCGTCACCTTCTTGCCCAGGACATGGACATCGCCGAGCACATTGGACTCGGCGCGCGTCCGGCCGCCGGCCTCGCACACCGCTTTGGCGGTGACCTGCTGGACCTCGATCAGCGACAGCAGCGGCAGGCCGGGCAGGTGCACCTTGGCGTTGACCAGGTTGGCGTAGCCCTCGTTCCGGCCGCGGTGGGCGGCGGCGCGGGCGGTGGCGACATCGGCGCGCAGCACGGTGAACGGCTTGCCCTGCTCGACGCCGTCGAGCTTGGCGGTGAGCGTGGTCTTGGCGGCGGTGGCCGGGGCGTGCACGTCGTTGAGGGCGACGTTCAGCGGGACGTCGAGCGTCTTGTTGAGCAGGCCGACGTTCAGGCCGGCACGCAGCACGACCGCGTCGGCGGTGCCGGCGGCCGGGCCGTGGTCTCCGGCGGCATGGGCGGGCGCGGCACCGAGCAGGACGGCGGGGCCGGCCGTGAGCGCCGTGGCGACGACGGCCGTGGCGAGACGCCTGGACATGCCGTAGGAGGTGGTGGAGCTGCTGGACACGTGTGTGGAACCCCCACGAGAGAAGTGGAGCCGCCGGCCGCGCCAATGGGGGACATCACGCGGGCCGACGACCTCGACCCGCACATCGTGTCCGTACCGAGGGTGAACGGGCAGCCACGTGAGGTCAGTTCACCCCAAAGGGTGAGTTTCGCGTCTGCATTCGATTCCCGTGGCGCGGCCCGCCTCTCCGACCACAGCCCCCACCGCACGACCACCCCACCGCACGAGCGCCCCACCCCACGGCCACCCCACCGCACGGGCGGGCCGTCACCTCATCAGGGCTCCCCCGTTGACGTCGTAGGTGGCGCCGGTGACGAACGATTCCCGTGAGGCCAGGAAGACCGCGACCCGGGCCACCTCCTCCGGAGCGGCGATCCGGCCGAGCGGGACCTGGGCGGTGAGAGCCGCGAGCGTGTCCGGGGCGACCGAGCGGACCATGGGCGTATCGATCATGGCGGGGGCGACCGCGTTCACCGTGATGCCGTACGGAGCGAGTTCGGCGGCGAAGACCCGGGTGAGCGCGAGCAGTCCGGCCTTGGCCGTGCCGTAGGCGGCACCGGTGGGACGGGGCGTCTGCCCGGCGATGGAGGCCATGTTGACGACGCGTCCGAAGCCGCGGTCGCGCATACCGGCGGCGACGGCGCGGGTGAGGAGGAAGACAGCGCGCAGATTGACCGCGAAGACCTCGTCCCACTCCTCGGGGGTGGTCTCCCAGAGCGCCTTGGCGAGCGGCCGGGCGGCGTTGTTGACGAGGACGTCGACCGGGCGCCAGGCCTGGATCTCCTCGTACGCGGCATCGATCGCCGCGGGGTCGGACAGATCGGCACGGACCGGCAGGACGCGTGCGCCTCCGGGGTCGAGGGCGGCGGCCAGCTCGTGGTTGGCGGTCTCGTCGATGTCGAGGGCGGCGATGTACGCGCCTTCGGCGAGGAAGGCGCGGACGATTGCGGCGCCGAGCCCCTGGGCGCTGCCGGTGATCAGTACGGTGCGGCCGGCGAGGCCGGTGTCGAGCACGTGCGGGCCTTTCTGGACGAGGAGTCGGAGATCAGGTCTGGACGGGGAGTCGGAGATCAGACGGGGATCAGACAGGGATCAGGCGGTGCCGAAGAACAGCGGGCGGCCGACCCTGGCCTCGATGCGCAGATAGCGCCAGAGCCGGCCGTCGCCCACTTCGGTGTCGCGGACGATGCCGCAGATCCGGGAGACGGTGTCCAGGTCGGGGACGTCGGCGAGGAGGTACGACGTCCAGGGCCACGCGGTGGAGGCGCCGACCATCAGCTGGTCGTCGTCCATGGTGCCGAGCACCTGCGCGCCGAAGCGTTCGGCGAGGCGCTCGAAGGCGGGCGGGAGGGCGGCGGCGACGGAGGCACGGGTGGCGTCGTCGGCGGCGAAGAAGTCCTGGGTCACGCCGATGCAGAAGAGGGTGCGCAGCGGGGTGCCGGGGGTGTCGGTCATGGCGGCCTCGGGGAGAATGCTTAGAGGATCGTCGAAACGTGGTGACGATCAGGACGTTAGCACCCAGTTAGAGAGTTCTCGAACAATGCCCCCTACGGAACGACGGCCCACGGCCCCGCCCACCCCCGAGCCACCCGCCTCGTCCCCACCGGCCGACGCCGACCAGCCGGAGACCGACCGGATCCGCCTCGGCGAGCTGCTGCAGGCGTTCAGCGATCCGCTGCGCCGGGAGATCGTCCGGCGGCTGGCCACGGACGGCGAGGCCGGCTGCGGGGACATCGAACTGCCGGTCACCCGCGCCACCGGCTCGTACCACTTCCGGATCCTGCGGACGGCGGGCTGGACGCACACCCGCCGGATCGGCCGGGAGCGCTACATCTCGCTGCGCCGCGCGGACCTCGAGGAACGGTTCCCGGGTCTGGTCGACGCACTCCTGCGGGCGGCGGAGGCGGACCGGGGGTAGGGGCCTACGGGGGCAGGACCCCGGGACGGGACCCCAGGACAGGACCCCAGGAGGGGCGACCCGCGGGGACCCTTAGGGGGCGGTCGAACAGATCCCCTAAGGGTCGCGAGGGCCCCCTGCGGGTCCACAACGACGAGGAGCAGGGCGGGTATTCCCGCCCCTCAGCTCAGCCGACGACCCGCCCCCGCAGAACCACCCGCCGCGGTGCCGCGAGGACGCGGACGTCGGCGCGCGGATCGCTCTCGTAGACCACCAGGTCGGCGGGGGCGCCCTCGGTGAGGCCGGGGCGGCCGAGCCAGTCCCGGGCGCCCCAGGTGGTGGCGGAGAGGGCGGCGACGGCGGGCAGTCCGGCCCTGGTCAGTTCGACGACCTCGTCCGCGACCAGGCCGTGGGCCAGGGAGCCACCGGCGTCGGTCCCGGCGAAGACGGGCACGCCGGCGTCGTAGGCGGCCCGTACGGTGTCGTAGCGGCGGGCGTGGAGGCGGCGCATATGGTCCGCCCAGCGCGGATACTTCGCCGCGCCGCCGTCCGCGAGTTGCGGGAAGGTGGCGATGTTGACGAGGGTGGGGACGATGGCGACGCCGCGCTCGGCGAACAGCGGAATGGTGTCCTCGGTGAGTCCGGTGGCGTGCTCGATGCAGTCGATGCCGGCCTCGACGAGCGGGGCGAGGGTCTCCTCGGCGAAACAGTGGGCGGTGACCCGCGCGCCGAGCCGGTGCGCCTCGGCGATGGCGGCCTCGACGGCGCCGCGGGGCCAGCAGGCGGAGAGGTCGCCGGTGGAGCGGTCGATCCAGTCGCCGACGAGTTTGACCCAGCCGTCGCCGCGGCGGGCCTCCTGGGCGACGTAGGCGACAAGGTCCTCGGGTTCGACCTCATGGGCGTAGTTGCGGATGTAGCGCTTGGTCCGGGCGATGTGGCGGCCGGCGCGGATGATCCGCGGGAGGTCCGCGCGGTCGTCGATCCAGCGGGTGTCGGAGGGGGATCCGGCGTCGCGGATCAGCAGGGCGCCGGCGTCACGGTCGGTGAGCGCCTGTTTTTCGCTGGTGGGGGCGTCCACCGGGCCATGGGCGTCCAGGCCGACGTGGCAGTGGGCGTCGACCAGGCCGGGCAGCACCCAGCCCTGCACCGTGGTGGCATCGCGTGCCATGGCCGGCCGGTCGTAGGTGACCCGGCCGTCCACGACCCACAGCTCGTCGCGCACGTCGTCCGGTCCGACGAGGACCCTCCCCTTGAGGTGCAGCACCGCACCTTCACTCATGGACGTCATACAGGCACTTTAGGACGCGCGGCCGGGCGGGTGGAGGGAGCGGTTCACCGTGGACATTCCCGCGGCGCTCCCGGGGCGTTCCTGTCACGTTCCTGCCGCGTTCCCGCAATTCTCGCCGTATGTTCTTACAGATCTCGCCATAGACTTGTCAGGGCCCCGTTGCCCGGGTTTCCATAGGGCTTCCGGCGGTCTCCGAGGTCCTTCTGTGGGCGAATTCCCCATTCTCCGGAAGCGCAGCTTCCCGTATTCTTCTGCCCGCTTTTCCACAGCTCAAACGCCAAGATTTCGCTAGTATCAGGTTCCGCAATTCGGACGCTTCTCGCGGGCGTTATGGAGCTGTGACCGACCACACAGAGTGTCCGTTTCACACCAAACCTCCCGGGCAAATCGGGAGATTTTTCGACCTGATCGCGTACCCGGGCGCGCCCGCGCGATAACACATTCCGCACGTTCACGTAACCCCTGCCCGCGATGCAATTTCGTTTTCCGCTGGGTAAATTCAATTCCATGACCGCCGCACAAGCAGCCCATGCACGTGCCCGAAGCGATATCAGAGAATTGCCGGAGGGCTTCAAGCTCGACACCCCCCGAGTGGCGGACGGAACCGCGATCTGGCGAATCGCCCGCGACTCGAAGGCGCTGGACCTCAACTCGTCGTACAGCTACCTCCTGTGGTGTCGCGACTTCGCCGCCACCTCCGTCGTCGCCCGCGACCCGGAGGGCGAGCCGGCCGCCTTCCTCACCGGCTACATCCGCCCCGAGCGCCCGGAGACCCTCGTCGTCTGGCAGATCGCCGTCGACGACGCGCACCGCGGCAAGGGGCTGGCCGCCGCGCTCCTCGACGAGCTGACCCTGCGCGCCATGGACGAGCTGGACATCCGCTTCGTCGAAACCACCATCACCCCCGACAACGCCGCGTCCAACCGGCTGTTCGCGTCCTTCGCCGAGCGGCACTCGGTGCCGGTCAGACGCGAGGTGCTCTTCGACGCGGGGCTGTTCCCCGAGCAGGGCCACGAGCCGGAGGTGCTCCACCTCATAGGCCCGTTCACACCGTCGGCCCCCGGGCAGTAGCGCCCCGGCGTCCCGGCGCTCCGGAACCCTGGCGCCCCGGAACAGACTTCCGCATCCCCGCACTCATCTCCCAGGAGCATGCTGTGACCATCACCCAGCCCGATCTGAGCGTCTTCGAGACCATCGAGTCGGAGGTGCGCAGCTACTGCCGTGGCTGGCCCACCGTCTTCGACCGCGCGCAGGGCAGCCGGCTGACCGACGAGGACGGGCACACCTACCTCGACTTCTTCGCCGGTGCCGGATCGCTCAACTACGGCCACAACAACCCCGTCCTCAAACGCGCCCTGATCGACTACATCGAGCGGGACGGCATCACCCACGGCCTGGACATGTCCACCACGGCCAAGCGGGCGTTCCTGGAGTCGCTGCAGAACATCGTCCTGCGGCCGCGCGACCTGCCCTACAAGGTCATGTTCCCGGGCCCGACGGGCGCCAACTCCGTCGAGGCCGCGCTGAAGCTGGCCCGTAAGGTCAAGGGCCGCGAGTCGATCGTGTCCTTCACCAACGCCTTCCACGGCATGTCGCTGGGCGCGCTCGCGGTCACCGGCAACTCCATGAAGCGGGCCGGCGCCGGCATTCCGCTGGTGCACGGCACCCCGATGCCGTTCGACCACTACCTGGACGGGCAGACCCCCGACTTCCTGTGGTTCGAGCGGCTGCTGGAGGACCAGGGCTCCGGCCTCAACAAGCCCGCCGCCGTGATCGTCGAGACGGTCCAGGGCGAGGGCGGCATCAACGTGGCGCGCCCCGAGTGGCTGCGCGCGCTGGCCGCGCTCTGCGAGCGGCAGGACATGCTGCTGATCGTCGACGACATCCAGATGGGCTGCGGCCGTACGGGTGCCTTCTTCTCCTTCGAGGAGGCGGGCATCGTGCCGGACATCGTCACCGTCTCGAAGTCCATCAGCGGCTACGGCCTGCCGCTCGCGCTCACCCTGTTCAAGCCCGAGCTGGACATCTGGGAGCCCGGCGAGCACAACGGCACCTTCCGCGGCAACAACCCGGCGTTCGTCACCGCCGCCGCGGCGCTGGACACCTACTGGGCCGACGGTCAGATGGAGAAGCAGACCCTCGCCCGCGGTGAGATCGTCGAATCGCACCTGAAGGCCCTCGTCGAGGAGCACCCGGACACCTTCGCCGAGTACCGCGGCCGCGGTCTGGTGTGGGGCCTGGAGTGCAACGACAAGAGCCTCGCCGGAAAGATCGCCAAGCGCGCCTTCGAGCTGGGTCTGCTGATCGAGACCTCCGGCCCGGAGAGCGAGGTCGTCAAGCTGCTGCCGGCCCTGACGACCACCCCCGAGGAGCTGGACGAGGGCCTGCGCGTCCTCGGCCGCGCGGTCCGCGACTGCGCCTGAGCCGCACCGCGGCCCGGCCCTGCCCGGCTCGGCTCGGCTCCCGGGAGCGGAGAAGCATCCCGGGGACGCACCGCACAGCTCCACAACGTTTCACAGAAAGGCACCGACTCACCGTGATCGTCCGATCCTTCCAGGACATCGAAGGCACCGACCGCCACGTCAAGGCCAAGTCCGGCACGTGGGAGAGCAAGCGCATCGTCCTCGCCAAGGAGCGCGTCGGCTTCTCGCTGCACGAGACCGTGCTCTACGCGGGCACCGAGACCTCCATGTGGTACGCCAACCACATCGAGGCCGTCGTCTGCACCGAGGGCGAGGCCGAGCTGACCAATGACGAGACCGGCGAGAAGCACACCATCACGCCCGGCGTGATGTACCTGCTCGACGGGCACGAGAAGCACACCATGCGGATCAAGAAGGACTTCCGCTGCCTGTGCGTCTTCAACCCGCCGGTCACCGGTCGCGAGGACCACGACGAAAACGGGGTATACCCGCTTCTGACCGAGCCGGACACGGAGCCCGAGCCGGCGGTCTGAACCCTCCGACCGGTCCGGCCGGTCCGGGCCGTCACCCGCCTGCCCCGTCCGGCAGCCGAGAAAGGCACGCACACAGCACACCTCACCACCACGACACCTCAACACCTCACGCATCGATCGCGTACGCCAGATTCCGTACGAGAGGAGAGGAAGGCAGCACATGACCACCGCACCCGAGCGCACCGCCGACCTGTATCCGACCCGGGGCACCGAAGAGGTGCTCATCGAGCGCAAGGACCCCGTGGTGTGGTCCGAGCCGGGCGCAGCGGGGCCGGTGACCGCCGAGGAGCTGGCGGGGTTCGAACGGGACGGGTTCCTGGCGATCGACCAGCTCCTCAGCCCGGACGAGGTGGCCGTCCACCGTGCCGAGCTGGAGCGGCTGATCCACGATCCCGCGATGCGGGAGAACGAGCGCGCCATCGTGGAACCGCACTCGAAGGAGATCCGCTCGCTCTTCGAGGTGCACCGGATCAGCGAGGTGTTCGCCGAGCTGGCGGCCGATCCGCGCATCGCCGGACGGGCGCGGCAGATCCTGGGCTCGGACGTCTACGTCCACCAGTCCCGGATCAATATCAAGCCGGGTTTCGGTGCGAGCGGGTTCTACTGGCACTCGGACTTCGAGACCTGGCACGCGGAGGACGGTCTGGCGAACATGCGCACCGTGTCGGTGTCGATCGCGCTCACCAGGAACTACGACACCAACGGCGGGCTCATGATCATGCCGGGCTCGCACCGGACGTTCCTGGGCTGCGCGGGCGCCACGCCCAAGGACAACTACAAGAAGTCGCTGCGGATGCAGGACGCGGGCACGCCGTCGGACGAGGCGCTCACCCAGCTGGCGTCGGAGTACGGCATCCGGCTGTTCACGGGTGAGGCCGGTTCGGCGACCTGGTTCGACTGCAACGCGATGCACGGCTCGGGCGACAACATCACGCCGTACCCGCGCAGCAACGTCTTCCTCGTCTTCAACAGCGTGGAGAATGCGGCGGTGGAGCCGTTCGCGGCTCCGGTCCGGCGCCCGGAGTTCGTCGGCGCGCGGGACTTCAGACCGGTGGGGTGACGTCCGGGCCCTCGGCACAGGGGGCCGGTCGTACAGGTGGCGCGGTCGCGCACGGCAGGGTCCGTGCGGCGGCCGCGCCCTGTCGTGCGAGGAGGGTTCGAGGAGTCATGGCTGTCGACCGGCTGCCCGGGGTGGTACTGACCGACCATGTGCTGGAGGCACCGCTGGATCACGACGATCCGGGCGGTGAGCGGCTGACGCTGTACGGCCGGGAGGCGGTGGCCGCGGGCCGGGAGGACGCCGAGCTGCCCTGGCTGGTGTTCCTGCAGGGCGGCCCCGGGTGCCCGTCGCCGCGTCCGGTGGGGCAGGAGTCCTGGCTGAAGCGGGCCCTGGAGAACCACCGGGTGCTGCTGCTCGACCAGCGCGGCACCGGACGCTCGGCCCCGGCGAACCGCCAGACCCTGCCGCTGCGCGGCGGACCGGAGCAACAGGCCGCGTACCTGGCGCACTTCCGGGCCGACTCGATCGTCCGGGACGCCGAACTGTTCCGCCGCCTACTGGTCCCGGACGGCGGCCCGTGGAGCGTACTGGGCCAGAGCTTCGGCGGTTTCTGTACGGTCTCCTACCTTTCGCACGCCCCGGAAGGCCTGTCGGCGGCGTATGTCACCGGCGGCCTGCCGGGACTGACGGCGACCGCCGAGGACGTCTACCGGGCGGCGTATCCGCGGGTCGCCCGCAAGAACGCGGCGCACTACGCCCGGTATCCGCAGGACGTGGCGGCGGTGCGGCGGATCGTGGAGCATCTGCGCGAGCACACCGTACGGCTGCCGGGCGGCGGGTTGCTGACCGCCGAGGCGTTCCAGGCCCTGGGCCTGATGCTGGGCAGCGGCACGGGTTCGCACACCCTGCACCACCTGATCGCCGAGGCCTGGGTGCCGGGTCCGGCGGGGCCTGAGCCGGCGGACGGGTTCCTGCATGCCGTACAGGGCCATCTCTCCCATGCCGCCGCGCCGTTGTTCGTGGTGCTGCACGAGTCGCTCTACGGTCAGCGCTCGGTGGACCCGGGGCCCACCCGCTGGGCGGCCCAGCGGGTCCGGCACCAACTGACGCCGGAGCACGCCGCGTTCGACGTGGATACGGCGCTGGCGGGTGACGGGCCGGTGTACTTCACCGGCGAGATGATGTACCCGTGGCTGTTCGACACCGACCCGGCGCTGCGCCCGCTGAAGGAGACCGCGCAGGCGCTGGCGGAGCGGACGGACTGGCCGGATCTGTACGACGCCGGGCGGCTGGCGGCCAATGAGGTACCGGCCGCCGCGGCGGTGTACTTCGACGACATGTACGTCGACACCGCGCACTCGCTGCACACCGCCGAGGCCATCCGCGGGCTGCGGGTGTGGGTGACCAACGAGTGGGAGCACGACGGCCTGCGGGTGAGCGACGGGGCGGTGCTGGACCGGCTGATGCGGATGGCACGCGGGGAGATCTGAGTACGGAGATCTGCGTACGGAGATCCGAGTACGTGGTGCGCGCCGGCCATCCCGACCGGCTACCCCAGGAGCGCCAGCAGCCGGTCCACGTCCGCCGTCGAGTTGTAGAGGTGGAAGGCCGCGCGGAGCAGTCCGCCGCGCACCGAGACCTGTACGCCCGCCTCGGCCAGCCGGTCCGCGGCGTCCACGAGGCCCGGGGTGGAGACGATCGCCGAGCCGGGCGCGGGGCGTGGCGTCAGACCGCGTTCGGCCAGCCCCTCGCGGTAGTACGCGGCGAGCGCGGTGTTGTGGTCGTGGACAGCGGCCACGCCCAGTTCCTCGACGAGGGCGAGCGACGCTTCGGCGCCGGCGTACGAGAGGAAGACGGGCGGTTCGTCGAAGCGCCGCGCGCCGGCGGCCGGGGTGATCAGGCCGTAGTTGGACGCGCCGGGGTCCTCCCCGGCAGCCCAGCCGGCATGCAACGGAGCCGGCCAGTGCGGCCCTTCGCCGCCCGTACCGCCGCCGTCCGTACCGCCGGCATCCGTGCCCCCGCCGTCCGTGCCGTCGGCATCTGTGCCATGCGCACCACCGAACGCCAGGAACGTCGCCCCGCGCGGGCACATCAGCCACTTGTAGGCGCCGGCAACGAGGTAGTCGAAGTCGGCGGCGCGCAGCGGCAGCCAGCCGGCGGCCTGGGTGGCGTCGACGAAGGTACGCGCCCCGTGGGCCCGCGCGGCCTCCCGTACCGCCGCGAGGTCGGCGATCCGGCCGTCCAGCGACTGCACGGCGCTGAAGGCGACCAGTGCGGTACCGGGGCCCACCGCGTCGGCGAGCGCTTCCAGGGGGACGGTGCGCAGCGTGACGCCGGGGTGGGCGCCGAAGGGGTTGAGGAGGGAGCTGAAGTCGCCTTCGGGCGCGAGGACTTCGGCGCCGGGCGGGAGGGAGGCGGCGATCAGCGCGGACCGTACGGCGACCGAGCTGCCGATGGCGACGCGCTCGGCGGGAAGGCCCAGCAGGCGGGCGAAGGCGGCCCGGGAGGCGGTGGCGGCGGCGAAGTAGTCGCGGCCCATGGTGCCGTAGGAGGTGGATTCGTCGATGGCCGCGCGCAGTGCGGCGGCGCTGCGGCGCGGGAGCAGTCCGCTGGAGGCGGAGTTCAGGTAGGTGGTCTCGGGCGCGAATTCGGCCCCGCCGAGTGGCTCGTGTCGCTGCATGATCCCACTGTGCTCGGCCCGGGCCGCCCCCGTCCATGGCGTTTCGGCCCGGCTGACGGGGGCAGTGGCCGGTGACTGCCTTACGGGGTCGGGTATGCCCCCGGCTTCACCTGTCCTACGAACGCCTGCGGGCGTGATCGCGCCCCGCTGTACGGCGCTGTCGGCCAACACCGTCGCCAGGCTCGCGTACGCCCTCCAGGTGGCGGCACGTCTTTTCCGAGTGGCGGCAGGGTTTCAGGCTCCCGGCCGGCCATACCGTGCGGGCATGACCTCGTCACAGGGATTTCTCGGATTCTGGGAGACGACCGGGGCCGCCAAGACGTTCACTCACCCGCTCGATCCGGAGCTGCTGGACGCGTACGTCCCGCGGACCGCGCGGGTGCTGGACTACGGCTGCGGCTACGGGAGGCTCACCGCCGAGCTGGCCGGGCTGGGGTACCGCGAGGTGCGCGGGGTGGATGTCTCCGCGGCGCTGATCGCGCGGGGGCGGCGGGAGCATCCGGAGCTGGATCTGCTGCGCTGGACCGGGTTTCCGCTGCCGTTCGAGGAGGGCTCCTTCGATGCGGCGCTGCTGTTCGCGGTGCTCACGTGTGTACCCGGGGACGCGGACCAGTCGGCGATCGTGGCGGAGCTGGGGCGGCTGGTGCGGCCCGGTGGGGTGCTGTATCTCAGCGATGTGCCGTTGCAGGGCGATCCGCTGAACCAGGGGCGCTATGCGCGGTTCGCGGAGTGGTACGGGACGTCCGGGGTGTTCGAGACGGCCGACGGCGGGGTGTTCCGGCACCATGCGCCGGAGCGGCTGCGGGGGCTGATGCGGGCCGCGGGCTTCTCGGTGGTGGCGGAGCGGAGGGGGTCGGTGGTGACGCTGAACGGACGGCAGGCGGAGCGGCTGCAGCTCATCGCCCGGCGGGCGGCGGAGGAACGTCCTGGAGAGAAACGTCCTGGGAAGAAACGTCCTGCGGAGGAACCGCCTGGGAAGAAACGTCCTGGGGCAGGTCGAGCGTCAGGGTGAGGTGGGTGGCGTCGGGGACGGGGCGGCGGTCGGGATCGGGGCGCCAGCCGAGGCGGCGGTAGAAGGCGCGGGCGCGGTGGTTGTGCCAGCGGACGTCGAGGACCGCCCGGGTGAAGCCGGCGGTGTGCCAGCCGCGGAGGCAGGCGGTGTGCAGGGCGTGGCCGATGCCGGTGCCCCAGTGGGCGGGGGCAACGTGGAGCTGGTGGAGCGTGACGGTGGGGCGGGCGTGCGGACGGTTCTCCCGCACCGCTGAGGCGTCGGGGAGGTAGCAAGCGGCGCCGAGGACGGTGCCGTGCCGGACCGCGCACAGCAGTGCCGTGTCGTCGCGGTCCAGCGCGCGGGCCCAGGCGTCGTACCGGCGGGCGTGGCCGGCCGGCTCGTCGAACGGGGTGCCGGGAAAGCGGGCGCGGTGGTGCGCGGCGCGGGCGGCGGTGTGCAGGGCGGCGATGGCCGCCAAGTCGGCGCGGTCGGCGGTACGCACACGGACGGGGCCCTGGACGGTGAGGGTGCCGCAGACGGTGTCTGCCGCGATCGGCTCCGGCGTCTTGTTCTTCCCGGTCTTCCCGGTCTTCCCGGTCTTCCCGGTCTTCCCGGTCTTCCCGGTCTTCCCGATCTTTCCAGTCTTTCCGGGTCGGGGTTCGTTCTTCCGGACTGGTGCTGCCACCGCGCATTCCTCCCGGGCGATGCCGTGCCGACAGGTTCGGGCAGGGTGAGCTGTACCGCCCACCGGGCGGCATCCGACGCGCTGAACGATGCCCCGGAGAACGATGCTCCGGATCATGAACATTCGGGACTCTATGGCTGCCCGAACGGAGGGTCAAGAGCGCGCCAAGAGCGTGGGCGGGACCGGGGCCGGAGACTGGAGGACCGGGGCCGGAGACTGGAGGACCGGGGCCGGAGGACCGTACCGCGCCGGGCCCGCGCCGATACCGCCGCTGAGCCTGACCTACGCTGTGTACATGTTCGTCGGAGTACTCGTGGAGAGCAGTTGCACGTGACCGGCCGGCGGCGGGGGCGGGGGCGGCTCCGGATGATGGGCCGCCGCTGGGCCCATCTCATCCTGGGCGGCGCCCTGCTGATGCCGTTCTACCTGCTGGCCACGGCCGCCATCCCGTTTTTCGTGGACGGCGTCGACCCGCTGCGCGAGCCGCCCTGGCAGTTCATCGCCTTCGGTTGCGCACTGCCGCCGGCCGCGCTGGCCGCGCTGCTGTTCCCGCTGCTGCGGCCATTGGAGGCGACGGCCGTACGGTCGCTGTGCGGGGTGCCCGCGGAGCGGCTGGCGGACGGGCCGGCCCTCTCGTGGGCGGCCCGCCGGCGCAGCGCGCTGTGGTTCGTGGCACATCTGCTGGCCGGCGGGGTCGTCAGCGGGATGACGCTGTCCGCGCCGCCGGCCGCCGTGGCGCTGATCCTGTTGCCGCTGTCGGACCCGCTGCAGGGCGCCGCACCGGACTGGATGCACGCGCTGCCCCTCGCGTACGGCCCCCTGGCCGGACTGGGGCTGCTGGCCTTGGTCGTCGGCACCGCCTGGGCGGCCGGGGCTCTGCTGGCCCGTTGCGCCCCGGTGCTGCTGGGCCCCACGCCCGCCGACCGGCTGGCCGCCGCCGAGCGCCGGGCCGCCGATCTGGCGACCCGTAACCGGCTGGCCCGCGAGCTGCACGACGCGGTGGGGCATGCGCTGAGCGCGGTCACGCTGCAGGCGAGCGCGGCCCGCCGGGTGCTGGACGCGGACCCGGAGTTCGTCCGGCAGGCCCTGGCCGCCATCGAGGACACCACCCGGGAGGCGGTCGCCGAACTCGATACCGTACTGGGCCTGTTGCGCGAGGAGGGCGGCACCGGCCGGCCGGCACCGGCGCCCGGCCTGGACGACGGTCTGGAGGCACTGCTGGACCGGATCCGTGCGGCGGGGGTGAGGGTGCGGGCGACGGTCGAGGGACGGTGGGCGGATCTGCCGCCGGTGGTGTCGCGGGAGGCGTACCGGATCGTGCAGGAGGGCCTGAGCAACGCGCTGCGGCACGCCGGGCCGCCGCCGATACCGGTACGGCTCCGTGTGCGACGGGACGAGCGGGAGCTGACGCTGCTGCTGGAGAACCCGCTGCCCGGTGAGAGCCGCCTGCCCGATGAGGGTCCACTGTCCAGTGGGGACCCACTGTCCGGTGAGGACCCGCTGTCCGGTGAGGAGCCACTGTCCGGTGAGGAGCCACTGTCCGGTGAGGACCCGATGCCCGTACCGTCGGCCCGTGCGGGCGGCGGCCGGGGGCTGCACGGGATCGCCGAACGGGCGCGGCTGCTGGGTGGCGAGGCGACAGCCGGCGCCCAGGACGGCGTATGGCGGCTGACCGCCCGGCTGCCGCTGCCCGCGGCAGCACAGGACACCGGAGCGGCACCGGACACGGGACGTGGAACGGCGGGAGAGGCGACAGCGACACGATGACGGACCGGAACGACGACCGCCCGGAGTCCGGCGACAGCAACGGCAGCGGCGACGGCAGCGGCAGCGGCAGCAGCGGCAACACGATCCGCCCGCTGCGGATCGTCCTCGCCGACGACGAGCGGATGGTGCGTACGGCGCTGCGCGCGATCCTGGGCGCCGAGGCCGATATGGAGGTGGTCGGCGAGGCGGCGACCGGTGCGGAGGCGGTACCGCTGATCCGGGCGCTGCGCCCCGACGTCGTACTGATGGATGTGCGGATGCCGGAGATCGACGGAATCCGGGCCACCGAGCAGGTGCTCACGGGGATGGACCGGCCGCCACGCATCGTCGTCGTGACGACCTTCGAGAACGATGCCTACGTATATGAGGCGCTGCGCGCCGGCGCCAGCGGGTTCCTGCTCAAGCGGTCCGGGGCGGAGGACCTGGTCCAGGCCGTACGGCTGGTGGCCCGCAGTGACTCGCTGCTGTTCCCGGCGGCGGTGCGCCGGCTGGCCGCCGAGCACGCGGGGCGGCGGGCCGCGGAGGACACCGCGCGGGCGCTGCGGGCCCGGCTGTCCGAGCGGGAGCGGGCGGTGCTGCGGCTGATGACCGCCGGCATGACGAACGCGGAGATAGCGGACCGGCTGGGGGTGGGCCCGGCCACCGTGAAGACCCATGTGGCGGGGGTACTGGCCAAGCTCGGGGTGCGGGACCGGACCCAGGCGGTGATCGCCGCGTACGAATGCGGATTCGTGCGTCCGGGGTGACGGCCCGCTCCCCAGCCCACTCGCCCTCGTCCGCCCCGCTCCCCGTCACTCGACCCGCTCCGCTCATCACCCGAACACAGCACGTCAGCAGGCCCGTCCGGGCCCGGACGGCGTATCCCGGACAAAGGAGGCGCGGAACTCCACCAACTTCCCTGTGGCGCGAGGGTGTGTCACATCCGCGCTTCGCGGAGGCCTCAGATGCGAACCCCCCGACTGCTGACCCGCACCGCGTTGTCCGGTGCCGCGTTGTCCGCCGTCGCCCTCGGCCTGACCACCACCACGGCGTTCGCCGGGGACTTCGGTGAGATCGGGAGCTCGCCCGACCCGGCCCGGCCCGGCACCACCGTCTCGCTGTCCACCACGGACTGCGGGAACAGCCGCTCCGCGAGCATCGACGCCAGCACGGTGGGCGGTGGCACCCTCTCCTTCACCCGCGGCTCCGAGAAGGGTCCGCTGGCCGCCTGGCTGAAGCTCCGGGCCGACACCGAGCCGGGCACCTACGGGGTGGGCGGCACCTGCGACAACGGCAAGATGATCACCGGCACGGTCCATATCGGCACGGTCCACGGCACCGGCCCCGGTACCGGCCACCGCGCCGCCGGACCCAGTACGCCGCCCAGGACCGGGATGACGGCAGGTGCCGGCAGCGGCGCCGGCGAGAACACCAGCACCACCGAGATCGCCGCGGGTACGGGCGCGCTGCTGACGGCTTTCGCCGGCGGCATCTGGTGGGTACGGCACCGGCGCACGCGCGGCCGGGCCTGAGGCGGGCGACCGCGGCGCGGAACCCTGGCGTCCCCGGCTGCGTCCTGATGGGTGCACCTACCACCCGTCGTGCAGGAACGAGGAACGCAACATGGGTATCGTCAGCTGGCTCGTACTGGGCCTGGTCACGGGCGTCATCGCCAAGGTCCTGCTGCCCGGCCGGGATCCGGGCGGACTGGTCGGCACGACGCTGATCGGCATCGCGGGCTCCTTCATCGGCGGCTGGCTCTCCACCAAGTTCCTGGACCGCCCGATACCGAAGGACTTCGGCGAGCCGTCCATGTGGATCGCCTCGATCGCCGGTGCGCTGGTCCTGCTGATCGGCTACCGGCTGCTCTTCGGCAACTCCCGCGAACGGTGAGGCGGGTAGTGCGGAGTGAGTCGGGTAGTGCGTGGTGAGTCAGGTAGTGCGTTGCGTAGTGAGGCGCCCCGTGCGTAAGAGAGCCGTAGGTAATGGAACCGCAAAGGCGAGCCGATCGTTGGTTCGGGCATGACCGCTATGACTCCTGGCTCGAACCTCCCGCTCACCGCCGCGCGCGTGGCGGTCGACGTCACCGCCCCGGTACGGCTGGACGTGTCGGGCCTGCTGCTCGCCGCCGACGGCAAGGTGCGCTCCGACGACGACTTCGTTTTCTACAACCAGCCCAGCGGACCGGGCGTGACCCACTCCGCGGCGGCCTCCGGCGGTGACACCATCACGGTGGACACCGCCGCGGTGCCCGACGGCATCGAGAAGATCGTGGTGACGGCGAGTCTGGATGCCCCCGGCACCACCTTCGCCGGCACCGAGCCGACCGGCACGGTCCGCGACGCCGACAACGGCAGCGTCATCGCCTCGTTCACCCCGCCGCAACTGGGCCCGGAGACCGCGCTGGTGGTCGTGGAGATCTACCGCCGCGGCGGCGCCTGGAAGGTCCGCGCGGTCGGCCAGGGTTACGCCAACGGACTGGCGGGGATCGCCACCGACTTCGGCGTCAGCGTGGAGGAGCCGGCCACCCCGGCCACACCCGCCACCCCGGCAGCAGCCGCACCGACTCCCCCAGCACCGCCGGCTCCCCCGGCCCCCGCCGGCCAGTGGGGACCGCCGGCCGGCACCCCGGCCCCGGTGGCCCCGCCGCCGGCCGCGGCCTCCCCCTCTTCCCCCGCCGCGCCTCCCGTACCCCCCGGCTCCGGCAAGGTCAACCTCGACAAGGGCCGGGTCAGCCTCCAGAAGAACCAGACGGTCTCCCTGGTCAAGGGCGGCCGCCCGCTGCTGAGTTCGGTCCGGATGGGTCTCGGCTGGGAGCCCGCCTACCGCGGCAGGAACATCGACCTGGACGCCTCGGTCATCGCCTACGGGCCGGACCGCAAGAAGGTCGACAACTGCTTCTTCGGCAAGCTGATGATCCTCGGCGGTGCCATCCAGCACTCGGGCGACAACCTCACCGGCGAGGGCGCCGGCGACGACGAGTCGATCACCGTCCACCTCGGCGGCCTCCCCCCGGAGGTGACCGGCCTGGTCTTCGTCGTGAACTCCTTCTCCGGCCAGAAGTTCTCCGACGTCGCCAAGGCCTACTGCCGTCTGATCGACGCCCAGAGCGGCGAGGAACTGGTCCGCTTCGACCTCACCCACGCCGAGCCCCGTACGGGTGTGATGATGGCGAAGCTGATCCGCCAGTACTCCGGCGAGTGGGAGATGACGGCACTGGGCGAGTTCGTCGACGCCCGCACCGTCCGCGGCATGGTCAAGCCGGGCGGCCAGGCGCTGTAGGGCCAGGGCGGCCAGGGCCAGGGCTAGGCCTTGTGCCGGTGCTGCCGCTTCCAGGGGCCGGTGATCGCGAGCATGATGCCGGGCTCCTGGATGTTGGCGAACAGCGTCCGCCCGTCGGGGGAGAACACCGGTCCGGTGAACTCGCTGAACTCCGGCTTGTCCGCGGTACCGATGTTGAGCTCGTTACGGGCGATCGGGTAGGTCCGGCCGTCGTCGGTGGTCGCGAAGAGGTGCTGTACGCCCTCGCCGTCCTCGGCGATGATCAGGCCGCCGTAGGGGGAGACGCTGATGTTGTCGGGACCGTCCAGCGCGCCGTCCTTGCCCGGGTCGGGATTGACGCCCAGCAGCACCTTCAGGGTCAGGGTCCGCCGCTTGGGATCGTAGAACCACACCTGCCCGTCGTGCTGGACCGGGCTCTCGTCACGGGCGAAGGAGGACACGATGTACGCGCCGCCGTCCGCCCACCACATGCCCTCCAGTTTGCGGGCGCGGGTGATCTCGCCGTCCTTGAACTGCTTGCGCACCGGGACGGTACGGGCGTCGCGGTCGGGGACCTCGACCCAGTCGACGCCGTAGACGGTGCCGGCCTTGGTGGCCCGGGAGAGGTCGTCGACGAACCGGCCGCCGGAGTCGAAGCACTTGAAGGCCGACAGCACACCGGCATCGTCGGCGAGGGTACGCAGTCGGCCGCGGCCGTGGCGGAAGCCGTGCGGCGGAGTCCAGCGGTACAGGAGGCCGTTGGGTTTGTCGGCGTCCTCGGTCAGGTAGAGGTGGCCGCGCTTGGGGTCGACGACGACGGCCTCATGGGCGTAACGGCCCAGCGCCTTGACGGGCTTGGGGTTCCGGCCGGCCCTGAGGTCGTGGGGGTCGACCTCGAAGACGTAGCCGTGGTCCTTGGTCATACCGTGCTCGCCGGCCTTGTGCTCGGACTCCTCGCAGGTGAGCCAGGTGCCCCACGGGGTGGTCCCGCCCGCGCAGTTGGTGGACGTACCGGCGATGCCGACCCACTCGCCGACCGTGGTGCCGTCCTTGGCGACCTCGACGACGGTGCAGCCGCCGGAGGCCGCCGGGTCGTAGACCAGGCCGTCGGCGAGCGGCACCGGGTGCGGCCAGTCGGCGCGCGGGCCCTTCAGCTCGTGGTTGTTGACCAGGAGGGTGGTGCCGCGCCGGCCGGGGAAGGTGCCGGTGCCGTCGTGGTTCGACGGGGTGAACTCACCGCTGTCGAGCCGGGTGACACCGCAGTGGGTGACGATCTTGTACGAGAACCCGGCGGGCAGCGCGAGGATGCCCTCCGGGTCCGGGATCAGCGGGCCGTAGCCGATGGCGCGGCCGGCGCCGTGACCGCCCGGCGCGTCCGCCGCATCCGCCGCGCCGTCCGGGCCGGCGTCCGGTGCGGCCTCGGCGATGGCTCCGGGCGCGGTGGCCAGCACACCTACGCTGCCGGCCAGCGCGACCCCGGCGCCGGCGTAGGCGGAACGCTTGGCGAAATCTCTCCGCGTGAGCGGCATTGTCATCTCCTGGATGGCCGTCTTCTGCTCCCCTGTTCGCCGCACACGCTCCCGTGCGCTGTCGAACTCGAGTTGAACGCGGCGCGACGTCCAGGAAGCGGTTGGCCTGTCTCCAGGTGGCCCCGGGGATGGAGGCAGTCCGGGGATCGAGGTGGCCGGGGCCTCAGGCAGCGGTGAGACCGGGCAGGAGACACCGGTGAGGCCGGGCAGGAGATACAGGAGATCAGGAGATACAGGAGATAGCGGTGAGGCCGGGCGGGCCCTCCCGGCCCACCCGGCCTGTGGTGTCAGCTTGTGCCGAGGCCGTCAGCGCGACTGCCGCGAGCGCGCCTTGAAGGCGGCCTTGCGGGCTTCCTTGGCCGACTTCTTGTCGGGGTGCAGCCGGCCCATGGCCTCCAGGACGTCGGCGGTGGCCGGGTGGTCCACCCGCCAGACGGCGTCGAAGAACCCGCTGTGCTGGTCGGTCAAACCGCGTACCAGGTCGCGGAGTTCGGCCGCGGTGTCCTCGTCGGCGCTGTCCAGCTGGGCCGCGAGGGTGTCCACGGTCAGCCAGAAGATCATGTCCTGGGACGGCTCGGGGATGCCGGGCAGGGCGCGCTCGGCCAGCCAGACCCGGGCCAGCCCACCCAGCTCCCGGTCGTCGAGCACCTCGCGCAGCGCCGCCTCGGCCTCCGGCGAGACCAGGGAGAGGGTCTGCTGGGCGGCGAGCCGGCGGCCCGGGGCATGCGCGTCGCCGCCGCGGGCGGCGGCGAGCAGGTCCCGGGCGGCGTCCAGCGGCGTACGGGCGGCGAGCCACAGCTCGGACTCGGCCCGGGCGATCCCCTCGGGGTAGTCGGGCAGCTCGTCGAGGAGGACATCGGCGCCCTTGTCGCTGAGGTCGCCGACCGCGGGGGCGTGGGCGCCGGCGTCCAGCAGCCGGGCGCGGACCGCGTAGACACCGAGCGGGGTGAGCCGGACCAGACCGTAGCGGGAGACGTCCTCGTCGGTGAGCGGCTCGGCGGCGCTGACCGTCTCGCCCTGTTCGTCGAGCTCCTCGATGAGTGCCTCGTCGACGGGCCGGTAGGCGACCAGGCCGATCGGCGCGAGCACCCGGAACTGGTCGTCCAGGCGCATCATCACCGCGGAGACCTCTTCGAGGACGTCGTCGGTGGGCTCGTCCATATCGTCCGGAACGACCATGGAGGCGGCCAGGGCGGGCAGCGGTACGTCCCGCTCGGGGTCGTCGGCGAGGGCGGAGAGGAGGTAGAGGTTGCCGAGGACGCCCTCCAGCAGCTCGGCTTCCTCCTCCGGGTTCCAGTCGATCGCGTCCAGGTCCAGTTCGCCGCCTTCGGCGAGCTGGTCGGCGATGTCCGCGAGGTCGGGGGCGGCCGCGTCGGCGAAGACGGTCTCCACGCCCGCGAGCCAGATGTCGAGAACGTCCTGCGGGCTGCCGGAGGTGAGCAGGCCCAGCTCCTCGCCGGGGGTGGCCGTACCGTCCACCACCGCGTCGTCGGGCAGCTGCCCGGCCCCCGCGGCGGCGTCCTCGGCACCCTGATCGCCCTCGGCGCCCTCAGCGTCCTCGCCCTCCGGCGCTCCCCCGGTCTCCTCGATCTCGACCAGCCCGGTGTCCACCGCGAGCTGCCAGGCCTCGGCGGTATAGGCGGGCCCGTCCTCGTCGCCGGCCAGTCCGAGGTGGTCGGTGGCGGCGGCCAGCGCGTCCTGGAGGAGCTCGCCGCCCACGCCGACCGGGACGCCGGGCTCGGACCAGCGGGCGAGTCGCACGGCCCGGGCCATCAGGGGAGTACTCAGCGCGTCCCGAGCCAGCTCCGCTTCGGGGCGCAGCCGCACCGGCGGCAGGGTGGGGCGGTCTGCGGACATCGGGTGCTCAGCTCCTAGGACGGACTACGGCGTGTGCGCCGCCCAAGCGTAGACGGAATTCGCCGCATGTCCGACGGTTCACCCCCGCTCCACTGCCGATCACCGGGAAAACCTTGACAACTCCCTGTCATACACCGGAAATTGACGCGCGTAGCGCGGGGTGCGGCTCCGCGCGGTGATCGCGACGCTCTCGTTCACGCTCACCTTCGCCCCCGTATCAGCCCTCGCTCACGCTCACGCTCACTCTCCCTTCACCCCCCATACCCCTCGGAGGCACGCATGCCGTCCCGTCGTCCCCTTTCGTCACCATCCCGTCGTCCGCTCCGCCGCAGACCGGCCGCTCTGGGCGCGGTGGTCGCCGCCGCCCTCGCCGGCGGACTGCTGACCGCCACCCAGTCCGCGTCCGCGGCCGGGGCCCGGATTCACGACATCCAGGGCCGCACCCGCATATCCCCGCTGGCCGGGAAGCAGGTCAGCGAGGTGCCCGGCACGGTCACCGCGGTCCGCTCGTCAGGCGCGTCGCGCGGCTTCTGGGTGCAGGACCCGCGGCCGGACGGAGATCCGGCCACCAGCGAGGCAGTCTTCGTCTTCACCGGCAAGGAGACCCCGAAGGTCTCCGTCGGCGACGCGGTCACCGTCTCCGGCACGGTCAGCGAGTACTACCCGGGCCGCAAGGACGCCGGTCTCCAGTCCGTGACCGAGATCGCCGACGCGACCTGGCGGACCGTCTCCACGGGCAACCCCCTGCCGGCCGCCTTCCGCCTCAACCCAGCCTCGGTGCCGAATCGTTACGCCCCTGACGCGGGCGGCCGGAGCATCGAGTCCCTGCCGCTGCGCCCCGGCTCGTACGCGCTGGACCGCTACGAGTCACTGGAGGGCATGCGGGTCTCGGTGTCCGATGCGCGGGTCGTCGGGCCGACCACCGAGTACCACGAGCTGTGGGTGACCGCCGAGCCGCGACAGAACCCCACGGTCCGCGGCGGCACGCTCTACCGCTCGTACGCGGACCCCAACGGCGGCCGGATCAAGGTGGCCTCGCTGGTTTCCTCCGCCCGGCGGCCGTTCCCGGTGGCCGACGTCGGCGACGAGCTGACCGGCACCACCGCCGGGCCGCTGGACTACAGCAGCTTCGGCGGCTACACCCTCCAGGCCACCGAGCTGGGCAGGCTCACCGACCACGGCCCCGCGCCGGAGACCACCCGCAAGCAGAAGCCGGACGAGCTCGCGGTGGCCACCTACAACGTCGAGAACCTCTCCCCGGCCACTCCGCAGCCCAAGTTCGACCGGCTGGCGAAGGCGCTGGTGCACCACCTGTCCGCCCCTGACGTCGTGGCCCTGGAGGAGGTCCAGGACGACAACGGCCCGGCCGACGACGGTACGGTCACCGCCGGGGCGACCCTGACCAAGCTCACCGACGCGATCAAGTCGGCCGGCGGTCCGGCGTACGCATGGCGGCAGATCGACCCGGTCGACGGGCAGGACGGCGGCCAGCCGGGCGGGAACATCCGGGTCGCGTTCCTGTTCAACCCCGCGCGGGTGTCCTTCACGGACATCGAGGGCGGCGACGCCACCACGCCGGTGAAGGTGATCGCCGACCAGGGCCGGGCCACGCTGTCCGCGTCCCCCGGCCGGATCGCGCCCACCGACCCGGCGTGGAAGTCCAGCCGCAAGCCGCTCGTCGGCCAGTTCGCGCTGCGGAGCCGCCCGGGCAGCCAGGTGTTCGTGATCGCCAACCACTTCAACTCCAAGGGTGGCGATCAGGGGCTGCACGGCCGTTTCCAGCCGCCGGCCCGGAGTTCGGAGAGCCAGCGCACCGCACAGGCGAAGCTGGTCAACACCTTCGTCAAGGAACTCCTGGCCGCGGAGCCCAAGGCGGCGGTGGTGGTGGCCGGCGACCTCAACGACTACCCGTTCTCACCGGCCCTGAAGAACCTCACCGCCGGCGGGGTGCTCACCGACCAGGTCGACAGGCTGCCGCAGGCCGAGCGGTACGGGTATGTCTACGACGGCAACTCGCAGGTGCTCGACCACATGCTCACCAGCCGGCGGCTGTCCCGGGCCGACTACGACATCGTGCACCTCAACGCCGAGTACGCGGACCAGGCCAGCGACCACGACCCGCAGGTGCTGCGCGTCCGTCCCTGAGCGCCTGTGCCTGGGCGTCCGTCCCTGGGCGTCCGTCCCTGGGCGTCCGTCCCTGAGCATCTGTCCCTGCGAAGTCCGCCTCTGAGTGCCCGTCCCTGAGCGACTGTCCCTGAGAAGTCCGTCTCCGAGCGTCTGTCCCTGAGCCATGGCCAATGACCGCCGACCGTGACCGGAACATCCGGCTGTGACCGAGACGCCCGGCCGCGACCAGGCATGATCACCCCACGTGACGTCCATGTCACCCGACTGGCCCTGATCCGGGCGCCAACCGCCATCGCGGGTGCGCTACTGGGCACGTAAGCAACATTCGGCGAGACATGAGGAGTCATCATGCCGAAGGCGCAGAACCGTAAGTCGGGCAGCAAGGACCGTGCCGCGGAGCGGCGTTCCGGCCAGCAGAAGCGGCGGTCGTCGGAGGAGTCCGCATCCGAGCGCACCCAGGACCTGAAGCGTTCGCGGAACGGCCTGACTGACGAGTGATGGGCCTGTGATGCCCGGGCGGCCGTCGCACCGAAAGGCGCGACGGCCGCTCCGCGTCGCAGCGCACCCAGGCCCCCAGGCCCCCAGGCCCCCAGGCCCCCAGCCCAGGGAATACGCGTCGCAGCGCCCCCATCCCCGGGAATACCGCCACGCCCCACCTCGTTGTGGCCCCGCAGGGGGCCCTCGCATCCCCTAGGGAATCCGTTCGACCCACCCCTACGGGATCCGTTCGACCTCCCTACGCGCGAGGCCCTCCCTAGGCGCGCGCAGCCCCGTCGTCCGGCGTGGCCCCATGCGGCGCGGACCCGTTCGGCGCCGGCTGGGCCTGCTCCGGTGGGGCCTCCTCGGCCGGGGCCAGGTCCCGCACCAGCAGTGTCGCCCCGGCCACCGCCCCCGGCATCAGCATCACCGCGACGAACGGGATCAGGAAGAGCAGGACGAGCGGGGTGCCGAAGCCGACCGCGAGCGCCTTACGGCCGCGCAGCAGCCGCAGCCGCTCGCGCACCGGGATGCCGCGGCGCTGCAGGGCCACCGAGGTCAGCTCAACCGCGAGGAAGAAGCCGGAGACGCAGAAACCGATCGCGGGAATCACGGTCTGTCCGATGACCGGTACGAACCCGAGGGCGAACAGCAGGACACCGAAACCCGCGGCCCGCAGCAGCACATGGACGCTGTCCCGCAGCGCGATCAGGATCTCCTGCCAGAGAGGACGCCCCGGCCCCGGCGGGCAGTGGCCCTCGCTCTCCTCCACCTTCTCCGAGAGCGACTCGTAGAAGGGGTCACCGATCAGCAGGGTGACGGCGGTGAAGGTGAGCACCGACAGCATCAGCCCGCCCGCGACCAGCAGGGCCACGAACACCCCGCGCAGCAGCCCCTGCCAGGGCGAGCCCCAGGTGTCGGCGAACGGCGTGGCCCAGGCGGCGATATCGCCGGACCAGATGGCGAGGGCGGTGAGCACCGCGGCGTAGAGCACCAGCGCGATCAGCGCCGGAATCATGCCGAAGCCCCACCACCGGCCGTGCTGGGCAACCCAGCGCTGGCCCCTGCCCAGATACCGTATCCCCGCTGCAAGATCACGCATGCGCGTAAGCCTAGCGGGGGGGGGGACGGTTACGGCCCGGCCCACGGACGGCTACCCGCCCGGCCCCGGCGGACGGCGACGGCCCGGTGGAGGAAGTCGTCCGCCGGGCCGTCGCCGTAGCCGTGGCCATGCCTGTTCAGCTGCGCGCGTCCGCTCAGTTGTGGCTGTGCAGGATCTCGTTCAGGCCGCCCCAGGCCGCCTTGTTCGGGCGGGCCTCGACGGTGCCGGTGGTGGAGTTGCGGCGGAAGAGGATGTTGTCGCCGCCGGAGAGCTCCGCGGCCTTGACGATCTGGCCGTCGGGCATGGTGACGCGGGTGCCCGCGGTGACGTACAGGCCGGCCTCGACGACGCACTCGTCGCCCAGCGCGATCCCGATACCGGACTCGGCGCCGAGCAGGCAGCGCTCGCCGATCGAGATGATCTGCTTGCCGCCGCCCGACAGGGTGCCCATGGTCGAGGCGCCGCCGCCGATGTCCGTGCCGTCGCCGATGACCACGCCCGCGCTGATCCGGCCCTCGACCATGGAGGTGCCCAGCGTGCCGGCGTTGAAGTTGACGAAGCCCTCGTGCATGACGGTGGTGCCGGCCGCGAGGTGGGCGCCGAGGCGGACCCGGTCGGCGTCGCCGATCCGTACGCCGGCGGGCGCGACGTAGTCGGTCATCCGCGGGAACTTGTCGACACTGGTGACCTGAAGGTGCAGCCCCTCGGCGCGGGCGTTGAGCCGCACCGTCTCCAGCTGGTCGACGGCCACCGGACCCAGCGAGGTCCAGGCGACGTTGGCCAGCAGCCCGAAGATGCCCTCCAGGTTCTGCCCGTGCGGCTTGACCAGGCGGTGGCTGAGCAGGTGGAGGCGGAGGTAGACGTCGTGCGCGTCCAGCGGCTTGTCGTCGAGGGAGGCGATGACCGTACGGACGGCGATCACCTCGACCCCGCGGACCGGGTCGGGACCGATCGCCTTGCGCGCGGCGGCGCCCAGCAGGTCGGCGGCGCGCTCGTCGTCGAGGCGCTCGGTGCCGGCCGGGCCAGGACCGTCGGCGGTCGCGGCGACCAGCTCGGGGGCCGGGAACCAGGTGTCGAGAACGGTGCCGTCGGGGGTGACGGTGGCGAGCCCGGCGGCGACGGCGCCGGGCAGGGGGGCAGCGGAAACAGCAGCATCGGTCATGTCCGAAACCTAACCGGAGGGCGCCCGCCGAGGCGAACCGGTCTCAGCGATCGGCCCCGGTCCGTCGGGCGGTGGGACATGAAGCGGCCGTGCCCGCCGGAGGTAACCGGCGGGCACGGCCATAGTGCTGCGGCGCGGTGACGCCGCGGCGCGGTGCGGGAGCGCGTCAGACGTTGAAGCCCAGCGCCCGCAGCTGCTCGCGGCCGTCATCGGTGATCTTGTCGGGGCCCCACGGGGGCATCCAGACCCAGTTGATGCGCAGCTCGCTGACCAGGCCGTCGGTGGCGGACTTCGCCTGGTCCTCGATGACGTCGGTCAGCGGACAGGCCGCGGAGGTCAGCGTCATGTCGATGGTGGCGATGTTGGCGTCGTCGATGTGGACGCCGTAGATCAGCCCGAGGTTGACGACGTCGATGCCCAGCTCGGGGTCGACGACGTCGTACAGCGCCTCGCGGACCTCTTCCTCGGAGGCCGGCCTGGTGGTCGTCGGGGTGTCGGTCATGCGGTCTTCGCCTCCTGGGAAAGGGCCTTGGCCGTGGCGTCCTTCCAGGCCATCCAGCTCAGCAGCGCGCACTTCACACGCGCCGGGTACTTCGAGACACCGGCGAACGCCACCGCGTCCTCCAGGATGTCCTCCATCGCGTCATCCGGCTCGACCTGGCCCTTGGACTGCATCAGCTCCAGAAACGTCTCCTGGATCTTCTGCGCCTGGCCGAGCTCCTTGCCGACCAGCAGGTCGTTGAGCACCGACGCGCTGGCCTGGCTGATCGAGCAGCCCTGCCCCTCGTACGAGACGTCCGCGACCGTCGCACCGTCGTACCTCACCCGCAGCGTGATCTCGTCACCGCACGTCGGGTTGACATGGTGCACCTCGGCGTCGCCGTCCCGGAGCCCGCGCCCGTGGGGGTGCTTGTAGTGGTCCAGGATGACGTCCTGATACATCGAATCCAGCTTCACGTGCCAGCCCCTCAGCCGAAGAAGTTCCGTACGTGCTCCAGGCCCTCGACCAGGGCATCGACCTCGGCCGGGGTGGAGTACAGGTAGAACGACGCTCGCGTGGTCGCGGGAATTCCGTACCGCAGGCAGACCGGCCGCGCGCAGTGATGCCCCACCCGCACCGCGATGCCCTGTTCGTCCAGGACCTGGCCGACGTCGTGCGGATGGATGTCGCCGAGGGTGAAGGAGATCGTCGCCCCGCGGTCCTCGGCCGTGGTGGGGCCGATGATGCGCAGGTCGGGGACCTCCAGCAGCCGCTGGACGGCGTATTCGGTCAGCGCGTGCTCATGCCTGGCGATGTTGTCCATGCCGATGGAGGTGAGGTAGTCCACGGCGGCGCCGAGGCCGACGGCCTGGGCGATCGGGGGCGTACCGGCCTCGAACTTGTGCGGCGCCGGGGCGTACGTCGAGGAGTGCATGGACACCGTCTCGATCATCTCGCCGCCGCCGAGGAACGGGGGCAGGTCCTCCAGGAGCTCCTGGCGGCCCCACAGCACGCCGATGCCCGTCGGGCCGCACATCTTGTGGCCGGTGAAGGCCACGAAGTCGGCCTGCAGCGCCTGCACGTCCAGCACCATGTGCGGGGCGGCCTGCGAGGCATCGATCAGGACCAGGGCGCCGACCTCCTGGGCGCGGCGCACGATGGCCTCGACCGGGTTGACGGTGCCCAGGATGTTGGAGACGAGGACGAAGGACACGATCTTCGTCTTCTCCGTGATGACCTCTTCGATGGTGGAGAGGTCGAGGCGGCCGTCGTCGGTGAGGCCGAACCACTTCAGCTTCGCGCCGGTGCGCTGCGCGAGCAGCTGCCACGGAACGATGTTGGAGTGGTGCTCCATCTCCGTGATGACGATCTCGGTGTCCCGGTCCACCCGGTAGGGCTCGTCGGCCCAACCGAGCATGTTCGCCACGAGGTTGAGCGATTCCGAGGCGTTCTTGGTGAAGATCACCTCGTCGCGGCTCGGCGCGTTGATGAACGCGGCGACCTTGTCGCGCGCGCCCTCGTACAGCGCCGTGGCCTCCTCGGCGAGCACATGCACACCGCGGTGGACGTTGGCGTTGTGGCGCTCGTAGTACTCGTTCAAGGCGTCCAGCACCTGGCGCGGCTTCTGCGAGGTCGCCGCGTTGTCCAGGTAGACGAGCTTCTTGCCGTCGTGGACGACTCGGTCCAGGACGGGGAAGTCCTTGCGGATCGCCTCGGTGTCGAGGAGGCCCGGCAGCTGTGTCACTCGGATGCGCCACCCTTCGTGTATGCCTCGTAGCCCTCGTTCTCCAGCTTGTCGGCAAGTTCGGCGCCGCCGGACTCGACGATGCGGCCGCCCGCGAAGACGTGGACGTGGTCGGGCTTGATGTAGCGCAGGATGCGCGTGTAGTGGGTGATCAGGAGGGTGCCGACCTCGCCCGTCTCACGGACGCGGTTCACGCCCTCGGAGACGACGCGCAGGGCGTCGACGTCGAGGCCGGAGTCGGTCTCGTCGAGGATCGCGATCTTCGGCTTCAGCAGCTCCAGCTGAAGGATCTCGTGGCGCTTCTTCTCACCGCCGGAGAAACCCTCGTTGACGTTGCGCTCGGCGAAGGCGGGGTCCATGGACAGGCGCTCCATGGCCTCCTTGACCTCCTTGACCCAGGTGCGCAGCTTGGGGGCCTCGCCGCGGACGGCGGTGGCGGAGGTGCGCAGGAAGTTGGAGACGGAGACACCCGGAACCTCGACCGGGTACTGCATCGCCAGGAAGACGCCGGCGCGGGCCCGCTCGTCGACGGACATCTCCAGGACGTCCTCGCCGTCGAGGGTGACGGTGCCGCCGGTGATCGTGTACTTGGGGTGACCCGCGAGGGAGTAGGCGAGGGTCGACTTGCCGGAGCCGTTGGGGCCCATGATGGCGTGCGTCTCGCCCTGCTTCACGGTCAGGTCGACGCCCTTCAGGATCTCGCGCGGGCCGTTCTCGGCTTCGACGGAGACGTGCAGGTCGTGGATCTCAAGCGTTGCCATGGGTGACTCAGGACTCCTGGGTGACGGAGACGAGCACGTCGTCCCCTTCGATCTTTACGGGGTATACGGGGACGGGCTGCGTCGCGGGAAGGCTGTCGGGCTTGCCGGTGCGCAGGTCGAAGCTGGAGCCGTGCAGCCAGCACTCGATGTGACAGTTCTCCACCTCGCCCTCGGAGAGGGAGACGTTCGCGTGCGAGCAGATGTCGTTGATCGCGAACACCTCGCCCTCGGTGCGGACCAGGGAGACGGGGACGCCGTCGAGCTCCACCCGCTTGGGGGTGTCCTCCTCCAGCTCGCTGAGCGCCGCCGCGCGTACGTAGGTCATACCGCGGTCGCTTCCAGCTCGGCTTCGATCTTGCTCATCAGGCGTTCTTCGACGTCCGGGAGCCCGATCTGCTGGACCAGCTCGGCGAAGAAGCCGCGCACCACCAGGCGACGGGCCTCGTCGGCGGGGATGCCGCGGGCCATCAGGTAGAAGAGCTGCTCGTCGTCGAAACGGCCGGTGGCGGAGGCATGGCCGGCGCCGACGATCTCGCCGGTCTCGATCTCCAGGTTCGGGACGGAGTCGACGCGGGCGCCGTCGGTCAGGACGAGGTTGCGGTTGAGCTCGTAGGTGTCCGTGCCGGTCGCCGAGGCCTGGATGAGGACGTCGCCGATCCACACCGCGTGGGCGTCCTGGCCCTGCAGCGCCCCCTTGTACGTCACATGGGAGCGGCAGTTGGTGGCCTGGTGGTCGACGAAGAGGCGGTGCTCGTGGTGCTGGCCCTGCTCGGTGAAGTACAGACCGTACAGCTCGGCCTCGCCGCCCGGGCCGGCGTAGTCGATGCGCGGGTGGAGGCGGACCAGGTCGCCGCCGAAGGTGACCACGACGGACTTGAAGGAGGCGTCCCGGCCGATCAGCGCGTTGTGCTGCCCGGTGTGGACGGCCGTGTCGTCCCAGTCCTGGACCGAGACGACGGTGAGCTTGGCGCCGTCGCCGAGGAGGTAGTCGACGTTGGCGGCGAGCACCGCGTCCCCGGTGTGGTCGATGACCACGACCGCCTCGGCGAACGCCCCCACCTCGATCACCTGATGGCCGAAGGCGGTCCCGCCCTCGCCGTGGACGGCGATACGGACCGGCTCGGTCAGCACGGTCTCCTTGGGGACCGTGACCACCGACGCCTTCTCGAACGAGCTGTAGGCCTGGGCCGCGACCCGGTCCACCGGCGCGCCCGCCTTGCCGACCCTGGGGTCGGTGCGGTCGACCAGCTCGTGGGTGACGCCCTCCGGCGCGGTGATATCGACCTTCAGGTCCGGGCCGGCGGCCACGGCGGTGCCGTCGTGCAGGCCCTTCAGGCGCGCCAGGGGGGTGAAGCGCCACTCCTCCTCGCGGCCGTGCGGCACCGGGAAGTCCGCCACGTCGAAGGACGGCGGGGCGCTCATCCTGGTGGCGACGGTGGACTCCGCGGCCACCGCTACGGCACCGGCGGTCGTGGCTCCCAGGGGGATGTTCTGAGCCTCAGGCATGGCTGTCGTCGTGCTCGCTTTCTGCTTCAGAAGTCTTCTCGCTGCTCAAGGGGCGGGGCGGTCAGCCGACCGCGCCCTCCATCTGCAGCTCGATCAGCCGGTTCAGCTCCAGGGCGTACTCCATCGGCAGCTCCCGCGCGATCGGCTCGACGAAGCCCCGCACGATCATCGCCATCGCCTCCTGCTCACTCAGACCACGGCTCATCAGGTAGAACAGCTGGTCCTCACTGACCTTCGAGACCGTCGCCTCATGCCCCATGGAGACGTCGTCCTCGCGGACGTCGACGTAGGGGTAGGTGTCCGAGCGGGAGATGGTGTCCACCAGCAGCGCATCGCACAGCACGTTGGACTTCGAGCCCGCGGCGCCCTCGCCGATCTCGACCAGGCCGCGGTAGGAGGTCCGGCCGCCGCCCCGCGCCACCGACTTGGAGACGATGTTGGAGGAGGTGTTCGGCGCCATGTGCACCATCTTCGAGCCCGCGTCCTGGTGCTGGCCCTCGCCCGCGAACGCGATGGACAGGGTCTCGCCCTTGGCGTGCTCGCCCATCAGGTAGACGGCCGGGTACTTCATCGTCACCTTGGAGCCGAGGTTGCCGTCCACCCACTCCATCGTCGCGCCCTCATAGGCCACCGCGCGCTTGGTGACCAGGTTGTAGACGTTGTTCGACCAGTTCTGGATCGTCGTGTAACGGCAGCGGCCGCCCTTCTTCACGATGATCTCGACGACGGCCGAGTGCAGGGAGTCCGACTTGTAGATCGGCGCCGTGCAGCCCTCGACGTAGTGGACGTAGGCGTCCTCGTCGACGATGATCAGCGTCCGCTCGAACTGGCCCATGTTCTCGGTGTTGATCCGGAAGTAGGCCTGCAGCGGGATGTCGACATGGACGCCCTTGGGCACGTAGATGAACGACCCGCCCGACCACACCGCGGTGTTCAGGGAGGCGAACTTGTTGTCACCGACCGGGATGACCGTGCCGAAGTACTCCTGGAACAGCTCCGGGTGCTCCTTCAGCGCCGTGTCGGTGTCCAGGAAGATGACGCCCTGCTTCTCCAGGTCCTCACGGATCTGGTGGTAGACCACCTCGGACTCGTACTGCGCGGCCACACCCGCGACCAGGCGCTGCTTCTCCGCCTCGGGGATGCCCAGCTTGTCGTAGGTGTTCTTGATGTCCTCGGGCAGGTCCTCCCAGGAGGCGGCCTGCTGCTCGGTGGAGCGGACGAAGTACTTGATGTTGTCGAAGTCGATCCCCGACAGATCCGAGCCCCAGGTCGGCATCGGCTTCTTGTCGAACAGCCGCAGACCCTTCAACCGGAGCTTGAGCATCCACTCCGGCTCGTTCTTCTTCGCCGAAATGTCACGGACGACGTCCTCGGAAAGGCCGCGCTTCGCTGCCGCGCCGGCCGCGTCGGAGTCGGCCCAGCCGTATTCGTAGTTGCCCAGACCCTCGAGCTCAGGGTGAGCAGTCTCCGTGGGGAGCGTCATGCGGGGTTCCTCCCGGCCGTGCTTGCAGATGCTGTGGTGGTCTGTGTGGTGCGCTCACCGGTGTGGTGAGCGGCCTTGCCGGCCCTGGCCCCGGAGGCTCGTCCGGCCTTCGGGATGAAGGTCGTACACACTCCGTCGCCGTGGGCGATGGTGGCAAGACGCTGTACGTGGGTCCCGAGCAGACGGGAGAAGACCTCGGTCTCCGCCTCGCACAGCTGCGGGTACCGCTCGGCGACATGGGCGACCGGGCAGTGGTGCTGGCAGAGCTGTTCACCGAGCTGGGGATTGGGCGCACTGCGCGCCGTAGCAGCGTACCCGTCCGCGGTCAACGCCTTCGCCAGGGCCTGGGTGCGGGCCTCGGGCGGAGCGCTCTCGACCGCCGCGCGGTAGACCTCGGCCTGGGCCGCGAGCCGTGCGCGGGCGAACGCGGCGACGGCCGCCTCGCCCTTCTCGCCGCCGCCGGCGCTCTCCGCGATCCAGCGGAGCGCGTCGCAGGCGAGCTGGTCGTAGGCCTGGTCGAAGGCGTCCCGTCCGCAGTCGGTGAGGGCGAAGGCCTTGGCCGGGCGGCCGCGGCCGCGAGTGCCGTACACCCGCTTCTCGCGGGGCTCGACGACGCCCTCCGCGACCAGCGCGTCCAGATGGCGGCGGACGGCGGCCTGGGTCAGCTCCAGGCGGAGTGCGAGCTCGGCCGCGGTGGACGGGCCGTGGTCGAGGATGGAGCGGGCGACCCGGTTACGGGTGCCCGGCTGTTCGTCGTGCGAGGCCTGGCGGGGCTGCTCGGCCGGCCCGGGCGTAGAGCGCATCGGCCCGGCGGTCTGGCCGACCGCGGGCTCTCGCCTGCCCTCGCTCGCGTATTTCACAACGCCATTGTTGCGTAATTCGCCAAACCGATTCAACCCTCGAAGAGGGCAGTGGATGGTGGCCTCTATCACTTAGGCTTACCTAATTCAAGTCCTCGCCGGAATGCCCGAAACGCGTGTCGACCTGCGGTGGTGCACCTCGGGCCGGCGACCGACCGATCATGGGCCGACGGCCGGGAAACCCGTGCCGGCCGTGCGAGGGCGCACCCCCGGATTGGTGACCCGGCGCCCCGCGGGCCGGTGATTCCGAGGCCCTCCGGACCCACAGGCCCGGCGCCATGGAGGGCTATGGAGGGCTTTGGATGGCCAAAGCCCCCGTTGAGAGCCGCCCCCTCCCTCTTCGTAGACTGCCCGCCATGCGCAGCAGCTCCCCGGGGGGCGCCCCCCGGACCCGCTCCCGCTCTTCGGCGGGGGGATCCCCAGGCCGAGAGCCTGCCGTCGAGATCACCGGCCTGGTCAAGCGATACGGGGCCAAGACCGCCGTGGACGGGCTCGACCTCACCGTCGCCCGCGGCTCGGTGACCGCCGTCCTCGGGCCCAACGGCGCCGGCAAGACCACGACCGTCGAGACCTGCGAGGGCTACCGCCGCCCGGACGCCGGGCAGGTCCGCGTCCTGGGCCTGGACCCGGTCACCGACGCCGCCGCCCTGCGCCCCCGGATCGGCGTGATGCTGCAGTCCGGCGGCGTCTACGCGGGCGCCAGGGCCGAGGAGATGCTGCGGCACACCGCTACCCTGCACGCCCATCCGCTCGACGTCGGCGCGCTGATCGAGCGCCTCGGGCTGGGCAGCTGCGGCCGGACGCCCTACCGGCGGCTCTCCGGTGGCCAGCAGCAACGCCTGGCCCTGGCGATGGCCGTGGTGGGCCGCCCCGAACTGGTCTTCCTCGACGAGCCCACGGCCGGTCTCGACCCACAGGCCCGGCACGCCACCTGGGACCTCGTCCGGGAGCTGCGCGCCGACGGGGTGAGCTGCGTGCTCACCACCCACTTCATGGACGAGGCCGAGCAGCTCGCCGACGATGTCGCGATCATCGACGGCGGCCGGGTGATCGCCCAGGGCACCCCGGAGGAGCTGTGCCGCGGCGGCGCGGAGAACAGCCTCCGCTTCACCGGGCGGCCGGGCCTCGACCTCGGCTCGCTGCTGAAGGCGCTGCCCGCGGACAGCCTCGCCACGGAGCTCACGGCCGGCACGTACCGCGTGCGCGGCACGGTCGACCCGCAGCTGCTGGCGACCGTCGCCTCCTGGTGCGCGCAGAACGGGGTGATGCCGGACGCGATAACCGTGGAGCGGCACACCCTGGAGGACGTTTTCTTGGAGCTCACTGGTAAGGAGTTGCGGGCATGACCGCCACCGAGGCCGGTGCCGTCGCCGGTACCGGCACCTTCGCCCCGCGGCCCGGCGCGGCGCCGCTGCCCCGGATGATCCGGGCGCAGGCGGCGCTGGAGACCAGGATGCTGCTGCGCAACGGCGAGCAGCTGCTGCTGACCGTGATCATCCCGACGCTGCTGCTGGTGCTCTTCTCCGCCGTCGACATCGTCGCCGTGCCCACCGACACAGCGGGGGGCGCGGGGAAGGCGGTGGACTTCCTCGCGCCGGGCGTCCTCGCGCTGGCAGTGCTGTCCACGGCGTTCACCGGGCAGGCCATCGCCACCGGCTTCGAGCGCCGCTACGGGGTCCTCAAGCGGCTGGCCGTGTCGCCGCTGCCGCGCTGGGGGCTGATGACCGCGAAGACCTGCGCGGTGGTGATCACCGAGGTCCTCCAGGTCGCCCTGCTGACGGCGGTCGCCTTCGCGCTGGGCTGGTCGCCGCACGGCGGTCCGGCCACGGTGGTCCCGGTGGTCGCGCTGCTCGTCCTCGGTACGGCGGCGTTCTCCGGTCTGGGGCTGCTGATGGCCGGGACGCTGAAGGCCGAGGCGACGCTGGCCGCCGCGAACCTGGTCTTCCTGCTGCTGCTCGTCGGCGGCGGGGTGATCGTCCCGCTGACGAAGTTCCCGGAGGCGGTCCAGTCCGTCCTGGGGTTCCTGCCCGTCTCCGCCCTGTCGGACGGCCTGCGGGACGTCCTCCAGCACGGCGCCGGGGTGCCCTGGGCGGACCTGGGCATCCTGGCCGGGTGGGCCGTGGTGGGGCTGGGCGCGGCTGCGAAGTTCTTCCGCTGGGAGTAGGCGCCTTCCGCTGGTAGACAGGCGCTCTTTCTCCGGAAGGGGCCCGGCGACCTGCGCGGTCTCACGGCGCGGGGGCACACGCGCCCTCATGCCCCGGGGGCGCGCGCCCTCGTGGCAGACCCTCGTGAAAGTTTGCACAAGCCGCCGCCTACGATGTCTCCCGTGCCGAATACGCTGAATCCCCTTGAGCTGATCGCCCGCCGCTGGCAGCCCTCCGCGGCCTTTGTACGGCGGGCCGCGCTGGCGACCGTGGTGATGGCCGTGATCATCGTCGTCACCGGCGGTGCGGTCCGGCTCAGCCAGTCCGGGCTGGGCTGCTCGACCTGGCCCAAGTGCACGCCGGAGAGCCTGACCCCGACCGCCGCGATGGGCATCAACGGCCTCATCGAGTTCGGCAACCGGATGCTGACGTATGTGCTGTGCGCGGTCATCGGCCTGTTCATCATCGCCGCCCGCGCCCGGCACCCCCGGCGGCGTTCGCTGACCCGGCTCGGCTGGGCGCAGTTCTGGCTCACCATGACCAACGCCGTCATCGGCGGCGTCACGGTCCTGACCGGCCTGAACCCGTACATCGTCGGCTCCCACTTCCTCGCGGCCACGGCGCTGCTCACCGTCGCCGTACTGAGCTGGAAGCGGGCGAGCGAGGGTGACGAGGAGCCGCGCGAGCTGGTCGCCCGCCCGGTACGGCAGCTGGCCTGGCTGCTGGTGGCGGCGACCGGCGCGCTCACCGTCGTCGGCACGGTGGTCACCGGCACGGGCCCGCACGCCGGCGACGCGAAGAAGGTCCACCGCATTCCGCTGGACTGGCAGGAGATCACCCAGCTGCATGTGGACTTCGTCTACATCGTGGTCGGGCTGAGCGTCGCGCTGTGGTTCACGCTGCGGGCCGTCAAGGCCCCGGCGGCCCCGCGCCGGCTGGTGCTGGAGCTGCTCGCCTGCCTCGCGGCGCAGGGCGTCCTCGGCTACGTCCAGTACTTCCTGGGCCTGCCCGAGCTCGTCATCGGGCTCCACATGCTGGGCTCGGCGCTGGTGTGGATCTGTGTGCTGCGGGTCGCCCTGTCGCTGCGCGACCGGGGCCCGCTGCCGGAGGCGGAGACGCCTGCCGACCTGCCCGAGGCCGCTCAGCCGGTGTCCGAGGCCGCCCCCGCGGGCAGCCGGTAGATCCGCCGGGCGTTCCCGGCCCCCACCATCTCGGTGATCCGCCGCCCGTCCTCGGGGCCGCACAGGCCCTCGGCGGCCCACTCCCCCACCAGGCGCGCCATGCCGCGGAGGAAGGACCGGGCGCCGGTGACGTACAGCTCGGGCAGCCCGCGGGCCGCCGAGGAGAACAGCAGCTTGCCGAACGGCGCCTGGCGCAGGGTCTCTTCGGGCCGGGGCCCGGCGTCGGCGTAGACGTGGGTGTGCGCGGCGGCGAGCTGGGCCGCCCGCCGGTGGTGCGGCGCCCCGGACAGCAGGACGAGGTCGGCGCCGATGCCGGTGGTGGCGCCCAGGAAGGCCGCCAGCCGCCGCGGGTCGGGGCAGTGCAGCTGTACGGGCAGGCCGGTGGCCACCGCGCTCCACAGCAGGTGGCGGACGAGGGCGGGTTCGGCCAGCCGGTTCCCGGGGCGGCGGGCGCGCAGCCAGCGGTCCGCGGCACGGCGTACCTCGCCGGCCTCGGGGGCGCGGCCGTCGCAGTAGGCGGCGCCGGAGGCGAAGGCGGTGGCGTGCTGGGCCGCCGTGTAGAGGGCCTCGGCGGTGTAGCCGATGAAGGAGTCGACGCTGCCGGAGGTGTCGGCGACCTGCTCGGCGAGGGCTTCGAGCCGTACGACCTCGTGGGCACGGGCCTCGGCGGCGGTGGCGATCTCAGCGGCCGAGGTCAGTTCGCTGGGGGTGCCGGACTCCAGCAGGAAGGTGCCGATACCGGAGCCGCGCAGCAGCATCCGGCCGGCCCGGTAGGCGCCCACCTCGCGCCGGCGGGCCAGGTAGCGGGCCGGCGGGCAGTGCGGTTCCAGGCCGAGTAGCGGGGGGCACCAGCGGCGTATCGCAAGCCCGGTGACGCTGTCGAAGTAGCTGGTGCCGGCGGGTGCCGGGCCCTGGGCACCGACCGCGGCGGCCAGATGGGACTCGAACGACCCCAGGCCCAGTTCGCCGTGCACCGCGCCGTGGCTGTACTGGTCGATGAGCGGTGGCTGATCCACCAGGAAGGGAAGGCCGTCCATCCGCTCCTCCTCGCCGAGAGCCCACCGGGCATGGCCGGAGCGCCGCGCCCGGTGGGCTTAACGGAAGAGGTGGTGGTGAGGTAGCGGGCTCCGGTTGTGGCGTACGCCCCGGCGCCGCGGGGCCCGCCCTTCGGGCGGACGACGGGACTTCCGGCACAGGCCCTGGACCCCAGGCCCTGGACGCCCAGGTCTCGGACGTTCAGGTCTTGGACGCTCTCACGGGTTGGCCGGCCCGCCCACCTGGATGCCCGCCATCCGGGACCACTCGTAAGGGCCGGTGCGCACCTTGGCGGCGAGCTCGCCGTCGAAGTCGTCCTGGAGGGTGACACCGGCCTGGGCGGCGGCGTCCTTGGCGGCGTCGTAGCTGTCCGCGACGAGGTTGCCCCACTCGCCGTTGGCCCCGACGAGGGCGATCCGGGTGCGGCCGCGACCGATGTGCGCGAGCTGGCCTTCGGCGCTGCCGCCGTGCGTGTCGGCGAAGGCGCGGATCTGCTTGGCGAGCCTCGCCGTGCGCTTGCCGGCCGCGCCGCCGGGGGCCGTCTCCGGCCGCTCGTCCGCCTGCGCCTGCTGGGTGTCTGCCATGGACAGCATGCTACCCACCGGTAATCAACGACGGAAGGGCTCCTGGCCGGGTGCCACAGCCGGCCCGCGGATCACCCGCGCGTCAGCGGAGGAACGGGTCCACCGCGACGGCGACGAACAGCAGGGAGACGTAGGTGATGGACCAGTGGAACAGCCGCATCTCCTTGAGCTTGGGACCGGTGATCCCGGCCTTCGCCCGGGCCTGGAGGGCGTGCGCCTCCTTCAGCCAGAAGGCGCCGCAGGCGACCGCGACCGCGGTGTAGAACCAGCCGGTGTAGCCGAGCGGCTGGAGCAGCAGCGAGACGCCGACCATCACCCAGCTGTACAGGACGATCTGACGGGCCACGGCCTTGTTGCCGGCGATGACCGGGAGCATCGGCACGCCGACCCGCTCGTAGTCGTCCTTGGCCTTCATCGACAGCGGCCAGTAGTGCGGCGGCGTCCAGAAGAAGATGACCAGGAAGAGGACCAGCGCGGCCCAGGAGACCGAGTTCGTCACCGCGGACCAGCCGATGAAGACCGGCATACAGCCGGCGATCCCGCCCCACACGATGTTCTGCGCGGTGCGCCGCTTGAGGATCATCGTGTAGACGACGACGTAGAAGAGCAGCGCTCCGAGCGAGAGCGCCGCCGACAGCGGGTTGACGAAGACCCAGAACCAGGCGGTGGAGACGACCGCGAGGGCGGACGCGAAGACCAGGCACTCGCGCGGCGAGACCATGCCGGTCACCAGCGGACGCTGCGAGGTGCGGTCCATCAGGGCGTCGATGTCGCGGTCGAGGTACATGTTGAAGGCGGCCGCGCCGCCGGCGGAGAGGTAGCCGCCGACGCAGGTCGCCAGGACGAGCCACAGGTCGGGGACGCCGCCCGCCGCCAGGAACATCACCGGGATCGTGGTCATCAGCAGCAGCTCGATGACGCGCGGCTTGGTGAGCGCCACGAACGCCTTGACGCGGGCCCCGAACGGACGGTGACCTGGTCCCGCGGGGCTCTCGGAGAGAGCCCCCACAGGACGGGATTCGACGGCCGTCACGCACACCCCTGGAAGTAACATCAGCGGCTCCCGCCGCCGAAGAGATAAGACCTGCGAGCCCGTGCGGCGGTGCAGAGATCCGGCACAAGCTTGCGCGTACCACGCCACTTTAGACGTTGGCCATACGGCGGCCTTCGCGGGGGTGGGGTCGTGTTGGCGGGTGCCGTCGCCGCCTTCCCCCGGCGCCCGCACCCGGTTTCCGCCACCGTCCCGGCCGCCATCCGCCCCGTGTCACAGGAGGCGCACCCGGCCGCCGCCCGGCAGTCTGGAGGGAGGGGCCGCCGCGCCGGGCCGGGAATGCCCGGCGGGCCGAGGCGGTTGCTCGAAGCGACGAGCAGCTGGTGTCGGCACCCCGACTGAGCGGCCCGGACATCGACTGAGCGTCGAAAAGACGCACGCACTCGCGGGGGTAGGCTCGACACCGCCTGGCGGACATACCGTCCGTGGCATTCGACATGTGGAGAGGAGCCCTGACTCAGGGTGAGCACCAAGCCGACCACCACAGAATTCGAGTGGACCGAACTGGACCAGCGGGCGGTGGACACCGCGCGGGTCCTGGCCATGGACTCCGTGCAGAAGGTCGGTAACGGCCATCCGGGTACGGCCATGAGCCTGGCTCCCGCCGCGTACGTGCTGTTCCAGAAGCTGATGCGGCACGACCCGGCGGACGCGGACTGGACCGGCCGCGACCGGTTCGTGCTCTCCGCGGGCCACTCCAGCCTGACCCTCTACATCCAGCTCTACCTCGCCGGATACGGCCTGGAGCTGGACGACCTGAAGTCCTTCCGTACGTGGGGCTCGGCGACGCCCGGGCACCCGGAGTACGGCCACACCGCCGGTGTGGAGACCACCACCGGCCCGCTGGGCCAGGGTGTCGCCAACGCGGTCGGCATGGCGATGGCGGCCCGCTACGAGCGCGGTCTGTTCGACCCGGCGACGGCGCCCGGTTCCTCGCCGTTCGACCACCACATCTTCGCGATCGCCGGTGACGGCTGCCTCCAGGAGGGCATCGCCGCCGAGGCGTCCTCGCTGGCCGGCCACCAGAAGCTCGGCAACCTCGTCCTGCTCTGGGACGACAACCACATCTCGATCGAGGGCGACACCGAGACCGCGATCTCCGAGGACGTCGTCAAGCGGTACGAGGCCTACGGCTGGCACGTCCAGCGCGTGGCGCCCAAGGAGAACGGCGACCTCGACCCCGAGGCGCTGTTCCGCGCCATCGAGGCGGCGAAGGCCGTCACGGACAAGCCGTCGTTCATCGCGATGCGCTCGATCATCGCCTGGCCGGCCCCCAACGCCCAGAACACCGAGGCCGCGCACGGCTCGGCGCTGGGCGAGGAGGAGGTCGCGGCCACCAAGCGCGTGCTGGGCTTCGACCCGGAGCAGTCGTTCGAGGTCACCGACGAGGTGATCGCGCACACCCGCGGCGCCCTCGACCGCGGCCGGGACGCCAAGAAGGAGTGGGAGAAGGCCTTCGCCGCCTGGCGCACCGCGAGCCCGGAGCGGGCCGCCGAGTTCGACCGGATCGCGGCCGGCGAGCTGCCCGCGGGCTGGGAGGACCACCTCCCGGTGTTCGAGACCGGCAAGGCCGTGGCCACCCGCGCCGCGTCCGGCAAGGTGCTCCAGGACCTCGGCGCGGTCATCCCCGAGCTGTGGGGCGGCTCCGCCGACCTCGCGGGCTCCAACAACACCACCATCGACAAGAACTCCTCGTTCCTGCCGAAGGGCAACCCGCTGCCGGAGGCCGACCCGTACGGCCGCACGATCCACTTCGGTATCCGCGAGCACTCCATGGCCGCGGAGATGAACGGCATCGCGCTGCACGGCAACACCCGCGTCTACGGCGGCACCTTCCTAGTGTTCTCCGACTACATGCGCAACGCCGTCCGGCTGTCCGCGCTGATGCACCTGCCGGTGACGTACGTGTGGACGCACGACTCCATCGGCCTGGGCGAGGACGGCCCGACCCACCAGCCGGTCGAGCACCTGGCCTCGCTGCGCGCCATCCCGGGCCTGAACATCGTCCGCCCGGCCGACGCCAACGAGACCGCCCTCGCCTGGCGCGAGATCCTCCGGCGCTGGACCAAGGAGTTCGGCGTGGGGGCCCCGCACGGCCTGGCGCTGAGCCGCCAGGGCCTGCCGACCTACCCGGTCAACGAGGACGCCGCCAAGGGCGGTTACGTCCTGTTCGAGGCCGACGGCGGCAAGCCCGAGGTGGTGCTGATCGGCACCGGCTCCGAGGTGCAGCTGGCCGTGGCGGCGCGCGAGCAGCTGCAGGCCGCGGGCGTGCCCACCCGGGTGGTGTCGATGCCGTCGGTCGAGTGGTTCGACCAGCAGGACCAGGACTACCGCGACAGCGTGCTGCCCCCGTCCGTGAAGGCCCGAGTGGCCGTCGAAGCCGGTATCGGCCTGACGTGGCACCGCTTCGTCGGTGACGCCGGACGCATCGTGTCGCTGGAGCACTTCGGTGCCTCGGCCGACGGCAAGGTCCTCTTCCGCGAGTTCGGTTTCACCGCCGACGCGGTGGCCGCCGCCGCCCGGGAGTCGCTGGAAGCCGCCGCGCGCTGACGCACGTACTCAACGAGTAGGAGATGCAGAACCCATGACAGACGCACTCAAGCGCCTCTCCGAGGAGGGCGTCGCGATCTGGCTGGACGACCTGTCGCGCAAGCGCATCACGTCCGGCAACCTCGCCGAGCTGATCGACGAGCAGCACGTCGTCGGCGTCACGACGAACCCGTCGATCTTCCAGAAGGCGATCTCCTCCGGCGACGGCTACCAGCAGCAGGTCAGCGACCTCGCGGCCCGTAAGGTCACCGTCGACGAGGCCATCCGCATGATCACGACGGCCGACGTCCGGGACGCCGCCGATGTGCTGCGGCCGGTCTTCGACGCCACCGGCGGCCAGGACGGCCGGGTCTCCATCGAGGTCGACCCGCGCCTGGCGCACAAGACCGTGCCGACCGTCGCCGAGGCCAAGCAGCTGGCCTGGCTGGTGGACCGCCCGAACACCCTGATCAAGATCCCGGCCACCAAGGCGGGCCTCCCGGCGATCACCGAGGTCATCGGCCTGGGCATCAGCGTCAACGTCACGCTGATCTTCTCGCTGGAGCGCTACCGCGAGGTGATGGACGCCTACCTGGCCGGTCTGGAGAAGGCCAAGGCGGCCGGCCTGGACCTGTCCCTGATCCGTTCGGTGGCGTCGTTCTTCGTGTCCCGTGTGGACAGCGAGATCGACAAGCGGCTGGAGAAGCTGGGCACGGACGAGGCCAAGGCGCTCAAGGGCAAGGCCGCGCTGGCCAACGCCCGGCTGGCGTACCAGGCGTACGAGGAGGTCTTCTCCTCGGAGCGCTGGGCCGCCCTGGAGAAGGCCGGCGCGCACAAGCAGCGTCCGCTGTGGGCCTCGACCGGTGTCAAGGACCCGGCCTACAAGGACACCCTGTACGTGGACGAGCTGGTCGCCCCGGGCACGGTCAACACCATGCCGGAGGCCACGCTGGAGGCCACCGCGGCGCGCGGCGAGATCACCGGTGACACGGTGCGCGGCACGTACGCGGCGGCCCGGGCCGACCTCGACGCGCTCGCCGCGCTCGGGATCTCGTACGACGAGGTCGTGCAGCTCCTGGAGGACGAGGGCGTGGAGAAGTTCGAGGCCTCCTGGAACGACCTGCTCAAGTCGACCGAGGCGGAACTCAAGCGCCTCGCACCTTCGGAGGGCTGAACCCTTGACCGCTGTTCATGGAGCGAACCCGCTTCGTGACGCCGCGGACCGGCGGCTCCCGCGTATCGCGGGGCCGTCGGGCCTGGTCATCTTCGGCGTCACGGGCGATTTGTCCCGCAAAAAGCTGATGCCTGCCGTCTACGACCTGGCCAACCGCGGACTGCTTCCGCCGGGTTTCTCGCTCGTCGGGTTCGCCCGCCGCGAGTGGGAGAACGAGGACTTCGCCCAGGAGGTGTACACAGCGGTCAAGGAGCACGCGCGTACGCCGTTCCGCGAGGAGGTCTGGCAGCAACTCAGCCAGGGCATGCGCTTCGTCCAGGGCACCTTCGACGACGACGTGGCCTTCGAGACCCTCCGGGACACCATCAACGAGCTCGACAAGGCACAGGGCACCGGCGGCAACTTCGCCTTCTACCTGTCCGTGCCGCCGAAGTTCTTCCCCACGGTCGTCCAGCAGCTGAAGAAGCACGGGCTGGCCGACCAGAAGGAGGACTCCTGGCGCCGCGCCGTCATCGAGAAGCCCTTCGGGCACGACCTGGCCAGCGCCCAGGAGCTCAACCGGATCGTCCACGAGGTCTTCCCGCCCAACGAGGTCTTCCGGATCGACCACTACCTGGGCAAGGAGACGGTCCAGAACATCCTGGCGCTGCGCTTCGCCAACACGATGTTCGAGCCGCTGTGGAACCGGTCCTACGTCGACCACGTGCAGATCACCATGGCCGAGGACATCGGCATCGGCGGCCGGGCCGGCTACTACGACGGCATCGGCGCCGCCCGTGACGTCATCCAGAACCACCTCCTCCAGCTGCTCGCGCTGACCGCGATGGAGGAGCCCGCGTCCTTCGACGCGGACGCGCTGGTCGCCGAGAAGACCAAGGTGCTGGGCGCGGTCCGGCTGCCCAAGGACCTCGGCAAGGAGACCGTACGGGCGCAGTACTCGGCGGGCTGGCAGGGCGGCGAACAGGCCGTCGGCTACCTCCAGGAAGACGGCATCGACCCGAAGTCGAAGACCGACACCTACGCCGCGATCAAGCTGTCGATCGACAACCGCCGCTGGGCGGGCGTCCCCTTCTACCTGCGCACCGGCAAGCGGCTGGGCCGCCGGGTCACCGAGATCGCGGTGGTCTTCCAGCGTGCGCCGCACTCCCCGTTCGACACCACCACCACCGAGGAGCTGGGACAGAACGCCCTGGTCATCCGGGTGCAGCCGGACGAGGGCGTGACCGTGCGGTTCGGGTCCAAGGTGCCCGGCACCTCCATGGAGGTCCGGGACGTGTCGATGGACTTCGCGTACGGCGAGTCCTTCACGGAGTCCAGCCCCGAGGCGTACGAGCGCCTGATCCTGGACGTGCTGCTGGGTGACGCCAACCTCTTCCCGCGGGTGGAGGAGGTCGAGCAGTCCTGGCGGATCCTCGACCCGATCGAGGAGTACTGGGACAGGCACGGCAAGCCCGCGCAGTACCCGGCGGGCACCTGGGGCCCGGCCGAGGCGGACGAAATGCTCGCACGAGACGGACGGAGCTGGCGTCGGCCATGAAGATCGATCTGACGGAAACCACGGCCAGCAAGGTCAACAAGGCGCTGGTGCAGGGCCGTCGCGCCGTCGGCACCCCGGCCATCGGCATGGTACTCACCCTCGTCATCGTCACCGACGAGGAGCACGCCTACGACGCCCTGAAGGCCGCCAACGAAGCGTCCCGCGAGCACCCCTCGCGCACGCTCGTCGTCATCAAGCGGGTCAGCCGGTCGCCGCGCGACCGCGCCAAGGCTCGCCTGGACGCCGAAGTGCGGGTCGGCACGGACGCCGGTACCGGTGAGACGGTGGTGCTGCGGCTGTACGGCGAGGCGATCGACCACGCCCAGTCCGTGGTGCTGCCGCTGCTGCTGCCGGACGCGCCGGTCGTCGTCTGGTGGGCGGTCAACGCCCCGCTGGACCCCGCCAAGGACCCGCTCGGTGCGCTGGCCCAGCGCCGGGTCACCGATGCCTACGCCTCCGAGGAGCCCGTCCGGGAGCTGTCGGCGCGTGCGGAAACGTACACTCCGGGTGACACCGACCTGGCGTGGACGCGCATCACGCCCTGGCGTTCGATGCTGGCGGCGGCGCTCGACCAGGCCCCGTGCACGGTCACCTCGGCCGAGGTCGAGGGTGAGGAGTTCAACCCCAGCTGCGAGCTGCTCGCCATGTGGCTGGCGGACCGGCTGAACGTCCCGGTGACCCGCAAGGTGTCGCCCGGCCCCGGCCTGACCTCCGTGAGCATGGAGTCCGCCGTCGGCTCGATCGTGCTGCACCGGCCGAACGGCTCGGTGGCCACGCTCTCCATGCCGAACCAGCCGGACCGCCATGTGGCGCTCAAGCGGCGGGAGACCTCGGACCTGCTCGCCGAGGAGCTGCGCCGGCTCGACCCGGACGACATCTACGCCGCCGCGCTGAAGTTCGGCGTGGACCGGATCGGCGACGGGCAGCCGGCCGGGCGGCCCGCCGCGGAGCCGGCCCCGTCGGGCGACGCCCCCTCCGGACCTGCGGCGAAGAAGGCGAAGCAGGCACCCGTCAAGGGCGCCAAGAAGGCGGCCGCCTCGTGAGCGCTCCGCAGGTCGTCGTCCACCGCGACAAGGAGCTGATGGCCCAGGCCGCGGCGGCCCGGCTGATCACGAAGATCGTGGACGCCCAGACCGCCCGCGGCTCCGCCTCCGTGGTCCTGACCGGCGGGCGCAACGGCAACGCGCTGCTCGCGGCGCTGGCCGAGGCGCCCGCGCGGGACGCGGTGGACTGGTCCCGGCTCGACCTGTGGTGGGGCGATGAGCGCTTCCTGCCGGAGGGGAACCCCGAGCGGAACCACACCCAGGCGTGCCAGGCGCTGCTGGACAGCGTGCCGGTGGACCCGGCGAGGGTGCACCCGATGGAGCCGTCCGGGGGCCGGTTCGGCCAGAACGCGGACGCGGCGGCCGAGGCGTACGCCCTCGAACTCGCCGCCGCGGCCGGGCCCGAGAACCACGCGAGCGTCCCGTCCTTCGACGTCCTGTTGCTGGGCGTCGGACCGGACACCCATGTGGCCTCGCTCTTCCCGGAGTTGCCCGCCGTCTACGAGCAGGAGCGGACGGTGGTCGGGGTGCACGGCGCGCCCAAGCCGCCGCCCACCCGGATCACGCTCACCCTGCCCGCGATCCGCGCGGCACGGGAGGTCTGGCTGCTGGCGGCCGGCGAGGACAAGGCCAACGCCGCGGCCATCGCGCTCTCCGGCGCGGGGGAGGTCCAGGCCCCGGCGGCCGGCGCCCGCGGCCGCGGCCGCACCCTGTGGCTGCTGGACGAGGCGGCGGCTTCACAGCTGCCGCGGGATCTCTACCCGCCGGCCTAGCCGCGGACGCGGCATCGGCGCGTACGGGGAAGGGCCCCACACCCGAGAGGTGTGGGGCCCTTCCCGTGCGGCGAGCCTCAGCGCCCGCGCAGCTCACGGTACTTGGCGACCAGCGCGGACGTGGAGGCGTCCAGCCCGGCCACCTCCGCCCCCTCGGTCAGCGCGGGCTCGACCCGCTTCGCGAGGACCTTGCCCAGCTCCACGCCCCACTGGTCGAAGGAGTCGATGTTCCACACCGCGCCCTGGACGAACACCTTGTGCTCGTAGAGCGCGATCAGCTGCCCGAGCACGGAGGGGCTGAGCTCCCCGGCCAGGACGGTGGTGGTGGGGTGGTTGCCGTGGAACGTCCGGTGCGGGACCAGCTCCTCGGCGACGCCCTCGGCGCGCACCTCGTCCGCCGTCTTGCCGAAGGCCAGCGCCTGGCCCTGGGCGAAGAGGTTGGCCATCAGCAGGTCGTGCTGGGCGGCCAGGCCCGGCCACAGGTCGTCGACCGGCCGGGCGAAACCGATGAGGTCGGCCGGGATCATCTTCGTGCCCTGATGGAGCAGCTGGTAGTAGGCGTGCTGGCCGTTCGTGCCGGGTGTGCCCCAGACGACGGGGCCGGTCTGCCAGCCGACCCGGTGGCCCTCGCGGTCCACGGACTTGCCGTTGGACTCCATGTCCAGCTGCTGGAGGTACGCGGTGAACTTGGACAGGTAGTGGCTGTACGGCAGCACCGCGTGCGACTGGGCGTCCCAGAAGTTGCCGTACCAGATGCCCAGCAGGCCCAGCAGCAGCGGGGCGTTCTCCTGTGGCGGTGCGGTGCGGAAGTGCTCGTCGACCAGGTGGAAGCCGGCCAGCATCTCCCGGAACCGTTCCTTGCCGATCGCGATCATCAGCGAGAGGCCGATCGCCGAGTCGTAGGAGTAGCGTCCGCCGACCCAGTCCCAGAACTCGAACATGTTGTCCGGGTTGATCCCGAACTCGGTGACCTTCTCGGCATTGGTCGACAGCGCCACGAAGTGCTTGGCGACGGCCTCTCCTCCGGCCCGCAGGCCGGTGAGCAGCCAGTCGCGCGCCGAGGTGGCGTTGGTGATGGTCTCGATGGTGGTGAAGGTCTTCGAGGCGATGATGAACAGCGTCTCGGCCGGGTCCAGATCGCGGATCGCCTCGTGCAGATCGGCGCCGTCCACGTTGGAGACGAAGCGGAACTGCATGTCCCGGTGGGTGAAGGCGCGCAGCGCCTCGTACGCCATCGCCGGGCCCAGATCCGAGCCGCCGATACCGATGTTGACGACGGTCCTGATGCGCCTGCCGGTGTGGCCCTTCCAGTCGCCGGAGCGCACCCGGTCGGAGAAGGTGCCCATCTTCGTCAGGACGGACTGCACGGCGGGGACGACGTTCTCCCCGTCGCTCTTGATGACCGCCGAGCCGGGCGCGCGCAGCGCGGTGTGCAGGACGGAGCGCTGCTCGGTGTTGTTGATCTTGTCGCCGCGGAACATCGCGTCCCGGAGCTCCGCCACACCGGTCGCCGCGGCCAGGTCACCCAGCAGCCGCAGCGTCTCGTCCGTGACGAGGTGCTTGGAGTAGTCCAGATGCAGATCGCCGACCTGGAGCGTGTAGCGCTCGGCGCGCGCCGGGTCCCGTTCGAACAGCTCGCGCAGCTGCACCTCCCCCAGCTGCTCCCGGTGCTTGCTCAGCGCGGTCCACTCAGGCATCTGGTCGAGCCTGCTGCGGCCTTCTGCGTTCATCTCGGACATCAGCCTTCTTCATCTCGTACCGGCCCCGCCACCCCCAACCTAAGGGATCAGCGCGCGGGATGCGGTATGGGGCATCCGTCCGCTTCCGGCGGAGGCGCCGGGGGACACGGGACGGCCCGGCCGGAGGGGTCGTTCTCCCTCCGGCCGGGCCGTCCGGTGTACGTACGGGTCCGTCAGATCTCACCGCGGAGCTTGGCGAGCGCCTCCGCGAGAATCGCCTCGCCGTCGGCGTCGCTACGGCGCTCCCGGACGTAGGCGAGGTGGGTCTTGTAGGGCTCGGTGCGCGGCGGGTCCGGCGGGCTGTCCCGGTCCTTGCCGGCCGGGAAGCCACAGCGCGGGCAGTCCCAGGTGTCCGGGACCTGCGCGTCGCCGGCGAAGCTGGGCTGCGTCTCGTGCCCGTTGGAGCACCAGAAGGAGATGCGGATGCGCGGCGCGGACTCGCCGCGCTCGGCCTCCCCCATCGGCCCCGCTCCGACCCGACTTCCTCGGATCGCGTTGCCACTTGCCACGGTCGTAACTCCCTGCGTAAAGGTGCTGCAAAGCCTTCACATCAGCTGCGCTGCGGAACGTCACAGTCTACGTAAAGCCCAACGCGCGTCCAGTGGCCGGAGTTACCCGTCCGGGGACGCCGCCTCATGATAGGCCGCGTCTCCGACGGGACATCAGCTGCCGAGCTTCATCAGGACGCCGAGAACGACGATGCAGGCGAACCACAGCAGACCGATCACGATGGTGATGCGGTCCAGGTTGCGCTCGGCGACCGAGGAGCCGCCGACCGAGGACTGCATACCGCCGCCGAACATGTCGGACAGACCGCCGCCCTTCCCCTTGTGCATGAGCACCAGCATCATCAGCAGCAGGCTGAAGACGATGAGGGCGATCGAGAATCCGATGACCACGGCTGGACCAACTCTCTAGGACTGACTGACAGACGTACGTACGGAACGGGTGCGGGGCCGGAGGCGGTGCCGCCGCACCGATCCCGGCCCCGACAGGGTACGACGAGGGCTCCCCCTCGTCATAGCTGCTACTGGTCGCGGAAGCGGACGATCTTCACGAATTCCTCCGCGTCCAGCGAGGCGCCGCCGATCAGCGCGCCGTCGACGTCCGGCTGCGCCATGATCGCCGCGACGTTGCCGGACTTGACCGAGCCGCCGTACTGGATGCGGACCTTGTCGGCCAGCTCCTGGCTGTAGAGCTCGGCGAGGCGGCCGCGGATCGCACCGCAGACCTCCTGCGCGTCCTCCGGGGTGGCGACCTCGCCGGTGCCGATGGCCCACACCGGCTCGTAGGCGATCACGATGGTCTCGGCCTGCTCGGCCGGGACGTCCTTCAGACCGCCGTCGAGCTGGGCGAGGGTGTGCGCGACCTGGTTGCCGGCCTTGCGGACGTCCAGGCCCTCGCCGACGCAGAGGATCGGGGTCAGGCCGTGCCGGAAGGCGGCCTTGACCTTGGCGTTGCAGATCTCCTCGTTCTCGCCGTGGTACTGGCGGCGCTCACTGTGGCCGATGGCCACGAACGCGCACTTGAGCTTGGCGAGCATCGCGCCGGAGATCTCACCGGTGTAGGCACCGGAGTCCTGCGCCGAGACGTCCTGGGCGCCGTACTTGATCTTGAGCTTGTCGCCGTCGACCAGGGTCTGGACCGAGCGCAGGTCGGTGAAGGGCGGCAGGACCGCGACCTCCACGGCGTCGAAGTCCTTGTCGGTGAGGGCGAAGGCGAGCTTCTGGACGTGCGCGATGGCCTCGAGGTGGTTGAGGTTCATCTTCCAGTTGCCCGCCATCAGCGGGGTGCGGGTGGTCATGCGGTGTCAGTCCTCCAGAGCGGCGAGGCCGGGGAGCGTCTTGCCTTCGAGGTACTCGAGGCTGGCGCCGCCGCCGGTCGAAATATGGCCGAAAGCATTCTCGTCGAAGCCGAGCGAGCGCACGGCGGCGGCCGAGTCACCGCCGCCGACGACGGTGAAGCCGTCGCAGTTGAGCAGCGCCCGCGCGATGGCGGTGGTGCCGCCCGCGTAGTCGGGGTGCTCGGCGACGCCGACCGGGCCGTTCCAGAAGACGGTCTCGGCGTCGGCGATCTTCTCGGCGAACAGCTCGCGGGTCTTCGGGCCGATGTCCAGGCCCTCCTTGTCGGAGGGGATCTGGTCGGCGTCGACCGTGACGAAGTCCGCGGGGGCCTTGGTCTTCAGGTCCGGGAAGTCGGCCGAGGCCAGGATGTCGACCGGGAGCACCAGCTCGACGCCGTTCGCCTCGGCGCGCTCCATGTACTCGGTCACCTTCGGGATCTGGTCCTCCTGAAGGAGGGAGATGCCGACCTCGTAGCCCTTGGCCTTGAGGAAGGTGTACGCCATACCGCCGCCGATCAGCAGGCGGTCGGCCTTGCCCAGCAGCTCGTCGATGACGGCGAGCTTGTCGGAGACCTTGGCGCCGCCGAGCACGACCACGTACGGGCGCCTGACGTCCTCGGTGAGCTTCTTCAGGACACCGACCTCGGTGGCGATCAGGTCACCGGCGGCGTGCGGAAGGCGCTTGGGCAGGTCGTAGACGGAGGCGTGCTTGCGGTGCACGGCACCGAAACCGTCGCCCACGTACAGGTCCGCCAGGGCGGCAAGCTGGTCGGCGAAGGCGCCCCGCTCGGCATCGTCCTTGCTGGTCTCCCCGGCGTTGAAGCGCAGGTTCTCCAGCACGGCGACCTGGCCGTCGGACAGGCCGGCGACCACGGCCCCGGCGGACTCGCCGACCGTGTCGGTGGCGAACGCGACGTCCTGCCCGAGGATTTCGCCGAGCCGCTCGGCGGCCGGGGCCAGCGAGAAGGCCGGGTCCGGGGCGCCCTTGGGACGGCCCAGGTGGGAGGCGACGATCACCTTGGCGCCGCGCTCGGCGAGCTTGGCGATCGTCGGGGCGACGGCGCGGATCCGGCCGTCGTCGGTGATGGTGGTGCCGTCCAGCGGCACGTTCAGGTCGGCGCGGACGAAGACCCGCTTACCCGCTACCTGGAGGTCGTCGATCGTCTTCATGAGGAGTGACTCCATCACATGGGTCGGTCGGTCGCGGAACGGGGCCCGTACGACGCGTCCTCGCGCCGTACGAGCCCCTTCCTCACATCTCGGTGCCTGGGTGTCAGCCAGGGATCAGAGCTGGCCGCCGACGAACACGGTCAGATCCACCAGGCGGTTGGAGTAGCCCCACTCGTTGTCGTACCAGCCGACGACCTTGACCTGCTTGCCCTGGACCATGGTCAGCTGCGAGTCGAAGGTGCAGGAGGCCGGCCAGTTGACGATGTCCGAGGAGACGATCGGGTCCTCGGTGTACTCCAGGACACCCTTGAGCTGACCCTCGGCGGCCTTCTGGAAGGCGGCGTTGATCTCTTCCTTGGTGGTCTCGCGGCCGAGCTCCAGGACGAGGTCGGTGACCGAGCCGGTGGGGACCGGAACGCGCATGGCGATACCGTCCAGCTTGCCCTTGAGCTGCGGGAGGACCAGCGCGGTGGCCTTGGCGGCACCGGTCGAGGTCGGGATGATGTTCTCCGCGGCGGCGCGGGCGCGACGCAGGTCGGAGTGCGGGAAGTCCAGGATGCGCTGGTCGTTGGTGTACGCGTGGACCGTGGTCATCATGCCCTTGACGATGCCGAAGTCCTCGTCGAGAACCTTGGCCATCGGCGCCACGCAGTTGGTGGTGCAGGAGGCGTTGGAGATGACGTGGTGCTGGGCCGCGTCGTACTTGTCCTGGTTGACGCCCATCACGATGGTGATGTCCTCGTTCTTGGCCGGGGCCGAGATGAGGACCTTCTTCGCACCGGCGGCGAGGTGCTTGGCGGCGTCCTCGCGCTTGGTGAAGATGCCGGTGGACTCGATGACGATGTCGGCGCCCAGCTCGCCCCAGGGGAGGTTCGCGGGGTCGCGCTCGGCCATCGTCTTGAAGGTCATGTCACCGACGGTGATGGTGTCGTCGGTGTGGCTGACGTCGGCCTTCAGGCGGCCCAGGATGCTGTCGTACTTCAGCAGGTGGACCAGGGTGGCGTTGTCGGTCAGGTCGTTGACACCGACGACCTCGATGTCGGCACCCTGCTCCAGCAGCGCGCGGAAGTAGTTGCGGCCGATACGACCAAAACCATTGATGCCTACGCGGATCGTCACGAACCGATCTCCTCGTTGGTACGCCGGCTCCGACACCGGCGAGCTGTATGGGATGTCCCCGACCGCCTCCGACCCTACCCCCTGAAGGAGACGCACGTGACATTGACATTGAGCCTGCACATGCGTAGATGGGCGCGCCCAAATGGGCTCGCTTCCGGCCGTCCGACGGCGCTTGTCAGCCGACCATGCCCTCGGCGAGTTCCTCGGTGAGGTTGGACTCCGTGCCGGGGATGCCCAGGTCCTGGGCGCGCTTGTCGGCCATCGCCAGCAGGCGGCGGATCCGGCCGGCGACCGCGTCCTTGGTCAGCGGCGGGTCGGCGAGGGCGCCCAGCTCCTCCAGGGAGGCCTGCTTGTGCTCCATACGGAGCCGGCCGGCCGCCGCGAGGTGCTCGGGGACCTCCTCGCCGAGGATCTCCAGGGCGCGCTGGACCCGGGCGCCGGCCGCGACCGCGGCGCGCGCCGAGCGGCGGAGGTTGGCGTCGTCGAAGTTGGCGAGGCGGTTGGCGGTGGCCCGGACCTCGCGGCGCATCCGCCGCTCCTCCCAGGCGAGCACCGACTCATGGGCGCCGAGCCGCGTCAGCAGCGCGCCGATCGCGTCACCGTCCCGGACGACCACCCGGTCCACACCGCGGACCTCACGGGCCTTGGCGCCGATGCCGAGCCGGCGGGCCGCGCCGACCAGGGCGAGCGCCGCCTCGGGACCGGGGCAGGTGACCTCCAGGGAGGAGGACCGGCCGGGCTCGGTGAGGGAGCCGTGGGCGAGGAAGGCGCCGCGCCAGGCCGCCTCGGCGTCGCAGGTCGCCCCGGAGACCACCTGCGGGGGCAGGCCCCGGATGGGACGGCCGCGGCCGTCCACCAGGCCGGTCTGGCGGGCCAGCTGATCGCCGCCGGCCACCACCCGGACCACGTACCGGCTGCCGCGCCGCAGCCCGCCGGGGGCCATCACCACCAGGTCGGAGCTGTGCCCGAAGATCTCCAGGATGTCCTTGCGCAGCCGGCGGGCGGCGATGCCCGTGTCCAGCTCCGCCTCGATCACAATGCGTCCGCTGACCAGGTGCAGACCTCCCGCGAACCGCAGGATCGACGAGACCTCCGACTTCCGGCAGCAGGTCCGGGTGACGGGGAGCCGGGAGATCTCATCCTTCACCGCAGCCGTCATCGCCATGGGCCGATCCTTCCATGCATCCGAAAAATACGGTCGTACGCGGCTGCCAGCAGCTCCGGGTCGTGCCGGTCAGGGGCTCCCCCGGCACCCGGCCGGGCGTCGTCACCTTGCGCGGCGACCGCCGCCAGCTCGACCTCGCTGCCGACGAGCTGCTTGGCGGCAACCGTCAGACCGTCGATGTCGGGCACGGCGGCCCTGTCGGCCAGCACCACGTCGAAGGCGAGTTTAGGGGCGTGTCGGGCCAAAACCTCCAAATGACGCTGCGGGGAGAAGCCATCGGTTTCGCCGGGTTGCGGCGCGAGGTTGAGGGAGAGGACCTTCCGGGCCTTGGTCTCCTCCAGTGCCTCGCGCAGCTCCGGCACCAGCAGATGCGGGATCACGGAGGAGAACCAGGAACCGGGGCCGAGCACCACCCAGTCGGCGTCCCGCACCGCGGCGACCGCCTCGGGGACGGCCGGCGGTTCCTCGGGGACGACATGGACGGCCAGCACCTCGCCGGGGGTCAGCGCGACGGTGGCCTGGCCGCGGACCGTGGAGACGTCGTCCGGGCGCGCCGGGTCATGGCCCCGGACCTGGGCCTGGAGCTCCAGGGGCACCGCCGACATGGGCAGCACCCGGCCGTGCGCGCCGAGCAGCCTGCCGACCAGGTCGAGCGCCTGGACATGGTCGCCGAGCTGCTCCCACAGGGCGACGATCAGCAGATTGCCGACCGCGTGGTCGTGCAGCTCGCCCTCGCTCTGGAAGCGGTGCCGGATCACCCGGGCCCAGGTCTGGCCCCAGTCGTCGTCGCCGCACAGCGCGGCCAGCGCCTTGCGCAGGTCGCCGGGCGGCAGCACACCCAGCTCGTCGCGGAGCCGGCCGCTGGAGCCGCCGTCGTCGGCGACCGTGACCACGGCCGTCAGGTCGCCGGTGATACGGCGCAGCGCGGCCAGCGAGGCGGACAGGCCCATGCCGCCGCCGAGCGCCACCACCTTGGGCGTGGCGCCCTTCGTCGTACGGACGCTCGGGACGAATCTGCGGACCCGGCGGAGCCGTGGGGTACGGCCGCTCACTCGCGCCCCATGTCCCGGTGGACGACGACCGTTTCCACGCCCTCGGAGACCAGGCGGCGGGCCAGCTTCTCGGACATCGCCACGCTGCGGTGCTTGCCGCCCGTGCAGCCGACGGCGATGGTCACATAGCGCTTGCCCTCGCGGCGGTAGCCTTCGGCGACGATCCGCAGCAGCTCGACGTAGCCGTCCAGGAACTCCTTGGAGCCGGGCTGGCTGAAGACGTAGCCGGCGACCTCCTCGTTCAGGCCGGTGAAGGGGCGCAGCTCGGGCACCCAGTGCGGGTTGGGGATGAAGCGGCAGTCGACGACCAGATCGGCGTCGACCGGCAGGCCGTACTTGAAGCCGAAGGACATGACCGTGGCCCGCAGCTCGGGGACCTCCTCGCCGGCGAACTGGGCGTCCATCTTGGCGCGCAGCTCGTGGACGTTGAGACTGGAGGTGTCGATGACCAGGTCGGCGTCGCCGCGCAGCTCGCGCAGCAGATCGCGCTCGGCGGCGATACCGTCGACGATCCGGCCGTCGCCCTGGAGGGGGTGCGGGCGGCGCACCGACTCGAAGCGGCGCACCAGGGCCTCGTCGGAGGACTCCAGGAAGACGATACGGCGCTTGACGTTCTGCGCGTCCAGGGCGGCCAGCGACTCCTTGAGGTTGGCGAAGAAGCGGCGGCCGCGGACGTCGACGACGACCGCGATCCGGGCGACGTTGCCCTGGGAGCGGGCGCCCAGATCGACCATCGGCGGGATCAGCTCGGGCGGGATGTTGTCGACCACGAACCAGCCGAGGTCCTCCAGGCACTTCGCGGCCGTGCTGCGGCCGGCGCCGGACATCCCGGAGATGATCACCAGCTCGGGGATCGCGGCGCTCTCCCCCTGGCCGGACTCGCGCATCATGCCCGTACTCACCTGTGCACCGTCTCTCTCGGTTTCCCGCGGCTCGTGCTCTGTACTGCTCATCGTTCCTTCCCCCGTTCTGCGGACAACGCGGCCGGCGGGGCCCCGTCATCCTCCATGATCTCTCCTGTGGCGGTGTTCACCGCGGGAGCGGACGGCGCCGCTCCGGCCAGCGCGGCGGCGACCGTCTCGGCGGTCTTGCGGCCGATGCCCGGGACCTCGCGGATCTCGTCGACCGTCGCGGCCCGCAGTCTCTTCAACGAGCCGAAGTGCTTGAGGAGTGCCGTGCGGCGGGTGTCGCCCAGGCCCTCGATGGCGTCGAGCGGCGAGGACTTCAGCCGCTTGGTGCGCTTGCCGCGCTGGTAGGTGATCGCGAAGCGGTGGGCTTCGTCACGGACGCGCTGGAGGAGGTAGAGGCCCTCGCTGCTGCGCGGCAGCACCACCGGGTCGTCGTCCCCGGGCAGCCAGACCTCCTCGAGGCGCTTGGCCAGGCCGCAGACCGCGACGTCGTCGATGCCGAGCTCGTCCAGGGCCCGTCGGGCGGCCGCCACCTGCGGGGCGCCGCCGTCGACGACCACCAGCTGGGGCGGGTAGGCGAAGCGCTTGGGGCGGCCGTCGTCGTCGACCGGGCCGTTGCCGGCGGTACCGGCGCCGAGGTCCGTGGGACCGTTGCCGGCCGTCTCGATGCCGGGGTCCGTGGGACCGATGCCGGCCGTCTCGGTGCCGAGAGCCGGGAGGCCGTTGCCGGCCGTACCGGTGCCGGTGTCCGTGAGGCCGTCGCCGGCCGTCGCGGCGTCCGCGCGGGCCTCGCCGTCCGGCTCCTCCGTCCACTCCCCCGACTTCTGCTTCTCCTGGACGTAGCGCCGGAAGCGGCGGCCGACGACCTCGTGCATGGACCGGACGTCGTCCTGGCCCTCGCCGTGCCAGACCTGGGTGTCGCCGATCCGGCCCTTGATCTGGAAGCGGCGGTACTCGCTCTTCCGGGCGAGGCCGTCCTCGAACACCACCATCGAGGCGACCACGTCCTGGCCCTGGAGGTGGGAGATGTCGAAGCACTCGATGCGCAGCGGCACCGAATCCAGCCCGAGGGCCTCGGCGATCTCCTCGAGCGCCCGGGAGCGGGTGGTCAGGTCGGAGGCGCGCTTGGTCTTGTGCAGGGCCAGCGCCTGCTGGGCGTTGCGGCCGACCGTCGCCATCAGGTCCTTCTTGTCGCCGCGCTGCGGGATGCGCAGCGAGACCCGGGAGCCGCGGCGCTGGGCGAGCCACTGCGCGACCGGTTCGACGGGCTCGGGGAGGGCGGGGACCAGGACCTCCTTGGGGACGGCGTCGCCCTGCTCGTCGCCGTACAGCTGCTGGAGGGCGTGTTCGACGAGATCGCCGGTGGTGACCGCCTCGACCTTGTCCGTCACCCAGCCGCGCTGGCCGCGTACCCGGCCGCCGCGGACGTGGAAGATCTGGACGGCGGCTTCCAGTTCGTCCTCGGCGACGGCGATCAGGTCGGCGTCGGTGGCGTCCGTGAACACCACGGCGTTCTTCTCCATGGCCCGCCTCAGCGCGCCTATGTCGTCGCGCAGCCGGGCGGCCCGCTCGTACTCCATCTCCTCGGCGGCGTCCTGCATCCGCCCCTCCAGGCGGCGGAGGTACGCGCCGGTGCGGCCGGCCATGAAGTCGCAGAACTCCTCGGCGAGTTCGCGGTGCTCGTCGGCGGAGACCCGGCCGACGCAGGGGGCCGAGCACTTGCCGATGTAGCCGAGCAGGCAGGGGCGGCCGATCTGGGCGGACCGCTTGAAGACACCGGCGGAGCAGGTCCGCACCGGGAAGACACGGAGCATCAGGTCGACGGTCTCGCGGATGGCCCAGGCGTGGGCGTACGGGCCGAAGTAGCGCACGCCCTTCTTCTTGGCGCCGCGCATGACCTGGACGCGCGGGAACTCCTCGTCGAGGGTCACCGCCAGATACGGATAGCTCTTGTCGTCGCGGTACTTGACGTTGAAGCGGGGGTCGAACTCCTTGATCCAGCTGTACTCGAGCTGGAGCGCCTCGACCTCGGTGGAGACCACGGTCCACTCGACGGAGGCGGCGGTGGTCACCATCGTCCGCGTGCGGGGGTGCAGCGCCGCCAGGTCCTGGAAGTAGTTGGCCAGGCGCTGGCGCAGGCTCTTGGCCTTGCCCACGTAGATGACACGGCCGTGCTCGTCGCGGAACTTATAGACCCCCGGCGAGTCGGGGATCTGTCCCGGCTTGGGTCGGTAGCTACTGGGGTCTGCCATGCCCACCACCCTACTGACCGCCACTGACAATCATGGTTTTCCGGCCCGCTTCCGGCCGGGGGCGGGGTGGGCGGTGGTGGGGTGGTGGGGTGGTGCGGGGAGCGCAGGGAAGAGGGGGATGGGGTGGGGGGAGGTGGCCGGCCCGGCGGGAACGCGGCTGCCTGGCCCGGCCAGGTCCGCCGCGGCCTCCCCCCACCCCCGGACCCCGCTCCCGCCCCCTCCCTCTCAAGGGGAGGAGGCGGAGGGGCGGGGGGCGCGGTCGGGCGCGTCGGCTCAGCGGCCGCTCCGCCGCCTGCGCACCGCCACCGTGGCCGACAGCCCCAGGGCGACCAGGGCGGCCGCGCCCGCCACGGTGGTGGCGGCGGTCACCGGGAGCCCGTCGGCCGCGAGCGCACCGGCCTCGGCGGGCGCCTGGCCGGCGGCGGAACCGGCCTCCGGCCCGTAGCCGCCCGCCTCGCCCCGCTTGTCGTACGCGGAGCCGGGGAGCTTGTCCCCGTACGCCTTCGCCACCCGCTTCCGGTACGCGGCGAGGGTGGTGCCGTGGGCGCCGACGGCCTTGCGGGCGTCCGCGTCCAGCGGCTCGACGCGGTCGCCGCGCAGCAGGTACCAGGCGTCGGTCTGCGGCTCGTGGAAGACCGTGCCGGAGGTGTCCCGGGCGGCGCCGGCCGCGGTGTAGCGGGTCTCGTCGTCCCCGTCGGCGATGTTGACGACCTTCCAGACGCCGTCCTTGCGCGCGGTCCACACGGACGCGGTGCGGCCGTCCGCGGCGACGGCCTTGGTGGCGAGGAACTCCACGCGGGCGACCGGGGCGTCGGCCTTGCCGCGGACGAAGTCCGGCGACAGCGTGTAGACGGGGACGGTGCCGCCCTCGATGTGCGGGGCGGCCTGCGGGGCGGCGGGGGCGGCCGCGCGGGCGCCGGGGGCGGCCTGCGGGGCGCCGCTCCCCTTGCGGTCGGCGGCGAAGAACCGCGTGAGGGTGTCCAGGGTGGCGGGGGCGGTCGCCGCCTGGTGGGCGGCGTCGACGCTCGCTCGGGCCGGGGCGTGCGGTGCGGGCACGGGCGCGGCGGAGGCGGCGTACGGGGCGAGGCCGACGACGGCGGTCGCGAGCGTGCCGGCGGCGAGGGCGCGCAGGGCGGTCGCGGTGCCGGCGGAGGTGCGCTTCGTCATGGCTCAGGCCCCTATCCGGTAGAGGGAGTGCGTCCAGGAGAAGGACCCGCCTCGCACGTAGTAGTCGAAGTCGCCCCAGTTGTAGCGGTTGTTGCTGGGCCAGGGGTCACCCCAGTAGACCCAGTTGCGGTCGGTGTCGTAGCCGTAGATGACGTGCATGTGGCCGCCGCCGGAGTTCCACTGGATGCGGGTCTCGATGGGGCGCTTGGCGTCGATCTCGCTCTGGACGGTGCCGTAGCGGAGCCAGCCCGACACGTAGGAGCCGGAGTTGATGCCCATCCAGTCGAGCCCGTTCTGCACATGGCCCAGGGTGGCCTGGTTGTTGGGGCAGGTGGAGCCCTGCTGGCGGTTGAACGCGGCGTTGCAGAACTCGTTCTGGCTGTAGTTCCGGCCGAACCAGGATGCGATGGTGTTTCCGGAGGCGGCCCAGCACCAGTTGGTCTTCTCCTGGGCCTGCATGGTGATGTTGAGGCGGTTGGCGGCGGCGCGCGGGGCGGCCGCGGTGTCCGCGGCGGTGACGGTGTGCGCCGGGCGTGCGAGGGGCGTGGCCGCGGCGGCGGTCGTTCCGGGCAGCCCGGTCAGTGCGGTCAGGGTGGCAGCGGTGAGGGCCGCGGCCGACAGCCATCTGCGGCGGGGGCGGCGTGCAAGGTGAGCACGGGTCATGGCGTTCCTCCCGACTGGGGGGTGAGGGGGAGAGGAGCGCATCCGGATGCTTGCGAGGAGCATCAGGTGTTGTCGGACGCAGGTCAACACGGTTCAATGCGAAATGACATGGGGGTGTGGACGGACGGGCCCGGATGTGAACACCCGGTGCCCGGCGTACTGCAGTGAACAGGCACGCAGAGCGTGCGACGTGCGATCCGGTTGTGAACATTCACGTCGCGCGCCGGAGGATTGAGACAATGGCACAGAACGCTCCCCAGTCGGCCGAGTTGGCGCAGCTGCTGCGGACCGGCCCGTTCCATCTCGCGCTGCGCTCCGCGCTCACCGCCCGGGGGCTCGCCCTCACCCGCGTCCAGCACAAACTCGCCCAGCGCGGCATCACCATCGGGGTGACCAGCCTCAGCTACTGGCAGCAGGGCGCCCGGCGCCCGCAGCGCCCCGAGTCGCTGCGGGCGGTGCGCGCCCTGGAAGAGGTCCTGGAGCTGCCGGCGTACTCCCTGCACCGCCTCCTGGTCCCGGAGGGCGGTGTCCGTCCGGAGGCCGAGCGGCCGGCGGCCCGTTCGTACCGTTCGCTGGTGGCGCCCGCCGACGCGTTGCAGCGCCTCTTCGCCGAGCTGGAGACCCCGGCGGACGGCGGGCTGCACACCGTGGGGCAGCACGAACGCGTACGGATCGGGTCCGAACGCCAGCTGATCGAACGGGAATCGTCCCAGGTGGTGCGGGCCCACCGGGACGGGGTGGACCGCTATATCGCCATCCACCGGGGCGAGTCGGGCTGCGATCCGTCCCGGGTGCGGGTGCGGACCGATGAGAACTGCCGGCTGGGCCGGGTACGGGGGAACGCCGAGGCCGGGGTGGTGGTCGCCGAGCTGCTCTTCGACACCCGGCTGCGGGCCGGCGAGACTCATGTCTTCGGCTACGCCTTCGAGGACGGCAGCGGTGGTCCGAGCACCGAGTACCTGCGGGGTTTCAGCTTCGCCGGCGGCCAGTACGTCCTGCAGGTGCGCTTCGAGGAGGCGGCGCTGCCGGTGCGCTGCCGCCGCTTCACCCAGGTCTCGGCGGCGGCCCCGCGCAGCGCCCAGCAGGAGCTGACGCTGAACGGCCGGCACCACAGTGTCCACCTCGTGGAGCAGGGCGTACGGCCGGGGATACTCGGGATCGGGTGGGATTGGGGTTAGGGCAGCATCGGGTGGGATTGGGGTTAGGGCAGCATCGGGTGGGATTGGGGTTAGAGCAGCATCGGGTGGGACTGGGGTGAGCACGGCGTCGCGTGGGACGCGGGTGAGAGCAGCTCGGGTGGGGCTGAGACCGGGGCCGGCCGGGCCGGCCCGGCCGGAGTGGCTCAGCCCGCTATCAGCTTGCCGTTCTCGGCCCTGACCGGGATCTCCTCCAGCGGGCGGCCGGCCGGGCCCTGGGCGACCTCGCCGGTGGCCGCCATGAAGCGGCTGCCGTGCAGCGGACAGACGCCCTGCCCCCGCTCGATCTGGTTGAGGACCGCGCCCATGTGCGTACACACGGCGCTGAAGCACTTGAACTCGCCCTTGACCGGCTGCGAGACCAGCATCCGCTGCTTGCCGTAGAGCTTGGCGCCGCCGACCGGCACCTCCGAGGCCGGACCCAGCTCGACCGGAGCATCCGAAGCCGGCCGGTCGCTCGACTCCTGCCCGCCCGCGGCACAGGCGGCGGCGCCGAAGCACGCGACACCCGCGAGCGCGGCCCCGCGCAGCACGGTCCGGCGGTCGGGGGACTGGCTCATAGCTGCTCCAGGATGACAAGGTCAGGTTGAGGGGGCCGGACGGTCGACGGGGTCGGACGGTTGCGGGACCCGACGATACCGGTGCAGAAGGTTCCGCATCCGGCCGGGCCGGGCATCCCCGCAGCAGCTCCGGTCCGCTCGCCTCCGGGCCGCACCACACGTCCGTCGGCCGCTCACCGCCCACTCCCCGACCGCTCCCCCGGCCACACCTGCCACTACCCAGCCGCTCCGGAAAGGAACCACACCCCGTGATCGTCGTCGCCGGCGAGGCGCTGATCGACCTCGTCCCCGGCCCACCACAGGCCCCGTCTCAGGACGGCCAGTTGCCGCCGCTGCTGCCACGACGCGGCGGCGGGCCGTACAACACCGCCATCGCCCTGGGGCGGCTGGGCTCGCCCACCGCGTTCTGCTCGCGGATCTCCACCGATGCCTTCGGCGAGGCGCTGCTGCGCGGGCTGCGCGACGCCGGCGTGGACACCTCGCCGGTGCAGCGCGGCGGTGAGCCGACCACCCTCGCAGTGGCGGACATCAGCCCGGACGGCTCGGCCGGCTACGGCTTCTACGCGGACGGCACCGCGGACCGGCTCTTCGCCCTGCCGCCGGCGTTGCCCGACGCCACCCGGGCGCTCTCGCTGGGCACCTGCTCGCTCGTCCTGGAGCCGGGCGCCGGCGCGTACGAGGCGCTGCTGCGCCGCGAGGCACGGCGGGGTGTCTTCACCGCGCTCGACCCCAACATCCGGCCCGGCCTGATCCCGGACCCGGACGCCTACCGGGCCCGTTTCCGCTCCTGGCTGCCCGATGTCGCGCTGCTGAAGCTGTCGGAGGAGGACGCGCTGTGGCTGGCGGGGGCGGCCGACGATCCGGCGCCGGCCTCCGCGTCCGGCACCGAGGTGGTGACCGCGGCGGCCCGCGAGTGGCTGGCCGCGGGTCCCGCGGCGGTCGTGATCACCCGGGGCGGTGACGGGCTGACGGTGCTGACGCCGGACGGCGGTGAGCTGAGCGTCCCTGGCGAGCGGGTCACGGTGGTCGACACGATCGGCGCGGGCGACACGGTCAATGCCGCGCTGCTGCACCGTCTGGACGCCCATCACGCCCTCTCCCGCACCGCCGTCGCCGCTCTCGGCCCCGGTGACTGGCAGGACATCCTGGGCTTCGCCGCCCGCGCGGCCGCCCTCACCTGCTCCCGGGCGGGTGCGGAACCACCGTTCGCGACCGAGCTGGCGACGTAGCGAGGCGCCCCGCTCGCACCCCGCCGTCCCGTACGACGGCAGGGCCGTCGCCCGCCCCCCCATGGAAGGGGACCGGCGACGGCCCTGTCGGCGCGGGATCAGCCCCGCCGGACCAGCCCCGCAGGCTCAGGCCTTGCGGGCCCGCGCAGCCGTCTTCTTGACCGCCGTCTTCTTGACCGCCGTCTTGCCGGCCGCCGTTTTCTTGGCCGCGGTCGTCTTCGCCGTAGCGCTCTCCTTGGCCGCGGTGCTCTTCTTGGCCGCGGTGCTCTTCGCCGCGGCCTTCTTCGCCACGGCCTTCTTCGCCACCGCCTTCTTGGCAGCCGTCTTCTTCGCCGGCCCCGGGTTCGGTGCCGAGCCCGCCACCGTCGCCGCGTCGCTGACCCGGTCGCCGAGGATCTCCCGGAGGAACTTCCCGGTGTGGCTGGCCGGAACGGACGCGATCTCCTCCGGCGTGCCCTCGGCGACGACCAGTCCGCCGCCGTTGCCGCCCTCGGGACCCATGTCGATGATCCAGTCCGCCGTCTTGATCACATCGAGGTTGTGCTCGATGACGATCACCGTGTTGCCCTTGTCGACCAGCCCGGACAGCACGTTGATCAGCTTGCTGATGTCGTCGAAGTGCAGACCGGTGGTCGGCTCGTCGAGGACGTAGACCGTGCTGCCCGTCGAGCGCTTCTGCAGCTCGCTGGCGAGCTTGACGCGCTGCGCCTCACCACCGGAGAGCGTCGGCGCGGACTGCCCCAGGCGGACGTAGCCGAGGCCGACCTCGTTGAGCGTCTTGAGGTGCCGGGAGATGGTCGGCACCGCCTCGAAGAAGCTCAGCGCCTCCTCGATGGGCATGTCCAGCACCTCGGCGATGGACTTGCCCTTGTAATGGACCTCCAGCGTCTCGCGGTTGTAGCGCGCGCCGTGGCAGACCTCGCACGGCACGTACACATCCGGCAGGAAGTTCATCTCGATCTTGATCGTGCCGTCACCGGAGCAGTTCTCGCAGCGGCCGCCCTTGACGTTGAAGGAGAAGCGTCCCGGCAGATAGCCGCGGACCTTGGCCTCCATCGTCTCCGCGAAGAGCTTGCGGACGTGGTCGAAGACACCGGTGTACGTGGCCGGGTTGGAGCGCGGGGTGCGGCCGATCGGCGACTGGTCTACATGGACGACCTTGTCCACCAGATCGTCACCGGCGACCCGGGTGTGGCGTCCCGGCACCGACTTGGCGCCGTTCAGCTCCCGCGCCAGGTGGGTGTAGAGGATGTCGTTGACCAGCGTCGACTTGCCGGAGCCGGAAACGCCGGTGACGGCGGAGAACACCCCGAGCGGGAACGACACGTCGATGTCGCGGAGGTTGTTCTCCTTCGCACCGTGGACCGTCAGCTGCCGCGCGGAGTCGGCGGGCCGGCGGATGTCCGGTGTCGCGATGGCCTTCTTGCCGGAGAGGTACTGGCCGGTGACCGACTCCTCGTTGGCCAGCAACTGCTTCATCGGGCCGCTGTGCACGACCTTGCCGCCGTGCTCACCGGCGCCCGGGCCGATGTCCACGACCCAGTCCGCGACCTTGATGGTGTCCTCGTCGTGCTCCACCACGATCAGGGTGTTGCCCATGTCCCGCAGCCGCACCAGGGTCTCGATCAGCCGGTGGTTGTCGCGCTGGTGCAGACCGATCGACGGCTCGTCGAGGACGTAGAGCACGCCCACCAGGCCCGAGCCGATCTGAGTGGCCAGCCGGATGCGCTGGGCCTCGCCGCCGGAGAGCGTGCCGGCCGCGCGGTTCAGCGAGAGGTAGTCCAGGCCGACGTCGACCAGGAACTTCAGCCGCTCGTTGACCTCCTTGAGGACCCGCTCGGCGATCTTCTTCTCACGGGCGTCGAGCTTCATCTCGCGCAGGAAGTCGGCGCAGTCGCTGATCGACATGGCCGCGACCTCGGCGATCGACCTCCCCTGGACCGTGACGGCGAGCACGATCGGCTTGAGCCGCGTGCCCTCACACGTCGGGCAGGGCACCTCGCGCATATAGCCCTCGAAGCGCTCGCGGCTGCTGTCGCTCTCCGCTTCGGAGTGCCGGCGCTTGACGAACGGCACCGCGCCCTCGAAGGCGGTGGTGTAGGCCCGCTGGCGGCCGTACCGGTTGCGGTAGCGCACCTCGATCTGGGTCTTGTGGCCGTACAGCAGGGCCTTCTTGGCGCGGACGGGCAGTCCGGCCCAGGGGATGTCCGTACGGAACCCGAGGGCGTCCGCCAGCGCGCCGATCAGGCGGCCGAAGTAGTCCTTGGTGTGGCCGCCGGACCAGGGGTGTATGGCGCCCTCGTCCAGCGAGCGGTCCTCGTCGGGGATGATCAGCTCGGGGTCGACCTCCATGCGCGTGCCGATACCGGTGCAGTCCGGGCAGGCGCCGAAGGGCGAGTTGAAGGAGAAGGAGCGGGGTTCGAGCTCCTCGAAGGACAGATCGTCGTAGGCGCAGTACAGATGCTCCGAGTACATCCGCTCGCGCTGCGGGTCGTCCGGTTCCAGATCGACGAAGTCGAGGATGACCATGCCGCCGGAGAGCCCGAGGGCGGTCTCCACCGAGTCGGTCAGGCGGCGCTTGGCGCTGTCCTTGACCGTGAGGCGGTCGACGACCACCTCGATGGTGTGCTTCTCCTGCTTCTTCAGCGTGGGCGGCTCGGCGAGGTGGACCGTCTCCCCGTCGACCCGCGCCCGGCTGTAGCCCTTGGTCTGGAGGTCGGAGAAGAGATCGACGAACTCGCCCTTGCGCTCGCGCACCAGGGGGGAGAGCACCTGGAAGCGGCTCCCCTCCGGGAGCTCCAGCACCTTGTCGACGATGGCCTGCGGCGACTGCCGGGCGATCGGCCGTGCGCACTCGGGGCAGTGCGGCTTGCCGATACGGGCGAAGAGCAGGCGGAGGTAGTCGTAGACCTCCGTGATCGTGCCGACCGTCGAGCGCGGGTTGCGCGAGGTCGACTTCTGGTCGATCGACACCGCGGGGGACAGGCCCTCGATGAAGTCCACATCGGGCTTGTCCATCTGCCCGAGGAACTGGCGGGCGTAGGAGGAGAGCGACTCGACATAGCGCCGCTGCCCCTCGGCGAAGATCGTGTCGAAGGCGAGCGAGGACTTGCCCGACCCGGAGAGCCCCGTGAAGACGATGAGGGAGTCGCGGGGGAGGTCGAGCGAGACGTTCTTGAGGTTGTGCTCGCGAGCGCCACGGACGATGAGACGGTCGGCCACGCCGGTCGGCACCTTTCTTGGAGAGGGGCGGGAGCCGCGGCTCCGCGTCCGCCGCCCGGTGGATGGGACGAGCTCGATGACCGAGCCCGGAGGGATGAGCAGAGGCGGCGAAACGGAGCGGAGCCCCCGACCCAGGGTATGGGGCCCGTCGCGGCACTGTCGTTGGGATGCCACACACGAGCCTATAGCACGCGCATTCGATTTACGGGGCCCGTCGGCCCTCTTCACCCAAACGTGTGGCGGCGCCGTATCCTTCCCGTCCCGCCGCACGCCCGCACGCTGCGGAAATACCGCGACGCACGGAATGCGGCGCCGCACCAGCCGACGGCCGCCCCGTCCGCGTCCCCGGTCCGGCTCCCCGCGATGATCAGCGTCGGCCCACTCCCCCGCCCGCCTCCGTGGCGCTAGCGTCGACCCATGACCGTCACCGAGCCGGCACCCTCAGAATTCCCGCACGACGCAGCAGCCGTCCGCGAGGCCACCGACCGGCTGCTGGTGTCGGTGAGCAAGCTCGACGACGCCGCGATCGGCGAACCGTCGCTGCTCCCCGGCTGGACCCGCGGCCATGTACTGGCCCATGTGGCGCGCAACGCGGACGCCCTCGTCAACCTCCTCACCTGGGCCCGTACGGACGTCCGTACCCCGATGTACGCGAGCGCCGAGGCCCGCGACGCCGATATCGCACGGGACGCCGACCGCCCCCTGGCCGCGCATCTGGAGGACCTCAGGGAGAGCGCCGCGCGGTTCGACGCGGCGTCCGACGCGCTGCCGGAGGCGCGCCGGACGTTCGAGGTCGAGATGCGCAACGGCGTCGTCGAGCAGGCCGCCCGGCTGCCGCTGCGCCGCCTGGCCGAGGTCGAACTGCACCACGTCGACCTGGGCGTCGGCCACACCGTCGAGCAGCTGTCGCCCGCCTTCCTCGACCGGGAACTGACGTTCCTCACCACGGTGAAGTTCGCCGGCCACCCGGATCTGCCCGCCCTGGAGCTGCGCGCCGGCGACGGCCGCCGCTGGCGCACCACCGGCCCGGCCACCGGTCCCGGCGCCGGGGCCGCGCCCGTGGTGGTCTCGGGCTCCGCGGCGGCCCTGGTCGGCTGGCTCACCGGCCGCGGCGACGGCAGCGGGCTCGACAGCCACGGCTCCGCGCTGCCTGTCGTACCCCCGCTCTAGAGTGGGTTCATGGCCTACAGCGGAGCAGTGAAGGTCGGCGGAGCGGCCGACGTGCATGAGCTGACCGACCTGATGATCTCGAAGGTCGCGGTCGGTCCGACGGACAACAACGCCTATGTGCTGCGGTGCCGCGCGACCGATGAGCAGCTGCTGATCGACGCGGCCGCCGAGCCGCACACCCTCCTCGCGCTGATCGGCGACAGCGGTATCGCGTCCGTCGTCACCACCCACCGGCACGGTGACCACTGGGGCGCGCTGCGCGAGGTGGTCGATGCGACGGGTGCGCGGACGTACGCGGGCCGGTACGACGCCGAGGGCATCCCGGTGCCCACGGACGTGCTGGTCGACGACGGCGACACCCTCACCGTCGGGCGCGTCAAGCTCACGGCGCGCCATCTGGTCGGCCACACCCCTGGCAGCATCGCGCTGATCTACGACGACCCGCACGGCGCGCCCCATCTGTTCACCGGTGACTGCCTGTTCCCCGGCGGCGTCGGCAACACCTGGGGCGATGCGGAGAGCTTCACCAGCCTGATCGACGGGGTACAGAGCAAGCTCTTCGACCAACTCCCCGACGAGACCTGGGTCTACCCGGGCCACGGCAGCGACACCACCCTCGGCGCGGAGCGCCCCCACCTCGCGGAGTGGCGCGAACGGGGCTGGTAGCAGGGGGAAGAACCACCGTCCAACTCCCCGGCGCCCCGGGGCGGTTCGCCTCCTGGCAGCCGGGCGCCCGGCCTCGCTCCGCACGGGAGCGGGACCGGGCGCCGTCAGCAGTCAGCCGTCAGCGGTGCGCCGGGGACGCCGGGCCTCAGGCGTCGACGCGCTCCTCGCCGACAGCCTCCGCCTCGGCCGCCGCCTGCTTCTTCGAGGCGCGCAGGCTGGTGAGCGTGGTGACGACGAGCACGGCGCAGATGACGCCCAGGGAGACCGGAATGCTGATCTCCGGGACGGCGACGCCGGACTCGTGCAGAGCGTGCAGGACCAGCTTCACGCCGATGAAGCCGAGGATGACCGACAGTCCGTAGGAGAGGTGGACGAGCTTCTTCAGCAGACCGCCGATGAGGAAGTACAGCTGCCGCAGGCCCATCAGGGCGAAGGCGTTGGCGGTGAAGACGATGTACGGGTCCTGGGTGAGGCCGAAGATCGCCGGGATGGAGTCCAGCGCGAAGAGGACGTCGGTGGTGCCGATCGCCAGCATGACGATCAGCATCGGCGTCATCAGCCGCTTGCCGTTCTCGACGACGAACAGCTTGGTGCCGCGGTAGGTGTCGGTCGACGGGAAGCGCTTCTCGACCATCTTCAGGAAGCGGTTCTCCTCGAACTCCGCTTCTTTTCCGTCGGATGCAGTCTGCTCTTCGGCGCGCGCCTCCTTGATGAGCTTCCAGGCGGTCCAGATGAGGAACGCGCCGAAGAGGTAGAAGATCCAGGAGAAGTTGGCGATGATCGCGGCGCCGGCGCCGATGAAGACGGCGCGGAGCACCAGGGCGATGAGCACGCCGACCATCAGTACCCGCTGCTGGTAGACCGTCGGGACCGCGAACTTCGCCATGACGAGGACGAAGACGAAGAGGTTGTCGACGCTCAGGGACTTCTCGGTGATGAAGCCGGCGAAGAACTCACCGGCGGGCTGTCCGCCGCCGAGGACGAGCAGACCCAGACCGAAGAGCGCGGCGAGCGCGATCCAGACGGCGGTCCAGATACCGGCCTCCTTGAGGGAGACCTCATGCGGTTTGCGGCCGCCGATGAAGAAGTCGGCGGCGATCAGGGCGCACAGACCGGCGATGGTCAGTGCCCACAGGGTCAGGGAAACGTCCACTGCTCCTCCGGCAGAGTCGTACGGCACTTACAGCGTCGTTGCTGCCGGAGGTCTCCCCTCCGCACAAAGAAGGGTAAAGGAAGACCAAGAAAGAGTAAAGAAATGGGTAAAGGTGCTGCTCAGGTGGGGTGCCTGGGACCGGGGGGCGTGCGGCTCAGAGGTGGAGCGCTCGGCGGGCCTCCGCGACCCGGGCCAGCACCTGACGCAGCACCTCGCTGCCCGGGGGCACCAGCGCCGGCTCATACGTCCAGGCATGCCCCACCCAGGGGTCGGCCAGATGCGCGTCAGGTACCGGAGTGATCCGCAGCAGCGCACGCCACAGCGGATCCAGCTCCGGGCCGTACGCCCGGGCCTGGGCGCGGTCGGCGACCATCAGCAGATGCACCCCGGCCGCGGGCCCCTCGTCGGCCAGATAGCGGAGCCGGGTGACGGCGCGGTCGTCGAAACCGTGCGGGAAGTCATGGACGATCAGCAGTTGCCGGGCGGTGTCCAGATCCGGCGGAAGGGAATCCGCGGCCCGGCCGCGCGCGGCCATCTGGACGAGGTCCACCCGCCGGATCAGTCCTTCCAGGACCGCGGCCACGCCCTTGGCCCCGGGCGGCGGGGCCGCGGGCAGCACACCGGTCTCCAGGAGCGGGGCGAGCGCGGGCGCCGCCGTACCGCCCGGATCGATGACCTGGACCGCGACGTCTCCCGCGGGGTGGACGGCGAGCAGCCGGGCCGCGACGGCGACGGCGGTCTCCAGGGCGAGCCGGCGGAGCGTGGCCTCGTCCGGCGGGCCGTCGGTCAGCGCACTGCCCAGCTCCCGCCGGGCGTACGCCCGCTCGGGGCCGGGACCGGTCCCTGTGACGCCCCCGGCGTAGCCGTCGGGCCCGCTGTCGATCCACAGACCGCGCTCCAGAGGGAGCCGTACGAGCAGGGGGATGCGCAGGTCCAGGACCTCGGGGAGGTGCAGATCCCCCAGCCGCAGCGCCATCGGGCGCTCCTGCGGGGTGGCGTAGCGGTGCCAGACGGGGTGGTCCCAGCGGGCGAAGGCGGGCGGTAGCGCGGGCTCCACGACCTCCGACTCGGCCGTGAGCTGGGCGAGGTCGCGGTCGAGGGCGGCGCGGGCCTGGGTGAGGAGGGTGGCGTGCCGGTCACGGGCGGCGGCACGGGCGGCGTCGGCGGCCGGGCCCAGACGGTCGCGGGGGTCGGTGAGGGCCTGGTCGACCTCCTCCTCCAGACGTGCCGCGGCGAAGTCGGACGCGCTGCGGTAGGCCGCGACCGAACGGGCCAGGTCCTCGAACATTCCCCAGACCTGGTGGTAGAGCCGCTCCTCCATGCTCCACCCGGCGGCATCGCCGGCCACCGGGGCCGGGGGGCCGTCGGGGTCACCTCCTGCGGCTTGGACGGCCGGCGCCGGGGTGGCGGGGGTGGCGGCCGGTTCCGGAGCGTCCGGGGCAGCCGGGGTGACAGCCGGTTCCGGAGCGTCCGGTACGGCGGCGCGACGCCCGGGGTGCCGGTAGTCGACCGGACCATCGGCCGCCGGGGCAGACGGGCCGGGCGAGGCGGCTCCGGCCTTGGCGGACGGACCGGGCGCGGATCCTGGCCTGGACGAGGACGAGGCCCCGGCGACGCGTCCGGACGCGAGCCCCGGGGCGTCGGCCGCCGCCGGGCTCCCCGATGCGGGCCGTGGGGACGGTCCGGGCTGGTGGGACGGTTCCGGCCGGTCGGCCCGGCTCGCTGTGACGGGGGCGTGGGCGGGCGCGGGGACCTCCTGGGCATGCCCCGGCCGGACCGCCTCCTCGATCTCCGCGGCCAGCTCCGCCGCCCGCGGCAGACCCTGGTCGCGCAGGAGTGCGGCCAGGCCCTCGGCGTACCCCTGGCCCACCGCCCGCACCTTCCAGGCGCCCTGCCTGCGGTAGAGCTCCACGGCGACGACGGCTGATTCGGAGCCGAGACCGGTGAGGCCGTAGCGGGCGAGGGCCGTGCCGTCGGGCGCGGTGACCACGACGGACGGTGCGGCGATGGCACCGAAGGTGGCCGGCGTGCCGGTCCTGGTGGGCAGCGCCAGCAGCACGCTCACCCGGTGGGCGGCCGCGGGCAGGGCGTCCAGATCGACCGCGATACGGTGCTCGGCGGCCGCCTGGCGGGGAACCTCGATGCCGGTGCGCCGGGGCGCTCCCGGATGGGCCACCGCCTCGGCGCCGGAGAGCCTGCCCTGCTCGTCGCCGAGCGTCACTCCGGCCACGACGGGGCCGCCCGCCACGATCCGGATCTCCACCCGGGTCCGGTCCAGCGGATGGTTCTGGCCCCGGACCAGCTCGGCCGTCATCGTCGCTCCCCCTGTTGTGGTACGTCCCGGGCCGGCCCCGGGTACGGGCCCGGGAGTGCGGCCGCGCGGCCCGGGTACGCGCTGCCGCGGTGTGCGGTGCTCCTGCCGCGGTGTGCGGTGCTTACAGGTGCGGCAGGATCGCCGGGACCAGGTCCTGGAACGTACGGCCGACGCAGGGCTCGCCGATGGCGGTCATCTGCCAGCCGTTGCCCACACGGTGCACCTTCGACATGACCTGGGCGGTGTAGTTGCCGCCGCCCGTGAGGGTGTAGCGGGCCAGCTCCTGACCGGTGGTCTCGTCGACCAGGCGGCAGAAGGCGTCCTGCACCTCGGCGAAGGTCTGGCCGGTGAAGGAGTTGACGGTGAACACGATCTGATCGATGTGCACCGGCACCCGCATCAGGTCGACCAGGATCGCCTCGTCGTCACCGCCCTGGCCCGCGCCGCCGACCAGGTTGTCACCGGTGTGCCGGACCGCGCCGTCGTCGCTGACCAGGTGCTGGAAGAAGACGACGTCCATCGGCTTCTTGTCGGCGAAGAGCACCGCCGAGGCGTCGAGGTCGATCTCGCTGGTACGCCGTCCGAACAGGCCGCGGCGTGGCGCCGAGCGCCACCCCAGCCCCATCCGCACCGCGGTCAGCGTGCCTCCGTCGGACTTCTGCAGGCTGATGCCCTGCCCCTTGGACAAATTGACCGACACGCGCCGTCCCCTCTCTCTCCTGTCCCGCCCAGCTTTCCGGCGGCCCCTCCGACCCTACGCACCACGGCGGACCGGGAGCGCACCAGGCCCGCGTTTTGTGGCGTTTCTGCAACACCGGGACGGACCGGACGCCCGTCCCGGCTCCCCTCACCTCACTTCACCCCGGTCTCCCTCATCTGCCGCAGCTCCTTCTTCAGTTCACTCACCTCGTCGCGCAGCCGGGCGGCGACCTCGAACTGCAACTCGGCCGCGGCGGCCCGCATCCGCTCCGTCATCTCCTCGATGAGCTCGGCCAGTTCGGCGGCAGGACGGTCCGTCAGCACCTCGCCGGCGGTGCCGCCCTTGCCCTTCGCGGCCTTCCCGCCCTTGGCACCGAGCGCGGGGACCGGCGCCTTGCCCTTGGCGTCCTTGGCCTCGCCCCTCCTGCGGTACCCCGTGCCCAGCAGCTCCTCGGTGTCGATCTCCTCCCGGGCGATGGTCGCGACGATGTCGCCGATCTTCTTGCGGAGCGGCTGCGGGTCGATGCCGTTGGCCTTGTTGTACGCCAGCTGCTTCTCCCGGCGGCGGTTGGTCTCCCCGATGGCCTTCTCCATCGCCGGGGTGACCTTGTCCGCGTACATGTGCACCTGTCCGGAGACGTTGCGCGCCGCACGGCCGATCGTCTGGATCAGCGCCGATCCGGAGCGCAGGAACCCCTCCTTGTCGGCGTCCAGAATCGCCACCAGGGACACCTCGGGGAGGTCCAGGCCCTCACGCAGCAGGTTGATGCCGACCAGGACGTCGTACTCACCCGATCGCAGCTCGCGGAGGAGCTCCACGCGCCGCAGGGTGTCCACGTCGCTGTGCAGATAGCGGACCTGGATGCCCAGCTCGAGGAAGTAGTCCGTGAGGTCCTCGGCCATCTTCTTGGTGAGGGTGGTGACCAGGACCCGCTCGTCCTTCTCCGTGCGCGTCCGGATCTCGTGCACCAGGTCGTCGATCTGCCCGTCGGTGGGCTTGACCACCACCTCCGGGTCGACCAGGCCGGTCGGGCGGATGATCTGCTCCACGAAGCCGTCGCCGCGGGCGAGCTCGTACGGGCCGGGGGTGGCGGACAGGTAGACGGTCTGACCGATCCGTTCCAGGAACTCCTCCCACTTCAGCGGCCGGTTGTCCAGGGCGGACGGCAGCCGGAACCCGTGGTCCACCAGGGTGCGCTTGCGCGAGGCGTCGCCCTCGTACATGGCGCCGATCTGCGGCACGGTGACATGCGACTCGTCGATGACCAGGAGGAAGTCCTCCGGGAAGTAGTCGATGAGGGTGTTGGGCGCGGAGCCGGGCTCACGGCCGTCCATATGCATCGAGTAGTTCTCGATGCCCGAGCAGGAGCCGATCTGCCGCATCATCTCGATGTCGTACGTGGTCCGCATGCGCAGCCGCTGGGCCTCCAGCTGCTTGCCCTGCTTCTCCAGTGCGGCGAGGCGGTCCGCCAGCTCGGCCTCGATGCCGGCGATGGCCCGCTCCATCCGCTCCGGGCCGGCGATGTAGTGGCTCGCCGGGAAGATGTACAGCTGCTGGTCGTCGCTGATCACCTCACCCGTGAGCGGGTGGAGGGTGGAGAGCGCCTCGATCTCGTCGCCGAACATCTCGATCCGCACCGCGAGCTCCTCGTAGACCGGGAAGATCTCGATGGTGTCGCCGCGGACCCGGAAGGTGCCCCGGGTGAAGGCCACGTCGTTGCGGGTGTACTGGATGTCGACGAACCGGCGCAGCAGCGCGTCCCGGTCGATCTCGTCGCCGACCTTCAGCGGAACCATCCGATCGACGTACTCCTGCGGCGTGCCCAGGCCGTAGATGCAGGACACCGAGGCGACCACGACCACGTCCCGCCGGGTGAGCAGCGAGTTCGTCGCGGAGTGGCGCAGCCGTTCGACCTCCTCGTTGATGGAGGAGTCCTTCTCGATGTACGTATCGGACTGCGGGACGTACGCCTCGGGCTGGTAGTAGTCGTAGTAGGAGACGAAGTATTCGACGGCGTTGTTCGGCAGCAGCTCACGGAATTCGTTGGCGAGCTGGGCCGCGAGGGTCTTGTTGGGCGCCATCACGAGCGTCGGGCGCTGCAGCTTCTCGATCATCCACGCGGTGGTCGCCGACTTGCCGGTGCCGGTCGCACCCAGCAGGACGACATCCTTCTCACCCCCGCGGATGCGCTGCTCCAGCTCGGCGATGGCCGCCGGCTGGTCGCCGCTGGGCTGGAAGGGGCTGACGACCTCGAAGGGCGCCACCGTGCGTTCGATCTTTGATACGGGCCGCATGGGATCCACCGTACGACCCGCCACTGACAATCGACGCGGCGACTACTCCGACCTGCGGTTTCACGGCGGCAGGGGCGGACATCCGAGGGCGGGGCGACGGCCGGGGACCGCCGCGCGGCAGCGCCGGCGGGTCCGCGCGCGGGCGCGCTCGCGGCGGAACCGGCCGCACCCCGTGCCCGGTCCGGCGCGTGCACGGAACCGCCGTGCCGGCCCGTGCGCGAGAGGGCCGACGCCTCCCTTCGCGCCGCCCTCGTACCGCATATCACCAAAACCGGTCAGAAGCACGACGGGTGACGCGTCATCGGGCCAAGATGCGCGGATGCCGTGCCTCCGGCAAGTTGGACGACGTCGGATCGTACGTCTGTTGCACGGCTAATCCGGGCATCCTGCAACTACGGACGTTCCACCCGGAAAACCGGACACTTCTCGTTCAGCGCCCGGCCACCTCACGACTGCTTCCCGCTATGGCCCGGCTGCGAGCCTCTCCCTTCCGACCCCGTTCCACGTCACCTCACGCCACCTCACGCCAACGACGTCACGAGGAGTCCGCATGCGTATCCGCCCCGTCGCCACCGCTGTCGCCGGTGCGCTCATGGGTCTGTCCGCGCTCGTCCTCTCCCCCTCCGCCGCCCAGGCCGCACCGCACGGACACACTCCGGAGACGGTCGCCCATCGCGGCGCCTCGTCGTACGCGCCCGAGAACACGCTCGCCGCCGTCCACCAGGCCGCCCGGCTCGGCATCGAGTGGGTCGAGAACGACGTCCAGCGCACCAAGGACGGTGAGCTGGTCATCCTCCACGACAACTCGCTCGCCCGGACCACCGACGCCGAGGAGGTCTTCCCCGACCGCGCCCCCTGGAACGTCGGGGACTTCACCCTCCGGGAGATCGAGAAGCTCGACGCGGGCAGCTGGTTCGGACCGGAGTTCGAAGGCGAGCGGGTGCCGACCCTCGAGGACTACATGGACGAGGTCGAGCGCAACGACCAGAGCCTGCTGATGGAGCTCAAGGCGCCGGAGCTCTATCCGGGCATCGAGGTCCAGGCCCTCAGGGAGCTGCGCCGCTCGGGCTGGCTGGACCGGCACCACATCAAGCGCCGCCTGATCGTCCAGAGCTTCAACGCCGACAGCATCAAGATGGTCCACACGCTGCAGCCGAGGATCAAGACGGGCTTCCTCGGCAATCCGTCCGTCGCCGACCTGCCGAAGTACGCGAAGTACTGCGACCAGATCAACCCCGTCCACACGGCGGTCACCCGGGAGTACATCGCCGCCGTACACGGCCTCAGGGGCCCGCACCGCCGTGCGCTGGAGCTGTACACCTGGACCATCGACGACCCGGCCACCGCGGTCAAGGTCGCCGGGCTGGGCGTCGACGGGATCATCACCAACAAGCCCGACGTGGTGCGGGACGCACTGGAGGGCAAGGGCCGCCGCCACCTCGGCTGAGCCCCCGGAGCCGGCGGGGAACGGGTGCCGGCCGGGCCGCCGGTCCTCCCGTTCCCGCAGCCCCGCCGCTCCTGTCCTCCACCGCTCCACCGCTCCGTCGCTCTATCGCTCCCTCTGTCGCTCCCTTCCCGTCGCCGCTCCCCTCGCGTTGTCAGTGGGGCGTCCTACCCTGATCAGGTGATGCATTCCGAGCAGGTTCCCGCGCCGTCGGCGGAGGCCGTGGTCCGGCGCGACTGGGCCTTTACGCGCCTGTCGACCCCGATCGGTCCGCTGCTGCTGGCCGCGACCAGGGAGGGCCTGGTCCAGGTCGTCTTCCATGCCGACGAGCCGGCGGCCCTCCCCCAGCGGCCGGTGGGACGTACCTCCAGTGCGCTGAGCCGTCTGGAGCAGTTCTTCGGGGGCCCGCCGCTGCCGGAGATACCGCATCTGGCAACGGCCGCCGCCGAGCTCACCGCCTACTTCGCCGGGGAGCTGCGGTCCTTCACCGTCCCCCTGGACTGGTCGCTGTCCTCCGGCTTCCACGCCCGGGTCCTGCATGCCCTGGCCGAGAGCGTGCCCTATGGCAGCGTGGTCGGCTATCAGGACCTCGCCGACCGGGTCGGGGAGCCGGGAGCGGCCCGCGCGGTGGGCGCGGCGATGGGCTCCAATCCGCTGCCGGTCGTCGTGCCCTGCCACCGCGTCGTAGCCGCGGACGGCGGGATCGGCGGTTTCAGCGGCGGTCTGGAGACCAAGCGCCTGCTGCTGGCCCTCGAAGGTGTGCTGCCCGCTCCGCTGTTCTGACCCCGGCCTGTTCCGACCCTGCCTGTTCTGACCCCGGCCTGTTCCGACCCTGCCTGTTCTGACCCCGGCCCGTTCCGACCCTGCCTGTTCCGCCCCCTGCCGTCACCGGTCCCCGCCGGGTCCGGCCCCTACGAAGGGCACCGTCCCATGTCCCGCCAGATCGCCCTGCTCCGCGGAATCAACGTCGGAGGCCACAACTCCTTCCCCAAGGCCCGGCAGCTGGCGCTCGCCGAGTCGCTGGGCTTCACGGACGTCTCCGTGCTGCTGCAGACCGGCAACCTCGTCTTCGCGGACCCCGGTACTCCGCCCGAGGAGACGGCACGCGTGCTGTGCGAGGGGATAGCCGCCGAGCTCGGCCTGACGGTGCCCGTCGTCGTCCGCACCCGCGACGAGCTGGCCGCCGTGGTGGCCGCGAATCCGTTTCCGCAGGCCGTACCGGAGCCCAAGAGCCTGCATGTGACGTTCCTGTCGGCGGCGCCGGCCGACACCTCGCGGCTGGACGCGCTCGACCAGGCCGCCTTCGCACCCGACCGGTTCCGGCTGACCGGACGCGAACTGTACCTGTGGTGCCCGGGCGGCATCGGCCGCTCCAAACTCGCCGAGCGGGTGAGCCGCGCACCGCTCGGCGTGACGGCGACGGCCCGGAACTGGAACACCGTCACCAAGCTCCTGGCCCTCGCGGACGGTTGACCTCCCCGGAGACCACACCGGCCTGGATCACCATGCCGTGGGCGCCGCCGTTGACGGTGTTGTGCACCTCCCGGACCGTCGGGGCGTCCTGCGCGGGCGCCACCTCGTCGAGCAGGGCGCGGAGTTCGGCCGCCGCTGCCGGGTCGTCGCGCAGCAGCCGTCGCAGCCGTAGCTGCCAGGCCGTGGTCACCCCGGCCACCGCGTTCTGGTCGCCCTCCTCCCGGGCCACCACGATGTCGGCACGCGCGTCGTCCAGTTCGGCGGCGAGGGCCTCCTCGTCGGCCGCGCCCCGGCGCCGGGCGAGGAAGCCCGCCATACGGCGGCGGACGGTCGCCCAGCCCTCCGTCGCCATCTGCTGCACCAGCGCCGTCGCCCCCGCCGTGGCAAGCGCCGCCAACTCCGCATCCATCAGGCCTCCTTGTGGGTCTTGTAGGTGGGTGGTATGGGTCTTGTGGGTGGGATGGGTCTTGCGGGTGGTGTGGGTGGCCCGTGTCCGGTGGCCGCCGTGGCTCAGGCCTGCGCGTCCGGCCGGGCCGCTCCGTAGCGGCTGAGTTCGGCCGCCGCCTGCTTCGTCGCCTCGATGACGCTGTTGGGTGCCACCGGCATCACGGATTTGAGCTTGAGTAGCAGGGCCGCACCCATGATGGAACCGTCCCACATGATCGGCGCGGCACAAGAGTTCCATCCGGCCATGCACTCCTCGTACCCGAGCGCGTAGCCGAGGTCGCGTACCTCCGCGAGGGACGCCAGCAGCGCCTCGTTGTCCCCGTAGGCGCCCGGTCCGGCCTGGTCCGGTACGGGCTCGGCCAGCACCCGCTGCTGGAGCGCCGGGGGGAGGTAGGCGAGGATCGTCCGCCCGGAGGCACCGGTGCGCAGCGAGCGCGTCACGGACAGCACATCGCGCGGTGTCATTCCCAGCTCCGCGAGGTCGGAGTCACCGACGGCCATGTCGACGCACTGCCTTTGCGCGCCGGAGAACGGGGCGACCATGTAGAGGAACGCCAGCCCGCCGTCGGTGGCCTCCCTCAGCTCGCTGAGCACCGTCTGGGCGCCGTCGAGGCGGTGGTCGAGCGCGGTGAAGGCGAGCTGGGCGGCCGAGGTCCGCAGCCGGTAGAGGCCCCGGTCGACCCGCTCGAAGATCCGCTGGTAGATACCGGACTGCAGGATGCGGTAGACGACCGAGTCGTCCAGGCCGGTGAAGTCGGCGATCTCGCCCGGACCATGGGCAGATCCGCCCAGCTCGGCGAAGGCCGTCTGGACGAGGAAGACCCGCTCGGCATGAGTGGATCCCGACGTCCGAGAGCCCACGGAGGGACCGCTTCCGCCGGCCGTCCGGCGCGCCGTCCCGGCGCGGCCCGGGACATCCGGATCCGTGGTGGTCGCGCCGGCCGTGCCGGTCGGTGTGGTGCTGTTGCCCATCGTGTGCTCTCTCCCCTGGCAGTGTTCCGTGCGCCGGCGCACGGCGGTTCGGCTACGCGCGTCCGCCCGGAACTACCGGGTGGCGTCCAGGGCCAGCTTCCCGGTGGGGGTGCGGGCCGCGAGGTCGTGGTGGGCCCGGGCCGCCTCACCGAGGCCGTGGACGGCACCGGTCAGCGGCTTGAGGGAACCGTCGGCCACCGCGTCGAACAGCGCCTTCATGGATGTCGGGAGCGCCGTCCGGTCCGCGTAGAGCTGCGGCAGCCAGAAGCCCGAGACGGTGAGGGACCGCTGCATCAGGTCCCGGGTCGGCACGCTCGCCGGCTCGCCGCCGGCGAATCCGTACACGGCGAGCCGGCCACGCGGTGCGACGGCGGCGAGGGTCCGCTCGAAGGTGGCACCGCCGGTCATCTCCAGCGCCGCGGCGACCGGGCCGCCCGCCGCGTCCAGGATGCGCTCCGTCAGGTCCTCGGCGGCCGAGTCGACGACCGCGTGGGCGCCCAGCTCCCGGGCCAGCTCACGCTTTTCCGGGGAGCCCGCGAGGCCGATGACCTTCGCGCCGGCCCGCGCGGCGAGCTGGACGGCCAGGGAACCGACGCCGCCCGCCGCGGCCGGTACGACGACGGTCTCGCCCTCGGTGATACGCAGCGAGGTGAAGAGCAGATGCCAGGCGCTGTTGCCCTGGAGTGCCAGCGCGACCGCCTGCTCGTCGCTGACGGCGTCGGGGACGTCCCAGGTCACACGGCGGTGCAGCAGTGCCCGCTCCGCGTATCCGCCGCCGCGGCACAGGCCGACGACGCGCCGGGTGCCGTCCACGGTCCCCACGACCTCGTTGCCGGGTATGTACGGCAGCTCGACGGGTGCCAGGTAGGTGTTCCCCCGTACGTGCACGTCCGCGTAGTTGATGCCGGCCAGGGCGACGTCGACCAGCGCGTGTCCGCCGCGGGGTGCGGGCTCGGGCACGTCCTCCAGCCTCAGCACGTCCGGGCCGCCGAATTCTCGCATCACGATCGCGCGCACGTCTCTCCCTCGGGTTCTGCGGTGCGGTGCCCGCACAGGGTAGGCACGGCACCCTCCGGACCGGGGACCCCCGATCATTTCGCGCCAACCATGCGGGGGTTCCCACGCGATTTCCCTCTCCCCCGCCTTCTCCCCACGGAAATTTCCCTACCGCTTTCTCGCGACACGAGAAACTGGCCAGGAGTTTTCCACCCATTACGCCGTTTTACTCCAGATTTACCCATCGGTAGTCCCGGGGTGGCTCTGTCGCGTCTCTCGCTCAAACATGGCTACCGGATGTGATCGGCGCCGCCTACGATCCGGAATTGTGTCCGTCGTTGACCAGTGTTGACGGCCGCGTCCCCAGGGGGAGTGCGCTCCGCGAGGCAGCCGCACCCGCCCCACCGCACCCGGTGACACGGGCGGGTGGCGGAGGACGTGACCGCGCGCGGAGCGGCCCGGGCACGGCCTGAGGGGGAATCATGATGGGGAAATCGGGGGGCGGCAGGCCGGCATTCGCGCCGGCCTGCCGGGACCCACAGCGAGCACGGCCACTTCCGCCGGCGTCTCTGCGCATCCTGCGAACCGCGACCGCGTCCCTGCCGCTGTCCTTGCCGTCCTCGCTGACGGCTTCGTTCACAGCCGCCGCCGACGCCGTCATCGCCGCCGCGCGCCGGCGCTCCCGACCGTACGCGGCACCGCCCTACCTTGACGTGCCCCGCTCGCGCCGGGGGACCGCGCGCCGCCGAGAAAGGGAGCGCCCATGAACGCGCCGAGCAGTACGAACAGCAGCGGGCTGCAGTTCCTCCACCCGCACCTCGCCGTGGTGCTCGGCGGCGGCTTCACCGGCATGCTCGCCGCCGCGGCGCTCGCCGGGCACGCCGACGTCATCGTCGTCGAGCGCGAACGGCTGCCGCGGACTCCCGCCCTGCCCACGGACCTTCCGCAGGCCCGGCACGCCCATCTGCTCGCCGCCGACGGCGCCCGGAAGGTCGATGCCGTGCTGCCCGGGAGCATCGAGCAGTGGCTCGCCGAGGGCGCCCGACGGGTCCCGATGCCGGCCGAACTCGCCGCCCACTCACCGCTGGCCCGGTTAGGCCGCCGGCGTCTGCCGTACCTGATCGCCTGCTCCCGTGACCTCCTCGACCGGGTCATCCGCCGGCAGGTTCCCGCCCTCCCCGGCGTCACCGTCCTCGACGGAACCGAAGCGGAAGGACTGACCGGCACCGCGGAACACATCACGGGGGTACGCGTCCGGGACACCACGTCCGGGGAAACGTATCGGCTCGACGCCGACCTCGTCGTCGACGCCACCGGCCGGCACTCCACCACCCAGGACCGGCTGCGGGCCATGGGACTGCCCAGCGCCGCCGAGGACGTCGCGGACTCCGGGACGGTCTCGGCGACCCGGATCTTCCGCGCCCCCGACCGCTTGCGGCACCTGCCGGTGCTGACCTCCCGCTCGGTCCGCAGCGCCCCGTCCCCCAAGCTCTCGGCTCCGCTCGAGCAGGGAGGCGCCCCCCTCGCGCACACCGGTCCGCCGCGCGGGGTGCCCGCCGCGACGGCCACCCTCGTCCCCATCGAGGGCGGCCGCTGGCTGGTCACCCTCACCGGCACCGGGGACGACCGGCCGACCGAACACGCCCGGCGGTTCGTGCCGTTCGCCCGCCGCACGGGCAACTCCACCATCGGCGACCTGATCGCCGGCGCCGAGCCGCTGAGCGAGGTGCGGCTGTCCCGCGACACCTCCAGCCGACGGCGCCGCTACGACCAACTGCCCGCCTGGCCCACGGGCTTCGTCGCGCTCGGCGGCGCCGTGGTCTCCCTGACTCCCGATTTCGGCCAGGGCCTTTCCATCGCCGCCCACAGCGCCGCGGCCCTCCGTACGGCGCTCCGCCGGCACGGCATGGACGATCCGGCCCTCGCCCGGAGGGTGCAGCGTGCCATCGGCCGCCTCGTGCACGAACCCTGGGTCCTGACCACCGGAGAGGCCCTCCGCTCCCCCTCCGCCGCCCGCCCCGCCGTCTGCCGCGCCTACGCCGATGTCGTCACCCCGTCCGTCCGCACGGCTCGCTTCCTGCCGCGCCCGGCGGCGCTGCGCCTGCTGCGGAGCACGGCACGGATCCGCCCGGCGCGAGGTGGCTCCGCGGGCTGGGAGACACCCCCGATATCCCTCCAGCCGCCCCTGCCCAGCACGAACGAACCCTCCTCGGCCACCGGGCCGTGGCCTCCTGCCTAGGCCCACCTGCCGTCTGGGCCCTGGCCTGGGCCGGTGGGGATCCGGAGGCCGTCATCCGGAGGCCGTCAACGGGTCGGGTACGGCCGTCCCGCCCGTCCCCTGGGGGTGCGCGGGGAGCCCCAGGAGCCGGTGGGCGAGCGCGAGCGGTGCCTGCCGGTCGCGGGTGGGCGCGGCGGCGTGGGTGCGGTGCGCGGGGAGGCGTTCGACGGTCGTGGTGCCGGTGTCGGATTCCAGGGCGGGTGCGTAGCCGGCGGCACGCAGGGCGTCCAGGGTGGCGGCCGGCGGACGGCCGCTGACCAGGACGGTCGGTGCGACGACGCGCAGCACGAGGTCGCGCAGGGCACGGTGGGCGGCGAGCTCCTTGATCAGAGTTTCGTCGTCGGAGCGGACGCAGCAGGCGGCGGGCAGGACCCGCATCCGGCCGTGGGCACGGGCGGCGTCCTGGACGAGGTAGCGCAGCGGCTGCGGCAGGGCGCCGGTCGCCGAGGCGCGGGTGAGGTCGCCGAGGAGGGTGTCGGCGGTGTGCCCGGCATCCAGCGCACGGCGTACGGAGGCGGGGGTGAAGCGCCAGGTGACGGCGTGCCCCTCGGACTCGCGGTCGGCCGCGGAGGCGAGCAGTCCGTCGAGCGGGGCGGCCGGGCGGCCGGGGACCACGGCGGTCAGATCGGCCTGGAAGTGGGCCTGTTCGAGCGGCGGCGGGAGCAGGTCGGTGAGCGCCGCGTCGAGGGAGTGCGGGTCGGCGAGCAGCGCCCGTCCCAGCGGGGTGAGTGTGCCGTGGGCGACCAGGCCCAGGCAGGCGGCCTCGTGGAGGGTGTGGGCGGCACGCTCCTCGGCCATCGGCTGGTGGGTGACAGCGAGGGGGCGGTGCCAGTCCGCGGCCCGCAGGAGGGCGTGCAGCGGGGCGTCGGCGGTCCGCGCGCCCTGCTCCGGCCACGGCTCCCGTGAGGGTGATGCGGTGACCGACAGGGGTGGGAGGGGGGCTCCGGCGCCGAGGGGGACGGTCGCCAGGGCGGCGAGGAGGGCGTACCGGAGGGCCGGTGCGTGCCGGTCGTGACCGCGAACCAGCGCGGTCGGGGTCTCCCCGAAGGGGGTATGGGTGGGGATGTCCCAGAGGTCGGACCAGGCTGCCAGCACGGGGGCGAGGCGCCGGCCGGACGGACGGGCCAGCCAGTCGTCGTAGGCGCTGGTGGGCAGGGCCGTGATGCCGGCCGGGGTGCGGGTCAGGGCGATCAGGCCGGCGGCGAGGGTGAGGTCGAGGAGGAGCCGGGTGTGCGGTTCGGTGGCGCCGGCCGCCTTGGCCAGCCGCTTGATCTCCCGTACGGTCAGGCCGCCCGACTTGCGCAGCGCGGCGGGCTGCGCGGCGAGGGAGGCCAGCAGGCGCTCCAGGGTGGCGGAGAGGGCGGCCGCCGCGGCCCGGGACTCATCGTGCGGTGACGTCACGGGGGCCGGTCCGGTGAGCCCCTCGGGTGCGGCGGTGGCCTCCGGGGCGGGACGCGGGGCGTCCGGGAGGAACGGGCCGAGGTCGTGGGCGGCCAGGAGTTGCGGGGCGCGGGGCGGGACGACGACGGCGCCGTCCTCGGCCGGGGCGGCGAGTCCGGTCTCGTAGAGGGCCCGCAGGGCGGCTTCGGCGGCATCGCGGGCGGGCCCCGTGGCGTCGAGGGCGGCGAAGACGTCCTCGGGCGGGACGGGGGCGGTGGCCATGTGGGCGAAGGACAGGCGGTGCGCCATCAGGGACTGGTAGTCGGCTCCCGGGGCGGGCGCGGCGGGGCCGGGGGCGTCCTGCGCGGCGCGCTCCTGGCTGATGCGGGCGGTGGTGGCGAGCACCTGCAGCCCGGGGTGATCGAGGTGCAGCACCAGGTGGTGGAGGGTTTCGTAGGACCACAACGCGCTTGCCAGGCCGCGCAGTTCGGTGGGCGCGGGGCGGCGGGAGAGCGGCTCGGCATGGCGGGTGAGGAGCGCGGCGAGCTGCTCGGGGGTGCGCTGGGCGAGGGACCGGGTGAGTGTGTCGAGACCTTCCACGGCCTTGAGGCTAGTCATCGCGCGAGGAGGGTGGTCAGGGCGCCCACCGGGTCGGCGTCGGCGGCCCCGGCGGGCCACCAGTCCCCGGCGCCGGGCTCGGACTCGTAGGGGTACCAGCGGTTGTCGTGGCCGAAGCGGAGCTGGATGCCGCGGTCCGGGTCGGTGAGGTGGTTGTGGTGCGGGCGCAGGGCGGGGAGGCCCGCGGCCAGGAGGGCGCTGCGGGCCCGGTCGAAGTCGCCGGCCGGGGGGTTCCATGAGGCGTCCAGGAGGGCGAGGCCTTCGGGGCCGCCCTGCCGCCAGGCGGCCACGGAGCGGGCCACGTCCGTGGCGGATCGGCCGGTGGCCGCCGCGAGGTCGCGGTAGAGGACGCGGGTGGCGGAGGTCAGTCCCGCGGTGGGGTGGGCGGTGGCGGCCAGGCGGATGGCGTCCTGCCGGGGAGGGAGGTCCGGGAACGGGCTGGGGTGGTCCGGCGGCCCGCCACCGAGGGCCGGGGGTGCGGCCGCGGAGACACAGGCGTGGGCGCGGACCGCGGCGTCGGCGGCCAGGAGTTCGAGCATGGCGGGGTCGAAGGGGAGGCCTTCGCCGTCCGGGAGGGCGGGCGGCTGGCCGGGGTGCGGGGGCACCGGCAGGGGCGGCGGGAGCGGCGGCCGGGCGCGGTCGGCGAGAGCCACGCGGGCGAGGACGCCGGACGGCGCGGGCGTCCCCGGTTCCGCTGCCGTCCGCGGTTCCGCGGGCTCCCCGGGGGCGGCTCCGGAGGCCGCGGCCGCTTCCCCGGCAGCGGTGCGTACGGTTCCCGGTGTTCCTGGCGTTCCCGGTGTTCGCGGTCTTCCCGGTCTTCCCCGTGTTCCTTCGGTTCCCTGCCCGCCGGTGGCCGGTCGCGTGGCGGTGTGCGGGTACGCGCGGGCTTCGCGGGTGCTCAGGGCGGCGTTGCGGCGGGAGAGGTCGTCGAGGAGTTCACGTTCGCCCCGGCCGCGCATCAGCAGCAGGACGAAGGGGTCCGCGTCCAGGAGTCTGGCCACCTGGAAGCAGAGCGCGGCGGCGTGCTTGCAGGGCCGTCCGTCATCGGGGCACGAGCACCGGGGGACCAGGTCGCCCGGCCCCGGCAGGAGGCGCTCCTCGCGTTCGGCCAGCGCCCGGGGCAGCTTCTTGGCCAGCAGGTCGGTGAGCCGGCCGGGCTCCGCGGCGATCGCCTCCAGAAGGCTGTGCCACTCCTGGTCGGTGAGGGTTCTGAGACGGATTTCGGCGAGGTAGGGGCGGGGGCGGCTGCCGCGTACGGTGGCGATGACCCGGCCCGGGGTGACAGTGATGGTGTCGACATGGCCGTCGCGGGCGTACGTCCGGCCACGGGCGAGCCGGGCGCTGTCGAGGGCGGTGGTCTCCAGCGCGTCCAGCCAGGCGCTTCCCCACCACGATTCGGCGAACAGCCCCCGGGCACCGGGTCTGGCCGGCAGGGGCGGGAAGGTACGGGAGCGGTCCGCGCGGACCGTCCGGTCCGCCGCGGCGGCGCGGCCCTGGGTGGGGCGGCCCAGGGTGGGGCGCGGGGTCATCCGGGCCTCCTCAGGGAGACGAGATCGGCCAGCTCGGCATCGGACAGTTCGGTGAACGCCGTCTCTCCCCCGGAGAGCACGGCGTCGGCGAGCGCCCTTTTGGCGCCGAGGAGTTGGGCGATGTTGTCCTCGACCGTGCCCTCGGCGATCAGGCGGTGGACCTGGACGGGCTGGGTCTGACCGATCCGGTAGGCGCGGTCGGTGGCCTGCTCCTCCACCGCCGGGTTCCACCAGCGGTCGTAGTGGATCACATGTCCGGCGCGGGTGAGGTTCAGCCCGGTCCCCGCCGCCTTCAGGGACAGCAGGAAGACCGGCGTCTGCCCGGCCTGGAAGCGGTCGACCATCCTCTCCCGTTCGGCGACGGGGGTCCCGCCGTGCAGCAGCTGGACCGGGACGCCGCGCGTCCCCAGATGCCGTTCGAGCAGCCGCGCCATGTCCACGTACTGGGTGAAGACCAAGGTGGCGCCGCCCTCGGCGAGGATGGTGTCCAGGAGTTCGTCGAGCAGCTGGAGCTTCCCGGAGCGGGCGGCCAGGCCCGGTGCGGCCTCCTTGAGGTACTGCGCGGGGTGGTTGCAGATCTGTTTGAGGGCCGTGAGCAGCTTCATGACCAGGCCGCGGCGCGCGATGCCCTCGGCGGTCTCGATCCGGGTGAGGGTTTCCCGGACCACGGCCTGGTACAGCGCGGCCTGTTCGCGGCCCAGCGCCACCGGGTGGTCCGTCTCGGTCTTGGGCGGCAGTTCGGGCACGATGCCGGGATCGGACTTCTTGCGGCGCAGGATGAACGGGCGGACCAGCCTGGCCAGCCGCTCGGCGGCCTCCGGGGCCTCGCCTCCTTCCACCTCGCGGGCGTGGAGCGCGCGGAACGTCTTCAACGGGCCGAGGAGTCCCGGGGTCGTCCAGTCCAGGAGCGCCCACAGCTCGGAGAGGTTGTTCTCGACCGGTGTGCCGGTGAGGGCGATCCGGGCCGGGGCCCGGATACCGCGCAGTGCCTTGGCCGTCGAGGAGCGCGGGTTCTTCACGTGCTGGGCCTCGTCGGCGACGACCCACGCCCAGGTGCGGGCGGCCAGTTGGGCGGCGCTGCTGCGCATCGTCCCGTAGGTGGTCAGGACGAAGCCGCCGGCCAGGCCGTCGAGGCTGCGGCCGGTGCCGTGGAAGCGGCGTACGGGCGTACCCGGGGCGAAGCGCTCGATCTCGCGCTGCCAGTTGCCGAGGAGCGAGGCGGGGCAGACCACGAGCACCGGTTCCGTGGGGCGCCGGTGCTGATGGAGCGCGATGACGGTGAGGGTCTTGCCCAGGCCCATGTCGTCGGCGAGGCAGCCGCCGAGGCCGGCGGAGGTCATGGTGTCGAGCCAGGTCATGCCCCGTAGCTGGTAGTCGCGGAGGGTTGCCCGCAGGCCGGGCGGCTGGGGCAGGGTGCGGGTCCGGGCGGTGAGGCGGCCGCGGAGCGCGGCGAGCGCCCCCAGGGGCACCACCTCGACCTCCTCGCCGTCCACCTCCGCGGTGCCGTTGAGCGTCGCGGCGAGGGCATCGGCCGGTTCCAGATAGCCCAGTTCACGCTTACGGGCCTTGCGTACGAGCCCGGGGTCGACCAGGACCCACTGGTCGCGCAGTCTGACGACGGGCCGGTGCGCCTCGGCGAGGGCGTCCATCTCCGCCTCCGTGAGCGGCACCCCGTCCATCGCCACCTGCCAGCGGAACCGGGCCAGTTCGCGGGTGTCGAAGAAGCCGAAACCGTCCGCGGCGGAGCCCGGCGCCGGGCGCAGCACCGCCGTCGCGGTCAGCCCGCGAGCCAGCTCCCTGGGCCAGTGGACGGCCACTCCCGCGGCGCGCAGGCGGGGCGCGGCGTCCCCCAGCAGCTCGGACAACTCGTCCTCACCGAGGGGCAGTACGTCGGGGACCGGCCGCTCCAGGAGGTGGGCGAGCGGCGCCCAGACGCGGGCGGCGCGGCGCAGCGCCAGGAGGGTGTCGACGCGGGCGCGCGGCCCGAAGTGGTCGGGGCCCACCCCCTCCCACAGGGCGCCGGCGTCGGCCACCAGCGTCGGGTCGGTGAGGCTCTGCACCTGCAGGACCGCGGCCGCCGCACCGTGCTCGCCGCTCCCGCCGTACCCGGATTCCTCTCCCCTGTCGAAGAGCTTGTGCGCTGCGAGATCGAGACGCAGGGAGAGCCGCACCCCGGCGTCGGCACCGGCCGCGACCTCGGCGGCCCATTCCCGGGCGCCCGGGAGGTGCTGGGGCTCGGTCGCGGCGAACGGCGCGCCGGCCACGAGTCCGGCCGCGGGCGTGCGCGGCAGGGCGTCGACGACCGCGTCCACGTAGTGCCGCACCAGAACCCCGGGGTCGTGCAACTGGAGCGGACGACTGCCGGGCAGCGGCACGGCGTAGGCCTCGGCGGGCATGGCGGCGGCGATGGCACGCAGGTGTGCGAGGTCTTCCGGGTCGAGCGGCCCGGCGCGCCAGGCATCGGCGTCATCGCTGGTCAGCCCCGGCAGCAGGCGGCCGCGCGCGGCGAGCTGCAGCGCGTGCAGGGTGGCCGCGCCCCAGCAGCGGGCGGCCGGGTCGGCGGCCGGGTCGTGCCGGGCCCGGATCAGCAGCGGTACGGCCTCGGCGAGCGGGAGCAGCACGGCCGGGACCGTACGGGCCCGCGCCCCCTTGCCGTGACGGCGGGCGACGGTCAGCCGGCCGGCCTCCACCGCCCCGTCCTCGCCCGGTACCGCTCTGTCTCCTCCCCGGGGCGCGGCCTCCGGGAGCGGACCGTCGTCGGGGCGCCAGAGAGCGATCCGCCCGGCGCGCGGCAGCCGGTCGGGCAGAAAGACCGCGGCGCAGCGGGCCATCGCGCTGTATCCGCTGTATCCGGCACCCTCCTCCGGCCCTGTCATCCCATCCCCCGTTTTCCGGCCGCCCATCCTCCGGCCTGCGAGTCTACGGTCGTCCCCATACGCGTCCCCGGCCCTCCCGCCGCTCGCTCACCACTCCTCCCGCTCCGCTCTCGCGGACTGCCGCGGCAGTCCGTCCCGCGCATGCGTTCACTGGAATTCGATGGAAGCAGACGGCACTGACAACGCGCCCCGGACTTCCTCCCGCGCAAGCGCCGGAGGGCCGGAGAGCCGGAGAGCCGGAGAGTCGGAGTTATCCACAGGCCGCAGAAGTTTTCTCGCGCTCCCGCCACAATCCGTTACCGTCAGTGACGGATTCACTCTCGGTAATCAACGAGTCGACGCAGGTAAGGAGCCACGCATGACCACGCACTCCACTCACTCCACCCACATCCCCAACCCCCACCGCACACCCACGCCCGAACAGCACGCCGCGGCGGAGGCCTTCCCCACCGGCGCCCACCTCGTGATCCAGGCCGGCGCCGGCACGGGCAAGACCACGACCCTCGCGATGCTTGCGCACTCGGCGCGGCGGCAGGGCCGGCTCGGCCGCTATATCGCCTTCAACAGAGCCGTCGCCCGGCACGCCGCCCGGGAATTCCCCGCCGAGGTGGCCTGCGGAACGGCCCACGCCCTCGCCTACACCGCCGTGGGCCGGAAGTACCGGGCGCGGATGAACGCCCCACGGCAGGCCGGCTGGCGCACCGGCGCGGCGTTGGGTATCGACGACGGCATGTCCGTCCGGATCGGCGCCCGCAAGGTCGACAACAAGGCGCTCTCCCACACGGTCCTGCGTACCGTCACCCGCTTCTGCCAGTCGGCGGACAGCAAGATCGCCGCCCACCACGTCCCGCCGTTGCGCGGAGCCGAGTCTCCGCCGCTGCACGCCGCCCTCGCCGACCTCGTCCTCCCCTTCGCGCACAAGGCCTGGGCCGATCTGCAGCATCCGGACCACGGCGCCGTCCGCTTCGAGCACGACCACTACCTGAAGATGTGGGCGCTGAGCGCCCCCGTCATCCCGGCGGACTTCCTGCTGCTGGACGAGGCGCAGGACACCAACCCGGTGGTCGAGCAAGTCGTCACGGCCCAACGCGACCACGCCCAGCTCGTCCTGGTCGGGGACTCCGCACAGGCCATCTACGGCTGGCGCGGCGCGCGGGACGTGATGACCGGATTCGACGGCAGACAGCTCAGCCTCTCCCACTCCTTCCGCTTCGGACCGGCACTGGCCGCCGAGGCCAACCGCTGGCTGACGATCGTCGGCGCACCGATCCGGCTCACGGGTTCCCCCTGCCGGGAGACGGAGTTACGCCCGCTCCGTGCGCCGGAAGCCATCCTGTGCCGGACGAACGTGGGGGCGATGGTCGAAGTGATACGGCAGCTGGACGCGGACCGCCGGGTCGCGCTCGCCGGCGGCGGCGAGGCACTGAGCGCCCTCGCCCGCGCCGCGCACGATCTCGAGGCCGGCCGCCGCACCACCCATCCCGAGCTGACGCTCTTCGAGACCTGGCCGGAACTCCGCGAGTACGCCGAGTCCGACCCGGCCGGCCGGGATCTGCTGCCGCTGCTGGAGCTCGTCGACGAACACGGCACGGCATCCCTCCTGCGCGCGCTGGACCGGCTCTCTCCCGAGGACTCCGCCGAGGTGACGGTGTCCACGGCGCACCGTGCCAAGGGCCGGGAGTGGGCGAGTGTACGCATCGCGGACGACTTCACCGGCCCTGACGACCTCGACGAACACGACGCGGACGGGGCACCGCTCCCCGGGCCGGTCGACATCGACGAGGCCCGTCTGGCGTATGTCGCCGTCACCCGCGCCCGGTCACTGTTCGACATCGGCGGGCTGTCCTGGATCAACAGCCACCCGGCCGGCGACCCGCATCCCCCGGAGGGCAGCCGAGGACATCGAGAACATGACGAATCCGGACGACGGACAGGGGCCGGAGCGACACGTGACGAGCGGCCCGGCCGGGAGGATCCTGGAGATGGGAGATGAGTGCCGATGCGTACGGGAGATGAGCCCCTGCACGCGCGCAGCCCGCTGAGACTGCGCTGTGGGCTGGCGCTATGGGGCTTGCTGTGGGCCATCGCCGGGGCCGTGTTCTTCGCCGACGCCGGCCGGCCGGAGTGGGCAGCGGCGTGTGCCGCCTTGGCCGTGGTGGCGGCGACGGACCTGGTCGTGGTGGTCCGCCACATCCGCCAGGGACCGCACTACCAGCCCGGTCGGGACATACCTCCGTACGAGCCCGACCGCGGCCGGAACGACGCGTTCGGCATACGGAACGACCCCAGCCGCCGACGCGGTACCAGACCGTAACGGAGTGGCGCGCTCCCTAGGCGCTGTGTCCGCCGTCGCCGGGGGCGTCGCGCACGAAGCGGGCCGCGCGGATGAACTCCGGTCGTGGTTCGAGGGCGGCGGCCAGCCGGAAGTGGCGCAACGCCTCGTCGGAGCGGTTGGCGCGCTCCAGGGTGCGGCCGAGTGCGAAGTGGGCGAAAGCGTTGTCCGGCTCACGCTCCAGCACGATCTGGAACTCGAGTTCCGCCGGACGGAGTTGGGCGGCGAGAAAGAAGGCACGGGCACGCAGCAGCCGGGCCGCGGTGTTCTCGGGGTGTGCCGTGATGACAGAGTCCAGCAAGCGGATCGCGCCACGTGGGTCGCGGGCCGCCAACAGCTGCTCTGCGGCGCGGAAGTCGATGACATGCGTCTCGGGACTGCGCTCGGGCACTGCCTGCTCCTCTCGTACGCCGCCGCCGGTGCCTTACAGCCGGGGAGGCATGCGTCAACGACGGACCGTACGGCGTTACTGCGGCCACAACAATCCCCACGGACGCGGCATTCCCGAGCACAGGCTTGCGGGGCCGACGGCGGGACAGTACCCGGCGTCAGGCCTCCCGCAGGCGCTCCCATACGGCGCGGACCTGGGGTTCCAGGTCCTCCAGTGGACCGTCGTTGTCGATGACGAGGTCCGCGACGGCCAGCCGCTGTTCGCGGGTCGCCTGGGCCGCCATCCGGGCCTTCGCCTCGTCCTCCGCCATACCGCGCAACCGCACCAGCCGGTCCAGCTGGGTCCGCGGGGCGGCATCGACCACGACCACCAGGTCGTACAGCGGCGCCAGGCCGTTCTCCGCCAGCAGCGGCACGTCATGGACCACCACGGCGTCCGTTCCGGCCGCCGCTTCGAGCGCGGCCGATCGTGCACCCACCAGCGGGTGCACGATCGCGTTCAGCGCCTTGCGTCTCTCGGGGTCGGCGAACACGATGGCACCCAGCTTGGGCCGGTCCAGGGTTCCCTCGGGCGTGAGGACGCCGTCCCCGAACTCCTCGACCACCGCCGCCAGTCCGGGGGTCCCCGGCTCGACGACCTCGCGTGCGATCACGTCCGCGTCCACGATCACCGCGCCGTACGACGCCAGCAACCGCGAAACCTCACTCTTGCCCGCACCGATGCCGCCGGTCAGCCCCACCTTCACCATGGGCCCACGCTATACGGCCCTCCGGGGCGGCCGATGCCCGGGAGAGCGGCCGCCAGGGCAGCACCGGCCCGTTTCAGCGCCCGTCCCCGCCGCCGTCGCCCTCTCGTTCCGCCAGAAAGCGCTCGAATTCCCTCCCGATCTCGTCGGCAGACGGGAGCTCCACCGGCTCGGCCACCAGGTTGCCCCGGGTCTCCGCACCGGCCACCGCGTCGTACTGGTGCTCAAGCCCGCTGACCAGGGCGACCAGCTCCTCGTCGCCCTCCGAGATCTGCCGCTCGATCTCCTCCTGAGTCCTCAGCGCCTCCGTCCGCAGCGCATGGGCCGCACCGGGCAGCACCAGCCCGGTCGCGGCCGTCACCGCCTCCAGGGCGGTCAGCGCGGCATCCGGATAGGCGGACCGGGCGATGTAGTGCGGCACATGAGCGGCCACGCCCAGGACGTCGTGCCCCGCCTCGGCCAGCCGGAACTCGATCAGCGCCTCCGCGCTGCCGGGCACCTGGGCCTCGTCGAAGAAACTGGCGTGCCCCGGCATCAGGTCGGTGCGGTTGCCGTGCGGGGTGATGCCCACGGGACGGGTGTGCGGGACGCCCATGGGGATCCCGTGGAAGTTCACCGAGAGGCGCACCCCGAGCCGCTCCACGATCTGCTGCACGGCGGCCGCGAAGCGCTCCCACTCGACGTCCGGCTCGGGTCCGGACAGCAGCAGGAACGGCGCGCCGGTGGTGTCGCGCACCAGCCGCAGCTCGATGCGCGGAGTCTCGTACGCCGTCCAGCGGTCGCGTTCGAAGGTGAGCAGCGGACGGCGGGCGCGGTAGTCGACGAGGCGGTCGTGGTCGAAGCGTGCGACGACCTCGTTCGGCAGGCCGTCGAGCAGCCGGCGCACGATCTGGTCGCCGGTCTCGCCGGCGTCGATGTACCCGTCGAAGTGGTACAGCAACACCAGTCCGGCGGAGTCCCTGGAAGCGAGCGCCTCGACCTCGGCGAGCCCGCTCGGCACCCACGCGTACAAACTCTGGGGATCCAACACAGTGACCGCTCCTCCTCGTTCTCATGAACGCCAACGCACGATCACCCGCAGGCATTCCCGGTCCGGGACACGCCTCGCCCCTTTCCGGACACGCTGCCCGCGCCACGAGCAAGGAAGTTGGGCACTGCCCGTCCTTCTGCCCGCTCATCGCCGCCGGTCCGGGCGACCGCATCCGCCTCACCGACGGGGCATACGCCGGGAAGCACGACGAAGGCCCGCTCCCCCGGAAGGGAACGGGCCTTCGTCTATCGGCTAGTGCCTAGCGGCGAGCCGCCGCTGTCGGCGCAAGCTCAGCTCTGGCCGCCGGCCAGCTTCTCGCGGAGCGCGGCGAGCGCCTCGTCCGACGCCAGGGCGCCGGAGTTGTCCGCCGACTCCGAGGAGTACGAGCCGCCACCGGCCTGGCCACCGGCCTGGCCGCCGCCCTGGGCCGCCGGCGCCGCAGCGCCCTCGGCCGCAGCCTGCTCGTCGGCCTCGCGGGACTTGATGACCTGGGCCTGGTGCTGCTCGAAGCGCGCCTGGGCCTCAGCGTACTGCTGCTCCCACGCCTCGCGCTGGGCCTCGTAGCCCTCCAGCCAGTCGTTGGTCTCCGGGTCGAAGCCCTCGGGGTAGATGTAGTTGCCCTGGTCGTCGTAGGACGCGGCCATGCCGTACAGGGTCGGGTCGAACTCGACCGCCATCGGGTCGGCACCGAAGGACTCGTTGGCCTGCTTCAGCGAGAGGCTGATGCGACGGCGCTCGAGGTCGATGTCGATGACCTTGACGAAGATCTCGTCGTTGACCTGGACGACCTGCTCCGGGATCTCCACGTGGCGCTCGGCCAGCTCGGAGATGTGGACCAGGCCCTCGATGCCCTCGTCGACACGGACGAACGCACCGAACGGAACGAGCTTGGTGACCTTACCCGGGACGACCTGACCGATCTGGTGGGTCCGGGCGAACTGCTGCCACGGGTCTTCCTGGGTCGCCTTGAGCGACAGGGAGACGCGCTCGCGGTCCATGTCGACGTCCAGGACCTCGACCGTGACCTCCTGGCCGACCTCGACGACCTCGGACGGGTGGTCGATGTGCTTCCAGGACAGCTCGGAGACGTGGACCAGACCGTCGACGCCACCCAGGTCCACGAAGGCACCGAAGTTGACGATGGAGGAGACGACGCCGGAGCGCACCTGGCCCTTCTGCAGGGTGGTGAGGAAGGTCTGGCGGACCTCGCTCTGGGTCTGCTCCAGCCAGGCACGGCGGGACAGGACCACGTTGTTGCGGTTCTTGTCGAGCTCGATGATCTTGGCCTCGAGCTCCTTGCCCACGTAGGGCTGCAGGTCGCGGACGCGGCGCATCTCGACCAGGGAGGCCGGGAGGAAGCCACGGAGGCCGATGTCGAGGATGAGACCACCCTTGACGACCTCGATGACGGTACCGGTGACGATGCCGTCCTCTTCCTTGATCTTCTCGATGGTGCCCCAGGCACGCTCGTACTGGGCGCGCTTCTTCGAGAGGATCAGGCGGCCTTCCTTGTCCTCCTTCTGGAGGACGAGGGCCTCGATCTCGTCACCGACGGCGACGACCTCGTTGGGGTCGACGTCGTGCTTGATCGAGAGCTCACGGCTCGGGATGACGCCTTCGGTCTTGTAACCGATGTCGAGCAGGACCTCGTCCCGGTCGACCTTCACGATGACGCCGTCGACGATGTCGCCGTCGTTGAAGTACTTGATCGTCTCGTCGATCGCGGCGAGGAAGGCTTCCTCGTTACCGATGTCGTTGACCGCAACCTGCGGAGTGGTGGCGGTGGTCTCGGTGCTGCTCGTCATGTGGGAAAGGGCTCCGGTACGGACATTGAAGTCGTAGGTACTGCTACGCCGAGAGCCCGTATCGCTTCTGCATAAGCCGGACAGTGTCAGAGACGCTTTCTCCGGAAGTCCGTGGATGCCGGAGCACTCGGGACGACCCGGAACGCCTCAAAACCGAGAGGTGCATACAGATGCGAGCGCGGCCTGCTCCGTCCGAGGCGCGCAGGCCCGCAGCGCAACTTGTAGCATACGGGGGCAGCCGGACACGGTCAATGCGCGAACGCGTACACCCAGGACAGAACGCCCCATACCTGGCGCACACGGTGTTCCGCAAGGTCGTACGGCCTCACAGCCCTGCGGCTACAAGCACAGCGAAGACTACGACGACAGGCGCGATGAACCAAGACCACGAGCCGGAGGCGACCCGCCGTGACGCCTCGGACACCGAAAGCAGCCGCGCCAACCGGGGCTGGTGGGACAGCAACGCCGACGAGTACCAGAGCGAACACGGCGCGTTCCTCGGAGACGACCGGTTCGTCTGGGGCCCCGAAGGGCTGGACGAGGCGGACGCCGCACTGCTCGGCCCCGCCACCGGACTGAAGGGCCGGCGAGTCCTGGAGATCGGGGCCGGCGCGGCGCAGTGCTCCCGCTGGCTGGCGGCACAGGGCGCGCTCCCGGTGGCGCTCGACATCTCGCACCGGCAGCTCCAGCACGCACTGCGGATCGCCGACGCCACGACGGACGCGGTGACGCAGCTGGTGGAGGCGGACGCCGGGGCCCTGCCGTTCCGGGACGGCAGCTTCGACCTGGCCTGTTCCGCGTACGGCGCGCTGCCGTTCGTCGCGGACCCGGTGCGCGTGCTGCGCGAGGTCCGCCGGGTACTGCGGCCGGGCGGCCGCTTCGTCTTCTCGGTGACCCACCCCATCCGGTGGGCCTTCCCGGACGAGCCGGGCCCCGAGGGGCTGTCGGTCGCGGCCTCGTACTTCGACCGCACGCCGTACGTCGAGCAGGACGCGGCCGGCCGGGCGGTGTACGTCGAGCACCACCGGACACTGGGGGACCGCGTACGGGACGTGGTGACGGCCGGATTCCGGCTGCTGGATCTCGTCGAGCCGGAATGGCCGGAAGGGAACACCCAGGAATGGGGCGGCTGGTCCCCGCTGCGCGGGCATCTGATCCCGGGAACGGCGATCTTCGTGTGCGAGGCGGACGCGTAGCTCCCCGCAGGGGCCGGAGCCGATTCGCGGCGTACGAGGCATGTGTCCGCGCCCGGGGCACGGCGGGGGAAGTCCCGGGGCACAGCGGGGGAAGTGGCGCGGGCCGGCCGGAGCGGCAGCGCTGTCAGTGGCGGACGGCACACTGGGGGACGTGACCGACCGTGACGCCCTCGCCCAGCTGCCCGTACGGACCGCCCTGCCCGCGCTGCGCACCGCCCTCGACGAGGCCGGCAGCGCGGTGCTGTGCGCACCGCCCGGCACCGGCAAGACGACCCTGGTGCCGTTGGACCTCGCGGGTCTGACCGGCAACGGGCCGCTGCGGCGGGTGCTTGTCGCCGAGCCACGGCGGATCGCGGCCCGGGCGGCCGCACGGCGGATGGCCTGGCTGCTCGGCGAGAGCATCCCCGGCGGGGGCGGCAAGAACATCGCCGACGGGGGTGGTGGCCGGGCGACGGGCAGCAGAGTCGGCTTCACAGTGCGCGGTGAGCGGCGGGTGGGGCCGCACACCGCCGTGGAGGTGGTGACCACCGGCGTACTGCTGCAGCGGCTGCAGCGCGACCCGGAACTGGCCGGGGTGGATGTCGTGGTGCTGGACGAGTGCCATGAACGGCATCTCGACGCCGACACCTCCGCGGCGTTCCTCCTGGACGTACGGGAGACGCTCCGCCCCGACCTGCGACTGGTGGCCGCGTCGGCGACGACGGACGCCGAGGGGTGGGCCGGGCTGCTGGGCGGCTCGGCAGGGCCTGCCCCGGTGGTCGAGGCGGCGGGTGTGTCACATCCGGTGGAGGTGGTGTGGACGCCGCCGGAACGGCCGGTGCGGCCGCCGCACGGCATGCGGGTGGATCCGGCACTGCTGACACATATGGCGGGCGTGGTGCGCCGGGCGCTGCGCGAGCAGGCGGGCGACGTGCTCTGCTTCCTGCCCGGTGTCGGGGAGATCGGGCGGGTCGCCGGGGAACTGGCCGGGGTGGACGCCGAAGTGCTGCAGGTGCACGGGCGGGCACCGGCCGAGGTCCAGGACGCGGTACTGGCGGGCGGGGACGGCGTCCGGCGGGTGGTGCTGGCGACCTCGGTGGCGGAGTCGAGCCTGACCGTGCCGGGCGTGCGGGTCGTGGTGGACAGCGGACTGGCGCGGGTGCCCCGGATGGATCACGCACGGGGGCTGAGCGCGCTGACGACCGTACGGGCCTCCCGGGCGGCGGCCCGCCAGCGCGCGGGCCGGGCGGGGCGCGAGGCACCGGGTGTGGTCTACCGCTGCTGGCCGGAGGGCGAGGACGGGCGGCTGCCGGCGTTTCCCGAGCCGGAGATCAAGGTCGCCGACCTGACGGCGTTCGCCCTGCAGGCGGCCTGCTGGGGCGACCCGGCCGCCGACGGTCTGGCGCTGCTCGACGCGCCGCCGGCGGGTGCGCTGACCGCGGCCCGGGAGGTGCTCACGGCCGTCGGCGCTCTGGACACGGACGGCCGGGCCACGGACCGGGGCGTACGGATGGCCCGGCTCGGCGTGCATCCCCGGCTGGCGCGCGCCCTGCTGGACGGTGCGGCCGAGGTCGGCATACGGCGGGCCGCGGAAGTGGTCGCCCTGCTGAGCGAGGAGCCACCACGGTCGTACGGGGACGATCTGACGACCGCCTGGCGCACGGTACGCCGTGGCGGCGACGCGTACGCCGCACGGTGGCGGCAGGAAGCGCGGCGACTCACGGCAGCGGGACGGCAGGCCGGCGCGGCCGGAAGCACCGACGAGGGCGCGCCCAACGGCGGTGATGACGCCGTCGCCGGCCTCATCGCCGCGCTGGCGTTCCCGGAGCGGGTGGCGCGGGCCCGTGGTGTGGGGAGCTACCTCATGGCATCCGGGACCGGTGCCGAGCTGGCGGGGGCCGGGGCGGGGCCCGGGACCCGGGCCGGGGACGGTTCGCGGCTGCGGGACGCGGGGTGGCTGGCGGTCGCGGTGGCGGACCGGCCGGTGGCGGCGGCGTCGGCACGGGTGCGGCTGGCGGCGGTGATCGATGAGGAGACGGCACGCGTGGCGGCAGGCGCGTTGTACTCCTCGGGGGAAGAGGTCCGCTGGTCGGACGGCGAGGTGATGGCCCGGTCGGTAACCCGGCTGGGGGCGATCGAGCTGGCGTCACGTCCGCTGAGCGCACCCGACCCGGCACTGCTACGGCAGGCCGTGGTGTCGGGCCTTCGGCGGGAGGGCCTCGGTTTGCTGAGGTGGCCACCCGCCGCGGTGGCGCTGCGGCAGCGGATGGCGTTCGTACACCGCGAGTTGGGCGCTCCCTGGCCCGATGTGTCGGACGCGGCACTGCTGGAGCGGGTCGAGGACTGGCTGGGCGTGGAACTGGACAGGGCGCGCCGGCGGTCCGATCTGGAACGGGTGGATGCGGGCCAGGCACTGGCCCGGCTGCTGCCGTGGGCAACAGGAGAGGCGGCCCACTTCGACGCACTCGCCCCGGAGCGGATCGAGGTGCCGAGCGGTTCCCGCATACGGGTCGATTACGGCGGCGAGCAGCCCGTGCTGGCCGTGAAGCTGCAGGAACTCTTCGGCCTGCAGGAGTCGCCCCGATTGGCTCGCGGCCGGGTACCCGTACTGGTGCACCTGCTCTCCCCCGCCGGCCGGCCCGCCGCTGTCACGGCCGATCTCGCCTCCTTCTGGCGGGACGGATACCGTTCCGTACGAGCGGAGTTGCGCGGCCGCTACCCCAAACACCCCTGGCCGGAGGACCCTTCCACCGCCGAACCGACCCGGCACACATCAGCCCGCCTCAATCGCCACTGACCCTCACCACCATCCCAATCCAGAACTCCGGCCCCTCCGGACGCCCTCAGGCCCCTCTGAGGCGGGCCGATGTGCGCCGGCCGGGCCCCTTAAGGGCAATCCCCTACCCACCCCCTACCCACCCCCCACATCGCACCTCCACGCCCCTGAAATCACAGAACGTCACACGCAGCCGGAACAAAATCACGGTGCGTATTCGTTGCCGCAATATGAAGGAGGCACACAGCAGGCACAGGCAACCCACAGGCAACCCACAGGACACAGACTTCAGTCGGCGGGCGTCGGCTGGGCCGGCGACGGGGCCCGACCAGCGATGACGACCCCAGGGCCGGAACGCCGCCGGCTACTCGTGCGGGCACGGCTACGGGCCTCAAGGTACAGCGACAGTGAGAGCAGTACGGCGCCCAGTACGAGGAACCCCCACGGGAGGTAACTGGTGAGCAGCAGGACCAGCCGGCGCTGGGACGCGACAAGGGCGACGGTGGAGTCAACGTAGTCGTCGCGCATCTTCACATGGCCGGCGAACGCGGTGACCTTGCCGCCACCGGGCAGCAGGTAGCCACCGCGCAGCTCTTCCCTATGGATTTCCTGGCCGTTGACCGGAGCACCGGTAGTCGGGTCCACCCAGAACATCCGCTTGGTGGTGTACCACCGCGTGGTGCCCGTCTTCTCGACCGACTCCGGCGTGATGCCCTTGACCGGCAGCTTGCTGGGGAGCGGAACCTTGGTCCACGGGACGGTCTGCTCGAAGTAGTAGACCTCCAGACCTCGGAAGGTGCGGGTGCCCTTGTAGTGGATGGGGGCGGAGGTGCGGGTCTGGGCGTCAAAGTAGGTGTAGTCGCGCTTCTCGGTGAGGAACGGCCACTTGTACTCGATGCCCTCGCGGCGTACGGGGTCGCCGTCAACCATCTCGCCGGTGGCGTGCACGGGTTCCTGGGAGTGCGCGTCGAAGATGTAGCGCTCGGGGACTTCGGAGACCATCGCGCCGTCGGGGCCGACGACGTAGGACAGTGCGTCCCAGACGACGACATCGCGGCCGGCGGTCTTCTCGATGCGGTCGGATGCGGCGACGTTGCCCTTCAGCGTCTGAACGATGGTGACCTTGGGGACCTGCTCGGCCTTCATCGTGCCGTAGTCGATGAGGGTGGCGGGCTTGGCCTCCAGGACCATGTTCTGGTACTGGCCGGGCGGGACCTTGGCGAGCCGGGGGAAGGCGTACCAGCGCATGAGCGGGGACAGCGCGGTGAAGAAGACGGCGAAGGCGAGCAGGATCAGGCTGGCTGTACGGCGCATGGCGGGGGCGCGCCTCCCTCAAGGGTGCTTGGGGACGGTGGTGAGCAGCGGCTTGGGCGAGGTGGTGCCGCTGGGCGCACCGAACGCCGTGATGGCGAAGGTGAGAGCGAATGCCGCGACCAGTCCGACCGCGGCTGCTGTCAGGGCGCGCATGGCCGGCCTCCCGGTGAGCTGATACAGCGTCAGGCGGGGGCACCGTAGCAACGGGTGGGCGAGATGAGAACACGTTGCACCGGAGCAAGGGGAGAGTCAGAGCATCGGGGTGCTCGGAGAGCGGGAGCGTCGGGTGCACCGGGCGTGCTGGTGCGTCTGCGCACCCGGGGTGTGCGGTGGCTGTCGGCCCCTGGCGTGGCACCGCCGTCCTGCCCTGGGCGAGGGGCAGGACGGCGGTCCGGGGAACGGTGGGTCAGGAGGGTCAGGAGGAGGCGGGGGTGATGGGAGTGGTGGGGGTGGTGGGGGTGGTGACCTTGAGGGGGATGGTGAGGGTGGTGTTGCCGTCTGCGGTGGTCAGTTGCAGGAGGAATGTTCCGGTGTGCGTGTCGGTGTAGATCTTGGGGAGCTTGAGCAGGCCGTTGGCGTCCGTGGTGAGGCCGGTGAGGGTACGGGTCGGCTCTTGGCTGTTGTCCGTCAGGGTGCTTGTGCCGGTGGGGTTGCCACCCTTGGGGTCCTTGGAGCCCTTGGGGTCCTTGGAGTGCTTGAAGTAGGGGCCGTGGTTGTTTTCGGTGGGGTGGTCCGGGTCGGCGGTGACCATGGTTGCGGTGAGGGGTACGCCTGCGGCGATCTTGCCCTGGTAGGTCGCCTTGACCTCGATGGCGTCGTCCGCGAAGGCTCGGCCTGCGGTGGCCGTGAGGTCCTTGTCCGAGGTGCGGGTGAGCTGGTCGGCCTTGGGGGTCGGCTTGGGCTGGACGGTGGCCTCGAAGCGGACGGGCGGCACGGTACGGCCGGTGGCCGTCGCCTGGACGGTGAACGTGCCGGTCCTGTCGCCCGCGTGCAGGGTGGGCGCGGTGGCCAGGCCGCCCTTGCCGGTGGCGACGGTGACGGCGGTCGCGCCGCCGGGGAAGCGGGCGTCGGTGGTCGCGGGGAGGGCGAAGCGGACGGGAGCACCGGCGACCGGCTTGCCGGTGGAGTCCTCGGCGCGTACCCGGAGCACGGTGGCGAAGTCGGTGCCGGCGATGGCGGTCAGGTTGTCGTCAGCCGAACCGATCCGCTGGAGGGCGGTGAGGGGGGCGGGTTCGGCGGGCGGCTTGGGGGTGCGGTCAGGGACGGGCGTGGGTTTGGGCGCGGGCTTGGGCTTGGGAGTGGGGGTGTCCGGGCGGGTGGGGGTGCCCGGATCGGGGGTGGCCGGGTTGGCCGGCTTGTTCGGCTTCGGCCCGTCGTGGCGGGGGCGTTCGTCCCGGGTGGTGGAGTCCCGGTGGTGGTCCTTGCGGCCGTCGGGCCGACGGGTGCCGGGACCAGGGACGGTGTGGGTGCCGGGTCCGGTGGCGGTCTCGAGGTGTCCACGTCCGTTGCGGTGCACGGGGAGTACGCCCTTGCCGTCGGGTACCTCGTGGGTGCCGTTGCGGTAGAACGTGTACCAGGACAGCACAGTGCGCAGGTAGTCCCGGGAATTGTTGTAGCCGAGTATCGCCCGGTCCAGGTCCTGCTGGGAGGAGAGGTCGCGGCCGCCGGAGCAGAGGTAGTGGCCGGCGGCGAGTGCGGCGTCGAAGATGTTGTGAGGGTCCTTCTTGCCGTCGCCGTTGCCGTCGGCGCCCCAGCCGGTGCCGTCAGGGCCGTCCTGGGACCAGGTGGAGGGGATGAACTGCATGGGGCCGACGGCGCGGTCGTGGGTGAGGTCGCCGTCGTAGCGCCCGCCGTCGGTGTCGAGGATCTGGGCGAAGCCCTGGCCGTTGAGCTGGGGGCCGAGGATCGGCTGGAGGGTGGTGCCTTCGGCGTCGACGGCTCCGCCACGGGCCTGGCCGGATTCGACCTTGCCGATACCGGCGAGCAGTTGCCAGGGGAGCCGGCAGCCCGGGTCCGAGGCGCTGATCCGGGAGGCGGCGTTCTTGTACGCGGCGAGGACGGTGGCGGGGATGCCGGCCTCGGCGGGGCCGGTGGCGAGGGTATCGCCGTCGCGGGCCCCGGCGCCGGGAGCGGAGTGCCGAGAACCGCCGGGCGGTACGGGGCTGTTGAGGGGCGGAAGGTCGGTGTAGTACGGGGAGCCGCCGTCGATGGGGGTGTCGGCGGGGGGCAGGCCGGGCTGGCGTCCCTTGGCGGCGGCGCTGGTGACGGCCGGCGACTGGGAAGCCGTCAGGGCGGCGAGCACCAGGGCCGCCACGGCCGTCGAGGCCGCTCCCCTACGGAGCCGCCTACGGGATATGGCTGCCATGTGTGGTTCCCCTCCGCGTGGACCGCCGCGCGTTGACGCCGCGTTGTTGTCGTGGTGTTGCGCTCCCCGGCGCTGCCGAACTCCGGCACACTACGACAACTCGGGCCCGGCATCTACCACCTGATCGGTCACATAATGATCCGAATCGATCAAGGAGGAGTGTATGCCGTTCACGCTCAGCCATGCCGCGGCGGTGCTGCCGGTCATGCGGCGGACCGGGGCGGCGCGCGGTCCGCTGGTCGCCTCGGCGCTTGTCGCGGGGGCGTTCGCGCCGGACATGACGTACTACGCGGACTCGGTGGTGCCGGGCGGGATGGAGTTCGGGACGTTCACCCACTCGCTGCCCGGTGCGCTGACGGTGGATGTGCTGGTCACCGTCGCGCTCGTCGCGGGCTGGCTGCTGGTGCGTGAGCCGGTGCTGGCCCTGTTGCCCAGGGCGTGGCGGGGACGGGTGTGCGCATGGGTGCGGGGGCGGCCGTGGCAGCCGCGTGGGGGCCGTGAACTCGCCGTACTGGCCGCTCGGTTCACGGTGTCCGCGGTGCTCGGGTCGGCGACCCATGTGGTGTGGGACTCCTTTACCCACGTGGGCCGCTGGGGCACTCGGCTGGTGCCGGGGCTGGACGGTGTGATGGGCGGTGTGCCGGCGGCGACATATGTGCAGTACGGGACGTCGGCGGTGGCGATGGCAGCGATGGGATGGTTTGTGTGGTCGGCGCTGCGGGGCGGCGGTCTCGGTGACGGCAGCGGTGGCAGCAGTAGCAGCGGTGGCAGCAGTGGCAGCGGCAGAGAGGGTGGCGGTGACGGGGATGGCGATGGCGCGGTGGGCGCGGCCGGGGCCGGTGGCGCCGTTCCGTCGTTGACGGTGGGGGTGCGGTTGCTGCTGAGCGTGCCGCTGGTGCTCTGCGTGCTGCTCGGTGCGGCGCATCGTACGGTGCGGGCGTACGCGGAGTACGGGGAGACGGCGGGCTGGTTCGACTACGTTCCGACCGTGCTGTTCGGTGCGGGTGCTGGCCTCTGCGCGGGGCTGGTGCTGTACGGGACGGCGGTGCGGCTGCTGGTTCGGCGCACGGCCTGAGCCGCCCTGCGGCGGGGACGTTGCGGGGTACGCCGACCGGCGCGGGGCCACACGTATGGGAGCCCCTGCAGCGGGAGCCACCGCCGCGGGGGCCACTGCACGAAGGCCGCCGCCACGGGAGCCACCGCTGCGGGGGCCACCGCACGAAGGCCACCGCCACGGGAGCCATCGGCGCGACCGTGGAGGCAGCACCCAGTACGGCGACGGGTGCGGCCCTCAGTACGGCGACGGACCCGACCCACGGTGCGGCGGCGGGCGCGCCGGCGGCGTCGCCCACCGTCGGCTGAACCGCACCGCCGCGCCCGCCCCTCAGACCTCCGCGTCTGCCCGTCAGGTCCCCGCATCCACCCGTCAGGCCGCCACGTCCGGTCAGTGTGCGGCCGACTCCCAGTCCTTGCCGGAGCCGACCGAGACGTCGAGAGGGGCGCGCAGTTCGACCGCGTCGGCCATTTCGCGGCGGACCAGGTCTTCGACTGCGGAGCGCTCGCCGGGGGCCACCTCGACCACGATTTCGTCGTGGACCTGCAGCAGCAGCCGGGATTCCAGTCCGGCCGCACGCAGTGCCGCGTCGACCCGCAGCATCGCGATCTTGACGATGTCGGCGGCGGTGCCCTGGATGGGGGCGTTGAGCGCCATCCGCTCGGCCATCTCACGGCGCTGGCGGTTGTCGCTGTTGAGGTCCGGCAGGTAGCGGCGGCGGCCGAGCATGGTCTCGGTGTAGCCGGTGGCGCGGGCTTCGTCGACGACCCGGCGAAGGTAGTCGCGGACCCCGCCGAACCGCTCGAAGTAGGTGTCCATCAGCTTGCGGGCCTCGTCGGGCTGGATGCCCAGCTGCTGGGAGAGACCGAAGGCCGACAGGCCGTAGGCGAGGCCGTAGGACATCGCCTTGATCTTGCGGCGCATCTCGGCGTCGACCTCGGTCTTGGCGACGTTGAAGACCTGGGAGGCGACGGTGGTGTGCAGGTCCTCGCCGGAGGTGAAAGCCTCGATCAGGCCCTCGTCCTCGGAGAGGTGGGCCATCACACGCAGTTCGATCTGGCTGTAGTCGGCCGTCAGCAGTGACTCGAAGCCGTCGCCGACGACGAAACCGCGGCGGATCGCCCGTCCCTCGTCCGTGCGGACGGGGATGTTCTGCAGGTTGGGGTCCGTGGAGGAGAGCCGGCCGGTGGCGGCGACGGTCTGGTTGAAGGTGGTGTGGATCCGGCCGTCCGCGGCGATGGTCTTGATCAGACCCTCGACGGTGGTGCGCAGCTTGGCCTGCTCACGGTGGCGCAGCATGATCACCGGGAGTTCGTTGTCGGTCTGCGCGGCCAGCCAGGCGAGGGCGTCGGCGTCGGTGGTGTAGCCGGTCTTGGTCTTCTTGGTCTTGGGCAGACCCAGCTCGCCGAAGAGGACTTCCTGCAGCTGCTTGGGGGAACCCAGGTTGAACTCGTGGCCGGCGGCGGCATGCGCCTCCTGGACAGCCTGCTGTACGGCGCCGGCGAACTGCTGCTCCATCCGTTCCAGCCAGGTCCGGTCGGCGGCGATGCCGGCCCGTTCCATCCGCGCGAGCAGCCGACTGGTCGGGAGCTCCACCTCGCGCAGCAGCTCGGCCGCGCCGACCTCGGCCAGTTTCGCCTCGAAGGCCGTCCCCAGGTCCAGGACGGTGCGCGCCTGTGCCATCAGGGCGTCGGCTTCGGCCTGTTCGTCGGCGCCGAACGCCAGCTGGCCGTCGCCGGGCGCGGCCGGGGCGAGATCGCGGCCGAGGTACTCGATGGACAGGACGTCCAGGGCGAAGGAGCGGCGGCCGGGCTTGACCAGGTAGGCGGCCAGGGCGGTGTCCATGGTGACGCCGTCGATGTGCCAGCCGTGCTCACCGAAGACCCGCATGAGGCCCTTGGCGTTGTGCAGCACCTTGGGGCGGGCGGCGTCGGCGCTCCAGGCGGCGAACGCCTGCTCGTCGGCCTCGTCCAGCTGGGACGGGTCGAACCAGACGGCGGGGCCGCCGGAGGTGGCGAGCGCGACCTCGGCGACGTTTCCGCTGCCCAGGCTCCATACGTCGACGGTGGCCATGCCCAGGGGGCCGGTGCCGTGTTCGGCCAGCCACGGAGCGAGTTCGCCGGCGCCGATGACCGTGCCGTCCACCTCGACACCGGCGGCGGGCGCGGCCTCCTCGGCCGTCTCGGCGGCACCCGGGTCGACGGCGAGGAGCCGGTCGCGGAGGCCCGGGTTGCGGATCTCCAGGGCGTTGAGGAACACCTTGAGGGCCTCGCGGTCGTAGGCCTCGCGGGTCAGCTCCCCGGGGCCACAGGACAGCTCGACGTCACGCACCATCTCCGTGAGGCGGCGGTTGAGCTTCACCGCTTCCAGGTGCTCGCGGAGGTTAGCACCGGCCTTGCCCTTGACCTCGTCGGCGCGCTCGACCAGCTCCGCGAACGAGCCGAACTGGTTGATCCACTTCGTGGCGGTCTTCTCGCCGACGCCGGGGATACCCGGGAGGTTGTCGGACGGGTCGCCGCGCAGCGCGGCGAAATCCGGGTACTGGGCGGGGGTGAGACCGTACTTCTCGAAGACCTTCTCCGGGGTGAACCGGGTCAGCTCGGAGACGCCCTTGGTGGGGTAGAGAACCGTGACGTCGTCGGAGACCAGCTGGAAGGAGTCGCGGTCGCCGGTGACGATCGAGACCTCGAAGCCCTGGGCGGTGGCCTGCTCGGTGAGGGTCGCGATGACGTCGTCGGCCTCGTACCCCTCGACGGCGAAGCGCTTGACCCGCATCGTGTCGAGCAGCTCTCCGATCAGCTCGACCTGGCCCTTGAATTCGTCGGGGGTCTTGGAGCGGTTCGCCTTGTAGTCCGCGAACTCCTCGGACCGCCAGGTCTTGCGGGACACGTCGAAGGCCACCGCGAAGTGCGTGGGCGCTTCGTCGCGCAGCGTGTTCGCGAGCATCGACGCGAAGCCGTAGATCGCATTGGTCGGTTGCCCGGTGACGGTGGTGAAATTTTCCACGGGCAGGGCGAAGAACGCCCGGTATGCCATGGAATGCCCGTCCATCAGGAGCAGGTGGGGACGGCCACCCGCCGCCGCCTCGGTGCCGGTCGCTTCGTTCTTCTTCGCTGCCTTTGCTGCCACGCCCCCGATCCTGCCACGGCCCACTGACAATCCCCGCCGCGACCGCCCCGCGCACGGTCCCGCACCGCACACGGTCCCCCGTACCGCACACGGTCCCGCCCCGCGCACCACTCCGCACACCGACTACGCGCACCACTACGCCACCGCCCCGGACCGTGACAGGATCGGACACGTACGGCAACGATCCGCCATGCCCGCGGCGGAGCGAGCACCAGCTCACGGCTCAAGGGAGAGCGTCATGGCAGGCAAGCCGCCCTCGTCCGACCCCGTCCAGGACGCGCCCCAGGTCAGCGAACCCCAGCACGCCGCCGTCGGGCTCCCGGCCCTCACCCACGCCCTGCGGATCTCGCAGAAACAGATGGGCGTCCGCCGCACCGCCCTGACCCTGCTCCGCGTCAACCAGCAGGACGGCTTCGACTGCCCCGGCTGCGCCTGGCCCGAGCCGGACAAGCCGCACACCGCGGAGTTCTGCGAGAACGGCGCCAAGGCCGTCGCCGAAGAAGCCACCCTCCGCCGCGTCACCCCCGACTTCTTCGCCGCCCACTCCGTCGCCGACCTCGCCACCCGCAGCGGCTACTGGCTCGGCCAGCAGGGCCGCCTCACCCACCCCATGTACCTGCCCGAGGGCGCCGACCACTACGTCCCCGTCCCCTGGGAGCAGGCCTTCGACATCATCGGCGAGGAGCTGACCGCCCTCGACTCCCCCGACGAAGCCGTCTTCTACACCTCCGGGCGCACCAGCAACGAGGCCGCCTTCCTCTACCAGCTCTTCGCCCGCGAATTCGGCACCAACAACCTCCCCGACTGCTCGAACATGTGCCACGAGTCGTCGGGCTCCGCCCTGACCGAAACGCTCGGCGTGGGCAAGGGCAGCGTCCTCCTGGAGGACCTCTACCAGGCCGACCTGATCATCATCGCCGGCCAGAACCCGGGCACCAACCACCCCCGGATGCTCACCGCCCTGGAAAAGGCCAAGGCCGGCGGAGCGAAGATCATCTCGATCAACCCGCTCCCCGAAGCCGGTCTGGAGCGCTTCAAGAACCCCCAGACCCCGCGCGGCCTGGCCGGCGGCGGCACCGCCCTCACCGACCTCTTCCTCCAAGTACGCCTCGGCGGCGACCAGGCACTCTTCCGCGCCTTCAACCGCCGCATCCTCAATACCCCCAGCGCCGTCGACGAAGACTTCATCCGCGAACACACCCACGGCTTCGGGGAGTTCGCACAGCTGGCACGGGGCGGCGACAACGCCGACGGCGGCGGCAGCGGCAGTGACATTGGCAGTGGCAGCGGCAGCGGCAGCGGCAGCGATGACGAGACGCTCGCCGCGACCGGACTCACCCACGAAGAGATCGACCGCGCGCTGGAGATGATCCTCGCCTCCCGGCGCACCATCGTCTGCTGGGCCATGGGCCTCACCCAGCACAAACACGCCGTCCCCACCATCCAGGAAGTCGTCAACTTCCTCCTTCTGCGCGGCAACATCGGCCGCCCCGGCGCCGGCGTCTGCCCCGTACGCGGGCACAGCAACGTCCAGGGCGACCGCACCATGGGCATCTTCGAACGCCCCGCACCCGCCTTCCTCGACGCCCTGGAGAAAGAGTTCGGCTTCGCACCACCCCGCGAACACGGTCTCGACGTCGTCCGCGCCATCCATGCCCTGCGCGACGGACGCGCCAAGGTGTTCCTCGCCATGGGCGGCAACTTCGTCGCCGCGACACCCGACACCGACGTCACCGAAGCCGCCATGCGGCGCGCCCGCCTCACCGTCCACGTCTCGACGAAACTCAACCGCTCGCACGCCGTCACCGGCACCCGCGCCCTCATCCTGCCGACCCTGGGCCGCACCGAACGCGACCTCCAGGCGAGCGGCGAGCAGTTCGTGACCGTCGAGGACTCCATGGGCATGGTGCACGCCTCCCGCGGCCGCCTCCAGCCCGCAAGCCCCCACCTGCTGTCCGAGACCGCCATCGTCACCCGCCTCGCCCGCCGCGTCCTCGGTACGGACAGCCGCACCCCATGGGAGGAGTTCGGGCAGGACTACGCCACGATCCGCGACCGGATCGCCCATGTCATCCCGGGCTTCGAGGACTTCAACACCAAAGTCGCGCACCCCGGTGGATTCGCCCTCCCCCACGCCCCCAGGGACAGCCGCAGCTTCCCCACCGCCACCGGGAAAGCCAACTTCACCGCCGCGCCCGTCACTTACCCCGCCGTCCCCGAAGGGCGGCTGCTGCTCCAGACACTGCGCTCCCACGACCAGTACAACACCACCATCTACGGCCTCGACGACCGCTACCGCGGCATCAAGAACGGCCGCCGCGTCGTCCTCGTCCACCCCGACGACGCCCGCGAACGCGGCCTCGCCGACGGCGCGTACACCGACCTCGTCAGCGAATGGACCGACGGCAGCGAACGGCGCGCGACCGGCTTCCGCGTCGTGCACTACCCGACGGCCCGCGGCTGCGCCGCCGCCTACTACCCCGAGACCAACGTCCTGATCCCGCTCGACCACACCGCCGACACCAGCAACACCCCCGCCGCCAAGTCGGTCGTGATCCGCCTCGAGAGCCCCCGCCAGAGCTGACCACCACCAGGCCGACCGCGGGCCCCCCGCGCCGAGCGCCCGCTGAGCGGCCTGATAGGAACAGGCACGGATCGATGACGTCACGGGCGAGCGAACGGAGCAGGCATGGGTGAGCAGACCACCACGAAGTTTCCCCAGCAGATCCTCGACCAGTGGGCAGGCCTCGGAGTCGACCTGCCCGCCCTCTTCTCCGCCGGACACCTCGGCGAACGGATGAGCGTCCAGGTCACCGAGGCGGCGCCGGAACGCGTCGTGGGCACCATGCCCGTCGAGGGCAACACCCAGCCCTACGGGCTGCTGCACGGCGGTGCCTCCGCCGTCCTGGCCGAAACCCTCGGCTCCGTCGGCGCGATGCTGCACGGCGGGCCCGCCAAGCTCGCCGTCGGCGTCGACCTCAACTGCACCCACCACCGGGGCGTCCGCTCCGGCCTGGTCACCGGCGTCGCCACCCCTGTCCACCGGGGCCGCTCCACCGCCACGTACGAGATCGTGATCACCGACGAACACGACAAGCGGGTCTGCACCGCCCGCCTGACGTGCATGCTGCGTGACCTCGAGGCCGGCCGCGGCTGACCGGAACGGCCCGCGCACGCCGACACGGCCCCGCGTACGCCCACATACGAGCGGCCCGCACCGATCACCCTCGGTACGGGCCGCTCACGGACACCGCGCGACTACTGGTCCTTCTTCTTCTGCTGCTGCTTCTTCTCCTCGGCGTCCTCGATGACCGCCTCGGCGACCTGCTGCATCGACAGCCGGCGATCCATCGACGTCTTCTGGATCCACCGGAACGCGGCCGGCTCGGTCAGCCCGTACTGCGTCTGCAGAATGCTCTTCGCGCGGTCCACCAGCTTCCGCGTCTCCAGCCGCTGGGTGAGGTCGGCGACCTCCTTCTCCAGCGTCTTCAGCTCCGTGAACCGGCTCACCGCCATCTCGATCGCCGGTACGACGTCGCTCTTCGAGAACGGCTTCACCAGATACGCCATCGCGCCGGCGTCCCGTGCCCGCTCCACCAGCTCGCGCTGCGAGAACGCGGTCAGCATCAGGACGGGTGCGATGCTCTCCTCGGCGATCTTCTCGGCGGCGGAGATGCCGTCCAGGACGGGCATCTTCACGTCCAGGATCACCAGGTCGGGGCGGTGCTCGCGGGCCAGCTCCACGGCGGTCTGGCCGTCCCCGGCCTCGCCGACGACGGTGTAGCCCTCTTCCTCGAGCATCTCTTTGAGATCGAGACGGATGAGGGCCTCGTCCTCGGCGATCACGACTCGCGTGGTCAGCGGCGGGACGTGCGACTGATCGTCATCGGCGACGGGCTGCTGGGGCTCGGCGGCGCTCACGTGACTCCTCGTTCCGGGCAGGTGGTGCCATTGCAGCCTACCTAGAGGCAGCCACCGGCACGCACACGGTAGGGTGTCTCTGGCAACCAGCCGGGTTGGTGGAACGGTATACACGGATGTCTCAAACACATCTGCCTGAAAGGGCATGCGGGTTCGAATCCCGCACCCGGCACCTCTAGGCAAGCGGAGCTTCACGTTCTCGTGAATCGTACGCATTTTCGTTGCGCACGCATGAATCGTCACGCACAGTGACGGTATGAACTTTCACGGCACGGAAGTGCGACAGAAGGCGATCAGCGAGCTCCGCGCGGGGGCGAGAAACGCAGATGTGGCCCACGCTTTGGGCGTTCCACTCGGCACCATCAGTTACTGGCGGCACATGGACCGCTCCAAGCGCGGCGAGTGTCCCGGCGCCCACAACCCGAAGTGCCCGCGATGCGATGGACGCGACCTGGACACGACCGCGTACTCCTACCTGCTGGCTCTCTACCTCGGCGACGGCCACATCATCCAGTACTCGGCACACCGCGTACCGAGCCTCATGATCGCGTGCGGTAACGACTGGCCGGGGCTCATGGATGCCTGCGAGGCCGCGATGCGCGCAGTCTTCCCCGACAACTCCGTGTGCCGGGTCCGCAGAACCGGCTGCCACAACGTGAAGGTCTACTCGAAGCACTTATGGTGCATGTTCCCTCAGCACGGCGAGGGAAAGAAACACGAGCGGTCAATCACCCTCGAAGCCTGGCAGCAGCGGATCGTGGATGAACACCCCTGGGATTTCCTCCGCGGGCTCATCCACTCCGATGGCTGTCGCATCACCAACTGGACGACGCGGATGGTCGGCGGCGAGCGTAAACGCTACGAGTATCCGCGGTACTTCTTCAGCAACAAGTCCGACGACATTCGGCGGCTCTTCTCGGACACGTTGACCAAGGTCGGCGTCGAGTGGACGACCCTCGCGCGTGGCAGCGACCCGTTCAATATCTCCGTGGCCCGCAAAGCCTCTGTGGCGCTCATGGATCAACACATCGGGCCGAAGTACTGACGGGGACGGCAGTCAGTTCCTCGGCCCAGGGGAGCGTGGTGCGGGTGGGGCTAGGGGTGGATCTCGTCCTCGCCGATGTGGTGGACGCGGACGAGGTTGGTGGAGCCGGGGACGCCGGGTGGGGAGCCGGCGGTGATGATGACGACGTCGCCCTTGCGGCAGCGGCCGATCTTGAGGAGCTGCTCGTCGACCTGGGCGACCATTTCGTCGGTGGAGTTGACGGTGGGGCCGAGGAAGGTCTCCACGCCCCAGCTGACGTTGAGTTGGGAGCGGGTGGCGGGGTCGGGGGTGAAGGCGAGGAGGGGGATGGGTGAGCGGTAGCGGGAGAGGCGGCGGACCGTGTCGCCGGACTGCGTGAAGGCGACGAGGAACTTGGCGCCGAGGAAGTCGCCCATTTCGGCGGCGGCGCGGGCGACGGCACCGCCCTGGGTGCGGGGTTTGCTGGTTTCGGTGAGAGGGGGGAGGCCCTTGGCGAGGATGTCTTCTTCGGCCGCTTCGACGATGCGGCTCATGGTTTTGACGGTTTCGGTGGCGTATTTGCCGACGCTGGTCTCGCCGGAGAGCATCACGGCGTCGGTGCCGTCGATGACGGCGTTGGCGACGTCGGAGGCTTCGGCGCGAGTGGGGCGCGAGTTGTCGATCATCGAGTCGAGCATCTGGGTGGCGACGATGACCGGTTTGGCGTTGCGCTTGGCGAGTTTGATGGCGCGCTTCTGGACGATGGGGACGGTTTCGAGGGGCATTTCGACGCCGAGGTCGCCGCGGGCGACCATGATGCCGTCGAAGGCGGCGACGATGTCGTGGATGTTGTCGACGGCCTGGGGCTTTTCGATCTTTGCGATGACGGGGAGGAAGCGTCCTTCTTCGCGCATGATGCGGTGGACGTCTTCGATGTCGTGGCCGCTGCGGACGAAGGAGAGGGCGATGAGGTCGGCGCCGTAGCGCAGGGCCCAGCGGAGGTCGTCCTGGTCCTTTTCGGAGAGGGCGGGGACGGAGACGGCGACGCCGGGGAGGTTGAGGCCTTTGTGGTCGGAGACCATGCCGCCTTCGATGACCTTGGTGTGGACACGGGAGCCGTCGACGGCGGTGACTTCGAGGGTGACCTTGCCGTCGTCGACGAGGATGCGTTCCCCGGTGGTGACGTCTGCGGCGAGGCCCTGGTAGGTGGTGCCACAGAGGTGGCGGTCGCCCTCGACGGACGGTTCGACGGTGATGGTGAACGTGTCGTCGCGTTCGAGAAGTACGGGGCCTTCGCGGAATCGGCCCAGGCGGATCTTCGGGCCTTGAAGGTCGGCGAGGATGCCGACGCTGCGGCGGGTCTCCTCGGATGCCTTGCGGACCCGGTCGAAGCGTGCTTCGTGGTCGGTGTAGGTGCCGTGGCTGAGGTTGAAGCGGGCGATGTTCATTCCGGCGTCGACGAGGGCTTTGATCTGCTCGTACAAGTCGGTGGCGGGTCCCAGTGTGCAGACGATCTTTGCTCGGCGCATGGGTCGACTCTATGGCTTACCGGAGGGTAGGGAACTGTAGTGGGGTGACTGCTCAACAAGCTTTGAATGAAAGGCTGTTGACAAGTATTGGAATGGGCGCGAAGGCGCTCCGATGAGCGGATTTCCGCCCTCGCGCGGTGGTGTCCGAGGCAGTGGAAGTCTTGGGCCGCCGTGTCTCAGAGGGCGGGACGGGTCATCGTAAAGCGTGCGTTGACGGCGGCGTGGACGGTTTGCTGCTGGGGTTCGAGGTCGAGGGCGGGGGCGGATTCCTGGGTGGCGGCGCGGCCGGCCAAGCCGCGCATTCCGGGGGGCGGGGCGAAGGCCTGGTTCTCGGCTCCGAGGTCGGCGATTTCGAGGAGGGCATCGAGGCGGGCACCGAGGGCTTCGGCGTATTCCCGGGCGCGTTGGACGGCGTCGTGGACGGCCTGGGTGCGGGCGGTGCGGTGGGCGGGTGAGTCGGGGCGGAGTGCCCACCAGGGGCCGTCGACACGGGTGAGGTCGAGGTCGGCGAGGCGGGTGGTGAGTTCGCCGAGGGCGGTGAAGTCGTTGAGGGTGGCGGTGTGGATGACGCGTCCGTGGTAGGCGCGGATACGTTCGTTGCGGCCCTTGTCGGTGAGTTGGGGGGTGAGGCTGAAGGCGCCTGTTTCGAGTTTTTCGACGGCGTCTCCGTAGCTCTTGATGAGGGTGAGGGCGTGTTCGTTGCGGCGGGTGAGGTCGGTGAGGGTGGCGTTGCGGTGGGTGCCGCGGGCGCTGAGGGTGACGGTGATGCGGGCGATTTCGGGGGCGACTTCGAGGCGGGCTTCGCCACGTACGGCGAGGCGGGGCGCGTCGGGGGTGCCGTAGGGCAGGGCGGGGGCCGGGGTGGTGTCGACGGGGGTGTCTTCGATGGGGGTGTCGTGATTGGGGTGATGGGGGTCGATCATGGTGGGGCTCCTTCGGTATGGGTGGCCGAAGGGTCGCACATCAGGGCGGCATGGGTGGGAAAAGCGTGGCGGGGCGGGGCGGCCGTGCCGTTACGGCGCCGCCCCCATGCAATACGGCGCCGCCCCCATGCAATAACGGCCTTGGGTGCGATTGACCAGTCGTGCCGATTCGCGGATATCCAGGCTGGCTACCTCGTGGCCGACGACGCAGGAGCCGAGCGCGAGGCCGGCTTTCCGTTCTCTGTCCGGTCACGTGCGTGTCGCCGAATCAGACCTTGACCTCAACTCGACTTGAGTTCTTATGGTCCTGTCACCAGCGATCACTCACGAGAAGGGAACGCACGTGACCAGTCCGCAGACGCAGCAGTCGCCGCAGACCCGGCACCTCACCGACGCCGAACTCGCCGCCCAGCCGGCCGCCTACTGGACCCGACTGGCCTACGAGGCCACCATCGCGTACACCCGAGCCCGGATACGCGAACTCGGCTATTCCCAGCCTCAGTTCTGGCTGCTGCGCAACCTGTCGAAGAACGACCTCTCGCCCGACGGCCACGGCATGACCATCCCCGAACTCCGACAGGCGATGCGCACGTACATCAGGCCCGAGGACGACTTGGAGGCCGAGGCCGCGGACCTCCTGGAACGAGGCTGGCTCACCCGCGACGACGAGGGTCGGCTGCGGATCACCGAGCGGGGAGAAGAGACCCGCGCCTCGTTCCGGCAGCACGTCCCGGCGATCCGTGACGGCATCCACCAGGGCATCGACGACGCCGACTACGTCACCACCCTGAGGGTGCTCCAGCAGATGATCCGGAACACAGATGGCACTCTCTGAAGCCGCGGCGCCTGCCAGCTGAAGCCGCGGCCCCTGCCGGCCGTACCGGCCTTACGGCTGAGGGGCGATAGCGGGGGCTGTTGCCGGCCAGTGACGTGGGAAGGGCCGCACCTTGCTGTCCGAAGTGGTCCGGCCGGGCCGGATGCCGTCGCGGCACATATGCCGAGACCCACCTCGCCATCGCGTGCTTGGTCTCCGACCGATCCGCCCGACGCCCCACCCACCGCAAGCCAAGCACCGAACTCGTCCTTGCCCGGCAGGCAGCCTGCTGATCACCACCAGCCAAACCGCCGGGCAAGCACACCCCGACCTCAATAACCTCAATCGCGCCCAAGGTCGTAAGCCCCCGCGTGATCAGTGGCGTGGGAGGAGGCTGGAGCCCTGGCGGGGGATGGTGTGGGTGCCGCCGGTGGTGGGCTGCTGGAGGCCGAAGGTGGTGAAGGCGGTGCGTTCGGGGAGGGGGTAGGGGGTGGTACCGGTGAGGGAGTTGAGGATGGTGGCGCTGCGCCAGGCGGCGAGGCCGAGGTCGGGGGTGCCCACGCCGTGGGTGTGGGTTTCGGCGTTCTGGACGTGGAGGGAGCCGGTGACGGTGGGGTCGAGGACGACGCGGTGCTGGTCGTCGATGCGGGGGCGTTCGCGGGCGTCGCGGCGTACGTAGGGATCGAGGGCGGCGAGGAGGGTGTCCATGCGGCGTTCGCGGTAGCCGGTGGCGAGGACGACGGCGTCGGTGACGAGGCGGGAGCGGGTGCCTTGCTGGGTGTGGTCGAGGTGGAGTTCGACTTTGGTGGTGCCGACGCGGCCGGCGGTGCGTACGGAGACGCCGGGGGTGAGGGTGGTGTCGGGCCAGCCGCCGTCGAGGGTGCGGCGGTAGAGCTCGTCGTGGATGGCGGCGAGGGTGGCATGGTCGATGCCTTTGTGGAGTTGCCACTGGCCGGGGAGGAGGGCGTCGCGGACGCGTTCGGGGAGGGCGTGGAAGTAGCGGGTGTAGTCGGGGGTGAAGTGTTCGAGGCCGAGTTTGCTGTATTCCATGGGGGCGAAGGCGGGGGTGCGGGCGAGCCAGTGGATGCCTTCGCGGCCGGTGGGGCGGGCGCGGAGCTGGTCGAGGAAGATTTCGGCGCCTGACTGGCCGGCGCCGATGACGGTGAGGTGGTCGGCGGCGAGCAGGCTTTCGCGGTGGTCGAGGTAGTCGGCGGAGTGGATGACGGGGACGGTGGGGGCGTCGGCGAGGGGGCGGAGGGGGACGGGGATGTGGGGGGCGGTGCCGATGCCGAGGACGAGGTGGCGGGCGTGGGTGCGGCCGAGGGCTTGGGCTTCGCCGTCGGCGTCGAGTTGGGTGAAGTCGACTTCGAAGGCGGCGCGTTCGGGGTTCCAGCGGATGGCGTCGATGTGGTGGCCGAAGTGGAGGGCGGGGAGGTTCTCGCTGACCCAGCGGCAGTAGGAGTCGTATTCGGCGCGGTGGATGTGGAAGCGCTCGGCGAAGTAGAAGGGGAAGAGGCGTTCGCGGGTTTTGAGGTAGTTGAGGAAGCTCCAGGGGCTGGCGGGGTCGGCGAGGGTGACGAGGTCGGCGAGGAAGGGGACTTGGAGGGTGGCGCCGTCGATGAGGAGGCCGGGGTGCCAGTGGAAGGCGGGGCGCTGGTCGTAGAAGGCGGTGCGGAGGTCGGTGAGGGGGTGGGCGAGGGCGGCGAGGGAGAGGTTGAAGGGGCCGATGCCGATGCCGACGAGGTCGAGGGGTTCGTCGGACGGGGTGATGGGGTTTTCGGGGGTGGTGGTCATCGGGGGGTGTGGCCTTCCACGAGGGTGAGGAGGGTGGTGAGGTCTCCGGGCTGGGTGTGGGGGTTGAGGAGGGTGGCCTTGAGCCAGAGGCCGGTGGGGGTGGTGGCGCGGCCGAGGACGGCGTGGCCTTCGGTGAGGAGGGTGCGGCGGATGGCGGCGAGGGTGGTGTGGTCGGCGCCGGTGGGGCGGAAGAGGACGGTGCTGAGGGTGGGGCGGGAGTGGAGTTCGTAGCGGGGGTGGTCCTCGATGAGGTCGGCGAGGGTCTGGGCGGCGGCGAGGGTGCGGTCGACGAGGGTGCCGATGCCGTGGCGGCCGAGGGCTTTGAGAGTGACGGCGATTTTGAGGATGTCGGGGCGGCGGGTGGTGCGGAGTGAGCGGTGGAGGAGGTCGGGGAGGCCGGCTTCGGTGTCGTCGTCGGCGTTGAGGTAGTCGGCTTGGTGGGTCAGGGGGGTGAGGGTGGTGGGGTCGGGGACGGCGAGGAGGCCGGCGGCGACGGGTTGCCAGCCGAGTTTGTGGAGGTCGAGGGCGACGGTGTGGGCGCGGTCGAGGCCTTGGAGGGCTTTGGTGTGGGTGTCGCTGAAGAGGAGGGGGCCGCCGTAGGCGGCGTCGATGTGGAGGCGGGCGCGGTGGTGGTGGGCGAGGTCGGCGAGGGCGGGGAGGGGGTCGATGGCGCCGGAGTCGGTGGTGCCTGCGGTGGCGGTGACGAGGAGGGGGCCGGTGTGCGGGGGGAGGTTGGTGAGGCAGGTGTGGAGGGTGTCGGGGGTGAGGATGCCGTTGGGGGTGGGGAGGGTGAGGGGGGCGGGGAGGCCGAGGAGCCAGGCGGAGCGGTGGATGGAGTGGTGGGCGTTGGCGCCGCAGATGACCTGGAGGGGGCGGGTGGCGCCCGGTGTGGTGGCGGCTTCGCGGGCGAGGAGGAGTCCGAGTTGGTTGGACTCGGTGCCGCCGGTGGTGATCAGGGCGTCGGGGGCGGTGGCATGGGGGTAGACGAGGGCGGCGAGGGCGCGGCCGGCGAGGGACTCCAGGGCGGAGGCGGCGGGGGCCTGGTCCCAGGAGTCCAGGGAGGGGTTGAGGGCGGCGGCGGCGAGGTCGGCGGCGGCGGCCAGGGCGAGGGGCGGGCAGTGCAGGTGGGCGGCGCAGTGGGGGTCGGCGGGGTCGGCGGCGCCGGCGGCGAGGGTGTGGACGAGGGTGCGCAGGGCGGTGTGGGCTCCGGTGCCGTCGTCGGGGAGGAGGGGGTGGCAGGCGTCGTGTACGGCGCGGGCGACGGCGTCGGGGCCGCCGGCCGGGAGGGGGCCGGCGCGGTCTTCGGCGCCGGTGGTGAGGGCGTCGAGGACGGTGTCGAGGAGGGGACGGAGTGCGCGGGGGCCGTGGGTGCCGCCTGCGAGGGCGGTGCCGGCAGGGGGCACAGGCATGGGTGTGCTCTTCTGTGTGGGCGTACAGGGAGTTTTCGGACAGCCCGGTCCGCGTCGCCGGGGCGGTTCCCGTGCGGACGAGACGTGAGGCGGCCCTAAGTTACTGTCCCGGTACGTGGTGCACCTATGGGTTGCGGTCATACCACCCGTAAGTGGTACGGGCGCATCGCAGGTGTTCGGGTGCCGCCGGCTGCCGGTCCGGCGGCACTGTCCGTGCGGTGGTGTGTTACTCCCCCTTGGACGCCTCCCCGGGCTCTGTGCCGGCGGCGGTCTGCACCTTCAACGCGCGCCGCAGGTCGTCGAGTTGGTCGGTGAGTTTGCGGCGGAGGGTGGGGGTGAGGCCGGGGTCGGCGAGGCAGGTTTCGCCGAGGCGGAGGGTCTCCGGCTCGACGAAGACCGCGGGGAAGGCGTAACGGCCGGCGGCGTCGGTGAGGGCGGGTCCGCGGGCGGCGGCGAGGGCGGGGATGTCGGTGAAGTAGCGGGCGACGTAGGGGCGGAGCAGTGCGTGGTGTTCGGGTGCCCAGAAGCCGGTGGCGGTGGCGGTGAAGAGGTAGTTGGAGAGGGTTTCGTGCTCGTCGGTGGTGAACAGGGCGTCCCAGGCGGCTTGTTTGGCGGACGGGTCGGGGAGGGCGGCGCGGCAGCGGGCGGCGCCTTCGCGGCCGGTGGCGCTGGGGTCGCGGATGAGTTCGGCGTCGATGGCGGTGCGGAGGGTGTCGAGGGGGGTAGCGCCGAGTGTGGCGAGGCGGCCGAGGATGCGCCAGCGGAGTTCGGGGTCGAGGTGGGGGCCGCCGGGGACGCTGCCGTCGTCGAGCCAGGCCTGGAGGGCGTCGGGGGTGGTGGCGCTGTCGATGAAGGCGCGTACGGCGATGAGGCGGCGGCCGGTGGGGGCGCCGCTGTCGGGGCCTTCGGTGCGGCGGAGTATGTCGCGGCTGAGGGCGGTGAGGGTGGTGAGGGCGGTGTGGCGTAGGGACGCTGGGAGGTAGCGGTCGGCGATCTGGGTGCGGGCGAAGGTGAGGACGCCCTGGAGGATGGCGAGGTCGGTTTCGTGCGGGAGGTGAGTGCGGGCGGCGTCGAGGTAGGCGGTGGGGGCTAGTTCGCCGTCGCGGACCATGTCGCGGGCGGCGTTCCAGACGACGGCGCGGGTGAGGGGGTCGGGGAGGCCGGACAGGGACGTCCGGGCGGTCTGCCAGGAGTGGGGATCGAGGCGGACCTTGGCGTAGGTGAGGTCGTGGTCGTTGAGGAGGGTGAGGGCGGGGCGGGGGCCGGCGGAACTGATGCCGAGGTTGCCGGTGTGCGGGATGTCCGCCTCCAGGCGCTCGCGCAGTACGAGTTGTGCCGGGTCGTCCGGGTTGTGGTCGTACAGGCCGATGGCGATGCGGTGCGGCCGGCTGCCGCCGCCGGGTACGAGGTGGCCGAGGGAGCGTCCGGGCCCGGCCGGGGTGTCGTCCGGGTGGCCGTTCGCGGGGACGCTCGTGGGGACGACGGCACCCGGGCTGCCCTGGTGCTGGATGCCGAGGTGCCAGTGCGTCCCGTCGTGGGTGACGTCCGGGGTGAGGGTGTCCACGCCCGTCGTGCGCAGCCATTGCCCGGCCCAGGTGTGGACGTCGCGGTCGGTGTGGCGGGCGAGGGAGTCGATGAAGTCGGCGAGGGTGGCGTTGCCGAAGCGGTGCCGGGCGAAGTGGTCGTTGATGCCGGCGAGGAAGTCCTCGGTGCCGAGCCAGGCGACGAGCTGGCGGAGTGCGGAGGCGCCCTTGGCGTAGGAGACGCCGTCGAAGTTGAGGAAGGCGGCGGCGGTGTCGGGGACGTCTTCGGGGGCGGGGGCGACGGGGTGGGTGGAGGGGCGCTGGTCGGCGTCGTAGCCCCAGCCTTTGCGGACGACGGCGAAGTCGGTCCAGGTGCCGGTGAAGCGGGTGGCTTCGGCGAGGACCTGGTAGCCCATGTACTCGGCGAAGGACTCGTTGAGCCAGATGTCGTCCCACCATTGGAGGGTGACGAGGTCGCCGAACCACATATGGGCCATTTCGTGGGCGATGACCATGCCGCGGGTCTGGCGTTCGGTGTCGGTGACGGCGGAGCGGTAGATGAATTCGTCTCGGAAGGTGACCAGGCCGGGGTTCTCCATGGCGCCCCAGTTGAACTCGGGGACGAATGCCTGGTCGTAGGAGTCGAAGGGGTAGGGCTCCTCGAAGATCTCGTGGTAGCGGTCGAAGCAGCGGCGGGTGAGGTCGAGGATCTCTTCGGTGTCGGCGTCGAGGTGGGGGGCGAGGGAGCGGCGGCAGTGGAGGCCGAAGGGCAGGCCGGCGTGCTCGGTGCGTACGGAGTGCCAGGGGCCGGCGGCGACGGCGACGAGGTAGGCGGGGATGGGGGGTGTGGGGGCGGCTCGCCAGTGGCCCTCCCCCAGGTGTTCGGTGGTGCCGTTGGCGAGGACGGTCCAGTCGTCGGGGGCCGTGATGTCGAGGGCGAAGACGGCTTTGAGGTCGGGCTGGTCGAAGGCGGCGAAGACGCGGGGGGCGTCGGAGGGGCCGCACTGCGTGTACACGTACACCCGGCCGTCGGCGGGGTCGGTGAAGCGGTGCATGCCTTCGCCGGTGCGGGAGTAGCGCATGGTGGCGTGGACGTGGAGTACGTGCTCGCCTGCGGTGAGGTGCGTCAGGGGCAGCCGGTTGCCGTCCAGGGTCGCCGGGTCGAGGGGGTGGCCGTCGAGGGTGGCGGAGTGCAGGGTGGCGGGCTTGAGCTCGACGAAGGTGTCGCCGCTGGTGCGCGCGGTGAAGTGGATGGCCGTGCGGGAGGCGAAATGCTCCTCGCCGTGCGTGAGGTCGAGGTGGACCTCGTAGCGGTGGACGTCGATCAGCCGGGCTCGGGTTTGCGCCTCGTCGCGCTGCAGTTCGGGCATGGGGTCATGCTGCCGTACGGGGTGCGGGCGGTGCATCGGGATTGCGGGCGGCCCGGTCAGCCACCGGGCCCGGTGATCAACGGTGGGTCGTCCGGCTCGGGGATCCGGGTGGACCAGCCGCCGGGGACGCTGCGGGCCTGCCGGTGGCGGAAGCGGGCGGGGGCGGTGCCGACGCGGCGGGTGAACAGGCGGCTGAAGTAGGCGGGGTCGTGGTAGCCGACGCGGCGGGCCACGGCGGCGACCGGGAGTTCGGTGCCCGCCAGGAGTTCTTTGGCGCGGCCGAGGCGGATGCCGAGGAGGTAGTCCTTGGGGCTGCAGCCGGCGCCGCGGCGTACGGCGGTGCGGAGTTCGGCGGGGGTCATGCCGTGCCGGGCGGCGTGTTCGGCGATGGAGAGGGGCAGGAAGGCGTCGCGGGCGAGGGCCGCCAGGACGGGGTCGCCATCGGCATCGGTGCCGGCGCGGGCCCGGCGCAGGGCGACGAGGAGTTCGTGGACGGCGGCGGAGGTCTCGACCTCCAGGAGGGGGTTGCCGCGGCGGGCGGCGCGGGTGATGCGTCCGATCGCGGCGCGGGCGGGGCCGGTGTCGTCGAGGGGGACGAGGGGGCGGTCGGGCTCGATGTAGCCGAGTTCGGTGTAGGTGGCGGTGGCGGGGCCGGTGAAGTCGACGAAGCTTTCGTCCCAGCCGGTGTCGGGGTCGGCGCCGTAGTGGTGGGGGACGCCGGGGGTGAGCCAGAGCAGGGCGGGGGCGGTGACGGTGCGGCGGCGGCCGTCGGGGGCGGTGAGCCAGCCGCGGCCGGCGCTGATGACGAGGGCGACATGGTGGTCGAGGGTGCGCGGGCCGACGGTGGGCAGGGTGCCGTGCTGGAGACCGACGCCCAGGCAGACCAGGCCGAGCCGGTGGTGCACCGGGCTCGGAGTGAAGTACCGCATCCAGGTGTGGTACACGCCCGGGCCTCCCGTCGGTACGTGGGTGGTGCGGTACGCCCCGCCCCCTCGACGCCCGATCTTTGTCCATGGCCCGTCAGACCGCCAGGGGCAAGCCAGGGTGATCGATGAGAAGCCTGTGACTTCGAGAAGCCTGTGACTCCGCCGGCCGCCGAAGCCCAGGGTGGTGGCCGTGGGGGCGCGCCGACCCCGCCCCCACGGCCCGCTCACTGCCGCCCGGGGCTGTCTAGGGCGCTTCCTCGTCCGCCTCCCGCACCTCGAAGGTGTCGAGGACGAACTCGGCCGTGCTGTCGTCGCCCACCTTGCGCAGTCCGACCCAGGCCTCGCCCGTGGCGGGTGCGGTGAAGGTGTAGGTGTGCGTGGCGGGCCGGGTGGCGACGGGGAGCGGGGTGCGGGTCAGTTCGCGGGCGGCGGACTCGTCGACGGCGGTGATCCAGGCGTACTGGCCGGCGGTCTCGTTCTCGTAGCGGAAGGTGACGCGGTAGCGGCGGCCGGCGGTGAAGCGGACGGTGTGCGGGACGGTGCGGTAGACGAGCCCGGTGTTCTCCCCGCGTGACTTGAGGGCGTTGCCGCCGTCGAGGACGTCGTCGATCGCCTTGCCGTTCCAGCCGCGCTGGGTGTACGGGGCGTGCCGCTGGGCGAGGTGGGTGCGCGGGTCGGTGCTGCCGCCGGCGTCGCCCTTGACGAAGACGCCCCAGCCCTGGGGGACGTGCTCGAAGTCCTCGTAGGCGAGGGTGCCCTTCTTGGCGGTGGGTTCGGAGCGTACGACGCGGACGTTGTCGAAGCGGACCCGGGCCCGGCCGGGCGCGGCGGTGAGGGCGAGGGTGACGGGGCCACCGCCGTCGGGGACGGTGAAGCAGGTGAACAGGCGCTGGAAGCGGGTGCCGGCTTTGCGGTCCGCGGCCACGTAGTTGCCGGCGGTGGAGGTGTCGGTCCAGTTGGTGGCGGTGACACCGTCGGCGGTGCGGATCCGCAGGCCGGCCCGGCGCCGCTCCCCCGCCCTGGCGCCCACCTCGATCTGGACGGAGGCGGCGTAACTGCCGGGGGCGAGCCGGGTGAGTCTCTGGGCGACGGTGGCGGCACCGCCGGGACCGATGACCAGCTCGTAGTCGCCGCGCGGGGACAGTTGGACGGAGGCGGGGCCGGTGGCCTGCCAGGCGTCGAGGCTGCCGGAGTGGAAGCCGGGGTCGGTCAGGGGGGTGCCTTCGCCCCAGTCGGGGTCGGGCTGGGCGGGGGCCTTGTCGCGGTAGAGGACGTAGGCGGTGCCGGGCCGCGCGGTGAGGGTGATCCGGCCGCCGCTGACCGGGATGCGGGTCTCCTCGGCGCGGCCCTGGTCGGTGAGCCGGTAGGCGTGGACGGTGGCGGCGGACGACCAGCCGCGGGGCAGGTCCCAACGCGTCGTCCCGCCCTGGGGGTTGTAGTGGTAGAGCTTGTCGGGGTCGGTGGCCCGGCGCGGTTCCCAGGGGAGCAGGTAGGTGCCGTTGTCGTAGACGAGGCGGCCGTCGGTGGTGATCCTGCGGGTGCCCTCGGCATCGCTCACCGACGTCTTGGAGGGGCCTTCGAAGGTGATCTCGTGCGGGCCCCAGGTCTTGATGGGGTACGCCTGGAGGTACTTGGCGGGCAGGGCGTCGGTCCAGATGCCCCGGTAGAAGGCGGGCCAGTCGGTCTTGCCGGTCCAGCCCTCGAAGTTGCCCATCCGCGGGGCGCCCAGCAGCGTCGGCCACTTGTCGGCGAAGACGTCCTTGTGGTGATTGCGGAGGAAGCGGATCAGCCGGGAGTTGATGCCGCGGGAGGTGTCGGGTCCGTAGTCGGTCTCGGTGGCCCAGTGCGACCAGAGGGCGGAGCGTTCCAGACCGTGGCCCCATTCGGTGGTGACCATCCAGCCCTGGTCGCGCAGATGGCGTTGGAGGCGGTCGGAGTTCCAGCCGGACTCGCGGAAGACGTCGAGGTAGAGGGTGTTCAGGGCCGGGTCGGTCTCGCGGCGCAGCTGCGCGAAGCGGGCGGCGATGTCGCCGGACAGCAGGTCGCGGCGGGCGTCGATGCGGTAGGACTGGTCGAGCCAGTCCCACTGTTTGTCGTGCTTGTCGACGAGTTCCTCGGAGAAGGCGTGCGCGACGGGGTAGGACTCGGTGGCGTTGACGTGGACCGCGAAGTCGCTGTTCCACTTCTTCCCGGCGCGGACCAGGGTGTTGAGGTCGGCGAGGCCGCCGGCCCGCTGGTTGTAGTTGCCTCCGTAGTCGGGGTGGGCGGAGTCGTGGCCTTCGGACTGGTAGCCCTTGAGCAGGGTGAACTGCCGTAGCCCGTCGGTGGCCAGGGCGATCCGTTTGACGTTGTCGAGCGTGGTGAGGAACGGGTTGGTGGCCTGGCTGGCGAAGTTGAACGGGATGTGCGGGACGACCCTGAGGTGCTGTTCGTCGGCGCCGAGCGGCATCGTCATGATGTCGCGCAGGGCGATGGCGGCGTCCTGCCAGTCGGCGGTGCCGTCGCCGTTGCGGTCGCGGGTGACGATGACGGTGGCGCGGGGCAGCGGTTCGGTGACGTCCGACGGCGCTCCGGCGGCCCGGTGGGTCCACTGGCCGGGGACGAGCTGGGCCTTGACGAAGCCGTCGCCCCGGACGGTCTGCCGCCACAGCCGGCCGTTCTCCCAGGCGGTGGCGCCGGTGGGGGTGTCGTGGACGGTGTTGGTCTCGATGCCGGCGGCCAGTTCGCCGGTGGCGACGACGGCGTAGGCGCAGCCGGCGGGTGCGGCGTCGGCGGGGGTGTCATCGGTGACCGTCACCAGGGTGTCGCCGCTGCGCGACTTGTCGAGGTCGATCCGGGCGGCCAGCAGGGCGGCGCCGGGCTGGTCGCTGCGTACGCTCAGCAGGGCGAGGCCGGGGATGTCCAGGGTGCCGATGCGCAGCGCCGGGGTGTCGGTGAGGGAGCTGACCCGCCAGGTGGTGCGCCAGTCCTGGACGGCGATCTCGACGGTGAGCGTGGTGCCGCCGTCGAAGCGGAGAGTGTAGGTGGCATGGTCGGCGCGGGCGTGGTGGGTGACGTCCGGGGTGTGGGCGGTGCCGTCGACGAGGACCTGGGTGACGGGGGTGTCCTGCGCGTGCAGGACGGCGCCGGTGCCGCGGTCGGTGTACGAGACGATGCGGGGGAAGGCGGTGTCGACCCTCACCTCCAGCGCGTCGGAGCGCAGCACCGCCTCGCCGTCGCCGGGTCTCGGTACCGCGTCGCCGGGTCGCGCTACGGCCTCGCCGGGCCGTGGTGCGGCCGCCGCGGGGTGCTGCGCGAGGGGCGGGAGGGCGGCGGTGAGCGGGGCGAGCGCGGTGGCGGCGACGACCGTTCTCCGGCTGGGCCCGCGCCGGGCACCTGTCTCTTCGTTCACGCGCTGTCCTCCCCTACGGGCCTTCGGGCGGCCGTGCCCTCGGGCCGTCGTGCCTTCGGGCCGTCGTGCCTTCATGGCTGTGTGCGGGCCCGCACTGACTGGCTGTTGGCGGACAGCGTGCTGTGGGGGCGGGGCGCGCGCCCATGGACAAAGGGGGTGGAGGTGTTGGACAGATGTGCGCGGGGTGGCGCCGGGCGCGTGGGTCAGGGCGGGTCGGTCAAGGCGCGTGGGTCAGAGCGCACCGGCCGGGGCGCACCGGTCATGGCGCGTGGGTCAGGGCGCACCAGTCAGAGCGCACCGGTCATGGCGCGTGGGTCAGAGCGCACCAGTCAGAGCGCGTCGGTCAGAGCGCGTCGGTCAGGGCGCGTCGTCGAGTGGCAGGACGGCGGTCAGTTCCCAGCCTCCCTCGGCGGCGGGGCCGGCCGTGAGCCGGCCGCCCAGCGCCACGGCCCGTTCCGTGAGACCGGCCAGGCCGAAGCCTCCCCCGGCCTCCGGCCGGCAGGTAGCCCCGGCAGCGGCCGGTTCGCAGAGGCGGGCCGGGGCTCCGCCGTCGTCGGCGACGCGCAGTTCCACGCCGCCGGGTACGGCCCGCAGGCCGACGCGTACGGCAGTGGCGTCCGCGGCGTGCTTGCGGATATTGGTGAGCGCCTCGCGCACGATGCGGTAGACGGCGGCGGCCAGATCGGCGGGCAGGGTGTCCGCCGTGGCGCTGTCGACGGAGAGCACGACCGGCGGTCCGGTGCGGGCGAAGGCGTCGGTCAGCGCGCGGACCTCCGCGAGCCCGGCGAGCGGCTGGGTCTGGGCGCCGTTCTCGCGCAGCACCCGTACCAGCCGGCGCATCGCGCCGAGCGCCTCGCCGCCGGAGGCCTCGATCCGTTCGAAGGTGGCGTCCGCCCGGGCTCCGTCGAGCGCGGTGAAGCGGGCCGCGCGGGCCTGGACGACGATGCCGGTGACATGGTGGGCGACCAGGTCGTGCAGCTCACGCGCGAGTTCCAGCCGCTCGGCGGCTCGTACGGCGGCGAGGTCGCGCAGCCGCTGGGCGTCCTGCCAGCGCAGGATCATCGAGTAGGCGGCGACGACCACGGTGAGTACGCCGTAGACGACAGCGAACAGGCCCGGCCGCACGTCCCGCATCGGGGCGAGGACGCAGGACAGTCCGAGCATCGGGCCGAGGAAGGCGGCGGTACGGGCGGGTGCGCGGTGCACCACGGCGGTGAGCAGGACCAGCAGGGCGATGCCCTCGCCCAGGCCCCACACCTTCAGGGCGTGCTGCCCGGCGATCAGCACCGTGGAGGAGGTGAGCGAGACGACGGCCGCGGCCCGGCTCCGTACGGTCAGCGGGATCCGGGCGTACGGCACCGCGCACAGGCAGACGACGACGGCGGTGGCCACCACGATCGCGTGCGGGTGGGTGGGCTGGCGGGCCAGCACCACGGTCTCCACGCCGACCAGGAACAGCAGAACCGCCGCCAGGGCTGCCTTGGCGGCGACGGCTCTCCGCGGGTGGCTGCGCGCCCACCCGGCCATCGGGCTCATGCCCGCGGCTCGCTTCGCCCGCTCACGTTCTCCCCGAGGCGAGACCGCTCTCCCAGGCCCAGGCGGCGATCTCGACGCGGTTACGGGCCTCCAGCTTGCCCTGCACATTCGCCAGGTGGGACTTGACCGTGGACAGCGAGACATACAGCTCGTCGGCGATCTCGGCGTTGGTGCGGCCGCGTGCCAGTGCCCGTACGACGTCCTGTTCGCGTTCGGTGAGCGGCTCGGAGGGAGTGCGGTCCGGTCCGCCGCAGCCGACCGCGGGCGCCATCTCGCGCAGCAGCCGGACGGTGATCGCGGGTGAGACGAGCGAGTCGCCGACGGAGGCGGCCCGGACGGCCTCGACGAGCATGGCCGGGCTGGCGTCCTTGAGGAGGAAGCCGGAGGCGCCGCCGTACAGCCCGGCGTGGACGTATTCGTCGAGGTCGAAGGTGGTGACGATGACGACGCGGGTGCGCTGCCCGGACTCGGGGTGGGCGGCGGCGCGCGCGGTGAGCCGGCGGGTGACCTCCAGGCCGTCGACCTTGGGCATGCGGATGTCCAGCAGCAGCACGTCGGGGTGCAGCCGGTCGACGGCTTCGAGAGCGGCCTGGCCGTCGACAACGTCGTCGAGGACCTCGATGTCGTCCTGGCTCTCCAGGATCATCCGGAACCCCGTCCGGACCATCTCCTGGTCGTCCGCGATGACCACGCTGATCGGCATGTCCGCCTCCTCTCTCCGACTCTCCCCGGCTCTCTCCGGCTCTCTCCGGTCCCGTCAGGTCTCCGGTCCCGTCAGGTCTCTGGTCCCGTCAGGTCTCTCCGGACCTCTCCGGTCCGGTCGTGGCGCGGTGGTCGCGGTCGCGCGCCGGGGCCGGGTGTGTGACTGGGGGCACATACGGTTCACGCTAGGGAGTGGTCAAGGCGCGGCCCATAGGCCGTACGACCATCGCTTATGGCACAAGGTCCGGCCCGGAGGGTGAGCTTGGTCCCCGGCCCGGTCGGACGATCGTCCGGACCACGGGGGACGAAAGTCACCTGCGAAGGGCCCGGGGAACATCCCCCGGGCCCTTCGGTCATCCCTGCATCCTGCCGGTCATCCCTGATGGTCGTACCTACTGGCTGTACCTACTTGTACCTGCCGGCTGTACCTGCCGGCATCAGCTGCCGGCCGTACCTGCCAGCCGTATCCGCCGGTCAGCCGCCCAGCTGGTCCGCCGCCTTCTTGATGTCCGCGGCGAAGGCGCTCACCTCGCTGTAGACACCGGGCTTGCCGGGCCGTGCGCAGCCCTCGCCCCAGGAGACGATGCCCACCTGGATCCACTGGTCGGCCTCGTCCTTGCGGAACATCGGGCCGCCGGAGTCGCCCTGGCAGGTGTCGACGCCGCCGGTGTCCAGCTTGCCGGCGCAGATCTCGTCGCCCGGCGTCAGCTGGTCGCCGTAGGCCTGCTTGCAGGCGGCGTCGTCGACGAACGGCACATTCGCCTTGAGGAGGTAGCGCTGTTGGTCGCCGCCTTCCTTGTCGGCGCCCCAGCCGGCGATGGTGAAGTCGCCGTTGTTGAACTTGTCGTCCTCGGCGATCTTCAGCGTGGGTTGCTCTATCGGCTGGGCCAGCTTGATCAGTGCCCAGTCCTTGCCCTTGCCGTCATAACCGGGGGCCTGCAGGACCTCGGTGGACTTGACCTTGACGGCGCTTGAATCCTCGAGGTCCACCACGCCCGCGGTGGCCGTGATGGAGGTGTTGGGTCCGCTTCCGTCGACGCAGTGCGCCGCGGTGAGCACGATGTTCTTGGTGTAGAGCGCACCGCCGCAGCCCATCGACAGCCGCACCATGAACGGGAATTCACCCTGGTCGGCCGGGACTCCGCCGACGACCTTGGTGTGAACGGAGCCGGAGGGGTCGGGAGCGGGGGCGGCGGAGGCCGAGCCGGCCTGGAGGCTGAAGGCTGCCAGAGCGACCGCGCCGAGGGCGGTGGTTCTTCTGAGGAGGTTCCGGTAGTCGCGCAACGGGCTTCCTTTCGTGGGGGGTTGCACGTTGTGACGAGCCCATGCCAACACCGGAGCCGGACGTGGCCGTCGAAGAAGGTGCGTGGAGGACGACAGCACGCCGCTGGACGTCCGGACCCAGTGGGGATGAGCCCGTGGTGCGCCCTTGGATTATGTGGAGTGGGCGATCAGAGTGACAAGGGTGCGTCCGGCCAACTCCCGGTCATTCCATAGCCCGTACGTGTTCTCCCCACGGCCCGTACGAGTTCTCCCCACAGCCCGTACGGCTCTCCCCGCGGCCCGTACGACTGCCTCCGCGGCCCACACGGCTCCTCCCCGGCCCGTACGGCTCGCCCCTCGGCCGATACGGCACATAGAGCCCATAGAGCCCATAGAGCCCATAGAGCCCATACGATGAATACCGCGCCTTCCCGGACGGTCGTACAGTGGCCGGGTGACCACGGGCGACAGCGCTATCGAACACGGGTTTCCCCATCTCGACACGGTGAACGCGGCCGTCCACGCCGTGTTCAAGCGCCTGTCGTACGACACGGTGAGCACCTTCGCCACCAGCGTTCCACCGGTCGACGTGGCCTTCGACGACTCCGAGGACCTGCATCTGGGCGCCCAGCGGGTGGCCCGTGCCCTGGTCCGGCAGCTGCATCTGCCGGACGCGCGGATGGTGGTGACCTTCCGCGAGATGGAGCACGCGGCGAATGTCGAACTCACCGCGGGACCCGAGTACTTCATCGAGCTCAACGACCGGTTCCGGAAGCACCGCAAGGACATCGGCGCCGCGCTGGCCCATGAGGTGATGCACGTCTGCCTGCACCGCCTGGACCTGTCCTTCCCCGGCACCCGCGACAACGAGATCCTCACCGACACGGCGACGGCCTACCTCGGCGCGGGCTGGCTGCTGCTCGACGCCTACCGCGAGCACGGCCCGTTCTCGCAGAAGCTCGGCTATCTGACGCCGGAGGAGTTCGGCTACGTGCTGGCCAAACGGGCCGAGTTCTTCGCCGAGGACCCGGCACCGTGGTTCACCAGCCCGCAGGCGTACGACGCGTACACGGCGGGCGCGGCGCGAGCCCGCCGGGACGCGCGCCGGCCACCGCTCGCCGCCGCGGGCTGGGCCGCCCGGCTCCGTTACGCCAAGGACCGCCGGGCGGCACGGGATCCGCGGCGGGCCGGCCGCCGGCCGTCCGGCGCGGCGGGCGACGGCTATGCGTTCGAAGGCCCGTCCCCCTTGCGGGTGTTGTTTCCCTGTCCGGTCTGCCATCAGCGGATCCGGGTCCCGGTCCGCGGCCGGCTGCGGGCACGCTGCGGGCTGTGCAAGACCGTGCTCGAATGCGACACCTGACGTGGCGCGTACGTGGCGTACGTGATGTACGTGGCGTACATGAGGTCGGCCGTACGGGAATACGGGAATACCGCCCGGCCCCAGCCGGTTGTGGCCCCGCAGGGGGCGCTCGCAACCCCTACGGGATCCGTTCGAACTCCCCCTACGGGTATCCCCGGAAATCCCCCCGAACCCCCACCTCCGCCCCCCCTAAACCCACCCCTCCAGCCCCGCCATGAACCCGTCGAAGTCATCGCGGTGGATGGTGTGGCCCGCACCGGCCACCGTACGGACCTCGAAGCCGCGCCCGGTCAGTTCCGCGGCGCCCTCGGCGGAGAAGAGGAACCCCTCCCCCGCGATCTGCACGAGCGAGGGGACCACCGGCTTCTCCGGCGTACGGTCCTGGAGGCGCTCGGCGGACATGGCATGGGCGGTGTCGGGGTCCCAGTCCGCGATCGTGGCCAGCTCGGTGTCCACATCGACGTCGTCCCAGCGGGGGTTGAAGCCCCGTACCATCGCCCGGGTCGCGGTCTTGAACGTGACGAACACGGCCGGGTCGACGGGCTGGCCGCCTTGTCCGAGCGACCATGCCGGATCGCTGTAGACGGCGCGCCGGGGCTGCAGCCGCTCCACCGCGAGGGAGAGCACCAGGCCGCCCAGGGAGTGCCCGATGACGACCTCGGGGAACGCCGGCAGGGTCTCCACGAGGTCCTCGGCGTGCAGTTCGGCACCGTACGGGCCGCGCGGGCTGCGGCCATGGCCGCGCAGGTCGACCGCGAGCACGCGGTAGCCGCGCTCGGCGAGCGCGGGGCCGACCCGGCGCCAGGTGCGGTGGTCGGACATTATGCCGTGGACCAGCACCGCGGTACGTGGGCCGGCGCCCCATTCACGGGTGTACAGCTGCATCCGTCTCCTCCCCGGAATTTCCCTCACACCGCTTCACACACTGCACACCGCCGCACACCGCTTCGCCGCAACTTCACGCGCTGCTACGCCGCTCCAGCACCGTACGCCGCCTGAGATTACACGTGTCATCGCCGTGCGGGGACGTGCCGCGTCCCGACCCGCCGGGCGAAATCCCTGTGCGAGGATGCCGGGCAGCATGACTGACCCAGACCGCCCCCGGGCCCTCCCAACACCCCCGACCAGCGCGGCCGTTGCCCGGCGCGCCGGGGTATCGCGCGCCACCGTCTCCTACGTCCTGAACGGGCGGGCCGCCGGCCGGGTCGGCGCGCACACCGAGGCGAGAGTACGGGCCGCTGCGGAGGAGCTGGGGTACGTTCCGCACGCCGCGGCCCGGAGTCTGCGGGCGGGCCGGGGCAGCATCGTCCTGCTGTCCGCACCCGCCGATACGGTCTCGGCCTTCGGCCCCCTCGCCACCCGCTTCCTGGCCGGTTTCCAGACCGCCCTGCACGGCCTCGGTTACACCGGCGTCCTGCACTGCGCACCCGCCGACTCCCCCACGGCCGCTGCCCGCGCCTGGGCCGAGCTGCGCCCGGCTGCGGTCCTGGCGCTGCACGGCCCGCCGCTGGACGCGGCCGCCGTGGAGCTGCTGCACCGCTCGGGCACCGCAGCAGTCCTCACCCACGGCCCGCCGGCCCCGCCGGGCGCGCACACCCTCCTCCTCGACCAGCGGGAGGCCGGTCTCCGGGCCGGTGAACATCTGCTCGCCGCGGGGCGCCGCCGGATCGCGGTGGTCCGGCCCGCCGAGCCCGGTCTGACGGCCTTCGCGGAGCCCCGCCTGGCGGGCGTACGGGCCGCGGCCGCCACCCACCCCGACGCCGAGGTGCGTCCGCTCCATCTCGCCCTCACCGAGGAGTCGGCGGCCCGCCTCGCCGCCTCCTGGGCACGGCTGAGCCTGGACGCGGTGTTCGCCTACAACGACGAGTACGCGATGCTGCTGATGCGTGCCCTCCAGGACGCCGGCCACACCGTCGGCACCCGTTCCCCCGGCGAGGTCGCCGTGGTGGGCGCGGACGATCTGCTGCTGGCCCGGCTGCTGCGCCCCCGTCTGACCAGCGTCCGCGCCGAGCTCACCGCGCCGGACCGGCTGGCCGCCCTGGTCGCCGGTCTGATCCGCGCCCCGGGAAGCCCGCCGGGGACCCACCGGCTGGGCACCTTCCGGGTCGAGGTACGCGAGTCGGGCTGAACTGGGCTGAGTTGAACCGGAATGGTTCGAGTTGAACCGAGCTGGGACTGGATCGCACCGGCGCGGGTGGCGCGGGGCATCAGAGCCAGTCCCGCTCCGGTGTGGCCGCCGCCAGTACGTCCCGGGCGCCGGTAAGGATCGGCCCGCCGTGCGGTACGCACACGATGTCGGCGCCGAGGGCGGCCAGCCGACGGAAGGAGGCGATGGCCGTTTCGCGTTCGACGTTGAACGGGCCGAGGACCGCCCGCCGGCCGTCGGGTGCGGCACCGATGAGGTCACCGGGGAACAGCACCCCGCTGTGCGGCAGGTGCAGGGCGATCCCGCCGGGAGTGTGGCCGGGGACGTGCAGGACCCGTACCGGCTCCAGCCAGTCGTCGAGAGTGTCCCCGTCGTGCAGTTCGATATCGACCTCGACATGGCGCAGCGGCGGTAGCCCGGCGGTCGCGAAATGGGCCTGCATCTCTTCGCGCAGGGGCCGTTCGCCGGCGGTGACGACCGGCGGGGGCTCGGGGGCGTCGCCGCGGATGTACGGGACGTCCAGTGCGCCGGCCAGGACCCGGGCACCGGTGGCGGCGACCAGGTCGGCGGCGGAACCCATGTGGTCGATGTGGGAGTGGGTGATCACGATCTGCCGCAGCTGGTCCGGCCGTCCGCCGAGCCGGGCGAGGGCGCCGAGGACGGCGGGAGCCGAGCCGGGGACGCCGGTGTCGACCGCCGCGTAGCCGTCGCCGGGGAGCGCGACGAGGTAGACGTGCCCGACGGGGAAGGGAAGTTGCCAGACGGTCGGGGTGATCCGGGTGAGGGTGCCGGTGTCGGTATCGGTATCGGTGCCAGTGCCAGTGCCAGTATCGGTATCCATGCTCCGCACGCTAAGCGGTGGGGCCCGGATGCCGATCGGCGTTGCGCCGTGGGCGGACGGCGTTGCGCCATGGGCGGACGGCGTTGCGCCGTGGGCGGAATTGGGCGGGAACCACTGGTACGTCATCCGCGGGAACCACTCGTGCGTCCGGCACGTCACATCCGCGACCCGAGGAGGCATGTCATGCGAGGACCCCACCTCTCCCGCACCCGTACGTTCACCGCCGTGCTCATACTCGCGGCATCCGGCGCCGTCGCACTGTCCGGGTGCGGCCGGCCGCAGGCCGTGAACACCGCCGAACCGCCGAAGAAGCAGGACGCGTTCGAGCGGCGGGCGGACCAGATCGTCCAGAGCTGGCCGAAGGTGTCGCCGGTCTCCGGGCGGCAGGAAGCGCTGCTGCCGCTGGTCGGCGCGGACCGGCCCAAGGACGCCTCCGCACGGGAGATCACCGTGACCGTCGGGCACAGCGCCTGCGATGCCCGCTTCGGCGCGCGCGGCCATGAGGCGAAGGGGCTCGTGGTGGTGACCGGCTGGGGCAAGCGGAAGAGCGCCAAGGGCATGTGCACCGAGATGCTGGCCACCGACAAGGTGACGGTAAAGCTCCAAGGGCCGCTGGCCGGCCGCACAGTGGTGGACGCGGCCACCGGAAAGCAGCTGCTCAAGGGGTGATGGTTGATCACCGGTCCCGGCGCGGCGGGGCGTCCGCGCCGGGTATCCGTGCATGGGCGTATCTATGCACCGGCGTATCTATGCATGGGGTGCATCCATGCACCGGTGTATCCGTGCGCCGACGCGTCAACCGACACATCGGCAGCCGACCCGTCAACGGGTGGTCCGCGTCCCTCCGTTGACGTTCAGCACCTGGCCGGTGATGTGCCGGGCGGCCGGTGACGCCAGGAACGCGACCGTCCCCGCGATGTCGGCCGGCGATCCCGCGCGGCCCACCGCCGAGGCGGCCACCAGGCGCTCGCGGCGCTCGTCGGTGAGCTGGTCGCGGAAGAAGTCGGTTTCCGCGATATAGCCGGGCGCGACGACGTTGGCGGTGATGTCGCGCGGGCCGAGCGTCCGTGACAGGTCGACATTCCAGGAGGCGAGTCCGGCCTTGGCCGCGCCGTAGGAACCGGCTCCCTGGTCGGCGGCGATCGACCCGATGTGGACGACCGCGCCGCCGGCCGCGAGCCGGTCCGCCACCGCCTCGGTGGTCAGTACCGCGCTGATCAGGTTCGCTTCGAGGTTGGCGCGGAACGCCCGGGCGTAGGCGGCGAGGCCGGTGCCGCCGTCGATACCGCCACCAGTAACGCCATCGGTACCGCCATCAGTACCGCCGTCGATATCTCCCTCAGAGTCCGCGCCGGGCTCAAGGTCGGTGTTGCCACCGGCGTTGTTGACCAGGACGTCTATACGGGCGGGGAGTTCGGCGAGCAGTGCGCCGAGCGCTCGCGGGTCGGTGTGGTCGCAGACCAGGGGCCGGATGCCGGGGCGGCCGGCGGCGGTCTCCTTGAGGGGGCCGGTGCGACGGCCCGTGACGATGACCTCGTCGCCCAGGTCCGCGAAGTGGTGGGCGACGGCGCGTCCGATGCCGGTTCCGCCGCCGGTGACGAGGATGGTGCGTGACATATGCTGACTCCGTCCATCACGTTAAGCTCTAAATCAACACTGGATTCAGCGCTAAATTTAGACCTGAACATAACATCACCAGGAGGGCCCGTGGCAAGGGAACCCAAGACGGAGGGCGACTACGGGGACCCGGCGGCGGCCCACACCTCCTCGTACGCCGTCGAGGAGATCGCCGCCGCCTGGGAGCGCGAACGCCCCGGCACCCCGGTCTCCTCGATCGGGATCGTGACACCGATCTGGCAGCTGGCCAAGCTGCTGGGCGACGAACGGCGCCGGGTACTGGCCCACGCCGGGATGGACCCGGCCACCCTCGACCTGCTCAGCGTGCTGCGCCGCGGCGGGGCCCCGTACACCCTGACCACCCGCGAGCTCAGCCGTCGCTCCCTGGTCACGGCGGGCGCGATCTCCCAGCGGGTGGCCCGGGCCGAGCGCGAGGGACTGGTGACGCGGCGGCCGGGCGAGGGCCGTCCGCGTACGGTCCTGGTCGAGCTGACCCCCGCCGGCCATGCACTGATCGAGACGACCGTCGACCAAGTGCTCTGCCGCGAGGCGGAGTTGATCGACGGCCTCACCCCCGAGCAGCAGGAGCAGCTCGCCGGCCTGCTGAGGGTCCTGCTCCAGGACACCCAGCGGAGACTCGGCGACGACCGGATCGGCCAGGTCGGCGCGGAGTGAGTGACCGGAACGGCCGGCCGGCACACCACGGCGCCACCACCCGCATCGTCGCCGTATGGGGTGTCGTACGGGGTGCCGTACGAGATGCCGTACGAGGTGCTTGTACGAGACGCCCGTACGAGGTGCCGTACGGGGATCAGGCACGGGCCGACGGGAACGTGAGGGACGGCGAGAGCGCCTCCTCGGGCAGGCCGAGCCGGTCGCGGAAGGCCGTGCGGCCGGCTTCGGTGACGCTGAGAATGCGGGTGGTCGGGGACTTGACGACCCACGCCCGGTCCACGGCATGGCGGTACAGGGCGGCGCCGACCGCACCGGAGAGGTGCTGACGGCGCACCGTCCAGTCGAAGCAGGTGCGGACATGGGCCCGGTGGGCGGCGGAGGGGCCGGTGTCGGGGATGCCGAGGGCGGCGAGCCACCGGGCGCCGTCGGCGGTCAGCACCAGGCCGTAGTCCGGGGCCAGCAGTCCGCGGTCGGTCATCGCCTCGACGAGGGCGACACCGAGGGCGCCGGCGATGTGGTCGTAGCACGTACGGGCATGGTGCAGGGCCCTGCGCTGGTTGGCCTCGGCCAGGGAGCGGATCGGGACGGGGCGGTACGGGGCCAGGCCCGCGAGGTTCTCCAGCGTCTCCGCGGTGTCCGGGCCGGCCAGCCGCACATAGCGCCGGCGGCCCTGGCGCTCCTCGGCGAGCAGGCCGCCGGAGACCAGGAGGTTGAGGTGCTCGGTGGTCGTGGAGGGCGCCACCGCGGCGTATTCGGCGAGTTCGCCGGCGGTCCAGGTGCCGCCGTCGAGCAGGGCCATGCAGATGGCGGCGCGGGTGCGGTCCGCGAGCAGCGCCGCGAGGGCGGCGAGGTCGGGCGTCTCCGCGAGGCTTTCCTGATCGGCGTCCCATCGGTTCATGTACACAGAGTAACCTCTGATAACATTTCGGTGAGCGCCGAATCATCCAACTTCTATCCTCAACCACATGAAAACCGCTCTGGAGAAGAGCAGTTCGGTCACCCCGGCGCTGCTGTCCACGGAGAACGACGACGGAACATTCGTTCTGGTCGAGCTGCGGATCCGGTGGGAGCTCGGGCCGGTCGTGAGCCTCTGGCTGCCGACCCGTGGGCGTACCGCCAGAAATCTCGCGGTACGCCCGGACGTGGTGTTCAACCTGCCACCGGACGCGACGGGCTCCACGGACCCCCAGGAAGGGCTGGGCAGCCTGGCCCCTTCGGCGGACGCGCCGTGGACGGACACACCGTGGACGGAGCCGTCGGAGCTGGTCCGGCCGCCCCGACTGGCGCACTGTCCGGTGCAGTTGGAGGCCCGCCGGGTCGGTGAGCGCACGGTCGTCGACGGGGCGTGGACCCAGATCGAGGCACAGGTGCTACGGGTGCACGCCGACCCGCGGTGGCTACTGCCGCTGAGCAACCGCCGGATCGACCGCGGGGCGTGGCATCCGCCCGTACACGACTTCCGACCGTCTCCCGCTCCCCCGCCACATCCCGTACCTGCGCCCGCCCGCGACCTGGCCGAGCAGTTGTCCCGCCGCTACCCGGAGCGCAGCGGTTCCTGAGGGGGCAGTTCGGGGGGCGGGCAGCTCGGGGGGGCGATCCCTTAAGGGGCGGTCGAACAGATCCCCTAGGGGTAGCGGGGGCCCCTTGCAGGCCACAACGGGACGGGGATGGGCGGTATTCCCGGGGGTATGCGGTATTCCCGTGACGGGGCGACGACCCCCGGCGGGACGACGACCCGCAGCGCGTGACGGGGGTCAGGGTCCCAGCGACTGCCCTCCGGTCGAGGCGAGGGCCCCCGGTGCCTGCTCTCCCGCCGGGGCGAGGAACCCGCGGCGCCTGCCCTCCGGTCGGGGGGAGGGGACAGGCGCCGCGGTCGGGATCCGGGGTCGGCCCCGGGTCCCGTGCCTCCGTACGACGTTGTACGGGACATTCAGGGACCGGCTAGACGGACTAGACGGACTGGACGGGACCAGACGGGCCGCACGTGATCAGACTGCCCGCAGGGCATCCGGTTTCACGGTCCGCCGGCGGTCACGCGACCGGTAGCACAGCCCGTCATGCGACCATCACGCGACCGGTAGCACAGCCGTCGCGTGACCGTCGCACGGCCGGTCACACGGTAAGTGCCCGGTCCGTAGGCCGGATCGGGGCCGGCAGGTCGCTGGCTCCGGTCAGGTAGCGGTCCACGCCGCGGGCGGCGGAGCGGCCCTCGGCGATGGCCCACACGATCAGCGACTGGCCGCGGCCGGCGTCGCCGGCGACGAACACGCCGGGGACGTTGGTGGCGAAGTCGGCGTCGCGGGCGACGTTGCCGCGCTCGTCGAGTTCCAGGCCGAACTGCTCGACCAGCCCGTTCTTCTGGTCGGTGCCGGTGAAGCCCATGGCGAGGGTGACCAGCTGGGCGGGGATACGGCGCTCCGTCCCCGGCTTCTGCTCCAGTTTGCCGTCCTTGAACTCCACCTCGGCCAGGTGCAGCCACTGGACGTTGCCGTCCTCGTCGCCCTCGAAGCGGGTGGTGGAGACGGAGTAGACGCGTTCGCCGCCCTCCTCGTGGGCGGAGGTGACCTTGTAGAGCATCGGGAAGGTCGGCCAGGGCTGGGTGTGCGGATCACGCTCCTCGCCCGGCCGGGGCATGATCTCCAACTGCGTGACGGAGGCGGCGCCCTGGCGGTGCGCGGTGCCGACGCAGTCCGCGCCGGTGTCGCCGCCGCCGATGACGACGACGTGCTTGCCCTCGGCGGTGATCGGGGCGACCGTCAGATCGCCCTCCTGCACCTTGTTGGCGAGCGGCAGGTACTCCATGGCGAAGTGGATACCGTTCAGCTCGCGGCCCGGCACCGGCAGATCACGCGATGTGGTGGCGCCGGCCGCGATGACGACGGCGTCGTAGCGCTTGCGCAGCCTGGCCGCGTCGAGGTCACGGCCGATCTCCACCTCCGTACGGAACTTGGTGCCCTCCGCGCGCATCTGCTCGATACGGCGGTTGATGTGGCGCTTCTCCATCTTGAACTCGGGGATGCCGTAGCGGAGGAGCCCCCCGATGCGGTCCGCGCGCTCGTAGACGGCGACGGTGTGGCCGGCGCGGGTCAGCTGCTGGGCGGCGGCCAGGCCGGCCGGGCCGGAGCCGATGACGGCGACGGTCTTGCCGGAGAGGCGCTCGGGCGGCTGCGGGGTGACGTCGCCGCTGTCCCACGCCTTGTCGATGATGGAGACTTCGACGTTCTTGATGGTGACGGGCGGCTGGTTGATGCCGAGGACGCAGGCGGACTCGCAGGGGGCGGGGCAGAGACGCCCGGTGAACTCGGGGAAGTTGTTGGTGGCGTGCAGCCGCTCGCTGGCGCCGGTCCAGTCGTCGCGGTAGGCGTAGTCGTTCCACTCGGGGATGAGGTTTCCGAGCGGGCAGCCGTTGTGACAGAAGGGGATGCCGCAGTCCATGCAGCGCGACGCCTGGGTGCTGATGATCGGCAGCAGGGAGCCGGGCCGGTAGACCTCGTTCCAGTCCTTGACGCGCTCCTCGACCGGGCGGGTCTCGGCGACCTCGCGGCCGTGGGTCAGGAAGCCCTTGGGGTCAGCCATGGGTTGCCGCCTCCATCATCTTCTCGTGGGTCTCGGACTCGGAGAGTCCGGCGCGCTCGGCGGCGTCCTTCGCGGCGAGCACTGCCTGGTAGGTGGCCGGGACGACCTTGCTGAAGCGGGCGGTGGCGGCGTCCCAGTCGGCGAGGAGCCCGGCGGCGACGGTCGAGCCGGTCTCCTCCTGGTGGCGGCGCACCACGTCGTGCAGCCACTGCTTGTCGGTGTCGTCCAGCACGGTGACGGCACCGGCCAGTTCGCGGTTGACGTTGTCCGGGGCCAGGTCGATGACGTAGGCGATACCGCCGGACATGCCCGCCGCGAAGTTGCGGCCGGTCTCGCCCAGGACGACGGCGCGGCCGCCGGTCATGTACTCGCAGCCGTGGTCGCCGACGCCCTCGGAGACCACCGTGGCACCGGAGTTGCGGACGCAGAACCGCTCGCCGACCCGGCCGCGCAGGAACAGTTCGCCGCCGGTGGCGCCGTAGGCGAGGGTGTTGCCCGCGATGGTGGAGTACTCGGCGAGGTGGTCGGCGCCGCGGTCCGGGCGGACGATGATCCGGCCGCCCGAGAGGCCCTTGCCGACGTAGTCGTTGGCGTCACCCTCCAGCCGCAGCGTGACACCGCGCGGCAGGAACGCGCCGAAGGACTGGCCGGCCGAGCCGGTGAAGGTGATGTCGATGGTGTCGTCGGGCAGGCCGGCGCCGCCGAACTTCTTGGTGACCTGGTGGCCGAGCATGGTGCCGACGGTCCGGTTGATGTTGCGGATCGCGACCTGGGCCCGTACGGGCTGGGCGGTCTCGGCGGTGTCCGCGGCCAGTGCGTCGGCGGCCAGCTCGATCAGGTCGTTGTCGAGGGCCTTCTCCAGGGCGTGATCCTGGACGGTGGCCTGGTGGCGGACGGCGCCGTCGGGGAGGGCGGGGACGTGCAGCAGCGGGGCCAGGTCCAGGCCCTGTGCCTTCCAGTGGCCGACGGCCCGGGTGGTGTCGAGCAGTTCGGCGTGGCCGACGGCCTCTTCGAGGGTACGGAAGCCCAGCTCGGCGAGGAGCTCGCGGACCTCTTCGGCGATGAACTCGAAGAAGTTGACGACGTATTCGGCCTTGCCGGAGAACCGGTCGCGGAGCTCCGGGTTCTGGGTGGCGATGCCGACCGGGCAGGTGTCCAGGTGGCAGACGCGCATCATGACGCAGCCGGAGACGACCAGCGGGGCGGTGGCGAAGCCGAACTCCTCGGCGCCGAGCAGCGCGGCGATGACGACGTCGCGGCCGGTCTTGAGCTGGCCGTCGGTCTGCACGACGATGCGGTCGCGCAGGCCGTTGAGCAGCAGCGTCTGCTGGGTCTCGGCGAGGCCGAGCTCCCAGGGGCCGCCGGCGTGCTTGAGGGAGGTGAGCGGGGAGGCGCCCGTACCGCCGTCGTGGCCGGAGATGAGGACGACGTCCGCGTGCGCCTTCGACACACCCGCGGCGACCGTGCCGACGCCGACCTCGGAGACCAGCTTCACGTGGATGCGGGCGGCCGGGTTGGCGTTCTTGAGGTCGTGGATCAGCTGAGCCAGGTCCTCGATGGAGTAGATGTCGTGGTGCGGCGGCGGGGAGATCAGGCCGACGCCGGGCGTGGAGTGCCGGGTCCTGGCGACCCAGGGGTAGACCTTGTGGCCGGGCAGCTGGCCGCCCTCTCCGGGCTTGGCGCCCTGGGCCATCTTGATCTGGATGTCGTCGGCGTTGACGAGGTACTCGGAGGTGACGCCGAAGCGGCCGGAGGCGACCTGCTTGATGGCGGAGCGGCGCGCCGGGTCGTAGAGGCGCTCCGGGTCCTCGCCGCCCTCACCGGTGTTGGACTTGCCGCCCAGCTGGTTCATGGCGATGGCGAGGGTTTCGTGCGCCTCCTGGGAGATGGAGCCGTACGACATGGCGCCGGTGGAGAAGCGCTTGACGATCTCGGAGGCCGGCTCGACCTCGTCGAGGGGGATCGGGGGACGCCCCTCGTGGCCGGCCTTGAAGGCGAAGAGGCCGCGGAGCGTCATCAGCCGCTCCGACTGCTCGTTCACCCGCTCGGTGTACTTCTTGAAGATGTCGTAGCGGCGGGCGCGGGTGGAGTGCTGGAGCCGGAAGACGGTCTCCGGGTCGAAGAGGTGCGGTTCGCCCTCGCGGCGCCACTGGTACTCGCCGCCGATCTCCAGGGCGCGGTGCGCCGGGGCGATGCCGGAGGCCGGGTAGGCCTTGGCGTGCCGCGCCGCGACCTCCTGGGCGATGACGCCCAGGTCGGCGCCGCCGATCTTGGTGGCGGTGCCCTGGAAGTACGTGGCGACGAAGTCCTCGTCCAGGCCGACGGCTTCGAAGACCTGGGCGCCCCGGTAGGAGGCGACGGTGGAGATGCCCATCTTGGACATGACCTTCAGCACGCCCTTGCCGAGCGCCTTGATCAGGTTCCGGATGGCGGTCTCGGCCTCGATGTCCGGCAGGAACGTGCCGGCCCGGACCAGGTCCTCGACGGACTCCATGGCCAGGTACGGGTTGACCGCGGCCGCGCCGTAGCCGATGAGCAGTGCGATGTGGTGGACCTCGCGGACGTCGCCGGCCTCGACGAGCAGGCCGACCTGGGTACGGGTCCTGGTGGCGATCAGGTGGTGGTGGACGGCGGCGGTGAGCAGCAGCGACGGGATCGGGGCGTGCTCGGCGTCGGAGTGCCGGTCGGAGAGGACGATCAGCCGGGCGCCGTCGGCGATGGCGGTGTCGGCCTCGGCGCAGATCTCCCGGATCCGGGCGGCCAGCGACTCGCCGCCGCCGGAGACCCGGTAGAGGCCGGAGAGGGTCACGGCCTTCATACCGGGCATGTCGCCGTCGGCGTTGATGTGGATGAGCTTGGCCAGCTCGTCGTTGTCGATGACGGGGAAGGGCAGGGTGACGCTGCGGCAGGAGGCCGCGGTGGGCTCCAGGAGGTTGCCCTGGGGGCCGAGCGAGGAGATCAGCGAGGTGACCAGCTCCTCGCGGATGGCGTCCAGCGGCGGGTTGGTGACCTGCGCGAAGAGCTGGGTGAAGTAGTCGAAGAGCAGCCGGGGGCGCTCGGAGAGCGCGGCGATCGGCGAGTCGGTGCCCATGGAGCCGATCGGCTCGGCGCCGGCCTTGGCCATCGGGGCGAGGATGACGCGGAGTTCTTCCTCGGTGTAGCCGAAGGTCTGCTGGCGGCGGGTGACCGAGGCGTGGGTGTGCACGATGTGCTCGCGCTCGGGCAGGTCGGCCAGCTCGATCAGGCCGGAGTCCAGCCACTCCTGGTAGGGGTGTTCGGCGGCGAGCCGCGCCTTGATCTCGTCGTCCTCGATGATGCGGTGCTCGGCGGTGTCGACGAGGAACATCCGGCCGGGCTGGAGGCGGCCCTTGCGGACCACGTTCGCCGGGTCGATGTCCAGGACGCCGACCTCGGAGGAGAGCACGACCAGGCCGTCGTCGGTGACCCAGTAGCGGCCGGGGCGCAGTCCGTTGCGGTCGAGGACGGCGCCGACCTGGGTGCCGTCGGTGAAGGTGACGCAGGCCGGGCCGTCCCAGGGCTCCATCATCGTGGAGTGGTACTGGTAGAAGGCGCGCCGGGCCGGGTCCATGGAGGGGGAGTTCTCCCAGGCCTCGGGGACCATCATCAGCACCGCGTGCGGCAGCGGGCGGCCGCCGAGGTGGAGCAGCTCCAGGACCTCGTCGAAGGAGGCGGAGTCGGAGGCGTCCGGGGTGCAGACGGGGAAGAGCCGGTCGAGGTCCGCCTCACCGAAGAGCTGGGAGGCGAGCTGGGACTCGCGGGCGCGCATCCAGTTGCGGTTGCCCTTGACCGTGTTGATCTCGCCGTTGTGCGCGACGAAGCGGTACGGGTGGGCCAGCGGCCAGCTCGGGAAGGTGTTGGTGGAGAACCGCGAGTGGACCAGCGCGATGGCGGTGGCGAAGCGGCGGTCGGACAGGTCCGGGAAGAAGGGCTCCAGCTGGCCGGTGGTCAGCATGCCCTTGTACACGATCGTCCGGGCGGAGAGCGACGGGAAGTAGACGCCCGCTTCGCGCTCGGCGCGCTTGCGCAGGGCGAACGCCTTGCGGTCCAGGGCCAGGCCGGTGCGCCGGGTGCCGCCGTCGCCGTGGTCGGCGACGAACAGCTGGGAGAAGGCCGGCATGGTGGCGCGGGCGCCGTTGCCGAGCAGCTGCGGGGCGACCGGGACGACCCGCCAGCCGATGACGTCGAGGCCCTCCTCCACGGCGATCGTCTCGATGCGTGAGACGGCCTCGGCCGCTTCGTGGGCGTCGGAGGGGAGGAAGGCGATGCCGACGGCGTACGCGCCGGCTTCGGGGAGCTCGAAGGCGACCTCGTCGCGCAGGAACGCGTCCGGCACCTGGAGCAGGATGCCGGCGCCGTCCCCCGAGTCGGGTTCCGAGCCGGTGGCACCGCGGTGCTCCAGGTTCGTCAGGACGGTGAGCGCCTGCTCGACCAGCGCGTGGCTGGCCTCGCCGGTAAGGGTGGCCACGAAGCCGACGCCACAGGCGTCGCGCTCGTCGCGCGGGTCGTACATCCCCTGCCGGGCGGGGCGGCCGTCCATGGGCGACCAGGCGGCGTCAGCGCTGCTGGTGGTCGCGGAGTGCGTGGACGCGTGGCGCATCGGCTCTCCCAACGTCGTCGTGGCATAGACACTGCCGAGGGACGACGTTGGCCCTCCGCGAAATTTCGTGCAGGTTACAGGATGGCTCCCTTCCCGAAAAGCGAAAAGGGGCTTCCAACATGCGGACACCGCAGTTGCGGTGGGTCAGGTGACGGTATGACGCGGGCGGAATCCGGGCCTACCCGCAGGGCGGCGTTCGGCGAGCGACATTGCCCGCGACGCCAGGGCCTTATGCCCGGTCGTCAAGGAAACGAAACCGCTGAGTAACGCGGTCATCATGCGGTCACCCGGATGGCGCAGTCACCCTACGACGGTTCCGAAGAGTGCCCCCAGGGCGTAGGTCACACCTGCGGCGGCCCCGCCGAGGGCCAGTTGCCGCAGCCCGCTGAACCACCAGGAACGCGCCGTCACCCGCGCCACGACCGCACCACAGGCGAAGAGTCCGAGGAGCGCCAACAGCACCGCCGGCCAGATCGCGGAAGCCCCCAACAGGTAAGGAAGGACAGGCAAAATCGCACCCAAAGCAAACGATCCGAAGGATGAGACCGCTGCTACGGCGGGAGAAGGAAGGTCGGACGGGTCGACACCCAACTCCTCACGGGCATGGATCTCCAGGGCCTGCTCGGGGTCCTTCGAGAGCTGCGCGACCACCTCGCGGGCGAGCGCCGGATCCACCCCGCGCGAGGTGTACAGGGCGGCCAGCTCCGCCTGCTCGTCCTTCGGGTGCTTGCGCAGCTGAGCCCGCTCGATGTCCAGCTCGGCCTGCACGAGCTCGCGCTGCGAGGCGACCGAAGTGTATTCACCCGCGGCCATCGAGAAGGCGCCGGCGGCCATCCCCGCCAGGCCGGTGATGATGATCGTCTGCTGGGACAGCGCACCGCCGGCGACGCCCGTCATCAGGGCGAGGTTGGAGACCAGGCCGTCCATCGCGCCGAAGACGGCGGGGCGCAGCCAGCCGCCGTTCACATCGCGGTGGGTGTGGTTGTCGCGGTGGGCCACATGCGTCGGCGCCGCGGCATCCATGATCTCCATGACGGACATAGCTGGACCTGCTTCCTTCACCGGGGTGTGGGCCGACGGCGGCACTTCCCCCTCCAACACCTCGAAGCTATGCGCGAATTGCCCTCCTCCGCTAGCAAGGAAGGCCGAACTTACCTCTCTGACCTGCGGTTTTCCTCCGATGCGGGAGTTGAGACCCCGGTCACAGCGGGTGCCGGGAGCTGTCCATGGGCCGTTCGCGGGCCGTCCGCGATGTGCCTCTGGTCCGTCTGCGATGTGCCCGTGGTCCGCCTGTGGTCTGTCCGGGGAGTCGACCGGGTGACCCTGCCGCCGTGGGCAGGAGAGCCGGGCCGCGGCGTGGCACGGATACCACCATGAACCCAGAGCACCCCCCGTCCCCGCCGCCGGAGCGTCCCGCCCCGGTACGCGACCGGGCCCGCGGTGCGCTGCTGGGGCTGGCCGTCGGGGATGCGCTGGGCGCGCCCGCGGAGAACATGAAGCCCTCTCAGATCCGGTGCCGCTGGGGCCGGATCGAGGGCTTCGTCGAGGACGACCCGGCCGGCACCGACGACACCGAGTACGCCATCTTCTCCGGGCTGCTGCTGGCGGCACACGGTTCGGCGCTGACCGTCGCCGATGTCGAGGCGGCCTGGCACCAGTGGATCGCCGACCGCGACGAAGGGCCGTTCCGTGGCGCCGGTTTCAGCGAGCGCGGCACCCTGGAGAATCTGCGCCGCGGCCTGGCCGCCCCCATCTCGGCACAGCACCGGCACGCCTGGAGCGACGGACTGGCGATGCGCGCCGCGCCGTTCGGGGTGTTCGCCGCCGGCCGGCCCGCCGAGGCCGCCCGGCTGGTCGCCATCGATGGCACGGTCAGCCACGACGGGGAAGGGATCCACGGCGGGCGGGCGGTGGCTGCCGGGGTGGCCGCCGCCATGGTGGCCGACTCCCCGAACGCGGTGATCGCCGCCGCGCTCTCCGTCGTACCGGAGGACTCCTGGACCGCCCGCTCGCTGCGCCGCGCGGTGGGCGCCGCCCAGCGCTGCCGGCACGATCCGGAGATCACCCGGCTCGGCACCGAGCGCGCGGTGCGCTCCGCCGTGGTGGTCGGCGGCTACCCCTGGACGGATCTGGCGCCGGAGGCCGTCGGCCTGGCGTTCGGGGCCTTCGCCGCGGCCGGTGGTGACTTCTCCGGGTCGGTGCTGACCGCGGTGAACATGGGCCGCGACGCCGACACCACGGCGGCGGTGGCCGGCGCGCTGGCCGGTGCGCTCCACGGGGCCGACGCGATCCCCGAGGCCTGGAGCGCCGCCATCGGCCCGGCCCGTGGCAGCTGTCTGCCGTCGATGGCCGGCTATCACGTCCTGGACGTCGCGGCGCTGCTGGCACCGGGTGGCGGGGCGGCGGACGGGACCGGCGCCGGGGCCGCCGCGAACGCGGTGAGCGGGGCGCACGCGGCGAGCGGGGTGGGGGCCGGATGAGTGGCCGGTGCCCGCCCCGGGTCGTCGCGGCCCCCTCTCCCCGCAGCCGTATCGAGGGGCTGTTGCTCGGGCTGGCCGCGGGCGATGCCGCCGGGTGGCCCGCCGCGCGGCACCGGGCGGCGCGGATGCCCGAGTGGACCCGGCGGCTCACCCGCGAGCTGGACACCTTCGCCGAACAGAACGCCACCACCACGCTCCCTGTGCCGATCGCCCTCAACCAGCCGCCGGAGCCGCTGCTCCTCGGCCCGTCCGACGACGCCGAATGGGCGGCCTTCACCGCCGAGGCCGTGCTCACCGCCGCCGGTGCCCGGCTCGGCGGCACCGGTGGGGACCGCCGGATCCGCGCCGCCCTCGACCTGGCGTGGAACGCGCTGGCCAACGAGGTCGCCGCGGCCGCGGACCGGGCCCCCGAGGTGGAGTCCGCGGTGCTGCCGCTGCGCGCGCGGATCTCCGTACGGGCCGGGCTGGGCAACCTCGCCGCCGGGCTGCGGCCGCCCGCCACCGGCCACGACAATCCGCACTTCTTCGACGACGCGGCCTGCGTAAGGGCCGCCGTCCTGGCCGTGGTGCACCCGGGCGAACCGGCCGCGGCGGCCGATCTGGCCGAGTACGACGCGCGCTACACCCAGGACGGCGACGGGGTGCACGGCGCCCGGGCGATGGCCGCCGCGGTCGCGGCCGCGCTCGCCGGGCGGCCCGCCGCGGACTGCGTCGGCACCGCGCTCGGCCAGCTCCCCGAGGGCACCGAGATCCGCCGCAACGCGCTGCACGCGCTCCGGCTGGCCGAGACCTTCGCCTTCGACTCCCCCGGCCGGGACGGCCGTTCGGCCCACTCCGGCCACTCCGGCCGCCCCTCCGGCCGCCCCTGCCCCGGCCGTTCCGGTGACGCCTTCGCCCTGGTACCCGTGCTGGAGCACGAGATCGTCGACCACGTCTACAGCTACGGCATCGCCGCCGCCGAGACCGTCCCCGTCGCGCTGGCACTCGCGCTGGCGACGGACGGGCTGGTCGCCGAGGCGGTCCCGGCCGCCGCCTGTCTGTCCCGGGTCGCGGACTCCGCGCCCGCCCTCGCCGGGGCGCTGACCGGGGCGCTGACCGGCGCCGCCGCGCTGCCCCGCACCTGGCGTGACGCCTGCCGGGTGCTCTCCGGCTGCGCGCTGCCCCGGCTGGCCGGCACCGACCTGGTCGAGCTGGCCGGGCGGCTCGCCGGTACCGGACAGCTCGCCGGTACCGAGCCGACCGCGACCACCCCTCAGGCCCCGCCCGAAGCCCACCCCACAGCCGTCTCCCCAGCCGTCTCCCCAGCTCTCCCCGAGGCCGCACCGGCCCCGGCCTGCTCCCCCACTGCGGAAGGACTCCTCCATCCATGACGTACACCAGCGAGACCCCGCCGACCGCGCCGGGCCTGCCCGACCCCCCGGCCGCGGCCGCCCGGGTCCGGCCGGTCGCGCCCACGGCAGCCGACGCACCGGCGGCGCGCCCTTCCCCCAAGGACCTCCGACAAGCCCCCAGTCTCAACTCCGTTCGACCGGGGGGACCCCCATCGGTCCAGGGGGGACCCCCATCGCCTTCCCTGGAGGACCGGGCGATCGGTGCGCTGGTCGGCGCGGCCGTCGGTGACGCGCTCGGCGGGCCGGTCGAGGGCCGGGCGCCCGAGGAGATCGTCAGACGGCACGGCGGCCGGGTCACCGGCATCGTCGGCCCGTTCCACGACGACTGGCGCACCGCCCGCCCGCTCGCCCCGTACCACAAGGGAAACGGGCACGTCACCGACGACACCCTGATGACCCATGCCCTGGTCCGGGTCTACGAGTCGGTACGCGACCACCTCGACGCCTACGACATCGCCGACCACCTCGTACCTGACCTGATCGGCACCCCGCGCTGGATCCCGGAGCTGGAGGCCGAGGCGCTGCCGCTGCAACGGATCTTCCTCGCCGAGAAGTGGATCGTGGCACGGCTGCACTACGGCCACGCCGATCCGCGCGAGGCGGGCGTCGGCAACATCGTCAACTGCGGTGCGGCGATGTACATGGCGCCGGTCGGTATCGTCAACGCCGGTAACCCGGACCGGGCCTACGCCGAGGCGCTGGACATCGCCGGCGCCCATCAGTCCTCGTACGGGCGGGAGGCGGCGGGGGTGTTCGCCGCCGCGGTGGCCGCCGCGTTCGCGCCCGACGCCACTCCGTCCTCGGTGGTCGTCCAGGCGCTGCGGCTCGCCAAGGACGGCACCCGCGCCGCGATCGAGGCGGTCTGCGAGGCCGCCGCGCCGCTCGCGGACTTCGAGTCCGCGCTGGCGCCGCTGCGGGCGGCGGTCGCCCCGTTCGACACCGTCGGCCCCGACTACCGCAACCCCTCACTGGGCGCCCGCCGCCCCTCCCGGCTGCACTCCGTCGAGGAACTCCCCATCGCCCTGGGCATGTTGCTGGTCGGGCGCGGCGACTACCGGGCCACCGTCCTCGGCTCGGTCAACTACGGCCGCGACTGCGACTCGATCGCCACGATGAGCGGCGCGCTGGCCGGCGCGCTGCGCGGTGCCGCGGCCGTACCGGAGGAGTGGAGCGGGGAGGTCGCCCGCGCCAGCCGGCTGGATCTGCAGGCGCCCGGCGCGTCGCTGGCCACCGTCGCCCGCGAGATCTTCACCCGGGACCGGGCCCGCGCCCGTACCCATGAGCAGGCCTTCACCGCGATCTCGGCCATCCCGGCGATGACGGAGGCGGGCGTACGGTGACGACCACGGCGGCCGGTGCCCGGCCGGCGCCACCGGCGTACGGGGCGCCGCTCCGGGTGACCTGGGTGCAGCCGGAGGACCTGCTCGGGCACGAGCTGCGGCAGGCGGCGGAGGACGGCCGGGACGCCGCCGGGATCGCGCACCGGTGGCGGACCGCGGGCGGCCCGCCGGCACCGGACCGGGCGGGCGCCTCCCCCGGCCCCGCCGACCCGGCCCTGCGCCCCCTGGCGACGGCACTGCTCGATGAACTCGCCCTGCTGCCCTGCCCGTTGGCGGACGACGAGCCCACCGAACTGACGGGCATTCAGCGATCCTGGCCTCGCGGGACGTTGACGGCTCGGGTGGACGGCGAGGGGGCGCTGACCGCGCGGCTGGAAGCCGCCTGGCTCGGGCGGGCGGCCGGATGTCTGCTCGGCAAACCGGTCGAGAAGCTGCCGCTCGACGGGATCCGGGCGATCGCCCGCTCGACCGGGAACTGGCCGCTGCGCGGGTACTTCACCGGGACCGGACTCGACCCGGCGGTCGCCGCCCGCCACCCGTGGAACCGCCGCAGCCGGGACACCTCGCTCGCCGAGAACATCGCCGGGATGCCCGAGGACGACGACCTCGACCACCCGCTGCTGGGGCTGCTGCTGCTCGAACGTCACGGGCCCGGCTTCGGCACGTCCGATCTGGCACAGCTGTGGCTGGACGAGCTGCCGGCCGGCCGTACCTTCACCGCCGAGCGCATCGCGTACCGCAACCTCCTCGACGGGATCGAGCCGCCGGACACCGCGCGGTACCGCAACCCGTTCCGGGAGTGGATCGGCGCGCGGATCCGGGCGGACGTCCACGGCTGGACCCGGCCCGGCGATCCGGCGGCCGCCGCGGCGCAGGCCTGGCGGGACGCCGTCCTCAGCCACACCGCGAACGGGGTGTACGCGGCGATGTTCGCGGCCGCCGCGCTCTCGGCCGCGGCCGGTGGTGACGCGGATGTGCACGGCGCACTGCGGGCCGGGCTCGCCGTGGTCCCGCCGCGGTCCCGGCTCGCCCGGGCCGTCCGCCTGGGCATCGCGGCGGCACACGACGAGCCGACCGGCACGGCGGAGGGCTTCGCGGCCGTCGTCGACCGGCTGCACGCGGAGTACCGGCACCACCACTGGGTGCACGCGGTGCCGAACGCGGCGCTGCTGGCCGCCGCGCTCACCCATGCCGACGGGGACTTCACCGGCTCCCTCTGCCGTGCGGTGTCCGGCGGCTGGGACACCGACTCCAACGGCGCGACGGCCGGTTCCCTGGCCGGACTGCTCGCCGGGTCGCCGGCCGCGCTGCCCGACCGCTGGACGGCACCCCTCGGCAACCGGCTCGCCACCGGCGTCGGAGGGCTGGACGGCATCGGCTTCGACACCCTGGCGCGCCGGACCGCCGCGCTCGCCGTCCGCACCCCCGACCGACCGGAGGCATCCGCACCATGACCGGCCATCACACCCCGACGGACCCGTCCCGGTCCGGCCCGCCAGGACAGGCGGGGCAGGAGGGACAGGCGAGGCAGGCGAGGCAGGAGGGACGGAAGAGACAGGAGGGGCAAGAGGGACTCCCGGCGCAGGCCCTGGCCGGGCTGCGGGTGCTCGACCTCGCCACGCTCTTCGCCGGGCCGCTGGCCGCCACCCTGCTGGGGGACTTCGGTGCCGAGGTGATCAAGATCGAGCATCCGCGGCGGCCGGACCCTGCGCGTGGCCACGGGCCGGCCGAGGACGGCATCGGACTGTGGTGGAAGCTGCTCGGCCGCAACAAGAAGACCATGACGCTGGATCTGTCCCACCCGGACGGCCGGGACGTGCTGCTGCGGCTGGCCGCCGGGTCCGATGTCATCATCGAGAACTTCCGGCCCGGAACGCTGGAGAAGTGGGGCCTGGGCTGGGACGAGCTGTCCGCCGTCAACCCGCGGCTGGTACTGGCCCGGGTGACCGGCTTCGGCCAGTTCGGCCCGTACGCCCGGCGCCCCGGGTTCGGCACGCTCGCCGAGGCGATGAGCGGATTCGCCGCGATCACCGGGCAGCCGGACGGGCCGCCGACCCTGCCGCCGTTCGGCCTCGCCGACGGGATCGCCGCGCTGACCACGTCGTACGCCGTGCTGACCGCGCTGCGCGGGCGGGACTCCGACGGCCGCGGCCAGGTCGTGGACCTGGCGCTGATCGAGCCGCTGCTGACCGTGCTCGGCCCGCAGCCGCTCTGGTACGAACAGCTCGGCCACGTCCAGACGAGGACCGGCAACCGGTCCGGGAACGTCGCGCCGCGGAACACCTACCGCACCGCGGACGGCTCATGGGTGGCGGTCTCCACCTCGGCCGAGTCCGTCGCCGAGCGGGTGATGCGGCTCGTCGGCCGGCCGGAGCTGATCGACGAACCCTGGTTCTCGACCGGCACCGGGCGGGCCGCGCACGCCGATGAGCTGGACGAGGCGGTCGGCGGATGGATCGCCCGGCACGACCGGGCCGCGGTGCTGGCCGCGTTCGAGAAGGCCGAGGCGGCCGTCGCGCCCGTCTACGACATCCGCGGTGTGCTGGCGGATCCGCAGTATCAGGCACTGGGGACCGTCACCGAGGTCCCGGACGACGAACTGGGCACCCTGCGGATGCAGAACGTCCTCTTCCGGCTCTCGGAGACACCGGGCGCCATCCGCTGGGCGGGCCGCCCGCACGGCGCGGACACCGACGAGGTGCTGACCGGGATCGGTATGGACCGCGCCACGATCGACGGACTGCGCCGGGCGGGTGCGCTGTGACGGTGCGCCCTCCTCGGGAGACCGGCACTCCCCGGGCTTCCGGCGCACCCGGGGTTCCCGACGCACCCGGGGTGCCGGGCGCACCCGGGGAAGTCCCCGTCCGAACGCCGTTGACCTGGCTCTATGCGCCCGGTGACCGCCCGGAGGTGGTCGCCAGGGCGCTCGGCTGCGGGGCCGATGTGGTGGTGATCGACCTGGAGGACGCGGTCGCCCCGGACCGCAAGGCGCGTGCCCTGCGGGCCACCGCCGAGCTGCTCAGCGAGCCGGACCCGGGCCCCGCGCCGGTGCACGTCCGTGTCAACGCGCTGGACGGTCCGCTCGCCGGGACCGAAATCCGTACGCTCGCCGCGCTGCCGGGCCTGTCCGGGCTGCGGCTCCCGAAGGTGCGCGGGCCGGCCGATGTCCACCGGGCGGTGCGCTGGGCGACGGGCCCAGCCATGCAGCGGCCGACGAGGGACCGGGCCGTGGGCGGCGCGTCGCCGGCGCTGTACGCCCTGCTGGAGTCCGCGCTGGGCGTCGAGCACGCCTTCGCCATCGCCACCGCGCACCCGGCGCTGCGCGGGATCGCGCTCGGCGAGACCGATCTCTGCGCGGAGCTGGGCGTACGGGACGACGCGGGGCTGGCCTGGCCGCGCAGCCGGACGGTGGTCGCGGCCCGCGCCGCCGGCCTGGCCCCGCCGCCGCAGTCGGTCTACCCGGACGTACGCGATCTGGACGGCCTGGCCCGCTCCTGTGCGCAGGGCCGGGCGCTGGGGTTCCTGGGCCGGGTGGCGATCCACCCCCGCCAGCTCCCGGTCATCGAGGCGGCTCATCTGCCCTCGCCCGCGGAGGTGGCGGCGGCGGAGCAGGTGGTGCGGGCGGCGGAGGAGGAGGGCGGCGGGGCGCGAGCGCTGCCGGACGGGCGGTTCGTGGACGCGGCGGTGGTGGCGGGGGCACGGCGGGTACTGTCGCTGGCCGCGCGGCGGCGCGGCTGAGGCCTGCCGTGGCCTGGGGATGGGGGCCTGGGGATGAGGGATGAGGGATGGGGGCCTGGGACCTGGGACCTGGGACCTGGGACCTGGGACCTGGGACCGTACACAGCGGAGCGCCGGGCGGGTGTCGAGGTCTCCCCCGCACCCGCCCGGCGCTCCGTGGTCCGGCGGTCGTCCCGCCCCGGTCAGGGCTTCCCGCCGCTGCTCAGGACTTCTTGTCGCTGCCGGTGCCGCTGCCGGCCGCCCTCTCCGAGGCTTTCTCCCCCGGCTTCTTCGGCGTCCGCGGTGTCCTGGGCGTCCGGTCCGCCGGCTTCCGCAGGGTGACCTCGCCGCCCTCGGCGGCCTCCGTGTCCGTGTCCGTACCCGTACCGGCAGCCGTGCCCTGTTCGGCGGCGGCCTCCTGGGCCGCGCGCTCCTCCAGCGCCCCGGGCTCCACGATCTCTTCCCGGCCCGGTGCCCGCTTGGCGGAGACCACCATGTAGGCGACGGCCAGGACGAGGCCGATCAGTGCGGTCCAGACGTTCAGCCGCAGGCCGAGGATGTGGTGCGCGGTGTCGATCCGCATGTACTCGATCCAGGCGCGGCCCGCGCAGTAGGCGGCGACGTACAGCGCGAAGGCCCGTCCGTGGCCGAGCCGGAACCGCTTGTCGGCCCAGATCACCAGCAGCGCGACACCGACGCACCACAGGGACTCGTAGAGGAACGTCGGGTGGTAGGTACCGGCGATGCGCCCGATGGCCGGGTCGGAGCTGATCTCCAGGGCCCAGGGGAGGTCGGTCGGCTTGCCGTACAGCTCCTGGTTGAACCAGTTGCCCCAGCGGCCGATCGCCTGGGCGAGCGCGAGTCCGGGGGCCACCGCATCCGCGTACGCGGGCATCGGGATGCCACGGCGGCGGCAGGCGATCCAGGCGCCCAGCGCGCCGAGCGCGACCGCGCCCCAGATACCGAGGCCGCCTTCCCACACCTTGAAGGCGTCGAGCGGGTGGCCGTTCTCGCCGAAGTACGGCTCGGGTGTGGTGATGACGTGGTAGAGGCGGCCGCCGACCAGCCCGAAGGGCACGGCCCATACGGCGATGTCCGCGACCGTGCCGGAGCGGCCGCCGCGCCGGATCCAGCGCCGGTTGCCGAGCCAGACGGCGAAGAAGACGCCGATGATGATGCAGAACGCGTAGCCACGCAGCGGGATCGGGCCGAGGTGTACGACGCCGACCGACGGGCTGGGAATGAATGCGAGGTCCATGGCAGGGTCGACGCTACCGCGCCGGGCGGGGTCGGCGACAACCCGCCCGGCTACGGCTGGGTAACGACGCCACGGTCAGGAGTCCTCCTTGGCTGCGCCGCTCGTCCGGTGGGAGGCTCCCTTGCCCGGGACGGGACTCGGAGCGGTGCCCGGGGCGGCGCTCCCGCCGTTCGACGGGGCATTCCCGGGCTGCTTGCCCTTGTTGGCGGCCAGGACCGTCTTCTTCAGGTCCTTGGGGGTGAAGTGGCCGTTCTTCTCCTTGGCGAGGTTCTTGCTGTTGAGCAGGACGGTGGGGGTGCCGCCGTAACCGGAGCGGGAGAAGGCTTCGCTGGACTTCCGGACGAAGCCGTTGTACCTGCCGTCGTTGACGCACTGGGTGAAGGCGGGGGTCACCAGGCCCTTGACCTTGCCGGCCAGTTTGATGAGGTGCTGCTTGTCGGCGAACTTGTCGTCCAGTTCGTCCTTGGGCTGGTTCGAGTAGAGGACGTCGTGGTAGTCGCGGAACCGTCCGGCGTCCTGGGCGCACAGGGCGGCGTTGGCGGCGTTGAGGGACCCCTGGCCTCCGGTGTTGCCGTCGATGATGGTGACAAGGTGGTATTCGGTCTTGAGGTGGCCTTCGTCCTCCAGCTCGTGGATCACCGGGCGGAAGCCGACCTCGAACTGCTGGCAGGCCGGGCAGCGGAAGTCCTCCCACACCGTGAGGGTGGAGGGGGCTTCGGGGGCGCCCACCGGGACGGCGGGCCGGTCACCGCCGGTGGCCTGTCTCGGGCGTGCGGTTTCGTTGTCGGAGCTGCTCCCGCCGCTGCCGGCCGTGGAGGCCCAGACGGCAAGACCGCCGGCGGCCACCAGCACCGCCAGTACGGACCCGGCGACGACCGCCTGACGGCGGCGCCGGGAGCGCGCGTGCTCCTTCGCCCGCTGGGCCTGTAGCCGCTCGCGGGCGCTTCTCCTGTCGTGATTCTTCGGGCTCACGCCCCTGGACAACGAAGCGGAGGGGTGCCCGCGCACCCCTCCGCACCGATGTTCGCCCTATTGAGGGACGGCCCACCGCGTCACGGTGGACGGCCGCCCGCGAGCCGCGCCCCGGGCGGCGGGACGTCCGACGCAGACCCTGGCCAGGCCCGAGGAAGACCCTGGCCAGGTCCGAGGCAGACCCTAGGAACGGTTGCGTACGCCCTCGGCGAGCTCGCCCGCCAGGGTCCGGAGTCCGGCGAGCCCGGCCTCCAGGTCGCCGTCCGCGGCGAGCAGCCGCTTGACGAACGCCGAGCCGACGATCACCCCGTCGGCGAACGCGGCGACCTCCGCGGCCTGTTCGGGGTTGGAGACGCCCAGGCCGACACAGACGGGGAGACCACGTCGGGCAGCAGGGGTGGCGCGGGTGCGCGCCACCAGGTCCTGGGCCTCGCGGCCGACGGACTCGCGGGTGCCGGTGACGCCCATCAGCGAGGCGGCGTAGACGAAGCCGCTGCCGGCCGCGGTGATCTTGGCGAGCCGCTCGTCCCGGCTGCTCGGCGCGACCACGAAGACGGTGGCCAGGCCGTGCTGTTCGGCGGCCTTGCGCCAGGCCTCGGACTCCTCGACGGGGAGGTCCGGCAGGATGCAGCCGGCGCCGCCCGCCTCGGCCAGGTCGGCGGCGAACCGCTCGACGCCGTAGCGGTCGACCGGGTTCCAGTACGTCATGCAGAGCACCGGCGCGCCGGTGGCGGCGTGCACCTCGCGGACCGTACGGATCACATCGACGATCTTCACCCCGCCGCGCAGCGCGATGTCGTCGGCGGTCTGGATGACCGGGCCGTCCAGGACCGGGTCGCTGTGCGGCAGTCCGACCTCGACGATGTCGCAGCCGCCGTCCAGCATCTCGGTCATCGCCCGTACGCCGTCGTCCACGGTCGGGAAGCCGGCCGGGAGGTAGCCGACGAGTGCGGCGCGGTTCTCCGCGCGGGCCTGGGCCAGCACGGAGTTCAGCAGCTCGATGTTGCCCGCCATCACTTCTCCCCCTCGCCCGTGGGCTGGACGGTGCCGTTCACGTCCGCTTCGCCCTTGTCGTCGTACAGCCCGAAGTACCGGGCAGCGGTGTCCATGTCCTTGTCGCCGCGTCCGGAGAGGTTGACCAGCAGCAGGCCGTCGGGGCCCAGTTCGCGGCCGATCTCCAGGGCGCCGGCGAGCGCGTGGGCGCTCTCGATGGCCGGGATGATGCCCTCGGTGCGGGAGAGCAGGCGCAGCGCCTGCATGGCCTCGTCGTCGGTGACGGCGCGGTACTCGGCGCGGCCGGAGTCCTTGAGGTAGGCGTGCTCGGGGCCGATGCCGGGGTAGTCCAGGCCGGCCGAGATCGAGTACGGCTCGGTGATCTGGCCGTCCTCGTCCTGGAGGACGTACGAGCGGGAGCCGTGCAGGATGCCGGGGGTGCCCTCGGTGAGGGTGGCGGCGTGTTCGCCGGTCGCCACGCCGTGGCCGCCGGGCTCGCAGCCGATCAGGCGGACGGACTCGTCGCCGAGGAACGCGTGGAACAGGCCGATGGCGTTGGAGCCGCCGCCGACGCAGGCGAGGGCGGCGTCCGGCAGGCGTCCGGTGCGTTCCAGGATCTGCCGGCGGGCCTCGACGCCGATGACCCGGTGGAAGTCGCGGACCAGGGCGGGGAAGGGGTGCGGTCCGGCGACCGTGCCGAAGAGGTAGTGGGTGCGGTCGACGTTGGCGACCCAGTCGCGGAAGGCCTCGTTGATGGCGTCCTTGAGGGTGCGGCTGCCGGACCTCACGGCGATGACCTCGGCGCCGAGCATCCGCATCCGGGCGACGTTGAGAGCCTGGCGCTCGGTGTCGACCTCGCCCATGTAGACGGTGCAGTCCAGGCCGAACAGGGCGCAGGCGGTGGCGGTGGCGACGCCGTGCTGGCCGGCGCCGGTCTCCGCGATGACCCGGGTCTTGCCCATCCGCTTGGTGAGCAGGGCCTGGCCCAGCACATTGTTGATCTTGTGCGAGCCGGTGTGGTTGAGGTCCTCGCGCTTGAGGAACACCCGGGCCCCGCCCGCCTGTTCGGCGAACCGCGGCACCTCGGTGAGCGCGCTGGGGCGCCCGGTGTAATGGACCATCAGGTCGTTGAGCTCGGCCGCGAACGCGGGGTCCGCCTTGGCCTTCTCGTACTCGGCGGCGACCTCGTCGACCGCGGCGACCAGCGCTTCGGGGATGAATTTGCCGCCGAAGGCACCGAAATAGCCCTGGGGGGTGGGCACCCGCCCCTCGGGGTCGGGAAGGAAGAAATCGGAGGACATCTGACGCACTCCTCGATCGGGGCACTCGCCCCGCTCGGCTCGGATTCCGGACATCACGCTACGGGAACGGCCGCCGCGCGGGCCGGTGCCGAGGACGCCGGTCTCCGTCGTACGACGGAGACAGCGGCGATCGGTCCTCGGCTCTCGGTCCTCGGTGCTTGTTGCAGCGCTTGTCGCAGCGCTTGTTTCAGCGGGCGGCGGCCGTCACGGCCGTGCGCCATCGGCGTCCGTTGATCTGTCCCGGCTCCGAGCCGATGTGGTAGCGGACCCGCCGGCCGCGCACCCGGCGTGCGGGCGCCCGGCAGCCGCGGTGCCATGAGGGCAGCCCGCAACGACGGCCCTCGGGGCGGAGGCGGCGGCAGGCGCTGGCGGTCATGGCGGAGTACGCGTTCCGGCCGTCAGGCGCGTCCGTGCCGGATCGCCGGGTGGGAGCCCGCGGCGACCAGGTCGGCGACCGCGGTCCTGGGGTCCTTGCCGGTGACCAGCGACTCGCCGACCAGCACCGCGTCGGCGCCGTCGTTGGCGTAGGCGATCAGGTCGTGCGGCCCGCGGACTCCGGACTCGGCGATCTTGACGATGTGGTCGGGGATCTCGGGCGCGACCCGGGCGAAGTTGCCCCGGTCGACCTCCAGGGTCTTGAGGTCGCGGGCGTTGACGCCGATGATCCGGGCGCCGGCGTCCACCGCGCGGGCCACCTCTTCCTCGTCGTGCACCTCGACCAGCGGCGTCAGCCCGATCGACTCGGCCCGCTCGATCAGCGAGACCAGGGCCTCCTGCTCCAGCGCGGAGACGATCAGCAGCGCGAGGTCGGCGCCGTAGGCCCGGGCCTCCCACAGCTGGTAGGCGGTGACGATGAAGTCCTTGCGCAGCACCGGGATGTCGACCCGGGCGCGGACCGCCTCCAGGTCGGCCAGCGAGCCGCCGAACCTGCGCTCCTCGGTGAGGACGGAGATGACCGCGGCGCCACCCGCTTCGTAGTCGGCGGCCAGGGCGGCCGGGTCGGCGATCGCGGCGAGCGCGCCCTTGGACGGGCTGGAGCGCTTGACCTCGCAGATCACCCTGACGCTGTCGCTCTTGAGCGCCGCGACACCGTCCATCGCGGGGCGTGCCTTGCGGGCCCGCTCCTTGAGCTCGTCGAGGGTGACGCGCGCCTGCCGCTCCGCGAGGTCGGCGCGGACCCCGTCGATGATCTCGTCGAGCACACTCACGAGAGCGGCCTCCTTCTTGAGCGGTCAAGGCGGATCGTTGCCCCTGAGACGGGGTGCCCCAGCTGGCCCTCTGATGGTATCCGGGACGGGGAGGAGGTTTCGCATCCGGTTGACCGCACCCCCACGACCTGGACCTTTACGGTCCGCGGCGGCGTGCGCGCGCTGTCCTGGGCAGCGTGCGCGCACGGTCCGCGGCTGGGGTCCCCGCGCGCCGTTCAGGCGTGGGGGAATGCGCGAAGGCGCCGCTCACCGCCGTCGGGCGGGTGCCGGGAGAGCGGTCGGAAGCGGCCGGACGACGTCCCGGGGCCGTACGGGCGGCGGGGCTGCGGCGCCTTCGGAAGCGGGTGGCGGTCATGGCGCCGGGCGGCGGCGCCATCCGGGCGGGGCTCAGCCCTCCTGCGGCTGGGCCTTCGCCCGAGCGGCCGGGTTCGCCGAGCGCCGGGGCTCCTGGCCCAGACCGGCGGCGCGCATCAGGCCGCCCACCACGGCGCCGAGGCCGATCAGCACCATGCCGGCCCAGAAGCCGGGGGCACTCCCCGCCACGATGAAGGCTCCGGCGACGCAGAAGCCGATGAACGAGATGATGACGCCGGTCCAGGCGGCGGGGGTGTGTCCGTGGCCACTGCTCGACATTGACTGCTCCTCGTTGCTCTCTCGCGCCGGGGTCCGGCCGCGGTGATCCTCGCCGTCCATTGTCACCGATGCCGGGCGGCACCCCCTTACCGGGTCCTTACCGGGCGGGGTTCCAGGCCCTGCTGATCAGGGCTCTCGGCCCTGCCGGGCGGGGCTCTCGGCCCTACCGGGTGGGGTCCTCGCCGCGGTCCAGGGACTTCCAGATCTCCTCCGGACGCTCCAGGTCCGGGGCCGCCGGGGCGCGCCGCGGACCGCGGGCGCCGCCGGGTGTGCGCTCGTAGCGGCCGGACATGGCGGGCCAGTGGCGTCCGCGGAACAGCGCCAGCAGCCCGGCGGCCAGCAGCAGCACCCCGCCGGCCGTGGCCACCCACGGCCAGCCGGTGTGCGTGACGTTCTGCACATCGGCGCCGGCCAGTCCGACGGCGGTGGCGGCCTTCTCGCGCAGCGCCGAGGTGTCGCCGTTGCCCAGCACCGCGGCGGCGGCGACGCCCGCGCCGCTGAGCGTGAGCAGTGCGGCGACCAGAACCCGGCCGGTCCGGCGCACCGCGAAGACGGCGACCAGCGCGGCCAGGCCCACGACGGCCAGCGCGCCGGGCACGCCGGTGACATCGGCACCGGTCACGCTGCGCGGCAGCTCGCCCTGGGGCAGCAGCGCGGAGCCCTCGGCCCAGGTGCGGCCGGATGCCAGCAGCGCCAGGCCGGCACCGGCCGCGCCGGCCAGCAGCGCCGCCGCGAGGCTCCTTCTCGCGCCGCGGCCGGCGCCACGGCCGGGCGCGTGGGGCTCGGCAGGCGCATCGGGCGCGTCGGGCCCGGCGGGCACGGTCGCGGTGGCGTCCGTGGCGTCCGTGGCATCCGTGGGCGCGGTGTCGGTACGGGTCCGGGGTGCGGCAGTCACGCGTACCACTATCGCGCACCGGCCCGCCCGGACCGGTGCGCGGGGGTGGTCCCGCCGGGCAGCCAACCACCTGGGCAGCTAGCCGCCCAGGTGGTTGGCGGTGTGCACGGCCCGCAGAACCGCGGCCGCCTTGTTGCGGCACTCGGTGTCCTCGGCGACCGGGTCGGAGTCGGCGACCACCCCGGCGCCCGCCTGGACGTAGGCGGTGCCGTCGCGCAGCAGAGCCGTACGGATCGCGATGGCGGTGTCGGAGTCCCCGGCGAAGTCGAGGTAGCCCACACAGCCGCCGTACAGCCCGCGCCGGGTCGGCTCCAGCTCCTCGATGATCTGCATCGCGCGGGGCTTGGGCGCGCCGGAGAGGGTGCCGGCCGGGAAGCAGGCGGTGAGCACGTCGAAGGCGGTCCGCCCCTCGGCGACCTTGCCGGTGACCGTCGAGACGATGTGCATGACATGGCTGTACCGCTCGACGGACATGAAGTCGACGACCTCGACACTGCCCGGCTCGCAGACCCGGCCCAGGTCGTTGCGGCCCAGGTCGACCAGCATCAGATGCTCGGCGCGCTCCTTGGGGTCGGCCATCAGCTCGTCCGCCAGTGCCTGGTCCTGCTGGACCGTGGCGCCGCGCGGGCGGGTGCCGGCGATGGGGTGCACCATGGCCCGGCCGTCCTCGACCTTCACCAGCGCCTCGGGGCTGGAGCCGACCACGTCGAACGGCGGGGAGTCCGCACCGCCGTCGCCCTCGAAGCGGAAGAGGTACATGTACGGGCTGGGGTTGGTGGCCCGCAGCACCCGGTAGACGTCCAACGCGCTTGCCGTGCACGGGGTTTCGAAGCGCTGCGAGGGCACGACCTGGAAGGCCTCGCCGGCCCGGATGCGCTCCTTGATGTCCTCGACGGCGTCCTGGTAGGCCGGGCCGCCCCACTCGGCGGTGTACGGGGGGACCTCGGACGGCGGGAGCGCCGCGGCGCTGGCGGGGGCGGGCCGGGCGAGGTCGTCGGCCATGGTGTCCAGGCGGGCCACCGCGTCGGCGTACGCCTCGTCGACGCCGGTGTCGAGGTCGTTGTGGTTGATCGCGTTGGCGATCAGCAGGACCGTGCCGCTCCAGTGGTCGAGGACGGCGAGGTCGGAGCTGAGCAGCATGGTCAGTTCGGGCAGCCGGAGGTCGTCGGTGGTCCGCTCACCGATCTTCTCCAGGCGGCGCACGATGTCGTAGCCGAGGTAGCCGACCATGCCGCCGGTGAAGGGCGGCAGTCCGGCGCCCTCGACGAGGTCCCGCGGGGTGTGCAGCGCCTCGACGGTGGCACGGAGCGCGGCGAGCGGGTCGCCGTCGGTGGGGACGCCGACCGGCGGGGTGCCGAGCCAGTGCGCCCGGCCGTCGCGGGTGGTGAGGGTGCCGGCGCTGCGGACGCCGATGAAGGAGTAGCGCGACCACGACCGGCCGTTCTCGGCCGACTCCAGCAGGAAGGTGCCGGGGCGTTCGGCGGCGAGCTTGCGGTAGAGGCCGACCGGCGTGTCGCCGTCCGCGAGCAGCCGCCGGGTGACGGGGATGACCCGCCGGTCCTTGGCGAGGGTGCGGAAGGTGTCGAGGTCCGGATGCGCGGTGCCGGTGGTTCCCGTGGTCATGGCAGCGGAGCCTACTGGGCGTGGTCCTGTCCGGTGGGCAGTACGTCCGCATCGAAGCAGGTGCGGTCGCCGGTGTGGCAGGCGGCGCCGACCTGGTCGACCTTGACCAGCACGGTGTCCGCGTCGCAGTCCAGCGCGACCGACTTCACGTACTGGACGTGGCCGGAGGTGTCGCCCTTGACCCAGTACTCCTGGCGGCTGCGGCTCCAGTACGTGCAGCGTCCGGTGGTCAGGGTGCGGTGCAGCGCCTCGTCGTCCATCCACCCCATCATCAGCACCTCGCCGGTGTCGTACTGCTGGGCGATGGCGGGGATCAGGCCGTCGGCGCCGCGCTTGAGGCGGGCGGCGATGGCGGGATCCAGGGAGGGTGTGGCGGGAGAAGGGGGGCCGGAGTCGGCGGCGCTGGTGCGGCTGCTGGTCATGGGTCCATTGTGCCGTGCGGCATGCTGCGGACATGCACGATCGGCAGCCACCCTCCCCCATAGCCCCAAGGGCATGGGAGGTGCCCCCATCGCCACCGCCGCCGGATCCGGACCGGGCGGCGCGGGTGGCGCTGTGGGTGCTGGTGGCGCTGTTCGCCGCGGCCCTGGCGGTGGGTGTGGTGGTCGCCGTGCTGGTGCTGCGGAGGTAGGCGGCGCGCCGGGAATGCCCTCCGCACCCCCCGCGTTCTGGGCCCACAGGGGGCGCTCGTGACCCCTACGGGATCTGTTCGACCGCCCCCTACGGGAGCCCCCGGATCACCCCCCCAGCTTCGGACTAAATCCCCAGCTTCGCGTCGGTCAGCTGCGCGACCGCGTCCTTGTCGCCGTCCAGCTCCACCTCGGCCGCCTCCCGGCGTCCGAAGACGAACAGGGTCAGCTCGCCCGGCTCCCCGGTGACCGTGACCACCGGCGTCCCGCGGTGTGCCACCGCCGTCCGCCCGTCCGGCCGCCGCAGCACCAGCCCCACCGGCGATTTCCGGGCCAGCATCCGGGCGGCCCGTTCGAGCCTCGTCCACAGCGCGTCCGCGAAGACCGGGTCCAGCTCGCGCGGGGTCCAGTCCGGCTGCGCCCGCCGGACGTCCTCGGCGTGGACGTAGAACTCGACGGTGTTGGAGGCCTCGTCGATCTGCTTCAGGGCGAACGGCGACAGCTGCGGAGGGCCGGTCCTGATGAGCCGGATCAGCTCGTCGTACGGCTTGCCCGCGAACTCCTTCTGCACCCGTTCCAGCCGGGCCGCCAGGGGTTTGAGGAGGAGCCCGCCGGCCGCGTCGGGCCGTCGCTCGCGCACCACCACGTGCGCGGCGAGATCCCGCGCGGTCCAGTTCTCACAGAGGGTCGGTGCGTCGGGTCCGGCGCTCTCCAACAGGTCGGCGAGCAGGAGTCGTTCACGCTTCGCATGGGCCGTCATACGGCCACCCTACGACCGGCCGGGATCACCCGCCACGGGACGCCCGGACGCCACCGCCTTCCCCACCGGACTCCCGGACGCCACCGCCTCCCCCCTCGGGCGCCCGGACCCGCCGGACCCCACCGGACACCCTTCGGGACATCCCAGGTCCCGGTGCTCCATCAGGATCCGTTGCAGCTCACGGGCGGCGCGCGGCGGGGAGACGTCGCCACGGTGGGCGACGGAGACCACGCGGTGCATACCGGGGGTCGCGAAGCGGGTGACCCGCAGGCCGGAGCGTTCGGCGACCATGCTGGGGACGACGGCGATGCCCAGACCGGCCCGTACGAAGCCGAGCACCGCGTCCATCTCGCCGCCCTCGACGGTGAAGACGGGTTCGAAACCGGCCGCGCGGCACGCCGCGGTGGTGAACTCCCGCAGGTCGTAGCCGCGGCGGAACATGGCGAGCGGGCGGCCCCGGAGGTCCTCGACGCGGATCCGGGTGCGGCGTCCGGTCACCGGGGCGGGCCGGTCCGGGGCGGAGACCACGACCAGTTCCTCGCGCAGCAGGTCGGAGGTGTCCAGCGCGGGTGCCTGGACCGGGAGCGGGGTGATGATCAGGGCCAGGTCCAGGGCCCCGTCGGCGAGCGCGCGGACCAGGTCCTGCGAGCCGTCCTCGGTGATCAGCAGGTCGACGCCGGGATAGGCCGCGTGGAACGCCCGCAGGACGTCGGGGACGAGGCTGGCGCAGAGGCTGGGCGGGGCGCCGAGGCGGAGCCGGCCGCGGCGCAGCTGGGCGACCTCCTGGACCTCGCGGCGGGCGGTCTCGGCGTCGGCCAGGATCCGCCGGGCGATCGGCAGCAGGGTCTCGCCGGCGTCGGTGAGGGTGATGTGGCCACGGGCGCGGTGGAAGAGGTCGGCGCCCAACTCCCGTTCCAGGGCGCGGATCTGCTGCGAGAGGGAGGGCTGGGCGACGTGCTCGCGCTCGGCGGCGCGGGTGAAGTGGCGGGTGTCGGCCACGGCGGTGAAGTAGCGGAGCTGCTGGAGCTGCATAAGGGGAATGTACGGGGAACGTCCGGCGTCTCGATAGCTCTGGCCTATCGAGATGAGCCGAACCATGTCTTGGACTGATGGGGCCGTCCGGCCCTAGCGTCGGGACCCATGGCTCTGGCAACGCGGACACGGACGGACCGACGGCCGTCCGTGGCACGGACGATGTGGGACAGCTCCGTCGGCAAGAAGACAGTGATGGCGGTCAGCGGCCTGATCATGCTGCTGTACCTGGTCGCCCACATGATCGGGAACCTGAAGATCTACTTCGGGGCGGACGAGTTCAACCGGTACGGGCACTGGCTGCGCACGGTCGGCGAGCCGTTCATGCACTACACGTGGACGCTGTGGCTGATCCGCGTCGTCCTGGTCGTCGCCGTGGTCGCACACGCCGTCTCCGCGTACCAGCTCAGCCGCCGCGACATCAGGGCGCGCCCGAGCAAGTACGTGCACAAGAAGCGGCGCGCGAGCTACGCCACCCGCACCATGCGCTGGGGCGGGATCATCCTCGGCCTGTTCATCGTCTGGCACGTCCTCGACCTGACGACCGGCACCGTGCACTCCGGCGGCTTCCAGGAGGGCCACCCGTACCAGAACGTCGTGGACACCTTCTCCACCTGGTACGGCAACGTCATCTACATCGTCGCGATGCTCGCCGTCGGCCTGCACGTCCGGCACGGCTTCTGGAGCGCCGCACAGACCCTCGGCGTGGGCAGCCGCACCCGCGACCGCGCCCTCAAGACCCTTGCCAACGCCCTCGCGCTGCTGCTCACGGCGGGTTTCCTCGCCGTACCCGTGGGCGTCATGACCGGAGTGGTGAGCTGACATGACCGCTGAATTCGTCACCTACACGACCGGTGAGCCGCTCGTCGACACCAAGGCCCCGTCCGGCCCCGTCCACGAGCGCTGGGACACCCGCCGCTTCCAGGCGAAGCTGGTGAACCCCGCCAACCGCCGCAAGCACACGGTCATCGTCGTGGGCACCGGCCTCGCGGGCGGTTCGGCCGGCGCCACCCTGGCCGAACAGGGCTACCACGTCGTCCAGTTCTGCTACCAGGACTCGCCGCGCCGGGCCCACTCGATCGCGGCCCAGGGCGGTATCAACGCCGCGAAGAACTACCGCAACGACGGCGACTCCGTCCACCGGCTCTTCTACGACACCGTCAAGGGCGGCGACTTCCGGGCGCGGGAGTCCAATGTCCACCGGCTCGCGCAGATCTCGGTCGAGATCATCGACCAGTGCGTGGCCCAGGGTGTCCCGTTCGCCCGCGAGTACGGCGGCCTGCTCGACACCCGCTCCTTCGGCGGCGTCCAGGTCTCCCGTACGTTCTACGCCCGCGGCCAGACGGGCCAGCAGCTGCTGCTGGGCGCCTACCAGGCGCTCAGCAGGCAGATCGCCGCGGGGAACGTGGAGATGCATCCGCGTACGGAGATGCTCGACCTGATCGTCGTCGACGGGCGGGCGCGCGGGATCGTCGCCCGCGATCTGATCACCGGGAAGATCGACACGTACTTCGCGGACGCCGTGGTGCTCGCCAGCGGCGGCTACGGCAATGTCTTCTACCTGTCGACGAACGCCATGAACTCCAACGCCACCGCCGTCTGGCGGGCGCACCGGCGCGGCGCGTACTTCGCCAACCCCTGCTTCACGCAGATCCATCCGACCTGCATCCCGCGCACCGGCGACCACCAGTCCAAGCTGACGCTGATGAGCGAATCGCTGCGCAACGACGGCCGGATCTGGGTGCCGAAGGCGAAGGGAGACACCCGCCCGGCGAACAAGATCCCCGAGGAGGAGCGCGACTACTACCTGGAGCGCATCTACCCCTCCTTCGGCAATCTGGTGCCGCGCGACATCGCCTCCCGCGCCGCGAAGAACGTCTGCGACGAGGGCAGAGGAGTGGGCCCGGGCGGACAGGGCGTGTACCTGGACTTCGCGGACGCGATCCAGCGCATGGGCCGCAAAGCCGTCGAGGCGAAGTACGGCAACCTCTTCGACATGTACGCACGGATCACCGCCGAGGACCCCTATGAGGTCCCGATGCGGATCTACCCCGCCGTGCACTACACGATGGGCGGCCTGTGGGTCGACTACGACCTCCAGACCACCGTCCCCGGCCTGTTCGCCGTCGGCGAGGCCAACTTCTCCGACCACGGCGCGAACCGGCTCGGCGCCTCCGCTCTCATGCAGGGCCTGGCCGACGGCTACTTCGTGCTCCCCGCCACCATCAACGACTACCTCGCCCGCAACCCGCACAAGGACGAGGTGAGCGCCGGGCACCCCGCCGTGCGGCAGGTGGTGGCCGAGACCGAGGACCGCCTGAACCTGCTCCTGTCCGTCGGCGGCGACCGCACCCCGGACTCCTTCCACCGTGAACTCGGCGAGCTGATGTGGGAGTTCTGCGGGATGGCGCGTACGGACGAAGGCCTGCGGAAGGCCCTGGACCGGATCCCGCAGATCCGCGAGGAGTTCTGGCGGCGGATCAAGGTGCCCGGGACCGGCGAGGAGTTCAACCAGTCCCTGGAGAAGGCGAACCGCGTCGTCGACTATCTGGAGCTCGCCGAGCTGATGTGCCTCGACGCGCTGCACCGCGCGGAGTCCTGCGGCGGTCACTTCCGCGAGGAGTCGCAGACGCCGGACGGCGAGGCCGAGCGCCGCGACGAGGAGTTCTCGTACGCGGCGGCCTGGGAGTTCACCGACACGGGCGCCGCCCCCGTGCTGCACAAGGAAGACCTCGTCTTCGAGTACGTCCACCCCACGCAACGGAGCTACGCCTGATGAAGCTCACCCTGCGCGTCTGGCGGCAGCGCAACGCCGACGCCGAAGGCGCCATGTCCACCTACGAGGTCGACGGCATCTCGTCCGACATGTCCTTCCTGGAGATGCTGGACACCCTCAACGAGGAGCTGATCCTCAAAGGCGAGGACCCGGTCGCCTTCGACCACGACTGCCGCGAGGGCATCTGCGGCGCGTGTTCGCTCGTGATCAACGGCGATGCGCACGGCCCGGAGCGGACCACCACCTGCCAGCTCCACATGCGGTCGTTCTCCGACGGCGACACGATCGACATCGAGCCGTGGCGGGCGTCGGCCTTCCCGGTGATCAAGGACCTGGTGGTGGACCGGACGGCCTTCGACCGGATCATCCAGGCCGGCGGCTACATCACCGCGCCGACGGGTGCCGCTCCCGAAGCCCACGCCACGCCCGTTCCGAAGCCGGACGCCGACTTCGCCTTCGAGCACGCCGAGTGCATAGGCTGCGGCGCGTGCGTGGCCGCCTGCCCGAACGGCGCGGCGATGCTCTTCACCTCCGCCAAGGTCAACCATCTCAACGTCCTGCCGCAGGGCGCTCCCGAGCGCGAGACCCGCGTCCTGGACATGGTGGCGCAGATGGACGAGGAGGGCTTCGGCGGCTGCACCCTCGCCGGCGAATGCGCCACCGCCTGTCCCAAGGGCATCCCGCTGTTCAGCATCACGAAGATGAACCGGGAGTTCGTCCGGGCGGTCCGCAAGGCCCGCTGAGGCCGCGAGGCCGCCAAGGGCCGCCGAGGCCCGTTGAAGCGGCGCGGTCCGGGCCCTGGGGCACAACTCCCGCCTGCCCAACGGCCCGGACCGGTCGGCGCACCGGATGTCCGGTCAGCGCACCGGGTGTCCGGTCACCGCACCGGGTGTCCGGCCTCCCGCAGGGCGGACTTGACCTGGGAGATCCGCAGGTCACCGAAGTGGAAGACGGAGGCGGCCAGCACGGCGTCGGCGCCGGCGGCGACGGCCGGGGGGAAGTCGGCCAGTTTGCCGGCGCCGCCGGAGGCGATCACCGGGATGGTGACGTGCTTGCGGACCGCCTCGATCATCGCGAGGTCGTAGCCGTCCTTGGTGCCGTCCGCGTCCATGGAGTTCAGCAGGATCTCGCCGGCGCCCAGTTCGGCGGCGCGGTGGGCCCATTCGACGGCGTCGATACCGGTTCCGCGGCGGCCGCCGTGCGTGGTGACCTCGTACCCGGACGGGGTGCCGGCGTCGGTACGGCGGGCGTCGACCGAGAGGACCAGGACCTGGCTGCCGAAGCGCTCGGCGATCTCGCGGATCACGTCGGGGCGGGCGATGGCGGCGGTGTTGACGCCCACCTTGTCGGCGCCGGCCCGCAGCAGCTTGTCGACGTCCTCGGCGGTGCGGACGCCGCCGCCGACGGTGAGCGGGATGAAGACCTGTTCGGCGGTGCGGCGGACGACGTCGTAGGTCGTCTCGCGGTTGCCGGAGGAGGCGGTGATGTCGAGGAAGGTGAGTTCGTCGGCGCCTTCGTCGCCGTAGATCCTCGCCATTTCGACGGGGTCGCCGGCGTCGCGGAGGTTCTGGAAGTTGACGCCCTTGACGACCCGGCCGTTGTCGACGTCCAGGCAGGGGATGACTCGTACGGCCAGTGTCATGACTCGGGTGCCTCTCTGTACGCCTCCACTTCCACCTCGACGACCAGGCGAGGGTCCACGAAGCCGGAGACGATGATCATGGATGCGGCGGGGCGGACGGCGTCGAACAGCTCCTTGTGAGCCCGCCCGACCTCGTCCACGTCGCGGGCGTGGGTGAGGTACATACGGGTGCGGACGACGTCGTCCCGGCCGAGGCCCAGCTCCTCCAGCGCCGACAGCGCGGCATGGAAGGAGTTGACGGCCTGTTCGTACGGGTCGCCGGCGACGATCTGCCCGTCGACGACGGAGTTGCAGCCGGAGACCAGCACCAGGCCGTTGGGCAGTTCCACCGCCCGGGAGTGGCCGAACGCCTCCTCCCAGGGGCCGTCGGACGGGACGCGCCGTACGCCGCTCATGACGCCACGGCCTCCAGCGCCTCCTCCAGGGTGAACGCCTTGGCGTAGAGCGCCTTGCCGACGATGGAGCCCTCGACGCCCAGCGGGACCAGCTCGGCGATGGCGCGCAGGTCGGCCAGCGAGGAGACACCGCCGGAGGCGACCACCGGGCGGTCGGTGGCGGCACAGACGTTCCGCAGCAGGTCGAGGTTGGGGCCCTGGAGCGTGCCGTCCTTGTTGATGTCGGTGACGACGTAGCGGGCGCAGCCCTCGGAGTCCAGACGGGCCAGGGTCTCGTAGAGGTCGCCGCCGTCGCGGGTCCAGCCGCGGCCGCGCAGCGTGGTGCCGCGGACGTCCAGGCCGACCGCGATCCGGTCGCCGTACTCGGCGATGATCTTGGCGACCCACTCGGGGTTCTCCAGCGCCGCGGTGCCGATGTTGACCCGGGTGCAGCCGGTGGCCAGGGCGGCGGCCAGCGAATCGTCGTCGCGGATCCCGCCGGACAGCTCGACCTTGATGTCCATGGAGCGGGCGACCTCGGCGATCTGCGCGCGGTTGTCGCCGGTGCCGAAGGCCGCGTCGAGGTCGACCAGATGCAGCCACTCGGCGCCGGACCGCTGCCAGGCGAGGGCCGCCTGCAGCGGGTCGCCGTAGGAGGTCTCGGAGCCGGACTCGCCGTGGACGAGGCGGACGGCCTGGCCGTCGCGGACGTCGACGGCGGGGAGGAGTTCGAGCTTCGGCATCAGGGTGCTCACAGGGTGTTGATCCAGTTGGTCAGGAGCTGCGCGCCGGCGTCGCCGGACTTCTCGGGGTGGAACTGAGTGGCCCACAGCGGGCCGTTCTCGACCGCGGCCACGAACCGCTCGCCGTGGGTGGCCCAGCTGACCTTCGGCGCGGCGATATGCGGGTTGCCGGTCTCCAGCTCCCAGTCGTGCACCGCGTAGGAGTGCACGAAGTAGTAGCGGGCGTCGGCGGGCAGGCCGGCGAAGAGGTACGAGCCGTGGGCGGCGTCGACGGTGTTCCAGCCCATGTGCGGGACGACGTCGGCCTTGAGCGGGCCGACCGTGCCGGGCCACTCGTCCAGGCCCTCGGTCTCCACGCCGTGCTCGATGCCGCGGCCGAAGAGGATCTGCATACCGACGCAGATGCCCATGACCGGGCGGCCGCCGGCCAGCCGCCGGCCGACGAGCCAGTCGCCGCGCGCCCGCTTCAGTCCCCGCATACAGGCGGCGAACGCGCCGACACCGGGAACCAGCAGCCCGTCGGCGTTCATCGCCCGCTCGTAGTCACCGGTGATCTCCACGTCCGCGCCGACGCGGGCCAGGGCGCGCTCGGCGGAACGGACGTTGCCGAAGCCGTAGTCGAAGACCACGACCTTCTTGGTCGGCTTGGTCGGCTTGGCCGTCTGCGCGGTCAATTCCATACCTCCAGCCGCAGCACGCCGGCGACCAGGCACATCGCCGAGCCGATGGACAGCAGCACGATCAGGCTCTTGGGCATCTCCTGCTTCTTGAAGGAGTAGACACCGCCGAGGAGGAAGAGGCCGAGCACGATGAAGAGGGTCGACATACCGGTCATGGGGTTACAGCGCTCCCTTGGTCGACGGGATGATGCCCGCCGCACGCGGGTCCCGCTCGCTGGCGTAGCGCAGCGCCCGGGCCAGCGCCTTGAACTGGCACTCCACGATGTGGTGGGCGTTGCGCCCGTACGGGACGTGGATGTGCAGCGCGATCTGGGCCTGGGCGACGAACGACTCGAAGATGTGCCGGGTCATGGTCGTGTCGTAGGTGCCGATCATCGGCGCCATGTTCTCCGGCTCGGTGTGCACCAGGTAGGGGCGGCCGGAGAGGTCGACGGTCACCTGGGCGAGAGACTCGTCCAGGGGGACGGTGCAGTTGCCGAAGCGGTAGATGCCGGACTTGTCGCCCAGGGCCTGCTTGAAGGCGGCACCCAGCGCGAGGGCGGTGTCCTCGATGGTGTGGTGGGTGTCGATGTGCAGATCGCCGTCGGTCTTGACCTTGAGGTCGAACAGGCCGTGCCGGCCGAGCTGGTCGAGCATGTGGTCGTAGAAGCCGACGCCGGTCGACACCTCGACCTCGCCCCGGCCGTCGAGGTCGATCTCGACGAGCACGGACGTTTCCTTCGTCGTGCGCTCCACGCGTCCTACGCGGGTCATCGCTCGTTCTCCTTCAAGCTGCGTTCTTTGAACAGCGTGCGAACCGCGTCCAGGAACGCGTCGTTCTCGGCCGGGGTGCCGGCGGTGACCCGCAGCCAGCCCGGTACACCGTTGTCACGGACCAGGACACCCTGGTCGAGGATCGCCTGCCAGGCGGCGTGCGCGTCGTCGAAGCGGCCGAACTGTACGAAGTTGGCGTCAGAGGCGGTGACCTCGCAGCCGATCGCCCGCAGCTCGGTGACCAGCCGGTCCCGCTCCGCCTTGAGCTGCTCGACGTACTTCAGCAGGGTGTCCGTGTGCTCCAGGGCGGCCAGCGCGGTGGCCTGGGTGACGGACGACAGGTGGTACGGCAGCCGGACCAGCTGGACGGCGTCGACCACGGCCGGGTCGGCGGCCAGATAGCCCAGCCGCAGCCCGGCGGCGCCGAACGCCTTGGACATCGTCCGGGAGATCACCAGGTTCGGCCGGCCCTCGATCAGCGGCAGCAGCGAGGAGTGGTGGCTGAACTCGCCATAGGCCTCGTCGACCACCACCAGTGCCCCGGCGGTGCCGGCCTTCGCCGCCTGCGCGGCCTCGTACAGCGCGAGCACCGTGTCCGCCTCGACGGCGGTACCGGTGGGGTTGTTGGGCGAGCAGACGAAGACCACGTCGGGCCGCAGCTCGGCGACGGCTGCCCGGGCCGCCTCGACGTCGATGGTGAAGTCGTCGCGGCGCGGGCCGGAGATCCAGCCGGTTCCGGTGCCGCGCGAGATCAGCCCGTGCATCGAGTACGACGGTTCGAAGCCGATGGCGGTACGGCCCGGGCCGCCGAAGGTCTGCAGCAGCTGCTGGATGATCTCGTTGGAGCCGTTGGCCGCCCAGATCTGGTCCTTGGTGACCTCATGACCGCCGGTGCGGGTGAGGTAGCGGGCCAGCTCGGTGCGGAGCTCCACCGCGTCCCGGTCGGGGTAGCGGTTGAGGTGCCGGGCGGCCTCGGTCACCCGCTCGCCGATCCGCCGGACCAGCGGCTCGGGCAGCGGGTAGGGGTTCTCGTTGGTGTTCAGGCGTACGGGCACGTCCAGCTGCGGGGCGCCGTACGGGGACTTGCCGCGCAGCTCGTCCCTGATGGGGAGATCGTCGATACCGGTCACTTGGTGCTACCGGGAACCTTCCAGTCGAACCTTGCCTTGATCGCCGCGCCGTGCGCCGGGAGGTCCTCGGCCTCGGCGAGGGTCACCACGTGGTGGGCGACCTCGGCCAGTGCGTCGCGGGTGTAGTCCACGACGTGGATGCCGCGCAGGAAGGACTGCACGGACAGCCCGGAGGAGTGGCAGGCGCAGCCGCCGGTGGGCAGGACGTGGTTGGAGCCGGCGCAGTAGTCGCCGAGGGAGACCGGGGCATACGGGCCGACGAAGACCGCGCCGGCGTTGCGGACCCGGGCGGCCACGGCGGCGGCGTCGGCGGTCTGGATCTCCAGGTGCTCGGCGCCGTACGCGTCCACGACGCGGAGGCCCTCGTCGATGCCGTCGACCAGGACGATGGCCGACTGGCGGCCGGAGAGCGCCTGGACGATCCGGTCCTCGACATGCCGGGTCGCGGCGATCTGCGGGGCGAGTTCCTGTTCGGTCTTCTCGGCCAGCTCGACGGAGTCGGTGACCAGGACCGCGGCGGCCATCGGGTCGTGCTCGGCCTGGCTGATCAGGTCGGCGGCGACATGCGCCGGGTCGGCGGTGTCGTCGGCGAGGATCGCGATCTCGGTGGGCCCGGCCTCGGAGTCGATACCGATCCGGCCCTTGAGCAGGCGCTTGGCGGCGGCGACATAGATGTTGCCGGGGCCGGTGACGAGGTTGGCGGGCAGGCACTCGTCCGTGCCGTACGCGAACATCGCGATGGCCTGGGCGCCACCGGCGGCGTAGACCTCGTCCACGCCGAGGAGGGCGCAGGTCGCAAGGATGGTGGGGTGCGGAAGACCGTCGAAGTCGGCTTGCGGCGGGGAGGTCACGGCCAGCGAGGCGACGCCGGCCTCCTGCGCGGGGACGACGTTCATGACCACCGACGAGGGGTAGACCGAGCGGCCGCCGGGGACGTACAGCCCCACCCGTTCGACGGGGACCCAGCGCTCGGTGACCGTGCCGCCGGGGACGACCCGGGTGGTGACGTCGGTGCGGCGCTGCTCGCGGTGGACGATCCGGGCGCGCCGGACGGACTCCTCCAGGGCGGCGCGGACGGCCGGATCCAGCTCCTCCAGGGCGGTCTTGAGCGCCTCCGTAGGGACCCGGACCCGCTCGATCCCGACACCGTCGAACCGCCGCGCGTACTCGATCAGCGCCGCGGTGCCGCGATGGCGTACGTCCTCGCAGATGGGCCGCACCTTCTCCAGGGCGGCTTCCACGTCGAACTCGGCACGGGGCAGCAGGTCACGCAGGGCGCCGCCCTCGGGGAGGGCGTCACCGCGCAGATCGATTCGGGAGATCACGCCCCCAGTGTCTCAGACCCGCTCCCGGGCCCGATCGCCCGTATCGGTGGGTGATACACAGCGGCTGCACGGCGATGCACGGCCCAGGGGGCGCCGTACCGCGGCCCGGCGAAGTTGACCGGAGTTGGCCCTGACTATCCGTGTTCAAGTGGTCACGGTATGGGCAAGGGCCTGGTAGCGGCGCACGGGGGAGACCTGTGGGACGTATGCGGCACCGCGCGTCGGCCACGCGCGGCATACGTCCGACCGGATCGCGGCACGCACAGCGGCAGTCCGTACGGCAGACCGAGGGCAGTAAGGGGGAAACAGTGACCGAGCTCAGGGACGGCGACGCGCCCGCCGACCTGCGACTGACGTCGGCGGAGTGGAGCATGTGGCAGGCCTTCCGCAACGGCAGTACCTGCGATCTCCAGAACGGCGACCCCGAGCAGGACGATCCGCACGGGCAGCATCTGTGGGGCCCCGAGCGCCGGGTGCGGGCCCGGGTCGTGGCGCTGCTGCTGCTCGGCGGGCCGCCCGCGCAGCCGGGCCGGGTCGCCGCGCTCAAGCTCACCGGGGCGTACATCACGGACACTCTCGACGTCGCGGGCGGCACGATCAAGCCATTCGTCGAGCTGCGGGACTGCCGCTTCGAGGCCGAGGTGGTGCTGCCCGAGAGCCGGTTCACCACGCTGCGGATGGTGAACTGCGCGATACCCCGGCTGGAGGCGGCCCGGCTCCAGACCGAGGGCGACCTCCACCTGCCGCGCTGTGTGGTGCTCTCCGGCATCCGGCTGACCGACGCGCACATCGGCACGGACCTGATGCTCAACCAGACGGTGGTGCACAAGGACCGGCAGGGCCGTTCGATCAGCGCCGACGGGCTGACCGTCACCCAGGACCTCCAGGCGGAGATGCTCCAGTCCTACGGCGAGCTGTCACTGCGCGGCGCCACCGTCGGGGTGTCGCTGAGCCTGCGCGGCAGCCGGCTGAGCAACCCCTTCGGCCGCCGTGCGCTCAACGCCCCCCAGCTGACCGTGGAACGCACCTTCTACCTGACGGCCGCCGGCCTCGCCAACTCCCCCTTCTCCAGCGGCGCCACTCCCCCGTACGGCATCATCCCGCCCGCACCCCCCGGCGGCATCCCGCACACCCCCGTGGGCGGCAGCCGTATGCAGCGCTTCGAGTGCGAGGGCGGGATACGGCTGGACGACGGCCGGTTCGGTGACGCCGTGGACTTCGAGCACGCCCGCTTCACCATGGAGTCCGACCAGGAACTCTCGCTGCGCCGGATCCAGACGCCCGAACTGCGGTTCCTCGGCGAACGGCCGCAGCGCGGACGCGTCGTCCTCGCCGGCGCCCGGGTCGTCAACCTCGTCGACCGGGCGGCGAGCTGGCCGGGGCTCGGCCGGCTGCGGATGGCCGGCTTCGCCTACGAGACCCTGATTCCCCGCGGGCCCTTCCCGCTCGCCCAGCGATTGGAGTGGGTGGCGGCGGCGACGGCCGAGTACGCGCCCGAGCCGTACGAGATGCTCGCCACCTCGCTGCGGCGCAGCGGTGAGGACTCGGACGCCCGCGAGGTGCTGCTGGCCAAACAGCGCCGCCGCCGCGAGACACTGCCGCTGGCCGCGAAGGCCTGGGGCTTCCTCCAGGACTGGACGGTGGCGTACGGCTACCGCCCCGGGCGGGCCGCTGTCTGGATGGCCGTCCTGTGGGCGATCGGCGCGGTCTACTTCTCGGCGTCCCCGCCGGCGCCCCTCAAACCGGACGAGGCCCCGCCGTGGAACCCCTTCCTCTACGCCCTCGACCTGCTGCTCCCGGTGATCGATCTCCATCAGGGCGCCGCCTGGGAGCCGGCCGGCGCCGCCCAGTGGGTGGCGGCGGTGTTCATCCTCGCCGGGTGGGTGCTGGCGACGACGGTGGCGGCCGGCGCGTCCCGCCTGCTGCGGCGGCAGTGATCGCCGCGTCCGCCGGCCCCTCCCGCCGTGGGAAACGGGCCGGGGGCAGCGGTTAGGCTCTTGCGTCGTGACCTCTCTGCCGCTCTTCCCCCTCAACACCGTGCTGTTCCCGGGGCTCCTGCTCCCGCTGAACGTCTTCGAGGCGCGGTACCGGGCGATGATGCGCGATCTGAGTGCGGCGCCCGAGGAGCAGCGGCGCTTCGCGGTGGTGGCGATCCGGGACGGCCGGGAGGTCGCCCCCACCGCCCAGGGCATGCCGGACACCACCGCGGTGACCGCCCAGGGGCCGGCGGCGGGATTCGGTGACGACCCGGTGCAGGCGTTCCACACCGTGGGCTGCATCGCGGACGCGGCCACCATCCGGGAGAAGCCGTCGGACGCCGGCTACGAGGTCCTGGCCACCGGCACCACCCGCTTCCGGCTGCGGTCGGTGGACGCCTCCGGTTCGTATCTGACGGCCGAGGTGGACGAGCTGGCGGAGGACCGGGGCGAGGGCGCGGGTGCGCTCTCCTCGGGCGTGGTCCGGGCGTTCCGTACGTATCAGAAGCGGCTGGCCTGGGCGAACGAGCGGACCCTGGCGAGCGGGCAGGACCTGCCGGCCGATCCGTCGGTGCTGTCGTACCTGGTCGCCGCGGCGGCGGTGCTGGACGTCCCGGCCAAGCAGCAGCTGCTGGAGGCGCCCGACACCGCGGACCGCCTGCGGCAGGAGCTGAAACTCCTTCGCCAGGAGTCGGCGCTGCTCGGTAAGCTCCCGTCGCTGCCGGCCGTGGAGCTGACCCGGCAGCCGACCAGTCCCAACTGACGCGCGGCGCGAAGCTGGCGCGGGGCGCGAAGCTGACGCGGGGCACGAAGGCGCGCAGGCACAAGGCGCGGGAAGAGCGGGAAGAGCGCGAAGAGCGGGAGGGGCCGAGGGTGGCGAAGAAGTCCAGGAAGTCCGTCGGCACTCCGGCGACGGTCGCGCTCACCGAGGCGGGGGTCTCTTTCACGACGCACGCGTACGCGCACGATCCGGCCGCGGCCTCGTACGGCGAGGAGGCCGCCGAGGCGCTCGGGGTGTCGCCGGACCAGGTGTTCAAGACACTGCTGGCGGATGTCGACGGCACGCTGACGGTGGCGGTGGTGCCGGTGTCGGGGTCGCTGGACCTCAAGGCGCTGGCGGCCGCGGTGGGCGGCAAGCGGGCCGCGATGGCCGATCCGGCGGTGGCCGAGCGCACCACGGGATACGTGGTGGGCGGGATCTCGCCACTGGGGCAGCGCAAGCGGCTGCGGACGGTCGTGGACGCCTCGGCCGAGGGCCGGCCGACGGTGTGTGTCTCGGCGGGGCGGCGCGGGCTGGAGGTCGAGCTGTCGCCGGCGGATCTGGCGGCGCTGACGGGGGCGCGGTTCGCGCCGATCGCACGGGGCTGAGGCGGCCACGCCGAGACGGCCAGGGGGGCGACGGCCTGGAGGGCGGCCAGGGGGCGGCCTGGAGAGGCTGCCGCCCCCGAGGGGCCGCGTCAGTGGTCGGCGGGGGGACCGGCAGGGGGAGCCGGCGGACCGGCCGGGGGAGCCGCCGGGTGCTCCTGGTCGGCGGGCCACAGCCAGGGCGCCGGCTCCGGCTCCGGGTCGCGCGGGCCGAAGAGCCCGGTCAGCAGCAGCTGGGTGAGCATCGAGGCGATCGGCCAGAACAGCAGCGCGCCCATGGCCTGGAGGCGGAGCGGGCCGTCGAAGGTGACGCCGGGGCCGGCCTCCTTGGCGTGCGCGGCCAGGTCCGAGGTGGGGCCCACCGACATGCCGGTCTGCCAGGCCACCACCGCGCCCAGCAGTCCGCCCAGGGCGAGCGCCACGACCACCGGGATCCCGGCGCGGCGGCGAAAGAGGAAGACCGCGGCCGCGCTGAGCACACCGAAGCCCAGGGACAGCAGGATGAAGGTGACGTCGGCGCCGATCGCCTCCTCGCTCTCGGCGTACTTGAGGTAGACGTTGCGGCTGTCCGAGATCAGCGGGACATGCGGGGCGAGCCAGTTCCAGAGAAAGCCGAGGAGTACGCCGCTCACCGCGACCACGATCGCGATCAGCGCGGCCTCGCGCAGCTCGCGGGCGTCGGGCACGGCGGAGGCATCGTGGCCGTCGGAGGCGGCCCCGGAGTGCTGCGGCTCTTCGGGCGGTTGCTTGTCGGGGGGCGTCAGCGGTGCGGTCACCCCGTCATCGTGCCAGGTGGGGCTGGTGGGACCGGCGGCAGGACGGCCGTTCGGGGCGGCGGCGCCGGTCACCGGGTGGCCGCCCTGCGGTACGCCCAGGTCGCGACGGCCAGCGAGAGCACACCGACGGCGGCGCAGACGCCCAGGTCCGCGGCGACCATGGCCCAGTCCGGCTGCGGGTCGAAGCTGTGGGCCAGCGCCTCCACACCGTAGGTCGACGGCAGCAGATCCCGGGCCCAGCCGATCACCTCGGGCATCCCCCCGGCCGGCAGCACTCCCAGGAGCAGCGCCGCCGACATGCCCAGCTGGCCGCAGAGCGTGGCGAGTTCGGGGCGGGGGGCAAGCAGTCCGAGAGCCGCGCCGAGGCCGGCCAGCGCGGCTCCGGCGAGCGGGAGCACGGCCGCCAGCACCCAGAGGTGGGCCATCGGCAGCTGGAAGAGCAGACAGCCGGTGATCGCGGTGACGAGCGTGCCAGGCACGGTGAAGGAGGCGTAGGCGGCGGCCGCGCCGAGCACCACGGCGGCCGGCGGCACCGGCAGCGTCGCGTAGTGGTCGAGACCGCCGCCGGCCCGGAGCTGGCCGAAGTACTGGGCGAGGAGGTTGAGCGCCACGAAGGCGACGACCAGGACGCTGGAGCCGGAGACCACGGCCCGCGCGGGCTCGCCGCCGTCGACCACTCCGCGCAGCAGGACCATGATCCCGATGGACTGGAAGGTGGCGACGAAGAGGAGCGGGATCCGCGCGACCCGGGCCCGGGAGAGCTGGGCGCGGTAGACGGCGCCAAGCGCGGGCACGAAGCGGGCGCGCGGCGCGAGCGGGGCGCCCCCGTCCTCGGGCCACGCCCCGGCGCCGGGCGTCGCCCCGGCCACCGCCTGCGCGGGAACCACACTCACACTGCCACCCGGCCTTTCTCACAGCGTCCACGGTGATCGACGCAGTCGACACATCCGCCGTACCCAGCCCCGTTCACGCCTTCACCAGGCCCTCGGCCCGCCCGCCCAACGCCAGACCGCAACACCCGGGGGCCAACCCCCGGCCCCCCCGGCCGACAGCCGCGCCCGCTCACGCCTTCACCAAGCCCTCGGCCCGCCCGCCCAACGCCAGGTACACGTCCTCCAGGCTCGGTGTCGTGAGGCTGAAGTCGTCGAGGGCCGCGAAGGCGGGGCCCGCGGTGACCGCGGCGACGGCGGAGCGGGCCTGGTCGGCGGGGAGGCGGAGGGTCCAGCGGCGGCCGGAGGTGCGGGCGCCGGCCTCCAGGGCGGCGACCTCGGGGACGTCCAGCGGCGGGCGGTCGCGCCAGACCAGCTCCAGCCGGACCTCGTCGCTCACCATGTCCTTCAGTCCGCCGGGCGTGTCGCAGGCGATGACCCGGCCCTGGTCGAGCACCGCGACCCGGTCGAGCACGCTCTCGGCCTCCAGGACGTTATGGGTCACCAGCACCACCGTGGCACCGCGTTCGGCCCGGCGCCGGTCCACCGCGGCCCAGACGGCGCGCCGGGCGACCGGGTCCATACCGGTGGTCGGCTCGTCCAGCACCAGCAGCGGACGCGCGCCGATCAGCGCGGTGGCGAAACAGGCGAGCCGCCGCTGGCCGCCGGAGAGCTTCTTCAGTACGCGGCCCGCGAGGTCCGCCAGGCCGAGCTCGGCGATCACCGCGTCCCGCTCGGCGCGCGCCTCCCGGGTGCCGAGACCGCGCAGCCGGCCGGTGGTCTCCACGGCGAGGGCGACGGTCAGCTCGTCCAGTGCGGTGGACTCCTGCCCCAGATAGCCGAGCAGCCGGGCGGCCCGCTCCGGGTGCCGCACCAGGTCGTGGCCGAGGACGGCGATGCTGCCGGAGTCGGGGCGCAGCAGTCCGGTCAGCTGGCGCACCAGCGTGGACTTGCCGGCGCCGTTGGGGCCGAGCAGCCCGAAGATCTCCCCGCGGCGGACGTCCAGGGTGATGCCGTCGTTGGCCCGTACGGCGGGCGCCTGTGCCGCACCGCGGCGCCCGCGCATCGCGGGGTACGTCTTGACCAGATCGCGCACGGCGCACACCACCGGCCGCCCGCGCTCCGCCTGTGTTGCGCCCGTCCTCACGAGCTATGAGGGTACGCGTCCCCGGACCGCGCCCGGCCCGCGGGGCACCGGGGCGGGGCGGAACCGGGGCGGACCGGAGGCTGTCAGTCCGCGGCCGGGGCGTGTTCGGCGGCGGTCCGTACGTCGACCTCGCGCCAGAATCCGGCCCGGATGGCGTAGCGGTCGTGCTCGTCGATCTGGTCGTCCTTGTGGGCGAGCAGCCCGAACCGGGCGGCGTAGCGGAGCAGTTCGCCGTCGATGCGGTGCGGGATGCGCGGGTACTCCGTCGAGAGCTGCTGGAGGTGCGCCGGGTCGGAGAGCCGGTCGGTCCAGCGGCGGGCGAAGACCTGGCCGACCTCGAAGGGGTCGCCGCTGACGGCGGTGATGTCCTCCTCGCGGTCGGCCCAGCGCTGCTCGGCGCTGGTGAGCTGGGCGAGGGTGGGCAGGCCGGCGGTCCCGTCGGCTTCGCCGACCGGGCCGCCGCGCTCGACCCACCCCTTGTCGGACGACCAGCGCAGGGTGGCTCCGGCCACGGACTGGACGCCGTTGCCTGTGCCCTGCTGGCCGGCCGCGCGGTCCCGCCCGAGCCCGGCGAGGTCCTTGGGGGTGGGCACGCACCGGGTGCCGGCGGTGCCCGGCTCGGCGCCGGCCGTCCGGTCGCCGTCGGCCTCGGACCGCGCCGCTCCGTTGGAGCCGTTGTGCTCGGGCGTACGGCCGTCCGCCTCCGGGCCGGGTCCGGAGGCGGCGGCCGCGGCGGCGACCGCGGATTCGGGCAGCGGCGCGGAGAGGATGGCGGCGATCTCGGGACGGGGCGCGGGCGGTGTGGCACAGGGACCGCCGATCTCCTTGGCACGGACCGCCCCGGTGATCCAGGCCCGGTCGAGCACCCGCCGCTCATCGGCCTCGGCCACCAGGTCCTCGGACTGGTTGTAGTCGCCGTCGGCGGCCTGGACGGCCCAGAGGTGGACGGCGACACCGTGCTCCTTGGCCGACATCAGGCCGGGGAGCAGATCGCCGTCGCCGGTGACCAGGACGATGTCGGAGCAGGCGCGGTTGCGGGCCAGCTCGGTCAGTTCGGCGTGCATGGCGGCGTCCACGCCCTTCTGCGCCCAGCGGCCGTCGCTGCGGGTCAGGGCACCCAGCCGGACGGTGACCCGGGGCATCACCCGCAGTCTTCGGTGCTCGGGCTGGGGGACCCGGTCGGGCGCGCCGTCGAACCAGTAGATCCGCAGCAGGGGGCGTTCGGTGTCCGCCTCGGCGCGTTGCCGGAGGCCCTGGATGAGGGCGGCGTGATCGACGGTGATACGGGCACGGGCGGGTTCTCCGGCGAGCAGGCTCGCGGCGGCACCGAGCAAATACCCGGCGTCCACCAGGACGACACAGCGGTCCACGTTCCACCCTCTTCCCTGAGGTGCCTGAAAATCCGGTCGTCCCCCGGCTCGGCCTGTGGCACGAGTTTCTCTTCGGCTTCCTTCGAGTCTGCCCGACCGTACGGGTGTTATCTGCCGGAACTCGATCATCGGCGTGGCGGATTCGGCGGGGATCTCGGGCACAGCGTGCGATCGCCCGCACTACAGAGGGTAATTGCCCGAAATGCAGGGTTCTGTCCGGCGTGTAAGTCTGGTCCCGGCTCCGATCCCAGATTCCCCCTCAGGAGGCAACGGTCATGGCCAAGAACAAGAAACAGGACCGGAAACAGAAGTCCGGCGCACCGGCGGAGCACGGACAGCGGGAAGCCCAGCACACCGCCATGGAAGCCCAGACCAAGTCCACCGGAATCAGCCCCGGGGATGTCGCGCGCAAGCACCGCGAGAAGCGCTTCGGCCACAACTGACCCTCCCCATACCGTGAGGGGCGCGCCCGCAACAGGCGCGCCCCTAGGAGGTCATGGTGTGCGGACTCAGCCGGCCAGGCAGGACGGGCCGAGCAGCACCTTGAGATCACCGAAGAGCGACGGGTCGGGCGTGACCCGGTGCCGGTCCAGCCGCAGCACGGTGGTCTTGCGCGTCCCCAGCAGCTTGATCCGCACCTCGGTGGAGCCGCGGTGGCTGTTGAGGACCTCGCCGAGCTTCTCGACCATCGGCGGGGTGACCTTCAGCGTCGGAATGGTGATCGTCACCGGGGCGTTGGCGCCCGCCTCGGAGAGGTCCGGGACCATCAGCTCCATGGCGACCAGACGCGGGACGTCCTCGCGCTTGTCGAGGCGGCCCTTGACGAACACGATGGCATCCTCGACGAGTTGGGTGGACACCAGCTGGTAGGTGGCGGGGAAGAACATGCAGTCGAGGGAACCGGCCAGGTCCTCGACGGTGGCGATCGCCCAGGCGTTGCCCTGCTTGGTCATCTTGCGCTGCAGGCCGGAGATGATGCCGCCGATGGTGACGATCGAGCCGTCGGAGTAGTCGCCGCCGGTGAGCTGGGCGATGGCGGCGTCGGCCTTGTCGGACAGCACGTGTTCGAGGCCGAAGAGCGGGTGGTCGGAGACGTAGAGACCGAGCATCTCGCGCTCCTGGGCGAGGAGGTAGGTCTTGTCCCACTCGACGTCCGAGAACTCGATGTCCAGACCGAAGCCGGGCCCGTCGGAGGCGCCGTCGCCGGAGTCGCCGCCCAGGCCGCCGAAGAGGTCGAACTGCCCCTCGGCCTCCTTGCGCTTGACCTGGACGACGTTGTCGATCATCGGCTCGTAGTGCGCCATCAGGCCCTTGCGGGTGTGGCCCATCTCGTCGAACGCGCCGGCCTTGATCAGCGATTCGGTGGTGCGCTTGTTGCAGACCACCGCCTCGACCTTGTCCAGGTAGTCGGGGAACGAGGCGTACTTCCCCTTGGACTTGCGGCAGCGGATGATCGAATCGACGACGTTCTGGCCGACGTTGCGGACCGCGGTGAGGCCGAAGAGGATCACGTCGTCGCCCTGGGCCGCGAAGTTGGCCTCGGATTCGTTGACGTTGGGCGGCAGCACCTTGATGCCCATCTTGCGGCATTCGTTCAGATAGACCGCGGACTTGTCCTTGTCGTCGCGGACCGAGGTCAGCAGCGCGGACATGTACTCGGCCGGGTAGTTCGCCTTGAGGTAGGCGGTCCAGTAGGTGACCAGGCCGTACGCGGAGGAGTGCGCCTTGTTGAAGGCGTATCCGGCGAACGGGACCAGCACGTCCCACAGCGCCTGGATCGCCGCGTCGCTGAAGCCGTTCTTCCGCGCGCCGTCCTGGAAGATGGTGAAGTTCTTCGCCAGTTCCTCGGGCTTCTTCTTGCCCATCACGCGGCGCAGGATGTCGGCCTCGCCGAGCGAGTACCCGGCGATGATCTGGGCGGCCTTCTGCACCTGCTCCTGGTACACGATCAGGCCGTAGGTCAGGCCCAGCGTCTCCTTCAGGGGCTCTTCGAGCTCCGGGTGGATCGGCGTGATCTCCTGCCGGCCGTTCTTGCGCTCGGCGTAGTTGGTGTGCGAGTTCATGCCCATCGGGCCGGGCCGGTACAGGGCCGAGACGGCGGAAATGTCCTCGAAGTTGTCGGGCTGCATCTGGCGCAGCAGCGAACGCATCGGGCCGCCGTCGAACTGGAACACACCGAGCGTGTCACCGCGGCAGAGCAGTTCGTACGTCTTCGGGTCGTCCAGCGGGACCGACAGGAGCTCCAGCTTGACGCCCTTGTTGGCCTCCACCATCTTCACGGCGTCGTCCATGATCGTGAGGTTCCTGAGGCCCAGGAAGTCCATCTTGATCAGGCCGAGCGACTCGCACTGCGGGTAGTCCCACTGCGTGATGGTCACGCCGTCGGTGTGCCGCGTCCACAGCGGGGCGTGGTCGACGATCGGCTCGCTGGACATGATGACGCCGGCCGCGTGCACACCCATCTGCCGGACCAGGCCCTCGACGCCCTTGGCGGTGTCGATGACCTTCTTCACGTCCGGCTCGTTCTCGTACATCCCCCGGATCTCGCCCGCCTCGCTGTAGCGCGGGTGCTTCGGGTTGGTGATGCCGTCGAGGTCGATGCCCTTGCCGAGGACGTCGGCGGGCATGGCCTTGGTGAGGCGGTCGCCCATCGCGTACGGGTAGCCGAGGACCCGGGCGGAGTCCTTGATGGCGTTCTTCGCCTTGATCTTGCCGTAGGTGCCGATCATGGCGACCTTGTCGGAGCCGTACTTCTCCGTGACGTACCGGATCACCTCGACGCGCCTGCGCTCGTCGAAGTCGATGTCGACATCGGGCATGGAGACGCGCTCGGGGTTGAGGAACCGCTCGAAGATCAGCCCGTGCTCGATCGGGTCGAGGTCGGTGATGCCCATGGCGTACGCGACGATCGAACCGGCCGCGGAGCCACGGCCGGGGCCGACCGCGATGCCGTTGTTCTTGGCCCACATGATGAAGTCGGCGACCACGAGGAAGTAGCCCGGGAACCCCATCTGGATGATGACGTCCATCTCGTACTCGGCCTGCCGCTGGCGGTCCTCGGGCACACCGTTCGGAAAGCGGCGGATCATGCCGCGCCGCACTTCCTCCTTGAACCAGGTGGTGTTGGTGTAGCCCTCCTCCGGGATCTCGAACCTCGGCATCAGGTCGCGCTTCTCGAACATCCCCGTGACGTCGATCTGGTCGGCGACCAGCCGGGTGTTGTCACAGCCCTGCTGCCAGGCGTCCGAGGAGTCGATGGCGTACATCTCCTCGGTGGACTTCAGGTAGTAGCCGGTGCCGTCGAAGCGGAAGCGGTCCGGGTCGGAGAGGTTCTTGCCGGTCTGGATGCAGAGCAGGGCGTCGTGCGCGGTGGACTCGTGCGCGTAGGTGTAGTGCGAGTCGTTGGTGACCAGCGGCGGGATGCCGAGCTCCTTGCCGATCTTCAGCAGGTCCTCGCGGACCCGGCGCTCGATCTCGATGCCGTGGTCCATCAGCTCGAGGAAGTACCGGTCCTTGCCGAAGATGTCCTGGTAGTCGGAGGCGGCCTGGCGCGCCTCCTCGTACTGGCCGAGGCGCAGCCGGGTCTGGAGCTCACCGGACGGGCAGCCGGTGGAGGCGATCAGCCCTTCGGACCACTGGGCGATGGTCTCCTTGTCCATCCGCGGCCACTTCTGGAGCCAGCCCTCGGCGTAGGCGTCCGAGGAGAGCCGGAAGAGGTTGTGCAGACCGGTCTTGTCGGCCGCCCAGATTGTTTTATGCGTATACCCGCCCGAACCGGAGACGTCGTCGCGCTTCTGGTGCGGCTGGCCCCACTGGATCTTGCGCTTGTTGCGCCGCGACTCGGGGGCGACGTACGCCTCGATGCCGATGATCGGCGTCACGCCCGCCTTCTGCGCCGAGTGGAAGAAGTCGTACGCGCCGTGGAGGTTGCCGTGGTCGGTCATGGCGACATGCGACATGCCCATGTCGGACGCCGCCGTGAACATGTCCGACAGCCGCGCCGCACCGTCCAGCAGCGAGTACTGGGTGTGCACGTGCAGGTGGGTGAACGGCGGCTTGTTGGCCACGGCGCTGGACCTCCGGGGACGGCTGGGGGTGGGGTGGAACGGTGTCGAAGTCTACGACTCCCCACTGACAGCCGCAGGGCACGAGCCGCCCGTCCCGGGGCGATCGCGAGTAGCCTCGGCCGTTGTCGCGGCGGACGCGCGGCACCGGTGCGCGACGCCGCCCGGCGACGCGCGTCCGCCCCGGCTCCCGCTCCGTACATCCGCACGACATCCGCACGTCAGGAGGCACCCAGCGATGCCGTCCCAGTACGCCCCGGCGCAGGACGCCGCACAGCGCGGCGAGGAGATCCTCGCCGTCTTCGACACCGCGTTCGGGGAGCTGCTCGCCGCCGACCCCGCGGCCTTCCGCGTGAAGTTCCGCAAGATGGCGGCCTCCGCCTTCGCCTTCTACCGCGGCACGGCCTGCCTCTTCTACCACGACCTGGCGGCCGGGAAGCGGACCGGCCCGTACGAGGACGACCGGACGAGCCGGGTGTGGATCCACGGCGATCTGCACGCCGAGAACTTCGGCACCTACCTGGACTCCACGGGCCGGCTGGTCTTCAACGTCAACGACTTCGACGAGGCGTACGTGGGCCCCTTCACCTGGGACCTGATGCGCTTCGCGGCCTCGGTCGCGCTGATCGGCCGCGCCAAGGCCCTCAGCGACGAGCGGATCACCGCACTCGTACGGACCTACGCCGCCGCCTACCGCGAGCGCGTGCACGCCCTGGCCACGGGAGCCAAGGGCGACGAGGTACCGCCCTTCACCCTCGACACCGCCACCGGACCGCTGCTGGGCACGCTGCGCGGCGCCCGTGCGCGCACCCGCTCCGGGCTGCTGGCGGCGACCACCGAGATCCGCGACTTCGAACGCCGTTTCAAGCCGGGGAGGACCACCGTCGAGCTCGACGCCGCCTCCCGCTACAAGGTCCTGGCCGCGTTCGACGGCTATCTGGAGACGCTGCCCGACACGAGCCTGGTCCGCCCCGACTCGTACCGCGTCAAGGACGTGGTCGGGCGCCGCGGTATGGGCATCGGCTCGGCCGGACGGCCCGGCTACGACCTCCTCCTGGAGGGCGGCAGCGACGCCCTGGAGCACGACGTGGTGCTCTATATGAAGCGGGCGGAGATCCCCGCGGTCTCCCGCCACCTCACCGACCCGGAGGTACGCGGGTACTTCCAGCACGAGGGCCACCGTACGGTCGTCTCGCAGCGCGCGCTGCAGGCGCACGCCGACCCGCTGCTGGGCTGGACCGAGCTGGACGGCCACGGCCAGCTGGTGGCCGAGGACTCCCCGTACGCCCTCGACCTGGACTGGTCCGACATCGACGACCCGGAGGAGATCGCGGAGGTCGTCGCGGACCTCGGGCGGGCCACGGCCACGATGCACGCGTCGGCGGACGACACCTCCGGCGAGTCGCTCGTGCCGTTCTCCACCGAACGGGCCATCGACGCGGCCATCGCGGCCGACGAGGACGGCTTCGCGCCGCTGCTGGTGGACTTCGCGCACTCCTACGGCGCCCGGGTCCGCGCCGACCACCAGCTCTTCGTGGACCTCTTCCGCAACGGGCGGATCGCTGGTCTGTAGCGGCTTGTATACGGGCGTCCGGCCCTCTTATCGGCCCCTTAGGTGCCACTTATCCCTGCCCATGGCACACTCGGCAGCGATGGACATCTCGGCGGCACACCTGCGGACACTACGCGCAGCGCTCTTCACGGCGCTGTGCGTCACGCTGTCCGCGGCGTCCCATGTGCTGCTGTCCCGGATGCCGCTGCCGCTGACCACCGTCGCCGCGCTCTCCGCGGCCGTCTTCGCGCTCGCCTACGCGCTGGCCGGCCGGGAGCGCGGCTACTGGCGGATCGCGGCGCTGCTGGTCCCCCTGGAGCTCGGCGCCGACCTGGTCTTCAGCCTCGGCCAGCACGCCTGTTACGGCGCGGCCGGCGGCCCGGTGGCCGGCCCGCTGCGCTCGCTGGGCGTGGACCTGCTCTGCGGCAGCGGCGGGGTCGGCGCTCCGCTGGCCCGGCTCTCCGCGGACGCCCCCGCGCCCGCCGCCTCCTACCTGCTGCTCGCGGCGCATATCGCCGTCGGGCTGCTGGCGGCCGGCTGGCTGCGCCGCGGCGAGGCGGCACTGACCCAGCTGCTCGGCGCGGTGGCCGGCTTCGCCTTCCGCCCGCTGCTGATCGCGGTCGCGGTCATCGGCGCCACGCCGGCCTGCCGCCGCCCGGCGCCCGCCCCGCTCCGGACCGGACGGCCGGCCCGGCCCGTTCCCCTGCTCGTGCACTGTGTCGTGCGCCGTGGGCCGCCCTGCGCCCTCGCTGCGTAGGCGCGCAGCCCGCACCCGCACCACGTCCCACGGACCACACGGATCTCCACGGAGCAGGAACAGACATGAGCAACCGCAACAGCCAGGCCAACAAGCAGGCAGCCCGCGAGCGGCTGCGCGCCGAGCGCGAGCGGCAGGCGAAGAAGGACCGGATCCGCCGGCAGCTGACGGTCGGCGGGGCGATCGTCGGCGTTCTGGCGATCGCCGGCGGTATCGGGGTGGCGGTCGCCACCTCGGGCGGTGACGAATCGGGGGTGGCGAACGCCGCGGGCGGCAACTCCGCCTGGGTGAAGGCCGCCAAGGCCCAGCTGGTCAAGCCGGCCCACACCACCGGGGACAAGGGCACCACCATCGTCGTCGGCAAGGCGGACGCCAAGAACACCGTCAGCTTCTTCGAGGACCTGCGCTGCCCCGGCTGCGCGGGTGTGGAGCAGAACATCGGCGGCACCGTCGAGAAGGACCTCAAGGACGGCAAGTACAAGGCGTCCTACCACCTGGGCACGTTCCTCGACGCCAACCTCAAGGGCACCGGCTCCAAGAACGCGCTGAGCGCCCTGGGCGCCGCCCTCGACGTCAGCACGGACAGCTTCCTGAAGTACAAGTCCGCGCTGTTCTCCAAGGAGTTCCACCCGGACGAGATGGGTCCGGACAAGTTCGCCGACGACAGCTACCTGCTGAAGGTCGCCGACACCGTCCCGGAGCTGAAGGGCAACGCCGCCTTCAAGAAGGCCGTCGCGTCCGGCACCTACGACCGGTGGGCCCTGGAGATGTCCGATGCGTTCAACGGGTTCAAGGACGTCACCAGCACCCCGACCATCAAGGTCAACGACACCGTGATCGGCACGGACACCCCGCGGGGCAAGGCCGCGCCGTCCACCCCGGAGGCCTTCAACTCGATGGTCGACAAGGCCCTCAAGAAGTGACCCGGGACGCCCGGGAGAAGTGACCGGGAGGCCCGGGAGGAACAACCCGGGCCGGAACACCGGCCTTTGGCATCGGCCGGCCTGCACCTCCGCAGGCCGGCCGATGCCAAATCTTGACCCGGTCCCGCGCCGTGCTCATGGCAGACTCCCGGCCACGAAGGCGACTCCGTGAGGAACGGGACCCCCCATGAGCAATCGCAACAGCCAGGCCGCCAAGTCCGCGGCCCGCGAGCGGATCCGCGCCGAGCGCGAGCGGCAGAAGAAGCGGGACAGGATGCGCCGCCAGCTCGTCGTCGGCGCCTCCGTCGTCGGCGGCCTGGCGGTCGCCGGCGCCATCGGCTTCGGCATCGTGAAACTGACCGAGCCGACCGGCTGGGAGGCCGCCGCGGAGGCCCCGCTGGTCAAACCGGCCCACACCCAGGGCAAGAACGGCACCGAGATCCTGATCGGCGACCCGAAGGCCAAGGAGACCCTGGAGGTCTTCGAGGACGTCCGCTGTCCGACGTGCGCGTCCTTCGAGCAGACCACCGGTGCGGAGCTGCTGAAGAACATCAAGGACGGCCGGTTCAAGGTCCGTTTCACGATGTATACGTTCATCGACGGTATGGCGGGCGGCGAGGGCTCGAAGAACGCGCTGAACGCGCTCGGCGCGGCGCTGAACGTCAGCCCCGAGGCCTTCCTGAAGTACAAGTCGGCGCTGTACTCCGAGAAGTACCACCCCGATGAGCGCGAGGATCTCTACGCCAAGGACTCCGAGCTGCTCAAGGCCGCGGCCGAGGTACCGGAGCTGAAGAACAACGCGGCGTTCGAGAAGGCGGTCAAGAACGGCACCTACGACCGTTGGACGATGGACATGACGGCGCTGTTCGGCCGCAAGGGCGTCGAGGGCACCCCGACCTTCCTGCACGGCGACAAGAAGCTGGTGATGGACGAGATCCCGCGGCGCCGGATGACGCCGGAGCAGTACCGCGAACTCGCCGTGCAGAACTTCCGGAAGATGATCGACAAGGAGTTCGGCCCGGCGAAGGGCACGGGCGCCGGGAAGGACGCGGGAAAGGAGTCGGGCAAGGAGTCGGGGAAGGGCTCCGGCGCGGGCGGGGAGAAGGGGATCCGGGAGGGCGAGAAGGATCCGACCGGCACCCGCTGAGCGGTAGGGCGGACGGGGACGCCGCCACACCTTGAGGCAGGGGGAAGGGAGGGCGAACTCCCGGGAATTCCAGGGGAATTCCGAGGGAACTCCCGGATTTCCCCGGAGGAAGCCCTCCCCCATTCACCTACCCCCCAGTAGGGTGAACGGCCGTGAATGATCATGAAACGATCTCGCGCCGCACGGCCGTCACCGCCGTAGCCGCCACCGCCGCCCTCCTGCCGCTCGCCGGCGCCACCACCGCGGACGCCCAACCGGCCCCGGACCAGGGCCGGTTCTTCCGGCACGGAGTCGCCTCCGGTGACCCGCTCCCGGACGGCGTCCTGCTGTGGACCCGGGTCACCCCGGAGCCCTCGGCCACCCCGGGATCCGGCCGCGGACCGGCCACCGAGGCCGGCTGGGAGGTGGCGCGCGACAAGGACTTCGCCACCGTCGTCGCCCGGGGCCGCCTGACCACCTCGGCGGCGAGCGACCACACCGTCAAGGCCGACGTCCGCGGCCTGCGCCCGGCCACCGACTACTACTACCGCTTCACCGTCGGCGGGCAGCACTCCCCCATCGGCCGCACCCGCACCACCCCCGCCCACGACTCCGCGGCCGGCCACGTCCGCTTCGGCGTGGTCTCCTGCGCCAACTGGGAGGCCGGTTACTTCTCGGCGTACCGGCATCTGGCCGCCCGCACCGATCTGGACGCGGTGCTGCACCTCGGCGACTACCTCTACGAGTACGCGTCCGGCGTGTTCCCCTCCTCCCGGCACGTCGTCCGCCCGCACTCCCCCTCCCACGAGCTGCTCACGCTCGCCGACTACCGCGTCCGGCACGGCGTCCACAAGACCGACCCGGACGCGCTGGCCCTGCACGCCGCCCACCCGGTCATCGCCATCTGGGACGACCACGAGTTCGCCGACAACGCCTGGAAGGGCGGCGCGGTGAACCACACACCGGACACCGAGGGTTCGTGGTCCGCGCGGATGGCCGCCGCGAGACAGGCGTACTTCGAGTGGATGCCGGTGCGCCCCTCGATCGCCGGCACCACCTACCGCCGGCTGCGCTTCGGCAGCCTCGCCGATCTGCACCTGCTGGACCTGCGGACGTTCCGCGACGAGCAGGTCCGACCGGGCAGCGGCGCGGTCGACGACCCGGGCCGGACGATCACCGGACGGGCCCAACTGGACTGGCTCAAGGCCGGACTTGAGCGCTCGGACACCGCCTGGCGGCTGGTCGGTACCTCGGTGATGATCTCGCCGGTCGCCTTCGGCGCCATCCCCGCGCACCTGCTCGGCCCGCTCGCCGAGATCCTCGGGATACCCAAGGAGGGCCTGGCGGCCAACACCGACCAGTGGGACGGCTACACCGACGACCGGCGCGAACTGCTCGGCCACCTCAGCGACCGCGGTATCGGCAACACCGTGTTCCTGACCGGCGACATCCATATGGCCTGGGCCAATGACGTACCGCTGCGGGCGGCGACCTACCCGGCCACGCGACCGGTGGCGACGGAGTTCGTGGTCACCTCCGTCACCTCCGACAACGTGGACGACTTCCTGCACGTCGCCCCGCACACCGTCTCCCTGGCCGGCGTCGCCGCCGTCCGGGCCACCAACCGGCATGTGAAGTGGCTGGACATGGACTCGCACGGCTACGGGGTACTGGACGTCAGCGCCGAGCGTACGCAGATGGACTACTACGGCATCTCCGACAGGACCGACCCCCACGCGACCAGCCGGCACCTGCGCTCGTACCGCACCCGCAACGGCAGCCGACGGGTCGAGCGGGCGGACGGGCCGGTCGTCTAGGACGTCGAACGGGCTGACGGGCGGACGGGCCGGTCGTCCAGGACTTCGACGGGCCGGTCGCCCAGGAGTTCAGAGCCCGGCCAGGAAGCCCAACGCCACCTGCCAGGTGCGCTCCGCCGCCTCGGCGTCGTAGTCCGGCAGATCCGGGTCGGTGAAGAGGTGGCCGGCGCCGGCGTAGCGGTACACCTCTACGTCAGCGCCGGCCCGGCGCATCCGCAGGTACCAGGCGGTCAGCCAGTCGTGCGGCTCGTACGGGTCGGGCTCGGCGACGTGCAGCTGCACCGGCAGATCGTCGGCGGCCGCGTCCTCCGCGATATCGGAGGTGCCGTGCAGGAGGAGCAGCCCGCGGGCCTTCTCGTCGCCCAGCGCGAGGTTCTGCGCGACCGCGCCGCCGAAGGAGAAACCGGCGTAGACCAGACGGCGGTCGGAGTACGGCGCGACGGCCGTGATGGCGCGCTTGAGCAGCTCCTCCTGGCCGATCTCGTCCTTGATCAGGATGCCGTCCGGCACCGATCCGGCGGTCCGCCCGTCGAACAGGTCGGGGACGATCACCTCGTGTCCCGCGGCGCGCAGCCGGTCCGCCGCGGCGTGCACCGCGGGGCGCAGCCCGTAGACGGAATGGAACAGGGCAATCGTCAAGGGCCCGCCGGTCGCGGGCTCGGTGGAGGCCGGCACTGCATCACTTCCCTGGATCGGATCGTTCTGGCCCCATCGTGCCAGGTACGGGCCGGGCGACCGGACATCAGGACACCGCGACGGTCAGCCGACGCCGCCCCGCAGGCTGCGCATGTCCAGATGCCGCAGCACCCGGTCGACGACCTCCGGGTCGGCGCCCGGCTCGTTGCGCGCGGCCAGCACCTCGTGCCGGGCGGCCGAGAGCATCTCGCCATGGATGCGCTGGACCTTCTTCATGCGGGTGAGGCGCTTGTCGAAGAGCTCGCGCCGCTCGTCGTCGACGATGTCCGGTGCGATCCGGGCGCCGAGGTCGTAGCACCGGCGCGCCAGCTGGTCGCTGACCTCGTCGGGCACCTCCTCGACCGCGAGGATCTCCTTCAGCCGCCGCTTGGAGGCCTTGATGACGCGGAGCGCCAGCTCCCGCTCCTGGGCGTCCACGGCATCGGTGTCGGCCCGTACCCCGAGCCCGCGCACCAGCCAGGGCAGGGTGAGGCCCTGGACGAGGAGGGTGGAGAGGACCACCGCGAAGGCGAGGAAGAGGATCTCGTCGCGGGCGGGGAACGGGCCGCCGTCGACGGTGTACGGGATGGCCAGCGCCAGGGCCACGGACGCCACTCCGCGCATCCCCGACCACCACATGACGAGCGTCTCCCGCCAGCTCATCGGGATGTCCTCGTCGTAGTCGCGGCGCTTGTGCATCCGCTTGGCGAGCCAGGCGGCGGGCAGCAGCCACACCAGCCGGACGCCGACGACCACCGCGATCACCGCGGCGGCGGCGCCGAGCAACTCGCCCCAGCGGTGCGCGGCAATGCCGACGACCCTGTGCAGTTCCAGGCCGATCAGCCCGAAGGCGACGCCGGTGACGAGAGTGTCGACGACCTCCCAGAAGGTGTACCCGGTGACCCGGCCCATCACGTCGTCCGGGTCGACCGCGTACTGGGCCAGGTAGAGCGCGCAGGTCAGCACGGCCAGCACCCCGGATCCCTGGAGCTCCTCGGCGAGGACGTAGGCGACGAACGGCACCAGCAGCGTCAGCCCGGTCTGGAGTGTCGGGTCGCCGAGCCGTCCCATCAGCTTGTTGGCCGCCCAGCCGATGACCAGGCCGACCGCTATGGCGACGACGGCGGAGAGCACCAGCGAGCCGAGTGCGCCGGGCACCGAGAAGGTGCCGCTGACCGCCGCGGCGAGCGCGACGTGGTAGAGCACGATCGCGGTGACGTCGTTGAACAGGCCCTCGCCCTCCAGGATGGAGACCATCCGGCGGGGCAGCCCGAGCTTGCCGGCCACAGCGGTGGCGGCGACCGGGTCGGGAGGGGCGACCAGCGCGCCGAGCACCACCGCGGCGGCCACCGGCAGCCCGGGCACCACAGCCTGGGCGACCGCGGCGACCGCGGCGGTGGTGGCGAAGACCAGCGCGACGGCGAGCAGGAGGATCGGCCGGAGGTTGGCCGTGAACTGCCGCCACGAGGTGCGCTGCACGGCCGCGTAGAGCAGCGGCGGCAGCACCAGCGGAAGGATGAACTCCGGCGGCACCTCGACGTTGGGGACGAACGGCAGCAGTGCCAGGACGGCGCCGGCGACGGTCATCAGCACCGGCGCCGGCAGTCCCAGCCGGTCGCCGACCGGCACCATGACCACGGCTCCGAGGAGAAGAACGAACAGCAGAGCCAGCTGGTCCACGGTGGCTACGCTCCGGGGTGGGCGGATTCGATCACTTTCGCCCCAAGAGTGCCACGTACGGGCGGAAAACCCGCCCCGGGGTCAGCTGCTCTCGTCGCGCACGGTGTCGAGGGCGCGCTGCAGATCGTCCGGGTAGGCGCTCTCGAACTCGACCCAGCGGCCGTCGGAGGGGTGCTCGAAGCCCAGCCGGACCGCGTGCAGCCACTGCCGGCTCACGCCCAGCCGCTTGGCGAGGGTGGGGTCCGCGCCGTACGTCAGGTCACCGACGCAGGGGTGGCGATGCGCGGCCATGTGCACCCGGATCTGGTGGGTGCGCCCGGTCTCCAGCTTGATGTCGAGGAGGCTGGCCGCGCGGAACGCCTCGATGAGGTCGTAGTGGGTGACGCTCGGCTTGCCGTCGGCGGTGACCGCCCACTTGTAGTCGTGCTGCGGATGCCGGCCGATGGGGGCGTCGATGGTGCCGCTCATCGGGTCCGGGTGGCCCTGGACCAGGGAGTGGTAGCGCTTCTCGGGGACGCGCTCCTTGAACTGCCGCTTCAGTGACGTGTACGCCCGCTCGGACTTGGCGACCACCATCAGGCCGGAGGTGCCGACGTCGAGACGGTGCACGATGCCCTGGCGCTCGGCGGCGCCGGAGGTGGAGATGCGGTAGCCGGCCGCGGCCAGTCCGCCGATGACGGTGGTACCGGTCCAGCCGGGGCTCGGGTGGGCGGCGACGCCCACCGGCTTGACGATCACGACGATGTCGTCGTCGTCATGCACGATCTCCATGCCCTCGACGGGCTCGGCGACGATCTCCACGGGCGGCGCGGCCTGCGGCATCTCGACCTCCAGCCACGCGCCGCCGCGCACCCGCTCGGACTTCATCACCTCGGCCCCGTCGACCCGGACCTTTCCGGCGGCGGCGAGCTCGGCCGCCTTCGTACGGGAGAAGCCGAACATCCGGGCCAGCGCGGCGTCTACACGCTCGCCCTCCAGGCCGTCCGGTACGGGCAGGGTGCGGATCTCGGGAATCGTGCTCACCTTAAGGAGTATGGCAGCCTCGGCACCCCTCGTCGGGGCGGGCCGGGGCAGGAGCCGTGGGTGGTGCGGATCGGTGGACGTCGGCGCCCATGACAGCCTCGGCACCCCGCGTCGGGGCGGGCCGGGGCAGGAGCCGTGGGGGGGCGGATGGAGGGAGGCCGGCGCTGTCAGTCCTTGTGCACCGTGCCGTCCGGGTCCAGGCCGCGGAACGACAGGATCACGATCAGGATGCCGCCGCAGACGATCGCCGAGTCGGCGAGGTTGAAGACCGCGAAGTGCGCGGGGGCGATGAAGTCGACCACCGCGCCCTCGAAGATGCCCGGCGAGCGGAAGACCCGGTCGGTGAGGTTGCCGAAGGCGCCACCGAGCAGCAGCCCGAGCGCGAGGGCCCAGGGCAGGCTGTAGAGCTTGCGGGCGATCCGGGCGATCACCACGATCACCGCGGCGGCGATGATCGTCAGGAAGATCGTCAGCGCCTCACCGATGCCGAAGGCGGCACCGCGGTTACGGATCACCCGGAGCTGGAGCAGCGTCCCGACGATCTGGATGGGGTCGTGGTGCTCCAGCTTGGCCACGACGAGCATCTTGCTGACCAGGTCCAGCAGGTAGACGAAGCAGGCGACCAGCAGCAGCGCGGCGATCCGCCGCTTGCCCCGGCCGGCGCCACGCTCGCGCTCCTGCTCGGCCACCCCTCCCCCGTCGGAAGCCGGTGTCGGCTCCGCTCCGGATCCCGGCTCGGGTTCCGGCGTACCGGTCATGCGCTCCGCCTCTGCCACGTGTGAGTCCCTCAGCCCGTTGTGTCCGCGACCAGGCCGTGCCTGGCTGAACCACGAGAGTACGGCACACCCGTACGGCGCCGGGCGCTGTGGGTACCGCCCCGCGACGGGCCGGGTCCGCCCGGTCCGGCCGGCCGTCTCATCCGCCCGGTCCGGCCGGCCGTCTCAGCGGCGCTCCTGCTGCTGTTTGCACTCCACGCACAGCGTCGCCCGGGGGAAGGCCTGCATCCGGGCCTTCCCGATGGGGTTGCCGCAGTTCTCGCAGAGCCCGTAGGTGCCGGCGTCAAGACGGCCGAGGGCCCGCTCGGTCTGGTGGAGCATCTCGCGGGCGTTGGAGGCGAGCGCCAGCTCGTGTTCCCGGGTGATGTTCTTGCTGCCGGTGTCGGCGTCGTCGTCCCCGGCGCCGTCGCCGGAGTCGCGCATCATCCCCGCGATGGCGTCCTCGGCCGAGACGATCTCCAGGCGCAGCCGCGCCGCCTCGTCCATCAGCTCGGTGCGCGCCTCGGCGACCTCGGCCGGGGTCCAGGGGTCCTCGCCGGGCCGTACGGCGAGCTCGCCCGGCGCCGCGGCCATCGGGGCCGTGGCGAGAGCGGCACCACCACCGCCGCGCGCCTCGGCCGTCGCGGCCACCGTCTTCTTCGCCACCACCGTCTTGGCTCCCGTCTTCCTCGCGGGCGCTGCGGCCTTCTTGGCCGGAGCCTTCTTCGCGGCCTTCTTCGCCGTCGTCTTCTTCGCCGTCGTCTTCTTGGCCGCGGTCTTCTTGGCCGCCGCCTTCTCAGGAACGGCCTTCTTCGCCGGGGCCTTCTTCTCTGCCGTCGTCTTCTTCGCTTCTGCCGTCTTCTTCGCTGCGGCCTTCTTCAGAGCGTCGTTCTTCGGGGCAGGCTGCTTCGCGACGGCCTCGTCAGCAGGCGTCGTGCTCTTCTCCGCGGCGGTCTTTTTCGCCACCATGACCGCGCCCCTTTACATATGTGACTTTGTTCGCGAATCGTGACGGGAACGATAAATCTCCGCACGGCGGGCGGCAACGGGACGCACCGCCCCGAGGGGCCCTGACACCCGGCCCGGACGTGCGGTATGCCTCGGTTGTGCCCCGCTGCCCGCCCGGTAATCCGCCGGCCGGGCGGCGAGGACGGCTCCTGGCCATTCGGGTCACGCCGGAATTCGGTCGGCCGCTGTCGGCGGGGCCCCGTACACTGTGGGGGTGCCCCCTGCTCGAGCGAAGCCGAGAGCTTGGGGGAGGAGCGACAGGCATTGATGGGACGAGTAGCGTCGTACGCAGCCGCCAGCGACCCGGGGACGGTGGAAGCCCGGGGGGCGTGCACGACGTGAAGATCACCCCGGAGTCGCCGGAAGAAAGTTTTGGATAGTGGGCTCCGCCCACGGGCTCAGGCCCCCAGGACGAGTAGACCCGGCAGCGCGACCCCAATGAGGGGGCGGTGCGGCGAGCACCGCCAAGGAGGGTGGTACCGCGGGAGCCCAGGGCTCTCGTCCCTCCGGACGGAGAAGCAGCAGGTGTCCGCCGGAGGAAGCCCCCGATGAGTGAGCAGCCCCTGTACCGCCAGGTACCCGCCCAGGTAGACCTCCCCGCCCTTGAGCACGCGGTGCTCGAGTTCTGGCAGGAGCAGAAGGTCTTCGCCCGTACCCTCGCGCAGTCCGAGGGACGGCCCGAGTGGGTCTTCTACGAGGGCCCGCCGACGGCCAACGGCATGCCCGGTGCCCACCACATCGAGGCGCGCGTCTTCAAGGACGTCTTCCCCCGCTTCCGCACGATGCAGGGCTACCACGTCGACCGCAAGGCCGGCTGGGACTGCCACGGCCTCCCGGTCGAGCTGGCCGTGGAGAAGGAGCTGGGCTTCAGCGGCAAGAAGGACATCGAGGCGTACGGCATCGCCGAGTTCAACGCCAAGTGCCGCGCATCGGTGACCCGCCACACCGACGCCTTCGCCGCCCTCACGACCCGTATGGGCTACTGGACCGACCTCGACGACCCGTACCGCACGATGGACCCGGACTACATCCAGTCCGTGTGGTGGTCGCTGAAGGAGATCTTCACCAAGGGCCTGCTGGTCCAGGACCACCGCGTCGCCCCCTGGTGCCCGCGCTGCGGCACCGGCCTGTCGGACCACGAGCTGGCGCAGGGCTACGAGACCGTCGTCGACCCCTCGGTCTACGTCCGCCTCCCGCTGACCTCCGGCCCGCTCGCCGGCGAGGCGTCCCTCCTCATCTGGACGACGACGCCCTGGACCCTGGTCTCCAACACGGCCGCCGCCGCGCACCCGGACGTCACCTATGTCGTCGCCACCGACGGCGAGGAGAAGCTGGTCGTCGCCGAGCCGCTGCTGGAGAAGGCCCTCGGCGAGGGCTGGACCGCCACCGGCCGGTCCTTCACCGGACGGGAGATGGAGCGCTGGTCCTACGAGCGCCCGTTCTCGCTCGTCGAGCTGGAGGGCGCCAACTTCGTCGTCAACGCCGAGTACGTCACCACCGACGACGGCACCGGCCTCGTCCACCAGGCCCCCGCCTTCGGTGAGGACGACCTCAGGACCTGCAAGGCGTACGACCTGCCGGTGGTCAACCCGGTCCGCCCGGACGGCACCTTCGAGGAGCAGCTGGCCCTTGTCGGCGGCCAGTTCTTCAAGAAGGCCGACGAGCACCTGGTGGCCGACCTCGATGCCCGCGGCCTGCTCTTCCGGCACATCGCCTACGAGCACAGCTACCCGCACTGCTGGCGCTGCCACACCGCGCTGCTCTACTACGCCCAGCCGTCCTGGTACATCCGCACCACCGCGGTCAAGGACGCCCTGCTCCGCGAGAACGAGAACACCAACTGGTTCCCCGAGTCGGTCAAGCACGGCCGCTTCGGCGACTGGCTCAACAACAACATCGACTGGGCGCTCTCCCGCAACCGCTACTGGGGCACCCCGCTGCCCATCTGGCGCTGCGAGGAGAACCACCTCACCTGCGTCGGCTCGCTCGCCGAACTGACCGAGCTGACCGGCACCGACCAGTCCGGCCTCGACCCGCACCGCCCGTTCATCGACGAGGTCACCTTCGCCTGCACCGCCGAGGGCTGCTCGCTGGAGGCCACCCGCGTCCCCGAGGTCATCGACGCCTGGTACGACTCGGGTTCGATGCCGTTCGCGCAGTGGGGCTACCCGTACCGCAACAAGGAGCTGTTCGAGAAGCGGTACCCGGCGCAGTTCATCTCCGAGGCGATCGACCAGACCCGCGGCTGGTTCTACACGCTGATGGCCGTCGGCACCCTGGTCTTCGACAAGTCGGCGTACGAGAACGTGGTCTGCCTGGGCCATATCCTCGCCGAGGACGGCCGGAAGATGTCCAAGCACCTGGGCAACATCCTCCAGCCGATCCCGCTGATGGACCAGCACGGCGCCGACGCGGTCCGCTGGTTCATGGCCGCCGGCGGCTCCCCGTGGGCCGCCCGCCGGGTGGGCCACACCACCATCCAGGAGGTCGTCCGCAAGACCCTCCTCACCTACTGGAACACCGTCGCCTTCCAGGCGCTGTACGCCCGTACCTCGGGCTGGGCACCGTCCGCCGCCGACCCGGCCCCCGCCGACCGCCCGCTGCTGGACCGCTGGCTGCTCGGCGAGCTGAACACCCTGGTCGAGGGCGTCACCGAGGCCCTGGAGTCCTACGACACCCAGCGCGCCGGCAAGCTCCTCTCCTCCTTCGTCGACGACCTGTCCAACTGGTACGTCCGCCGGTCCCGCCGCCGCTTCTGGCAGGGCGACGCGGCCGCGCTGCGCACCCTCCACGAGGTCATCGAGACGGTGACCCGCCTGATGGCGCCGCTGACCCCCTTCATCACCGAGCGGGTCTGGCAGGACCTGGTCGTCCCGGTCACCCCGGACGCGCCGGATTCGGTCCACCTGTCGTCGTGGCCGGTGGCCGACTCCGCGGCCGTCGACCCGGCGCTGTCCGGGCAGATGCTGCTGGTCCGCCGGCTGGTCGAGCTGGGCCGTGCCACCCGCGCCGAGTCCGGCGTCAAGACCCGTCAGCCGCTGTCCCGCGCGCTGGTCGCGGCCCACGGCTTCGCGGACCTCTCCGAGGACCTGCGGGCGCAGATCGCCGAGGAGCTCAACGTCAGCTCCCTGGCCTCCCTCGCAGAATCCTCCTCCGGTCGAGGGGGCGGCGGCTCGCTCGTCGACACCACCGCCAAGGCCAACTTCCGTGCCCTCGGCAAGCGGTTCGGCAAGGGGGTCCAGGCGGTCGCCAAGGCCATCGCCGCCGCGGACGCCGCGGCCCTCTCGCTCGCGCTGCGCGACGGCACGGCGAGTGTGGAGGTGGACGGCGAGACCGTCCCGCTCACGCCCGACGAGGTGATCATCACCGAGACGCCGCGTGAGGGCTGGTCGGTGGCCTCCGACGCGGGCGCCACGGTCGCCCTCGACCTGGAGATCACTCCGGAGCTGCGCCGGGCGGGCCTGGCCCGCGACGCGATCCGGCTGATCCAGGAGGCCCGTAAGAACAGCGGTCTGGATGTCGCCGACCGGATCGAGCTGCGCTGGCAGTCCACGGACGACGAGGTCCGCACGGCCCTCACCGACCACGCCGGCCTGATCGCCGACGAGGTCCTCGCCGCGGCCTTCCTGGATGAGCTCAGCGCCTCGGGCGAGCCGGACGGAAGCTATGGCCCCGCCTTCACCGACGAGACCCTGGCACTGACGTTCCGCCTCCGTAAGGCGTAATCCCGCAATTCGCACCTGTGCCCCGGCGTTCCCCACGCCGGGGCACAGTGCTGGCCCGGGCAGAGTGCTGCGCGAGCCACCGGCTACGACAGCACACATACGACAGCGCAAAAGGGCCGGGCCCCGAGGAGAACCTCGGGGCCCGGCCCTGATTGCCGACGGTACGCGCTAAGCGGACCTCAGTTGTCGTCCTCGTCGATGAGGAATCCCCGCATCGGCGACGGCGTCTGCATCGGCGACGGGCTCTGCGGCCGCACCGGAGCCATCGGCTGGGTCATCGCCGGCGACATCTGCTGCTGACCGCCGTAGGACGGACCGCCGCTGGACTGCCCGGCCATGGTGTGGTTGCCGCCCATCGACGGACCGCCACCCATGGTGTGGTTGCCGCCCATGGTTCCGGCGCCGGCCGACGCCATCGACGGGGACGGCGGCAGCGAGGCGGCCGCCGGGGTCCGCGGCGGAGCCAGCGAGTCGTCCGACTGGTTCTCCAGCTGGCGCAGCTGGCTCTCCAGGTAGGACTTCAGCCGCGTACGGTACTCGCGCTCGAAGCCGCGCAGGTCCTCGACCTTGCGCTCCAGCGTCGCGCGGGCCGACTCCAGCGAGCCCATCGCCACACGGTGCTTCTCCTGCGCGTCCCGCTCCAGCGCGTCGGCCTTGGCGCGGGCGTCCCGCTCCAGGCCCTCGGCACGGCTGCGCGCCTCGCCGACGATCTTGTTGGCCTCGGAACGGGCCTCCGCGATCGCCTGGTCGGCGGTCTGCTGTGCCAGCGACAGCACGCGGGCCGCGCTGTCACCGCCGGGGCCGCCCTGCTGGCCGCCGCCGAGCTGCGGTCCGGGGCCCATCGGGCCGCCCATCGGACCGCCGGGGCCCATCGGGCCGGGGCCGTGCGGGCCCTGCGGGCCGGGGCCGTGGCCACCGGGGCCTGGAGGCAGCTGCGGTGCACCACCGGGCAGTTGGGGCGGGCCACCCATCCCCTGCTGCTGCGGCGGGACCGGCTGCGGACCGGATATGGCGGCGGGTACCGGAGCCCCGGGACGCTGCTGCTGCTCCTGCTGCTGGTCCGGCCCCTTGCGCAGACCCTGCTGCTGGTTCTGTGCCGCGGCACGGGTGGCGGCGGCCAGCTTGGCGCGCAGATCCTCGTTCTCCCGCAGGAGCCGGGTCAGTTCGGCTTCGACCTCATCGAGGAAGGCATCGACCTCGTCCTCGTCATAGCCTTCTCGGAGGCGGACGGTTGTGAACTGCTTGTTCCGCACGTCCTCGGGGGTCAACGGCATCTCTACTTCACCTCAACGTAGTCGTCGGCAATCGGCAAGACCGTATCGTTCACACCAACAACACCGACCTCACGACGGTGATCAGGATGTACACGATGATCATCAATACGAAGAAGGACAGGTCGAGCGCCACGCCCCCGAGACGCAGCGGCGGAATTACCCGCCGCAGAAGCTTGAGTGGCGGATCAGTGACAGTGTAGGCGGCCTCAAGAACGACCACCATCGCCTTGCCGGGTTGCCATGAACGGGCGAACTGGAACACGTAGTCCATCACCAGCCGGAAGATCAACACGATCAGGAAGCAGTACAGCGCGATATAGATCACCTGACCAGCGACACTCATCTCGCGCTTCCCTCTCCCCTGAACTACCCCCGCGGGTGCGGGGACGTCTTTGCCTTGCTGTCGTGTCGGCCTGCCGGCCGTGGTGTTGCCCGGTGTTGCGTCTCAGCTCTGGTTGAAGAACCCGCCCTCTGCGATACGGGCCTTGTCCTCCGCCGTGACATCGACGTTAGCAGGCGACAACAGGAACACCTTCTGCGTCACCCGCTCGATGCTGCCGTGAAGACCAAACACCAATCCGGCCGCAAAGTCGACAAGTCGCTTCGCGTCCGTGTCGTCCATCTCCGTGAGATTCATGATCACCGGAGTGCCCTCACGGAAGTGTTCCCCGATGGTACGGGCTTCGTTGTAGGTCCGCGGGTGCAGCGTGGTGATGCGGTAGGGCTCCCGCTCGGACACAACCTTGGGCATGATCACCGGTGCGTTCTTCTCCAGATTCGGGCGTTCAGGTGTGATGGATGCCACGGGGGCAATTCGGGCGGGTCGTCCGCTTTCTGACGCGAGCGGGGCCGGTTCGCGGGGCGCCGGGGGCGTCACCGCTCGGACGGGTTCGTCCCGTTCCGGGAGTGTTTCGGCCTGCACTTGGTGCTGCTGCCGCCGTCCCCGATCGGGCTCCGGGTCAAGCTCGGGCTCGAACTCGTCGTCGGGGTCGAAGCCCCGGCCGTCGTACCCATCGTCCTCCACGAGGCCGAGGTAGACCGCCATCTTGCGCATCGCGCCGGCCATTCTCTGCGTCCTCCGCTCTGTGGTGGATCGGCTCCGTCACCAGGGGCCTTGGATCCACGCGGCATCCCCGCTTTCTGCGGAAATGACCATATTTTGTGCTGTGGTCCGACCTGCTTGGCGACGTTACCCGAGCCGTGGTCGGACTCCGAGTACCGCGGTGCCGACGCGCACATGTGTCGCACCGGCCGCCACCGCGTCCTCGAGGTCCGCGCTCATCCCTGCCGACACCATGGTGGCAGCAGGATGGGTGGCGCGCAGGTCGGTTGAGATTTCCATGAGTCGTTCGAATGCGGCGAGTTGGCGCCCGGCATAGGGCCCGACCAGCGGCGCGACCGTCATCACACCGTCCAGACGCAGCCCTTGGGCCGCCGCGACCGCCTCGGCCAGCGCCTCGACACCGTCGGGTGCCACCCCGCCGCGCGCCCCCTGCCGGCCCGACTCCGCGTCAAGTGCCACCTGGATCAGGCAACCCAGCTCGCGCCCGGCGCGCACCGCTTCCCTGGAGAGCGCGGTGACGAGTCTGGCCCGGTCGACCGATTGAACAATCCCGGCATAACCGGCCACTGACCGCACCTTGTTGGTCTGCAGTTGTCCAACGAAGTGCCAAGTAAGGGGCAAATCAGCGCAATCGGCGGCCTTGGGTGCCGCTTCCTGATCGCGGTTCTCCGCGACCTGGCGCACCCCCAACTCCGCGAGCAACCGGACATCGCTCGCGGGGTAGGTCTTGGTGACCACGATCAGTTCTACGTCGTCACGCGGCCGGCCGGCCTCGGCGCAGGCCGCGGAGATACGTTCCTCCACCCGCGCCAGGTTGTCCGCCAGCTGCGTTCTGCGGTCGTCGTCCGTCACCGTTCCGTCTCTTCCAGCCACACATAGCTCGCGAGCCGTCCGGTCGTACGGTCGCGCCGATAGGAGAAGTGGTCGGCGGATTCACGGGTACAGATGTGGGAATCCTCACGCACCGCCACCCCCGCCGCGGCGAGTTGGGCCCGGACCCCCGCGGTGACGTCCACCGCCGGGGTGCCCCAGCTCGTCGTCGCGTACGCCTCGGGTACCACGGCGCTGACGTCGGCGCGCATCGCCTCCGGCACCTCGTAACAGCGCCCGCAGATCGCGGGTCCGGTGTACGCCAGGATCCGGGACGGCTCGGCGCCCAGCTTCCGCATCGCTTCCACGACCGCCGGCACCACCCCGGCGACCAGGCCGGGCCGGCCGGCGTGCGCCGCCCCCGCGACCCCGGCGGCCGGGTCGGCCAGCAGGACCGGGGTGCAGTCGGCGGTCAGTACCGCCAGTGCCAGGCCCCGGCGGGCCGTCACCACCGCGTCCACGCAGGGGATGTCCGCCTCGCGCCACGGTCCGTCGACCACCGCCACGTCCCGGCCGTGGACCTGGTTCATCCAGACCACCGCAGCCGGGTCGAGGCCCAGTGCGCCGGCCGCGCGGGCTCGGTTGGTGTGTACGGCGCGCGGGTCGTCGCCGACCGCGCCGCCCAGGTTGAGCTGCTCATACGGAGCGGCGCTCACCCCGCCCCACCTGTCGGTGAAGGCGAAGTGCGCGCCGCTCTCGTGGTGCTGTTGCCCTATCACTTCGGTGCTTTTGTCACTTCAGGAAGTCGGGAACGTCCAGTTCCTCGGCGGAGTCGGTGTACGACGGGCGGGCCGGGGGAACCTGCGGCGCGGCCGCGGGCGGCGCCGGTACCTCACCCAGTGAAGAGGACTCGGCCGGGGACGGCTCGCCCGCCCGCTCGGCGGAGGCGGTTCCCGCGTCCCGTACCGGGACCGAACCGAGGCCGCCGAAGGAGGAGGACGTCCGCGGCTCCGGCGGGGCGGCCGGACGGGCCGGGGCCGGTGCGGGCTCCTCACGCTTCGGGGACGACAGCGCGGCCTGCGTGTCGCGGCGGGCCGGCGGCTGACCGCCGTCGAAGCCCGCGGCGATGACCGTCACCCGGACCTCGTCGCCCAGCGCGTCGTCGATGACCGCGCCGAAGATGATGTTGGCCTCCGGGTGCGCCGCCTCGCTGACCAGCTGCGCGGCCTCGTTGATCTCGAAGAGACCGAGGTCGGAGCCGCCGGAGATGGAGAGCAGCACCCCGCGGGCGCCGTCGATGGAGGCCTCCAGGAGCGGCGAGGAGATCGCCATCTCCGCGGCGGCCACCGCGCGGTCGTCGCCGCGCGCCGAGCCGATGCCCATGAGGGCCGAGCCGGCCTCCGACATCACGGACTTGACGTCCGCGAAGTCGAGGTTGATCAGGCCGGGGGTGGTGATCAGGTCGGTGATGCCCTGGACGCCCGACAGCAGCACCTGGTCCGCGGACTTGAACGCGTCGAGCACGCTCACCTGGCGGTCCGAGATGGACAGCAGTCGGTCATTGGGGATCACGATGAGGGTGTCGACCTCTTCGCGCAGCTGGGCGATGCCGTCCTCGGCCTGATTGGCGCGACGGCGGCCCTCGAAGGTGAACGGCCGCGTGACCACACCGATCGTCAGGGCGCCCAGCGAGCGCGCGATGTTGGCGACGACGGGTGCGCCGCCGGTGCCGGTGCCGCCGCCCTCGCCCGCGGTCACGAAGACCATGTCGGCCCCCTTGAGGACCTCCTCGATCTCCTCTCGGTGGTCCTCGGCCGCCTTGCGCCCCACATCCGGGTTGGCGCCGGCGCCGAGGCCGCGGGTCATTTCGCGGCCGACATCGAGCTTGACGTCGGCGTCGCTCATCAGCAGCGCCTGCGCATCGGTGTTGATCGCGATGAACTCGACGCCCTTGAGCCCGACCTCGATCATCCGGTTGATGGCGTTCACGCCACCGCCGCCGATGCCGACGACTTTGATGACTGCGAGGTAGTTCTGCGGTGCTGCCACGTCGAAGGCCTCTCGCCTCGAGTTACGTGTCGTCGCCGCACTTCCGTGTGGACGCCGACTGATGCCGATGGGACGGTCCGTGTCGCCGACCCGAACCCTAACGTTGAACTTTAGGGTTACCTGTGTCTGTGGTCCTGGGTTCCATAGTCCCTTTGGAACGAGACACTAAGTCGACAAGGCGCGCGCGTTCAACGAACACGCCGAACCTCCCGTTTTTCTTTTCACCCTATGTGATCACCCATAGTCGTAGCCATCCAGGGTGCTGGCCTGCGGCTCGGTACGTCAACTCCGCGACACCGCCGGGGCGCTGGGGACGGAGACGTCGAAGTGGCGCGCGTCACGTGCCGCTTTCAGCAGCGCGGTGAGCACCTTGGCCTTTTCGGCGCCCTGTTCGCGGCTGCCCCAGGCGACCGTGCGCCCGCCGGTCAGCTCGAGGGTGATCGAGTCGTACGACCGTACCCGGACCGTGCGGACGTCCCGGTGCACGGCCGTGGGCAGATCCCGGGCGGCCTCGGCCCCGGCGCGCCGCAAACGGTCGATTCCGAACCGGCGCGGACCCGGGGAATCCGAAACGGCCAGGTCCAGCAGCGGAACGTCCTTGGGGGCGGTGGCGACAGTGGCGAACCGGACGCCCTCGACGTCCACTTCGACGAACTTTCCGTGCTCGCGCATCACGAGTTCCGGCGTTCTTTCGGTCACCTTCAGACCGATCGTGTCCGGCCAGGACCGTTCGACGTCAACGCTTTTGACCCGCGGCAGCCGGGACTTCACCCGGCGCGCCACCGCATCCGTATTCACCGAAATGAGCGGTGTGTCCATCGGGGCGTCCGCGGCGGCCACGACCTCACGCGGGGTCAGCACCTCGGTGCCGGTGGCCTCGACATGCGCCACCCGGAGCCAGTCCGAGACGTAGAGGGCCCAGGCCCCGGACGCGCCGAGCAGCACCACGAGGACCGCCATGATGATCAGACCGCGGCGGCCCGGCGCGCGGAACGGGACGGGCGGCCACCGGAGTCTCCGTCCGGGGGACGCCTTGGCGGAGGGCGGGCCGGGCCGCGACTTCTTCTCGCCGCGCCGGGCGGTCGTCGGTCCGGCCACGCTCCCTGCCCTCTCTCGCGCGCTACTTGCGGTGCTGCTCGATCGCCTCGTACACCATGCCGACCAGCAGCTCGTCGGCGTCCCGGCGGCCGAACTCGGAGGCCGCGCGGGACATCTCGTACAGCCGGTGCGGATCCGACAGGACGGGGAGCACCTGGCTCTGCACCCAGTCCGGGGTCAGCTGGGCGTCGTCGACCAGCAGGCCTCCGCCGGCGTTGACCAGCGGCTGGGCGTTCAGCCGCTGTTCGCCGTTGCCGATGGGCAGCGGGACGAAGGCGGCGGGCAGCCCGACGGCGGACAGCTCGGCGACGGTCATCGCGCCCGCACGGCAGAGCATCATGTCGGCCGCGGCGTACGCGAGATCCATCCGGTCCACGTACGGTACCGGGACATAGGGGGGCATGCCGGGCATGTTGTCCACATGCGGCACTTCATTCTTCGGGCCGACCGCGTGCAGCACCTGGATCCCGGCCCGCTGCAGCGCCGGAACGGTGGCCTGGACGACCTCGTTCAGCCTGCGGGCGCCCTGGGAACCGCCGGACACCAGAAGCGTCGGCAGGTTGGGGTCGAGGCCGAACGCGGCGCGCGCCTCGGGGCGGACCGCGGCCCGGTCGAGGGTGGCGATGGTGCGGCGCAGCGGGATGCCGACGTACCGGGCGCCGCGCAGCTTGCTGTCCGGCGTGCTGACGGCGACGAACTTGGCGTACCGCGAGCCGATCTTGTTGGCCAGACCGGGGCGGGCGTTGGCCTCGTGGACGACGATCGGCACACCGAGCCGCTTGGCGGCCAGATATCCGGGCAGTGCCACATAGCCGCCGAAGCCGACCACGCAGTCGGCCTTGGTGCGCTCCAGGATCTGCTCGGCGGCCTTGATGGTGCCGCGCAGCCGCCCGGGGACGGTGATCAGTTCGGGCGTGGGCTTGCGCGGCAGCGGTACGGCCGGGATGAGACCGAGCTCATAGCCGCGCTCCGGGACGAGCCGGGTCTCCAGGCCCCGCTCCGTGCCGAGTGCCGTGATCCCCACGGTGGGGTCCTGCCTCCGCAGGGCGTCCGCGAGGGCGAGCGCGGGCTCGATGTGGCCGGCGGTCCCCCCACCGGCGAGTACGACATGCACCGAAATTCACCGCTCTCCGGACGGCCGCTTCTTGACGCGCCGTCTCATCGTCTTCCATCTCACCCCAGCCGGTTTTCTGCCGAAGACCGGCTGCCGCATGGCCAACGCCGCCCGTGCGGCGGGCTCGTCACGCGCGAAGGCGATCAGCAGCCCGACGGCGAACATCGTCGGCAGCAGGGCGGAGCCTCCGTAGGAGAACAGCGGGAGCGGGACACCGGCGATCGGCAACAGGCCGAGCACCGCACCGATGTTGATCACGGCCTGGGCCGTGATCCAGGTGGTCACGCCGCCCGCGGCGTACCGTACGAAGAGGTCCTCCGTGCGTCCGGCCACGCGGATACCCGCATAGCCTAGAGCCGCGAAGAGGGCGAGCACCGACAGCGTCCCCGCAAGCCCCAGTTCCTCCCCGGTGATGGCGAAGATGAAGTCGGTGTGCGGTTCAGGGAGTTCTCCCCATTTTTCCATACTCGCGCCGAGACCGGAACCGAAGAATCCGCCTGAGGCGAGGGCGTAGATCCCGTGCACGGCCTGCCAGCACTGGTCACCGGTCCCCGGATCGGTCGCGCCGATACAGGCCAGCCGGGACATCCGGTTGGCGCTGGTCCCGATCAGCAGCGCGCCGATCACCGCGGCCGAGCCCAGCACCCCGACGAACAGCCGGGTCGGCGCACCGGCCAGCCACAGCAGCCCGAAAAGGATCGCGGCGAGAATGATCGCGGTACCCATGTCCCCGCCGAGCATGATCAGCCCGAGCAGCAGGAAGGCCACCGGGACCAGCGGCACCAGCAGGTGCTTCCACTGCCCCAGCAGCTTCTTGTCGTGCTTGCGGGCCAGCAGGTCGGCGGCCCACAGCACCAGCGCGAGCTTGCCGAACTCGCTCGGTTGCATCTGGAAAGGCCCGCCGATGCTGAGCCAGTTCTGGTTGCCGTTGACGGCCACCCCGACGTCCGGGATCTGCACCAGGACCATCAGGAACACCGTGACCGCCAGCAGCGGATAGGCCAGCGTACGGTGCACCCGTACCGACCCCCGGGCGGCGAACAGCAGCAGCCCGCCCCCGAGTACGGCGGCGAGCAGCTGCTTGCGGAAGAAGTACGTCGGGGCGAGACCGGACTGCAGCGCCTTGATCTGGGACGCCGAGTAGACCATCACCAGACCCAGCACCGTGATCAGCAGACTGCCGCCGAGGATGAGGTAGTACGCGGTCAGCGGACGGTCCCAGGCCCGCCTCAGCCGGGAGTGCAGCCCCCGGGGGCCGCCGCGCGCCGGACGGGTCCCGGCGGTCCGGCGCGGCGGACGCGGCGGGCGGGCGGGGGCCCGGCCGGCCCGGGCGGCCTTGTTGCCGCCTGACCGTGCCGCTTGGCTCCCGCCCGCCCGTGCCGCCTGGTTCCCGCCCCCTCGCGCTGCTTTGTTCCCGCCCTCCCGCGCTGCTTTGTTCCCGCCCGCCCGCCCTGTCTTCGCCGATCGGGCCGTCATCCTCGTCCCCTCCAGGGATCCGCGCCGTCCGTTGCGGCGGCAGCGGGGAGAAACCGGCTAGTGATCCTGTGCGGTCAGGGCAGTGACCGCGTCGGCGAAGGCGTCGCCCCGCTTGTTGTAATTGACGAACATGTCCATCGAGGCACAGGCCGGAGCCAGCAGTACGGTGTCCCCGGACTCGGCCAGGCGGGTCGCTTCCCGGACCGCCTCGGGCATCGCCCCAGTGTCGGTCCGGTCGAGGTCGACCACCGGCACATCGGGGGCGTGTCGCGCCAGGGCTTCGCGAATCAGCGCCCGATCGGCGCCGATCAGCACCACTCCGCGCAGCCGGTCCGCCGACCCGCGCACCAGGTCGTCGAAGGTCGCGCCCTTGGCGAGCCCGCCGGCGATCCACACGATGCGCTCGTACGCCGCCAGCGATGCCTCGGCGGCGTGCGTGTTGGTGGCCTTGGAGTCGTCGACGTAGGTGACGCCGCCGATCTCCGCGATGTGCTGGATGCGGTGCGCGTCCGGGCGGAAGGCGCGCAGTCCGTCGCGTACCACGCTCGCCGGTACCCCGAATGCCCGGGCCAGCGCCGCCGCCGCCAGGGCGTTGGCGATGGTGTGCGGTGCCGCCTTGCCCGACGAGGGCGCGAGGTCCGAGACCTCTGCCAGCTCCTGGGCCTGCTGGTGCCGGTTCTCGACGAAGGCGCGGTCGACGAGGATGCCGTCCACGACGCCCAGCTGGGAGGGGCCCGGCGTACCGAGGGTGAAGCCGATGGCCCGGCAGCCCTCCTCGACATCGGCCTCCCGGACCAGGTCCTCGGTCGCCGGGTCGGCGACGTTGTAGACGCAGGCGACGGTGTTGCCCTCGTAGATCCGGCCCTTGTCGGCGGCGTACGCGGCCATGGAGCCGTGCCAGTCGAGGTGGTCGGGGGCGAGGTTGAGGACGGCCGCGGAGTGCGCGCGTACCGACGGCGCCCAGTGCAGCTGGTAGCTGGAGAGCTCGACCGCCAGGACGTCGTAGGGCTCGTCGGAGAGGACGACGTCGACCAGCGGGACGCCGATGTTGCCGACCGCGGCGGTGCGCAGACCGGCCGCTTCCAGGATCGACGCCAGCATCCGGACGGTGGTGGTCTTGCCGTTGGTGCCGGTGACCGCCAGCCAGGGGGCGGCCCCGGGTCCGCGCAGCCGCCAGGCCAGCTCGACGTCGCCCCACACCTCGATGCCCGCCTTCTCGGCGGCGAGGAAGAGCGGGCTGGTGGGCTTCCACCCGGGGGTGGTGACGACCAGCTCCGTGCCTTCGGGGAGGGTATCTCCGTCGCCCAGGCGGACGGTGACCCCGAGCGCCTCCAGCTCGGCGGCCTGGGCGCGCTCGCGCTCGCCGTCGCCGCTGTTGACGACGGTGACGCGGGCGCCGAGGCCGGCCAGGGCGCGGGCGGCCGGTACACCGCTCACGCCCAGGCCGGCGACGGTGATGTGCCGGCCGGCGCACTCCGCCGGGGTCCGGATCGGGTCGTACGTGGTCACTTCGCCGCCTGCCAGCCGCCGTAGAAGATGCCGAGTCCCACGATGACGCACATGCCCTGGATGATCCAGAACCGGACCACCACAAGGACTTCCGACCACCCCTTGAGTTCGAAGTGGTGCTGGAGCGGCGCCATCCGGAAGACCCGCTTGCCGGTGAGCCGGAAGGAACCGACCTGGATGACCACGGACATCGTGATCAGGACGAAGAGACCGCCGAGGACGGCCAGCAGCAGCTCCGTACGGGAGCAGATCGCCAGACCCGCCAGCGCGCCGCCGAGGGCCAGCGAGCCGGTGTCGCCCATGAAGATCTTGGCGGGCGAGGTGTTCCACCACAGGAAGCCGAAGCAGGCACCCATCAGGGCGGAGGCGACGACCGCGAGGTCGAGCGGATCACGGACCTCGTAACAGCCCGGGCCCGCGGTGGGCACGTTGGCGCAGGACTCCTGGTACTGCCAGATGCCGATGAACGTGTACGCGCCGAAGACCATCACCGAGGCGCCGGTGGCCAGGCCGTCGAGGCCGTCGGTGAGGTTCACGCCGTTGGACATCGCCAGGATCATGAACAGCGCCCAGATCACGAAGATCACCGGGCCGATCTGCCAGCCGAAGTCCTGGGTGAAGGACAGCCGGTCGGAGGCCGGGGTCTGTCCGCGGGTGTCGGCGAACTGCAGCGAGAGCACCGCGAAGGCGATACCGACGATCAGCTGGCCGGCCATCTTCGCCTTGGCCCGCAGGCCCAGCGACCGCTGCTTGACGATCTTGATGTAGTCGTCGAGGAAGCCGACCAGGCCCATCCCCGCGAAGAGGAAGAGCACCAGCACACCGGAGAAGGTCGGATCGCTGGAGGTGATCACCTTCGTCAGGGCGTAGGCGATGATCGTGGCCAGGATGAAGGAGATACCGCCCATGGTGGGCGTGCCCTTCTTGCTGCCGTGGGTCCGCGGGCCGTCATCGCGGATGAACTGCCCGTACCCCTTCTTGGCCAGCAGCTTGATCAGCAGCGGGGTGCCGATCAGGGTCAGGAAGAGCCCGATCGTTCCGGAGAAGAGGATCTGCTTCATCGAGTTCATCGGGACGCGGCTCCGCCCTCAGCGCCCATCGGGCCCCCGTCGTCCAGCAATGCCGCGGCGACCCGCTCCAGCCCCACCGACCTGGACGCCTTCACCAGCACGACGTCTCCCGGCCGCAGCTCGCTGCGCAACAGGTCGACCGCCGCCCGTGTGTCGGACACGTGCACCGACTCCTCACCCCACGAACCCTCGTTCTTGGCGCCCATGTCGAGCCAGGCCGCTTCCCTGCCGCCGACCGCCACGAGCTTGCTGACGTTGAGCCGGACGACCAGTCGTCCGACCGCGTCGTGTTCGGCGAGTGACTCCTCGCCGAGCTCGGCCATCTCACCGAGCACCGCCCACGTACGGCCGCCCCCCGCCTTGCCGGCGGCGCCCATGGCGACCAGCGCGCGCAGCGCCGCTCGCATGGACTCGGGGTTCGCGTTGTAGGCGTCGTTGACGACCGTCACACCGTCCGCGCGCTCGGTGACCTCCATCCGCCAGCGGGAGAGCGTGCCGGCTTCGGAGAGCGCGGTGGCGATCTCGTCCACGGGCATGCCCAGCTCATGGGCGACGGCGGCCGCGGCGAGCGCGTTCGACACGTGGTGCTCACCGTACAGCCGCATGGTCACATCACCGCACCCGGAGGGTGTGTGAAGCGTGAAGGCGGGCTGTCCGCGCTCCGTGAGCCGGACATTCCCGGCACGTACGTCGGCGTCCGCGGCCTCGCCGAACAGGACCGTACGGGCCTTCGTCCGGGCGGCCATGGCGCGGACGTACGGGTCGTCGGCGTTGAGTACGGCCACTCCCCCGTCCTCGGCCGGGGGCAGCGACTCGACGAGTTCGCCCTTTGCCTCGGCAATCTGCTCGCGACCGCCGAACTCGCCGAGGTGCGCGGTGCCGACGTTGAGCACCACGCCGATCCGCGGCGGGGTCAGCTCGGCGAGGTAGCGGATGTGGCCGACACCGCGGGCGCCCATCTCCAGCACCAGGTGCCGGGTGGTCGTGTCGGCACGCAGCGCGGTCAGCGGCAGCCCGATCTGGTTGTTGAGGTTGCCCTCCGGCCAGACGGTCGGGCCGTGCCGCTGCAGCAGCTGCGCGATCAGGTCCTTGGTGCTGGTCTTCCCGGCCGAGCCGGTCAGGCCGACGACGGTGGTGCCCAGCCGCTCGACGACGGCGCGGGCGAGTGCGCCGAGCGCGGCGGTGACGTCGTCGACCACGATCGCGGGGACGCCGACGGGGCGGGCGGCCAGTACGGCCACCGCGCCCGCCTCGACGGCACCCGGTGCGAAGTCATGGCCGTCGACGCGTTCCCCGGCGAAGGCCACGAACAGGCCACCGGGGCGTACCGCCCGGGAGTCCGTGACGACCGGTCCGGTGACCTGGCGGCCGGCATCCGGTATGTCGTGCTGCTGCCCGCCGACGATGCTCGCGATCTCGGCGAGGGAAAGGGAGATCACAGGTCACCCCCGAGGAGGGGATGCAGGGCCCGAAGGGCTTCCACTGGCGGGCGGTGGCGGAAGGATTGTGCGCGCATGGCGGTGTGTCATCCCTGGTGGTTCGGCTGCGCTGACGCCTGCGACGACTGCGGCTGCGGCGCCCGCAGCGAGTCCTCGATGGCGTCGCGCAGCACCTGGCGGTCGTCGAAGGGGCGGACCACTCCGGCGATGTCCTGGCCCTGCTCATGGCCCTTGCCCGCGACGATCACGGTGTCGCCGGGCTCGGCGCGGGCGACGGCCGCGGCGATGGCGACGGCCCGCTCCTCCTCGACCAGCACCGTGCCGCGTTCGTGGACCGGCACCTCCGCGGCGCCCGCCAGCATCGTGGCGAGGATCGCGAGCGGGTCCTCGTTGCGGGGGTTGTCGGAGGTCAGGATGGCGGTGTCGGCGAGGCGGGCGACCGCGGCACCCATGGGGGCGCGCTTGTGCGGGTCGCGGTCGCCGCCGCAGCCGAGCACGGCGTGCAGCTTGCCGTCGGTGACCTTGCGCAGGGCGCGCAGGACCGATTCGACGGCGTCGGTCTTGTGGGCGTAGTCGACCACCGCCAGGTACGGCTGGCCGGCGTCGACGCGCTCCAGGCGGCCGGGCACGCCGGGCACCGCGGCCACGCCGTCGGCGGCGGTCTGCGGGTCGACTCCGGCGACGACCAGCGAGACGATCGCGGCGAGCGCGTTGGCGACGTTGAACGGGCCGGCGATCGGGGACGCGGCGCGCAGCGTCTGTCCCTCCGGGCCGTGCACGGTGAAGGTCGAGCCGAGCGCGCCGACCTCGACGTCGGCGGCGCGCCAGTCGGCGTCCGGGTGGCCCTCGGCGGAGAAGGCGGTGACCGGGACCTCGGACTCGCCGGCGGCCAGCCGCCTGCCGTACTCGTCGTCGAAGTTGACCACGCCGGCCCGGCTGCGGGCCTTGGTGAACAGCTGGGCCTTGGCCTGGAAGTAGTCCTCCATGCCGGAGTGGAACTCCATGTGCTCCGGGCTGAGGTTGTTGAAGATCGCCACGTCGAAGACGCAGCCGTCGACCCGGCCCAGGACCAGGGCGTGGCTGGAGACCTCCATGGCGAGGGCGCGGACGCCGCGCTCACGCATCACCGCGAAGAGCGCCTGCAGGTCGGTGGCCTCGGGGGTGGTCCGCTCGGACTTGATGCGCTCGTCGCCGATCCGGGTCTCGACCGTGCCGATCAGGCCGGTGAGTCCCCCGTCGGGGCGCTGCGCCGCCGCGGCCCGCAGTCCTCCCTCGATCAAGTACGCGGTGGTGGTCTTGCCCGAAGTGCCGGTGATGCCGATCTGGAGCAGGTCCTCGCCCGGGGCCCCGTAGATCGAGACGGCCAGGGCGCCCATCCGGGCCCGCGGGTTCTCGACGGCCAGGACCGGCAGACCGGTCGCAGCGGCGCGCTCGGCGCCCGCCGGGTCGGTCAGCACCGCCGCGGCGCCGAGGTCGGCGGCCTGGGCGACGAAGTCGGCACCGTGCAGACGGGCTCCGGGCAGCGCGGCATAGACGTCACCTGGGCGGACCGCCCGGGAGTCGTGGGTGATGCCGGTGACGGAGACCTCCGCGTGGGGCGCCGCGGGGGCCGGGATCCCCAGCTGCTCGGCGAGGTCCGCCAGGGGGGTGGGACGGACCTGCTCGGGGCGCGGAGCTCCGGGGTATGCGCCGGGGCCACCTCGCTCAGCGTGCTGGGTTTTCGGGGACTGATCAGAGCGTGACACGGCGGTGAGCGTACCGGGCCGATCGGCCCCGGGGCGAAGTGAGGGCCGGTTGAAGGTGCGGTCGAGCGGCTCCGGGGGGCCGTCGGAGGTGATGGTCGTCACGGCGGAATTGCCTCGATTTCATTGGCCTGGCGTGAAGGTGACCGGCAGTCGCGGGGGCTTGGCACCGGTCGGCGGTACCTGGAGGGATTTCAGCGCGAACGCCATGACCTGCTGGTAGATCGGGCCGCAGACCTGGCCGCCGAAGTAGCTGCCCCGGGTGGGGTTCTGGACGGCGCAGTAGACCGTGATCCGGGGCTTGTCGGCGGGCGCGAACCCGGCGAAGGAGGCGGTGTAGCCGTGGTAGCGGCCGGTCCTGGGGTCCACCCGGTTGGAGGTGCCGGTCTTGCCGCCGACCCGGTAGCCGTCGATCTTCGCCTTGGTGCCGGTGCCTTCCTCGTCGTCGACCACCGACTCCAGCATGGCGGCCAGCGTGCGCGCGGTCTCCTCGCCGACCACGCGGGTCCGGTCGGGGCGGGGCGCCGGTTCGTAGTGGCCGTCGGGCCCGGTGGTGCCGCGGACCAGGGTGGGGGCGATGCGCTCGCCGCCGTTGGCGATCGTGGAGTAGACGGAGGCGGCCTGGACGGCGTTGAGGGACAGCCCCTGGCCGAACGGGATGGTGTACTGCTGCGAGGTGTTCCACTTCTCCGGCTTGGCCAGGATGCCGGCGGTCTCGCCCGGGAAGCCCAGTCCGGTCGGCTTTCCGATGCCGAATTTGCGCAGGTAGGAGTAGAGGACCTGGTTCGCCTCGGCCTGGGTGCGGCCGAGCTGGCCGGTGGCGAGGATCGTGCCGATGTTGCTGGACTTGGCGAGCACGCCGTTGAGGGTGAGGTGCCAGGTCTTGTGGTCCACGTCGTCGGCGAAGAGCCGGTCTCCGCGGTGCAGCCGGTTGGGCACGGTGACCCGGGTGAGCGGGGTGGCGACGCCCTCCTCCAGGACCGCGGCCATGGACATCAGCTTGCTGGTGGACCCCGGCTCGAACGCGTCGGACAGCGCGGGGTTGCCGAGCGACTCCGGGTCGGCCCGGGAGATGTCGTTGGGGTCGAACGCCGGGGAGTTGGCCAGCGCCAGGATCTCCCCGGTGCGGGTGTCCTGGACGACGACATAGCCGCGGTCAGCCCCGGAGGCGGCGACCTGCTGGGTGATGGCCTTCTGGGCCGCCCACTGGATGTCGCGGTCGAGGGTCAGCTCGACGTCCGTACCGGGGACCGCGGGGTGTACCTGGGTGTCGGCGGTGGGGACCCGCCGGCCGCCGGACTGGGCGTAGACGAGCTTGCCGTCCTCTCCCGCCAGCCGCGTGTCGAGCTTCCCCTCCAGGCCGCCGAGCCCCTTGCCCTCTCCGTCGACGAAGCCGAGGACGCCGGAGGCGAGGTTCTTGCCGGGATAGAGGCGTTTGCGGTGTTTGTCGGCGAAGATCCCGACCAGGACGTTGGGGCGGGGCGCGCTCTTGGGGGCGGCGGCCGCCTTGGCGTCGAGGGTCTTGCGGAGGTCTTTGATCCGCTTCCACACCTGCGGGCTCTGCTGCCGGGCGAGCAGGACGTAGCGCGATGAGGGCTGGTCGAGCTTCTTGGCGAGGGTGGCCCGGTCCACGTCGAGGACCGGCGCCAGCAGCTCGGCGGCCCGCCGCGGGGCGTCACCGGTCTTGATCTTGTCGGGCGCCAGCAGGCTCGGGTCGGCGGTGATGTCGTACGCGTCCACGGTAGTGGCCAGGTTCACGCCGTTGCGGTCGGTGATCGCACCGCGCTCGGCGGCCAGCTTGACCGGGACATAGCGGTTCTCATTGGCCTTGGCGGCGTACGCCCCGGCGTCCACGGCCTGGACCTGGAAGAGCCGGACGACGAAGGCGAGCATCACCACCGTCAGCCCGAGGGCGACCAGCCGCAGCCGGGGGCGCGGGCTGGCGAGCCGGAGCGGCCGGGTACCGGAGCGGGGGCGGCCCTGGCCCTGGGCGGGGCGCCGGGCGGCGGGCCGGGCGGGGCCCCGCTTCGGCGCGGGCCGCTTGGCGGCGGCGGGCCGGCCGGTGCGCTGCGGGGCCCGGGCGCCGCGCTGGGCGGGACGCGGTACCCGGCGGGGTTCCCTGGGCTCGGTCATGCCGCGGTCACCTGCTGGAGGTCGTCGGGGAGGGGGCGGGCGCTGAGCGGGGAGCGGGGGCGGACGGGCGGGCGGCGCGGCTCTTCTTCTTCGCGCCCCCGGCGGGTGCGTTCCCCGGGCCCAGCGCGGCCGACCAGGCCGGGACCGGCGGGTGAACGGACGGTGCGGCGACCGGCGGGGCGGCGGACGGGGCGGGCACGGCGGACACGACGGGGACGGCAGGCACGGCGGGCGGGCCGACGGGAGAGGTCAGCACCGTCAGCGCCGACACGTCGGGGAGGGCGTGCGCGGCCGACTCGGCCGAGGTGCTCAGCCGCGCCCCCTGGGAGGTGGCCACGCCCGGCTTGCCGAGCACCCGCCCGTCGGGGAGCAGGAACACCGGGGCGCCACCGGGGACCATCCCCAGCTCGCGGGCGCGCCGCTCCAGCGCACCCGGTGCGGAGGAGGCGTCCACCTCCTGTTGCAGCGCCTGCTGTTCGTCCCGCAGCTCGGTGGTCTTCCGCTCCAGCTCGCTGAGCTCGAACGACCCTTGGTTGAGGGCGGAGTTGAGCAGCAGCAGCGAGATCAGCCCGGAGCCGAGCAGCACGACGACGAGCAGTACGAAGGGGGTGCGCGCCGCGGTGCCGGGGGCGGCCGAGGAGGGAAACAGCCCGGAGAGCCGTCTCTGCCTGCCGCGTGGCCGCCCCTGGCCTCTCATACGGTGTCCTGGACGTTCTCGCGGATGCGCTCCGCGCCGCGCAGCCGGGCGGGGGCGGCCCGGCGGTTCTCGGCGATCTCCTCCTCCGTGGGAAGCTCGGCGCCACGGGTCAGCAGCCGGAGGCGGGGCTGGTAGCGCTCGGGCACGACCGGCAGCCCGGGCGGTGCCGTACTGCTCGCACCGGCCGTGAAGACCTGCTTGACCAGGCGGTCCTCCAGCGAGTGGTACGCGAGCACGGCGATCCGGCCGCCCACCGCCAGCGCGTCGACGGCGGCCGGAATGGCGCGCTCCACGCACGCCAGCTCCCCGTTGACCTCGATGCGCAGCGCCTGGAACGTGCGCTTGGCGGGGTTGCCGCCGGTGCGCTTGGCGGCCTGCGGAAGCGCGTCCCGGATCAGCTCGACGAGGCGCGCGCTGTTCGTGAACGGCTCCTTGGCACGCTCCCGGACGATGGCCCCGACGATCCGCTTGGCCTGCTTCTCCTCTCCGTAGGAGCGCAGGATCCGCACCAGCTCACCGGGCGGGTAGGTGTTGAGGACCTCGGCGGCGCTGACGCCGGTCGTCTGGTCCATCCGCATGTCCAGGGGGGCGTCCTGGGCGTACGCGAAACCGCGGTCGGCCTCGTCCAGCTGCATGGAGGAGACACCTAGGTCGAACAGCACGCCCTGGACGTGCGGGATCCCCAGCCGGGCGAGGACCTCGGGGAGCTCGTCGTAGACGGCGTGCACCAGGGTGGCGCGGTCACCGTAGGGGGCGAGCCGCTCGCCCGCGAGCTTCAGGGCGGCCGGGTCGCGGTCGAGCGCGATCAGCCGGACCGACGGAAACGCGGCGAGCAGCGCCTCGCTGTGCCCCCCGAGGCCGAGCGTGCAGTCGACGACGACCGCACCGGGCTCGGTGAGCGCGGGGGCGAGCATGTCCAGGCACTGCTGGAGCATGACGGGTACGTGGCGAGTGTTGCTGCTCATGCGCCTTCCGATGGTGGGCGGCAGGTGGGTCCCCGGCCGCCGGCTGGGAGGCGCCGCACGTACCGCTTGGTCCCCGCCCGCTCTGAAGGGGAAGTGGCCCTCCGGCGACGGGGAAGTGACGTCGGAGACCCGAGGGAGCGGGAGGAGGCCGAGCCGTACGTGCGCTTCGCGCACGCGAGGAATTCGGTATCCAAGGAGAGCGTCACGCCTCCCACTTCGCGCCACTTTAGTCGACCGGCTGCCCCGGTCAATCAACCGGTCGCGCGCGTCCCCGGACGGCTTTCCGACCGGCGTTCCGACGGGCTTCTCACCCGGACGGTGGGGCCCGCACCGCCCTGTGGATTACCTCACAAGGAGTGATCTCGTCCCCCTCCTTGCCCCCCCTATGCCCGGCCTCACAGCCCCCTATGCCCGGCGTCACACCCGGCTGAATCAGGACAGGGCGATTACCGTGAACACATGCCCATACCTGCGTCGCAGCCGCTCCCGCCGTCCGCCGACAGCGCCGCCGTCCGTGCCGGTGACGGTACCGGCACCACCGTCACCGACGGCCTCGTCGAGGCGAACCGGCGGTACGCCGCCGCCTTCGAAGACCCCGGAATGGACGCCCGGCCCATCCTCAAGGTCGCCGTCGTGGCCTGTATGGACGCCCGCCTCGACCTGCACGCCGCCCTCGGTCTCGAGCTCGGCGACTGCCACACCATCCGCAATGCCGGGGGTGTGGTCACCGACGACATCATCCGTTCCCTGACGATCAGCCAGCGCGCACTCGGCACCCGCTCGGTCGTCCTCATCCACCACACCGGCTGCGGTCTGCTCAACCTCACCGAGGACTTCCGCCACGAGATCGCGGCAGAGGTGGGCCAGCGCCCCACCTGGGCCGTCGAGGCGTTCAAGGACCTCGACGAAGACGTCCGGCAGTCCATGCAGCGGGTGCGCACCTCGCCCTTCCTGCTGCACACCGACGACGTCCGCGGCTTTGTCTTCGACGTCCGGACAGGCCTGCTGCGGGAGATCGCCCCGCGGCCCTGACCTGTGGCCTGACCCGCAGTCCGACCTGCGTAGCCGTCGCGGCCGGTGTTCCGGAGCGGTCCGGGACACCGGCCGCGCCGATGAGACCGACGACAAGACCGCCGATGAGACCGACGACAAGATCGCCGACAAGGTCACCGACAAGATCGGCGCATAACGTGGCGAGTTATCCACAGGCCATGACGCGAAGCGGCGCGGGCAGCAAGAATGCGTAGGTGACGTCGTCCCGACCGAGGCCGGGCGCGGCGCGCTGTCGGGGAGCCGGGGCCAGGGGGGCGTCGGTCCGTGGTACGGAGCCGAGGAGGGCCGAGTGACGACGTGTGACGAACGAACCGGCCTTGGAGGTCCCCCGGCGCGGGACAAGCCGGGCGTGGGGGAGAAACCGAGCGTGAGGGAAAGGCTGAGCGTGGGGGAGAGGCCGAGCGTGGCGGGAGATCTGATCACCACCGCGGAGCGGGTGCACCGGTCGGTGGAGAGCGTGATCGAGGGCAAGCCGGAGGTCGTCCGGCTCGCGCTGACCGTCCTGCTGGCCGAGGGCCATCTGCTCATAGAGGACGTGCCCGGCGTCGGCAAGACCATGCTCGCCAAGGCACTGGCCCGCTCCATCGACTGCTCGGTGCGGCGCATCCAGTTCACGCCCGACCTGCTGCCCTCCGACATCACCGGTGTCAGCGTCTTCGACCAGCAGCGGCGGGACTTCGAGTTCAAGCCCGGCGCGATCTTCTCCCAGATCGTCATCGGCGACGAGATCAACCGCGCCTCGCCCAAGACCCAGTCCGCGCTCCTGGAGTCCATGGAGGAGCGTCAGGTCACGATGGACGGGCAGACCTACGAACTGCCCAGCCCCTTCATGGTCGTCGCCACCCAGAACCCGGTGGAGATGGAGGGCACCTATCCGCTCCCCGAGGCACAGCGGGACCGCTTCATGGCGCGGGTGTCGATCGGCTACCCCAGCCCGGCGGCCGAGCTGCGGATGCTGGACGTGCACGGCGGCGCCTCACCCCTCGACGACCTCCAGCCGGTGGCGCACGCACACGAGATCGTGAAACTGATCGACGTGGTGCGCGAGATCCATGTCGCCGAAGCGGTGCGCCGCTACGCCGTCGACCTGGTGGCGGCCACCCGCGGCCACCCCGAACTGCGACTGGGCGCCTCACCGCGGGCGAGCCTGCATCTGCTGCGCGCCGCCAAGGCGTCCGCCGCGCTCCAAGGGCGGGAGTACGCGCTGCCGGACGATGTGCAGGCGCTGGCGGTGGCCGTGCTCGCGCACCGTCTGCTGCCCACCGCCCAAGCCCAGTTGAACCGCCGTCCGGCCGAGCAGATCGTGCTGGAGATCCTGCGGCGCGTCCCGGTCCCCGACCCGTCCGCGCAGCCGTGGCGGACACCCGGCGTCCGGGAGCGGTGATGACCGGCGGGGGGATGACCGGGGAGGACGAGGGCACGCCGCAGCGGGGCGGGCTGCGGGCGGCCTTCGAGGGGCTCACGACGCGGGGCCGATCGTTCCTGGCGGCCGGGACGGCGGCCGCGGCGTGCTCGTACCTCCTCGGGCAGCCGGATCTGCTGCGGGTCGGATTGCTGCTCGCCGCGCTGCCGCTGGTGTGCGTCCTGGTCCTGCACCGCACCCGCTACCGCATCGCGGGCAGCCGTACGCTCTCCCCCGCCCGGGTGCCCGTGGGCGCCGAGTCCCGGGTCCGGCTGCGGGTGGAGAACGTCTCCCGGCTGCCCACCGGCGTGCTGATGCTCCAGGACCGGGTGCCGTACGTCCTCGGGCCCCGGCCGCGCTTCGTCCTGGACCGGGTCGAGGCCGGCGGCCACCGCGAAGTCTCCTACCGCGTCCGCTCCGACCTGCGCGGCCGCTATCCGCTGGGACCGCTCCAGCTGCGGCTGTCCGACCCGTTCGGCATGTGCCGGCTGACCCGCTCCTTCAGCGCCTTCGACACCCTGACGGTGGTGCCCCGGCTCGAGCCGCTCCCGGCGGTCCGCCCGGGAGGCGAGGCCACCGGGTACGGCGAGGGACGGCGGCACTCTTCGGCTCTGGCCGGAGACGACGACGTCATCCCGCGCGGCTACCGGCACGGCGACGATCTGCGCCGGATCCACTGGCGGTCCACGGCGCGCCACGGCGAACTGATGGTCCGCCGCGAGGAGCAGCCGCAGCAGGCCCGCTGCACGGTCCTGCTCGACACCCGCGAGACCGCCCATCCCGGAAGCGGCCCCGACTCGGCCTTCGAATGGGCGGTGTCGGCCGCCGCCTCCGCCATGGTGCACCTGCTGGAGCGGGGCCTGTCGGTGCGGCTGCTGACCGACACCGGCGACACCGTGCCCGGCCCGGACGTCACCGGCGGCTTCGCGGGCGGCACGAAGTCCGCCGACGCCGTGGGTCTGGTGCTGGACACGCTCGCCGTCGTGGAGCACTCGGCGGAGGGCGGACTCTCGGCCGCGCACGATGTGCTGCGCGGCAGCGGCAGCGGCGGGGGGCTGCTGGTGGCCTTCTTCGGCGATCTGGACGAGGAGCAGGCCGCGGTCGCCGGCCGGATGCGCCGGCGTTCTGGCGCGGCGATCGCCTTCGTCCTGGACGGCGACGCCTGGAGCCGGGGCCCCGGCGGCATCGGACTCTCCACCGGGCAGGTCCCGATGGCAGAGCGGCTGCGGCTGCTGCGCGGAGCGGGCTGGACGGCCCTGCCGGTGCGGCCCGGCGATGCCCTCGCCGACCTGTGGCGGGCGGCGGCGGACCGCCCGGGTGCCACGGCCGAGCGGGCGGCGGAGGCAGCAGAAGTGGCAGAGGCGACTGACACGAGCGGGAGTCCGGGCGCCGCCCCGGAGCGGATGGCCTGGGGGCGGTCATGAAGGTGAGCGGGAGCGTGGGCGTGGTGGGCATCCGCGAGACGTACAGGGACGCGGCGTACCGGAACGACTCCAGGCGGAGCGAGGTTTCGCCGTGAGCGAGCACAGCGAGCGAGCCGCCGGAAGGTGCGTGCGCCGCGAATGCGGGGCCGAGCGGAGCGAGGATTCGCCGTGAACGAGCACAGCGAGCGAACCGTCAGAAGGTGCGTGCGCCGCGAATGCGGGGCCGAGCGGAGCGAGGTTTGGGCATGAGTGGCCGGGCGCGGCTGGCACTGTGCGCGATGGCGGCCACCCTGTGTGCCGCCAGTGCGCTGCTGCCGCTGGTGAACCCGATCACCTGGATCTTCGAGGCGGCGGCCCTGCTCGCGCTCCTCACCGGAGTGGGGGCACTGGCCCGCCGGGCCCCGCTCGCCGGGCCGCTCACCATCGCCGCCCAGGTCCTGGCCGCCATCCTGCTGCTGACCGTGCTCTTCACCCCGGCCGAGGCGATCCTCGGCCTGGTGCCGGGCCCGGACGCGGTGGCGGAGTTCGGCCGGCTGCTCCAGGACGGTGTCCGGGACGTCGGCCGCTACGCCACCCCCGCCCCGGTCACCCCGGGTATCCGGCTGCTGCTGGTCGCGGGCGTCCTGGTCATCGGCCTGATCGTGGACGCACTGGCGGTCACGTATCGCAGCGCCGCGCCCGCCGGGCTGCCGCTGCTCGCGCTCTACTCGGTGGCGGCGGGGCTCTCCCGGGGCGGCGCGGGCTGGGTGTGGTTCCTGGTCGCGGCGGCCGGCTACCTGCTGCTCCTGCTGGCCGAGGGCCGGGACCGGCTCTCCCAGTGGGGCCGGGTGTTCGGTGGCACCGGCCGGCCGGGCGGCGGCCCGGGCTTCGCCACCGGAACCGCCGGAACCACCGGGTCCGCTGGGCCGGCGCTCGCCCCGGTCCGTACGGGCCGCCGGATCGGTGCCCTGGTGCTCGGCATCGCGGTGGCGGTGCCCGCCGTGCTGCCCTCCCTGGGCGCCGGACTGATCGGCGGCTCCGTCGGCGGCCGCGGCCCGGGAAGCGGGGGCGGCACGATCTCCGCGGTGAACCCGCTGGTGTCGCTACAGGACAGCCTCAACCAGCCCGAGGACAGACAGGTCCTCAACTACCGCACCACAGCCACCGACACCCGCGACATGTACCTGCGGATCGTCGCCCTCGACCAGTTCGACGGCGCGTCGTGGAAACCGTCCGAGCGCACGGTCGTCGACGTCCCCGAGCAGCTCCCGGAACCGACCGGCCTGAGCTCCGCGGTCAACCGCGACCGGATCACCACCTCCCTCTCGACCGCACCGTGGTACGCGCAGAACTGGCTGCCGCTCCCCTACCCGGCGTCCCGGGTGGAGATCACCGGCCGCTGGCGCTACGAGCCCCAGGGACGCACACTCGTCGGCGACCGGGGGCAGAACACCCGTGGGCTCCAGTACCAGGTCGAGAGCCTGCAGGTGCGGCCCACCGCCCGGCAGCTGGCCGGTGCCCCGGCGCCGCCCGCGGACCTGCTGCGCGAGTACACCAAGGTCCCGGACTCGCTGCCCGTGGTCGTACGGACCACCGCCCGCGAGGTGACCCACGGCGCGCCGACCGCGTACGCCAAGGCCGTCAAGCTCCAGGACTGGTTCGCGCTCGACGGCGGGTTCCGCTACGACACCGAGGTCGAGGCCGGCAGCGGTGCCGAGGCCATCGGCCGGTTCCTCCGGGACAAGGAAGGCTTCTGCGTCCACTTCTCGTTCTCGATGGCGGCGATGGCCCGGACCCTGGGGATACCCGCCCGGGTCGCGGTCGGCTTCACCCCGGGCACCACGCAGCCCGACGGCTCGACGTCGGTCGGCCTCAGGGACGCGCATGCGTGGCCCGAGCTGTACTTCCAGGGCGTCGGCTGGACGCGTTTCGAGCCCACTCCGAGCCGGGGCAGTGTCCCGGACTACGCCTACCCCGACACCTCCGGCACGACCGGTCCCCACCGCCCGGCGCCCGCTCCCTCCCGCGCCGAGGCCCCTGAGGACAGCCCGTCGGCGACCCCCTCCTGCGGCCCTGGTGAGCAGCGCTCCGGCACGTCGACTGCCTGTATACCGCTCCCGGTGGAGTCCGCCGGTCATCCCACGGACGGCGGCCCGTCCCCCTGGGCGGTGGCCGCCCTCGCCGCGGCCGCGCTGCTGATCCTGCTGCTGCCCGTGTTCCCGTCGCTGTGGCGGCTGCGCGTACGCTCCCGGCGGCTGGCGGACGGCGCCACGGGCGGCGACGCCACGGCGGGCACTCTCGCCGCCTGGCAGGAGCTGATCGACACTGCCTGGGACTTCGGCATCGTGCCGGACGAGTCGCTGACCCCGCGCAAGGCCGTCGAGCGGATCATTCGCATCGGCCAACTGCAACCCGGCCCCGCCGCCGCGGCACATCGCCTCGCGGCGGCGGTCGAGCAGGTCTTGTACGCCCCGCGGCCCCGGCCGGTACCGGGCCTCACCCGGGACGTCCGCCAGGTGCGTGCAGGCTTGCGCTCCGGCGCGCCCCGTGCCCTGCGCCTGCGCGCCGCGCTCGCCCCACGCTCCGCCGCCCGCCTCCGCCGGTCCTGGTCCGCCCGCTGGTCGTGCCTGCTGCTCCGCTTCCGCGCAAGCCGCCCCGTCGCCGCGATACGCCGCGCCGCCTCAGCCCTCCGACCGGGACGGCAACGGGCATGAGGCCCCCGGCCCTGCCCCTGTGACGTGCTGCGGCGTCACGTGCTGCCGTCACGTGCTGCGGCCGCCCGATCCTGTCGGGCGGCCGCAGCACGCAAGCTATTGAAGCGATCCTGACGACGCCGGAAGAGCGACGACAGAGAGATAGAGATAACGACGAGGACGAGGGTGGGCGATGACGACGGATAGGGGCGGGGAGTGGGGAGTAGAGAGAGTAGAGACGTCTACGCCGTAATACGCCCGGCTCAGTGGCCCTGTTGTTCATCCCGGCGGCGCTGCCAGCGGTCCTCGATACGGTTCATCATCGAGCGGCGCTGCCTGGGCTGATGTGCCTGCGCACCCGCACCACCGCCGAGCCCCGCGCCACCGCGCTGGTCACCAGCCTTGGGAGCCTTGCGCCAGCCGGTGACGGCCAGCACGGTGCAGCCGAGCATGACGAGGAAGCCCACCACGCTGATCCAGATCTGCTGCGCGACCATTCCGGCCATGAGCAGGGCGATACCCACCAGGAAGCCCGCGACCGCTTGGTAGACCCGTCGCCGGGTGTACGTACGCAGCCCGCTTCCCTCAAGCGCTGTCGCGAACTTGGGATCTTCGGCGTACAGCGCTCGCTCCATTTGCTCGAGCATGCGCTGCTCGTGCTCCGAGAGCGGCACGGAGTCCTCCTACTCGTCGGTCGCGGGGGACGACCGGGATGCGACCCTTTCAGGATAAGCAGCGAATCGCCCCCGTGAAACCCGCCCCTCGACGCCAATTCACTGTCCAGGCCGCCGCGCCGGCCGGTGGTGATGCTGCCTGCATTCCCCACCCGCCTGTCCGTCATGCCGGGACGTCGTACCCCGATCATACGGGGAGAATCGGCTGATCGGGTGGCCTGGGGCCGACCGCACGCGGGGGCCGGGGGTGCCGCGTGGTCAGTCGCGCTCGGCGAGAACGTGCAGCTGAGTGGCGACGGAGTGGAACGCGGGCTGCTCGGCGGCGGCGGCCTCCAGCTTCAGCAACGCGTCCATGGCGCCCGGCTCGGTGTCGACCAGCACGCCGGGAACCAGGTCGGCGAAGACTCGTACGCCGTGCACCGAGCCGACCTGCATGCCGGTGGCGGAGACCAGGTCGGTAAGCTGGTCGGCGGTGAACCGGCGAGGCATCGGGTCGCCCTCGCCCCAGCGTCCGTCGGGGTCGGTCAGGGCCCGGCGGGCCTCGGTGAAGTGGCCGGCGAGGGCACGGGCCAGCACGGCGCCGCCCAGACCCGCGGCGAGCAGGCTGAGGGTGCCGGCCGGTCGCAGGGCGTCGACAGCGTTACGGACGCCCTCGGCCGGGTCGTCGACGTACTCCAGCACACCGTGGCAGAGCACGGTGTCATAGCCGCCGCGCTCGACGACGTCGAAGAGGCCGTGGGCGTCGCCCTGGACGCCGCGTACCCGGTCGGCGACGCCGGCCTCGGCGGCGCGGCGCTCCAGGGCGAAGAGAGCATTGGGGCTGGGGTCGACAACGGTGACACGATGGCCGAGGCGGGCGACCGGCACGGCGAAGTTGCCGGTGCCGCCGCCGGTGTCGAGAACGTCCAGGGCGTCGCGCCCGGCCGCCTTACCCCGGCGCTCCAGGGCGTCCTTGAGGACCTCCCAGACCACGGCGGTACGAAGGGATGCGCGCGGGCGCAGCAGGTCAGACACGGCGGGTGGCTCCTCGGCGGGGGCATGAACATCCAGTTGCCCACCACCCTATTCCGTCCCACGCCATCCGCCGATCGCGGAGTGGCCCAGGGAACGGTCCAGGGAAAGAAGTCCGGGGGAACGTTCCGGAGGCACGTGGCGGAGCACTCCTCTCCTTTCCTTTCCCCCTCCCCCGGGGCCCCGCCCCAACCCACCCACCCCACACCTCCTCCTCCACTACCTCCTCCACTGCCTCCACCACCACCCGCTCCCCCGCCAGGCCGCCCGCGCCGGTCGGCTCCGGCGCCCCGGTGCCTCAGCCCCCAAGCCCCAGGCCCACCGAGCCGCCCCAGGGCCGGGATCTCCGCATTCGCGACTCCCGATCACCCCGCCCGCTGAGGCGGCAGGGACGGCTGGAGGAGCAGCATGCGCTCCGCCAGGCGCAGGAACATCGCGGCGTCACGCAGGAGATCGTCGGCGTCGCGGCGGGTGGCCGCGCCGGCTATCCCGGCCTCGGCCCTGGCGCGGCGTTCGGCGCCGGCGGCGAACAGGGCGCTCCACTCGGCGAGTTCGGGAGCGACCTCAGGGAGGACCTCCCAGGCGCTGCGGATACGCTGTCGGCCGCGTGCGGTGACCTCCGGCCGGCCGCGAACGGCCAGGACCGCGGCGGCGGTGCGCAGCGCGGCCAGGTGCGCCGTGGCGAACTGCTCGTTGGGGGTTTCGAGGGACTGCGCTTCGTCGAGCCCCTGCTGGGCCTGGGCCAGCAGATCGAGGGCGGCGCGTGGTGCGGTCGCTCTGCGCAGGACGGGGTGGACATCGCTCGGGGGACCGTACGCAGCGGAGCTGCCCCGGTGGGGACGAGCTGCCATGACGAACCTCCTGTCGTCGCATGCCGGTTCGGGACCGAATGCTGATTCGGGCCGTTGACCCCATCGTGGGGCACGCCACTGACAATCGGCCCTGACCTGCACTTTCACCGGAAGCGGAGAAGCAGAGAAGCGGAGAAGCGGACGGCAGCTGACCTCGGCGGACGGTACGTGCGTACGCACTGGGTGGCGTACCGGGGGCGATCAGCCCCCTTCTTCGCCGCCATCCCCCCTTGTCCGCCGACGAGTTACGCCGCGGAGGGGTCGCGCCGCCTCATCACGCGGTGGGCATGAAGGACATGGAGGAAAGGACACGAAGGACATGAAGGATCCGCGTCCTGAGCTGAGCCTGTGAACACGAGCTCCGCGGGGACCGGCACAATCACTCACATGGACAGCTCCACTACACGCCGCGACGCCACCCGGCGCAAGCTCTTCGAGGCCGCGGTCACGCTCATCGCCGAACAGGGCTTCTCCTCCACCACGGTGGACGAGATCGCCGAGCGGGCGGGCGTCGCGAAGGGCACCGTCTACTACAACTTCGCGAGCAAGAACGTTCTCTTCGAGGAGTTGCTGCGGCACGGCATCGAGCTGCTGGCGACCTCCTTGGAGGCGGCCTCGGAGGACGTGACCGCGCGCGGCGGCGGCCGGATCGACGCGCTGGACGCGATGATCCGGGCCGGCCTGGACTTCATCTCCCGCTACCCGGCGCTCACCCAGCTGTACGTCGCCGAGCTGTGGCGCACCAACCGGGCCTGGCAGTCGACGCTGATGGTGGTGCGCGAACGGGCCATCGCGGTGGTGGAAGGCGTGCTGCGGGAGGCGGTGGCCGACGGGGAGCTGAGCGAGGAGATCGACATCCCGCTGACCGCCTCGGCGCTCTTCGGGATGGTGCTGGTGGCCGCCCTGGACTGGCAGTCGTACCAGCCGGACCGGTCGATCGACGAGGTGCACGCAGCGCTGTCGAGGCTCTTGCAGGGGCGGGTCAGCGGCCATCCCGCATAGGGCCGGGACCGGGTGCTGGGACCGGGTACCGGATACGGCCCTCGTGGCCCCGCGCCGAAAAGAAGCCGGAAAGAAGCCGGAAGAAAGAAGGGCCGCAAAAGGGAAAGCGCGCTGCCCTGGCGCGGATCGTTCCCCCATCGATCCGACCAGGACAGCGCTTCCCCCGTGCTCCCCCGTACTCCCCCGTGGAGCCCCCGTACCTACCTCCCCCGTGCTTCCCCCGTCACGGTCGGGAACCGCGCCGTTCCGCCGCCCCGTGCCGGCGGTGCGGTGCCGCTTCCCTTCCGTGGCCCCCACTCTTCCGTCCGGGCCGGTGCCCGCCCATCCGCGTACCTACTCATCTGGGCGTCTGAGTACGGATACTCAATCCTGAGCACTGGTCCCCAGCGGGGCCGGGGGCGGCCTACGATCTCCGTCGTGTCCGTACTTCCCTTGGTCTTCACCAGTGGCTGGGCGAGCGGGATCAACGCCTATGCCGTGGTCCTGCTCTTCGGTGTGCTCGGCGCGACCGGTGTCAGCGATGAGGTACCGGCGGCGCTGCAGCGCCCCGATGTGCTGATCGTGGCCGGGGTGCTCTTCCTGTGCGAGGCGGTCGCCGACAAGATCCCGTACGTGGATTCGGTCTGGGACGCCGTGCACACGGTGATCCGGCCGGTCGCCGGCGGGGTGGTGGCGGCGCTGCTGGCCGGGCACCAGGGCTCGCTGCCCGAGCTGGCGGCGGGCGCGGTGGGCGGCTCCACGGCGCTGCTGAGCCACCTGGTCAAGGCGGGTACGCGGATCGCGGTGAACACCTCGCCGGAGCCGGCCAGCAACTTCGTGGTGAGCGTGCTGGAGGACCTGGGCGTCGCCGGGCTCATCGCCTTCGCGGTCTTCCACCCGGTGGCCGCCGCGGTCATCGCGGGCACGCTGCTGGCCGCCGGCATCACGCTGGTGATCGTGCTGTGGTCGCGGATCCGCCGGTACCTGCGGCGCCGGCGGGCGCGGCGGGCGGAGAAGCGGTCGGCCGCGGCCGGCGCCGTGGTCCCACCGACGGGCTGACGCGGTCCCACCGACGGGCCGACGCCGTACGCGCGGAGGGCTGACGCCGTACGCACGGCGGGCTGACGCCGTACGCGCGACGGGCCGGCGCGGTACGCACAGCGGTACCGGAGCAGGCCGGGCGGGCGTTGTCAGTGGCGCCGGATAAAGTCGCAGGCATGGCACGGATTGCGGTGATCGGCGCTGGGACGGGCGCCATGGCGGCCGCCGCCCGGCTGGCCGTCGCGGGCCACCGGGTGGCGGTGTTCGAGCGCGACGCGACGCACGGGGGCGGGGTACGGCGGCTGGCGCGGGACGGCTTCACCTTCGACACCGGCCCGGGTCTGCTGCATCTTCCGGCGGTGTACCGCGATCTGTTCGTCAAGACCGGCCGGGAGCCGCTGGAGAGCTGCGTCGAGATGTCGCAGGTCGATCCGGCGAGCCGTCATGTCTTCGCCGACGGGACGGCGGTCTCGCTGCCGAACGCCTCACGCGCCGGTGTCCTCGCGGCGCTGGACGAGGCGCTGGGCGCCGGTGCCGGTGAGCGCTGGAGCGCGCTGGTGGGCCGGGCCCGCGAGGCCTGGGACGCCACCCGCCGCCCGCTCCTGGAGGAGCCGCTGTGGCGGGACTGGCGGGTGCTGGGACGCGATCCGTATCCCGCGGTGCACCGGCGGCGCCCGCTGTTCGGCCGGAACAACCGGAACAAGCGGCCCACGACCGCCACCCTCGCCGAGGTCGCCCGCCGTGAGCTGGCCGACCCCCGGCTGGTGGCGCTGCTGGAGAGCCACGCGCTGGCGTACGGCTTCGACCCGCGCAGCGCCCCGGCGAGCGCCACGGTCCTGCCGTACATGGAGCAGACCTTCGGGAGCTGGTACGTCCGCGGCGGTATGCGGGCGCTGGCCGACGCGCTGTACGAGCGCTGCCTGGCCCGGAAGGTCGAGTTCGGCTTCGGTGCCGAGGTGACCGGGATCGTCGAGAAGGACGGCCGGGCGGCGGGCGTCGAACTGGCCGACGGCCGGGTCCATGAGGCGGAGTTCGTGGTCGCGGGGGTGGATCCGGCCCGGCTGCCGGCGCTCCTCGCGGGGCGGCAGCCGTACGGGGATGACGATGTGCGGCCGCAGGACGGGCCGGGCCAGGGGGCGGCGGGACGGCTCACGGTCTGTCTGGCGCTGCGCGGGGCCCGGGAGCCGGGTGCGGCGCATCGGACCATCGTCCATGCGGCGGACCGCGCGGCGGAGCTGGCGGGCGTGTTCGGGGACGGCCCCGGCCCACGGACGCCGTGCGCACGGCCGACGGTGACGGTGCTGCGCCCTGATGACCCCACCACCCGGCCCGACGAGGGCCATGAGGCCGTGACGCTGACCGCGACGGTGGCGCCGCACGGCCCGGTGGACTGGCGGAACACCGCCGCTGCCGAGGCGGCGGCGGGGCGGCTGGCCGAGGTCGCCGAGGCGGCCGTTCCGGGGCTGCGGGAACGGGTGCTGTGGCGGGCGGTCCTGCCGCCCGTGGACGGCGGTCCGGTGCCGGGTCCGGCGCTGGCGGGCCAGGACGGCCGCTTCCTGCGGCCCGGCAACCGCACGCGCATACCGGGGCTCTACGCGGTCGGCGGCCGGTCGCATCCGGGTGGCGGGCCGGCGCACGCGGGGATGTCCGGCACCCTGGTCGCGGGCCTGATCGTGAACGGTGACGACTGGCACGGCTCCACGTAGGTCAGCCCGCCCCGCACAGGGCGGCGGCCCGGCTCAGTAGCGGTACTGCTGCCCGTCGTAGCCCTGCTGCTGGTACGGCGGGTAGGGCGGCTGCTCGGGCGGGAGTTCACCATCGCGCTGCTGGGGGACATAGGGCCCGCCGGGCGGCGTCTCCCCGTATCCCGGGCCCGGGCCCGGGCTCTGGCCGAGCGGCCCGCCCTGGATGTCGTAGGGCTGCGCTCCGTAGGGCGCCTGGGCGTACGGGTCCGCGTACGGGTCCGGCTGGGCGTACGGATCCGGCTGGGCGTAGGGGCCCTGCTGCGCGTAGGCGTCGTACGGCGCGGCGTGCTGCTGGGTGCCGGTGTACGGGTCGGCGCAGGCCGACTGCTGGTCCCGGCCGTCGCCGTACGCCGCGTAGGGGTCGGCGTAAGCGTCCTGGCCGGCCGCGGCCCGGCCGTAACTCCCCCCGTAGGCATAGCCGTTACCGTCGCTGCCGACGCCGACGCCTGTGCTGTCCGCGGTACTGCCGGCGGTGCTGCCGTAGCCGTCATGGCCCGGATAGCCGGTCTGCGGGCTGCGGGCGTCGGCGCTGTATATGCCGTACTGGCCGGTCTCGTCGGGCAGTGGCTCCGGGGCGTAGACGGCGGTGGCGTCGGCCCGCGCGGGGGCGGTCCCGCTCGCGGTGGACAGTGCGTCGTAGGGCGGCATGGGAAAGGCCTGGGTGGCGAAGACGCTCTGGTCCTGCGGGTCCTGGTACGGGTCCTGGCCGCCGTAGGCACCGCCCGGCTGCTGGTCGCCGGGCTGGTGGCCGTAGGCGCCCTGACCGGCGTAGATGCCCTGGTCGCGGAAGCCACCGCCCTCGTCGTTCCCGAAGCCGCCGTCGTTCCGGAAGCCGCCGTCGTTCCGGAAGCCTCCGGTGCTCTCGAAGGTGTCCTGGCCGGCGGTGTCCTGCCCGAAAGCGTCCCGGCTGAAAGCTTCCTGCCCGAAAGCATCCCGGCTGAAAGCGTCTTGGCTGAAAGCGTCCTGGCCGCCCCCGTCGAGGCCCTGACCGGAGGCGCCAGCGGGCGCTTCGCCGGCCGCTACCGGCTCGACCTCGGACACCCGGAGGGTCGGTTCGGCGGCGGGCGGGCCGGACGGCCGGGCCCGGCGGCGCCGGCTCTCACCGGGTTTGCCGCCCAGGGCCCAGCCGGTGGTGAAGCCTCGCTTGAAGGAGAGCGTCACCAGGGTCTGGCCGGTGGCGAAGGCGATCAGGCCCACCCCGATCACGATCACCGAGGCGATGACGACACCGACGACCACACCGAGGAACCCGGTGAAGGCGAGCAGCCGCCAGCGCAGCCGGGCCTTGTACTGGAGCAGTACCTCCCCCAGCAGCCACAGGGCGACCAGGCCGAACGCGATATAGAGGATCGTCCAGCCCATATCCGCCCCTACTTCCGCGCTTCCGCCGCTCGCCGGCCAACCGTGATCAGGACCGCTGATGCAGGCCCAGATTCTTGTAGATCTCCAGGGTCGCCGTGGAGTGGTTCAGGGTAATGAAGTGCAACCCGGGAACGTCCTCGGCCATCAAACGCGCACACAGTTCTGTGGCGTACTCGATACCAATGGAGCGTACCGCCGCCGGATCGTCCTTGACGGCGAGGATCCGCTCGGCCAGCTCGGGCGGGAATGCGGCGTTGCTGAGCTGCGCGAACCGCTCGATCTGGCGCACGTTGGTGACCGGCATGATCTCCGGAATGATCGGTGTCGGGCAACCCGCGGCCCGGACCCGGTCCCGCAGCCGGAAGTAGTCCTCCGGGTAGAAGAACATCTGGGTGATCGCGAAGTCCGCACCGGCCCGGCACTTGTTGACGAAGTGGGCCACATCGGTGTCCCAGTCCGTCGAGCGCGGGTGCATCTCGGGGAAGGCGGCGACCCCGACGCAGAAGTCACCGGACTCCTTGATCAGCTCGACCAGGTCGGCGGCGTAGCCGAGGCCTTCGGGGTGTTTGACCCATTCGCCCATGGGGTCGCCGGGCGGGTCGCCGCGCAGCGCGAGCATATTGCGGATCCCGGCGTCGGCGTACTGGCCGATGATGTTGCGCAGTTCCGCTGTGGAGTGGTTGACCGCGGTCAGATGGGCGACCGGGGTGAGGGTGGTGTCGGTGGCGATGCGCTCGGTGGCGCGTACCGTGCCGTCACGGGAGGTGCCGCCGGCGCCGTACGTCACGGAGACGAAGGTCGGCGCGACGGCCTCGATCCGGCGAATGGCGTTCCACAGGGTCCGCTCACCCTTCTCGGTCTTCGGGGCGGCGAACTCGAATGAGTAGGACTGCTTGCCTGAGGCGAGCAGTTCGCGCACCGTGTGCGCGCGATCAGTCCTGGTGGAAGCTGTACCTAGGGCCATACCGGCAGGTTAACCAGCGGCCGGACACACACCAACCGTGTTCGACGTAATGCCTGGTTGGTCCGTTTCCCGTCCACGGATTGGACACCCCCCGGCACACGGGCCCGTCACCAGGCCAAACCCCTCTTCAGGGGCAGACGGCCATGCGGTGCGGCTGGCGCAGACGGCCATGCAGTGCGGCACGGTTCGGTGCAATACCGGGCGCAGTGCGGTACTAGGCATTACTAGGCGTTACTAGGCGTTCCAGGTGCGGATGCGCCGGGACAGGGCGGCGGCCGCGGCGCCCGGGTCGTCGGCTTCGGTGAGGGCGCGGACCACCACGACGCGGCGGGCACCGGCCTCCAGCACCTCGTCCAGATTGCCGGCGTCGATACCGCCGATGGCGAACCACGGGCGTTCGGAAGCGCGCTTCGCGGCGTAGCGGACCAGGTCGAGGCCGGGAGCGTGACGGCCCGGTTTGGTGGGCGTGGGCCAGCACGGGCCGGTGCAGAAGTAGTCCACTCCGGTGGCGGCGATCGCGGCGTCCACCTCGGCCTCGGCGTGGGTGGAGCGGCCTATGAGGACGTCCGGGCCGAGGAGGGCGCGGGCGGCCGGGACCGGCAGATCGCCCTGCCCGAGGTGCAGCACATCGCTGCCGATGGCGTGGGCGACGTCCGCGCGGTCGTTCACCGCGAGCAGGGTGCCGTGCCGGCGGCAGGCGTCCGCGAACACTTCCAGGTGCCTGAGCTCCTCGCCGGCCTCCATGCCCTTGTCGCGCAGCTGGACGATGTCCACGCCCGAGGAGAGCACCGCGTCCAGGAACTCCGGGAGGTCGCCCTGGGCCGTTCGCGCGTCCGTGCAGAGGTAGAGGCGGGCGTCGGACAGGGCCTGGCGTGCGGTGGTCATCGGGTGGAGTCCCCCCAGGTCGGGGGTGTACGGACCGGGCCTTCCGGTCCGTACACCCCTCGGATGTGGTCAAGCGTGGGTGGCGGTGCGGTCGCGGTCCTGAGTGCGCCGCACCGGGCGGGTCACACGGCGAGCGCCTGGGCCCGGCGCTTCACCTCCGTGCCGCGATTCTCGCGCAGCGCCTGCGCCGGGGTCCCGGGCAGGGTCTCATCCGCGGTGAACAGCCACTCCAGCATCTCCTCGTCGGTGAAGCCGTCGTCCTTGAGGAGCGTGAGGGTACCGACGAGGCCCTTGACCACCTTGTCGTCCTTGATGAAATCGGCGGGCACATGGAGCGCCCGGTTCTCGCCGCGGCGCACCGCGATGAGCTGGCCCTCCTTGACCAGCTGCCGCACGCGGGTCACCTCGACGCCGAGCCTCTCGGCGATGTCGGGGAGGGTGAGCCAGGCGGGGACGAGTCCATCGATCTTTGCGTCAATCTCGGTCACGGGACAAGCCTGCCACCTCGCACTGACAGTCGGTAGCCGGGCATCGCCATCAGGGGCGGTGGGCACCCCGGAGAGTGACGGCACCCCGCGGCGCGCCCGCCGCTACCAGGCGGCTACCGGACGCGCCGGACGGCTGCTGAACGGCCTCCTGCGGACGGCCTCCTGACGTCTACTGAACGGCGGCCTTCAGTGGTACGGCCGCGTTCGCCGCCCGCTCCCGGTCGAGGAGCGCGCCCCGCTCGATGAGCTTGCGGCCCTGGGCGAGGTCCCGCGGCCGCCCCACCGCCAGCAGCGCGACCAACCGTCCGCCCGCCCGTCGCCCGCCACCACCCCGATCCGACTGCGCTTCGCGCAGGCCCCCTTCGCTTCGGAGCCAGAGCACCGACCAGGCGGCGGTGTCCGGGTCGCCGCGCCGGACGAGTTCGTCGGCGTCACCGTGGTGGCCCGCGTACTGCACGAACCGGCCGAACTGCTCGGACCAGAAGTACGGCACCGGGTCGTAGACCACTCCCCCGGCCTCGCCCCGGGTGAGGCTCTCGGCAACTGCCCGGGGGCCCTGCAGGGCGTTGTCCCAGTGGTGGACCAGCAGGCGGGTGCCGTAACGGGCGGACGGGAAGGAAGCGCAGTCGCCGACCGCGTAGACATCGGCCACGGAGGTGCGCAGCCGCTCGTCGGCGAGCACGGAGCCGTCCTCGGGCGAGAGCTCCACGCCGGAGCCGGCCAGCCAGGCGGTGGCGGGCCGGGCGCCGATCCCGACGACCACGGCGTCGGCGGGCAGCGTGGTGCCGTCCGCGAGGGTGACCGCCCCGGTGGTGACGGAGGCGACCCGGGCCCCGGTGCGCAGCTCGGCTCCGGCGTCCGCGTACCAGGAGGTCATCCGGTCGGCGACCTCGGCGGGCAGCGCGCCGGCCAGCGGGCGGTCGGCGGCCTCGACGACGGTGACCGCGCAGCCGGTCTCGCGTGCCGCGGTGGCGAACTCGGCGCCGATCCAGCCGGCCCCGACGACCACGATGCGGCGCCGGGCGGCGAGCACCGGCCGCAGCCGCTCGGCGTCGTCGAGGGTGCGGAGCAGGTGGACGCCGGGCAGGCCCGCGCTGCCGGGCAGGGCGATCGGTTCGGCGCCGGTCGCGATCACCGCGTGGTCGTAGCGGACCGGGCCCTCGGTCGTCTCGACCCGGTGGTCGTCCGGCACCAGGGCGGTCACCCGGCAGCCGAGGCGGAGGTCGATGCCGAGCCCTGCGAAGTCCACGTCGAACGCGGAGCCGTCGGCCTTGCCCAGCAGCACCGACTTGGACAGCGGGGGCCGGTCGTAGGGCTGGTGGGGCTCGTCGCCGAACAGGGTGATCGCACCGCGCCAGCCCTGTTCGCGCAGGGCGACCGCGGTCTGCACACCCGCGATTCCGGCGCCGACGATCACCACCCGCGGCGGCTGGTCCGGGGACGGAGAGGACACGCTCCGCCCACTGCTCCGCTCGCCGCCCTGCCCGCTGCTCTGGTCGCTGTGTTGCTCGCTGCTCTGCTCGCTCACCCGATCACTCTAGGCCGGTGCGCCGAGCCGCTCACGTGGCACACAAGGAGATCTCTGACACACCGTCACTCTCCGTGTGCGGGGCGCGGAACCGTACCCCGCACGCCGGGGCGCCAGCACGCGCACCCGTACGTCGCCTTACGGCGCCTCGCACCCCCGTACTAGGGTGACGGGCACACGCACTCGCGGGAGCCCGGACGTACCGGGCTGAGAGGGAGGCTGGCCGGCCTCCGACCGTACGAACCTGATCCGGGTCATGCCGGCGAAGGGAGGGGCTGAACGCCCATGCATCCACCTGTACCTGAACCTGTACCCGTACCTGCTGTACCTGCCGTCACACCGTCTGCCGCACCCCCGCCCTCCGCTACCGGGCACCCCGATGTGCTCGTCATCGGGGGCGGCCTCATCGGCCTGGTCACCGCCTGGCGGGCGGCCGGCCGCGGACTGACCGTCGCACTGGCCGACCCCGCGCCCGGGGGCGGCGCGACCCATGTCGCGGCCGGGATGCTGGCCGCGGTCACCGAGCTCCACTACGGCGAGCAGACCCTGCTGGGCCTCAACCTCGCCTCGGCACGCCGCTACCCCCGGTTCGCCGAGGAGCTGGAGGAGGCGAGCGGGCAGCGGATCGGCTACCGGCGATGCGGCACCCTGGCCGTCGCGCTGGACGCCGACGACCGCGCCCACCTGCGCGAACTGCACGCCCTCCAGGTCCGCTCGGTCCTGGACTCGCAGTGGCTCACCGGCCGCGAGTGCCGCCGTCTGGAGCCGATGCTGGCCCCCGGCGTACGCGGCGGCCTGCGGGTCGACGGCGACCACCAGGCCGATCCGCGGCGGCTGGCGAGCGCCCTGCTGGCGGCCTGTGAGCGGGCCGGGGTGGTCTTCCACCGGAGCCCGGCCGAACGGCTGACGATCGACGGCGGCCGCGCCTCGGGCGCCCGGCTCGCCGACGGCACGCGGGTACCGGCCGGGCAGACCGTACTGGCCGCGGGGAGCCACAGCGGCCGGCTGGCCGGGGTACCCGAGGAGCTGCTGCCACCGGTGCGGCCGGTCAAGGGCCAGGTGCTGCGGCTGCGGCTGCCGGACGTGCCTCCCGGTTCCCCCGCCTTCCTGTCGCGCACCGTACGGGCCGTCGTCCGCGGCAACCCCGTCTACCTGGTGCCGAGGGAGAACGGCGAACTGGTCGTCGGGGCCACCAGCGAGGAGCTGGGCTGGGACACCACCGTCACCGCCGGCGGGGTCTACGAGCTGCTGCGGGACGCCCATGAGCTGGTCCCCGGCATCACCGAGCTGCCGCTCGTGGAGAGCTGCGCCGGGCTGCGCCCCGCCTCCCCCGACAACGCCCCGCTCCTCGGGCCGACCGAACTGCCCGGCCTCCACCTGGCCACCGGCCACTTCCGCAACGGTGTGCTGCTGACGCCGGTCACCGGTGAGGTGATGGCCGAGGTGCTGACCACCGGGAGCCTGCCCGAGGAGGCCCGTCCCTTCACCCCCGCGCGCTTCTCGCCCGCGTCCACGTCCCCCACACCCGAACCGCACGGGGGAACCCCCGTCACCGCTCCGGGGACCGAGCGCCCCCGCTTCCTGGAGGAGCAGTCCGTATGAGTCAGGGAAGTTCCCCCGCCCCCGCCCTGTCGGTGTCCGTCAACGGAGAGGCCCGGGAGATCCCCGGCGGGCTCACCCTCGACCGGCTCGTCGCGACCCTGTCCACGGCGCCCTCCGGGGTGGCCGCGGCGGTCAACGACGTCGTCGTACCGCGCACCCGGTGGTCCGCCACCCCACTCGGCGACGGCGACCGCGTCGAGGTGCTGACCGCGGTCCAGGGAGGCTGATCCACCGATATGTCCGATACGGCACTCTCCCGGGGAACGGCCTCCACGCCCTCCGGGCCCTCCGCAGCCTCCGCGCCTTCCACAGCCTCGGCGGCCTCGGCGGCCTCCGACACTCTCACCCTCGCCGACACGGTCTTCGGCTCCCGTCTGATCATGGGAACCGGTGGCGCGCCCAGCCTCGACGTCCTGGAGCGTGCGCTGATCGCCTCCGGCACGGAGCTGACGACGGTCGCCATGCGGCGGCTGGATCCGACCGTACGGGGCTCGGTGCTGTCCGTACTGGAACGGCACAAGATCCAGGTACTGCCCAACACCGCGGGCTGCTTCACGGCGGGCGAGGCGGTGCTCACCGCCCGGCTCGCCCGGGAGGCGCTCGGCACGGACTGGGTCAAGCTGGAGGTCGTCGCCGACGAGCACACCCTGCTGCCCGATCCGGTCGAGCTGCTGGACGCCGCCGAGACCCTGGTGGACGACGGTTTCACCGTCCTGCCCTATACGAACGACGATCCGGTGCTGGCCCGCAAGCTGGAGGACGTGGGCTGCGCCGCGATCATGCCGCTGGGCTCACCGATCGGCTCCGGCCTGGGCATCCGTAATCCGCACAACTTCCAGCTGATCACCGAACGGGCCGGCGTCCCGGTCATCCTGGACGCCGGCGCGGGCACCGCCTCGGACGCCGCCCTCGCCATGGAGCTCGGCTGCGCGGCGGTGATGCTGGCGTCCGCGGTGACCCGCGCGCAGGAACCGGAACTGATGGCCGCCGCGATGCGCCACGCGGTGACGGCCGGCCGCCTGGCACACCGGGCGGGGCGGATCCCCCGCCGCCATTTCGCGCTGGCGTCGTCGCCGACGGAGGGGGTGGCGGACCTCGACCCCGAGAGGCCTGCCTTTTAGCGCCTGCCTTCACGCCCGGCCGCCCTCCGCAGGCGGTGCCACCTCGGGCGCTACGGCACACCGACGACCTACGAAGAGACTCCCCTAGACTCCCCTTCCGTGGATACGACGCTCCGAGACCCCCTCGTAGGCCAGCTGCTCGACGGCCGGTACCGCGTCCAGGCGCGCATCGCCGCGGGCGGTATGGCCACGGTCTACCGGGCCGTGGACACCCGTCTCGACCGTGTGCTCGCGCTGAAGGTGATGCACCCGGACCTCGCCAAGGACGGGGCGTTCGTGGAGCGCTTCATCCGGGAGGCGAAGTCGGTCGCGCGGCTGTCGCACCCGAATGTGGTGGGCGTCTTCGACCAGGGCACGGACGGGACGTACGTCTACCTGGCGATGGAGTACGTCGCCGGCTGCACGCTCCGCGACGTACTGCGCGAGCGGGGCGCCCTGCGGCCGCGGGTCGCGCTGGACATCCTGGAGCCGATACTGGCCGCTTTGGGCGCCGCGCACCGCGCGGGGCTGGTGCACCGAGACATGAAGCCGGAGAACGTCCTGATCGGCGACGACGGCCGGGTCAAGGTCGCCGACTTCGGCCTGGTGCGCGCGGTGGACACGAACACCACCGCGACGACCGGCTCCGTCCTGGGGACGGTCTCGTATCTGGCGCCCGAGCAGCTGGAGCACGGCACCGCGGACGCCCGGGTCGACGTCTACGCCTGTGGCGTGGTGCTCTACGAGATGCTGACCGGCAGCAAGCCACATACGGGCGGCTCGGTGGCGCAGGTGCTCTACCAGCATCTGCACGAGGACGTGCTGCCGCCCTCCGGGCTGGTGCCCGGGCTCGCGCCCCAGTTGGACGCCCTGGTCGCGCTGGCCACCGCCCGTGATCCGCAGCAGCGCGCGCAGGACGCGGTGGCGCTGCTGTCCTCGGCGCGGGAGGCCCGTGCGGAGCTCACGGACGAGCAGCTGGACGTGGTACCGCCGCAGGCCAGGGAGGTGTCCGCGGGCGGCTCCGGTGCCACGGGAGCGGCGGGCCGGGGGCAGCTCCCGGGGGCGGCCGGGGACGGGTCGGAGCCCACTGACGTGATACCGCGGCAGCTGCCGCTGCCCGGGACGGACGAGGCGGAGCTGAACCGCACCAGCGTGCTGGAGGTACCGCCGGCGGAGCGGACGACCCGGCTGCGCCCGCAGCCGGGATCCCCGCCGTCCCCGGCCTCCCGGGCGGCCCTCGGCGGGCTGCTGCAGCGGCACCGGCTGGCCACGGTCATCGCCGCTGTGCTGCTGGTCCTCGGGGTGGGTACGGGTGTCTGGTACGTCAGCGCCGGGCAGTTCACGACCGTCCCGGCGGTGCTGGACATGCCGCAGGCCAAGGCCGCGAAGACACTGCGGGACGCGGGTCTGGAGGTGAGGCTCGGGCGGGACTTCAGCGCCAACGTGGAGCGCGGACATGTGATGCGTACCGAGCCGGGGACCGGTCAGCGGATCCGCGGTACGGGCACGGTGACGATCGTGATCTCCCGCGGTCCGGAGATCGTCGACGTCCCGGACCTGTCCGGCACCCCGCTCGCGGACGCCAAGCGCAGGCTGCGCGACCGCGGTCTGGTGCCGGGCACGGTGAGCCGGGAGTTCAGCGATGAGGTCGCCAAGGGGTCGGTGATCCGTACGGACCCGGTGGCGGGCAGCAAGCGGCAGCCCGATACGGCGGTGGCACTGACGGTGAGCCGGGGTTCCGCGGTCCAGGTGCCGAGTGTCATCGGCAGCGCCCGCGCGGACGCCGAGGCCACGCTCCGCGCGGCCGGCTTCGAGGTGCGGTTCGCGGACCAGCCGGTCTTCGCACCGCAGGACAAGGACACCGTGGCCCGGCAGAGCCCGGGTGCGGACGGCAGACTCGGCAAGGGCGAGACGGTCACACTGACGCTGTCGAAGGGCCCGGAGATGGTCACCGTCCCGGACGTCACCGGCAAGCACACCGAGGACGCGAAGCGGGAGCTGACCGCGCTCGGCTTCCGGGTCGAGGTGCGGAAGCCGTGGCTCTTCCCGCAGGACGAGGTCGACTGGCAGTCGGTCGAGCCCGGCCGGCAGGCACCGAAGGGCGGCACGATCACCATCAAGCTCAAGGGAGCTCTCTAGCCTCCGCCGTCACGCCGTCACGCCGTCACGCCGTCACGCCGTCACGGCATCGCGGGACTGCGGACTCCGGGACTGCGGGACTGCGGGGCTCCGGGGCTCCGGGGCTCCGGGGCTGCGAGGCTCCGGGAATACCTCCCACCCCTGCCCGGTTGTGGCCCCGCAGGGGGGCCTCGCATCCCTTAGGGGATCTGTTCGACCGCCCCCTACGGGAACCACCGGATGCCCCGGCCGCCGCCGTCCGGGCACCTGGCACCCTGGGAGGGTGAGCAGATCTCCCCTCCCCAAGGGCGCCGAGCAGCGTGCCCGTGCCCGTAATCCGGTCGGTGGCCATGTGCCGGTGGCCGGCGGTCTGGCGAAGACCGGTATTCCGTACGCCCGCGAGATGGGTGACGAGGCCGTGCAGGTCTTCGTGGCGAATCCGCGCGGCTGGGCGACGCTGCCGGGCAGCCCCGGGCAGGACGAGGCGTTCCGGGCAGCCTGCGCGGAGCAGGGGATGCCGGTGTACGTCCATGCGCCCTACCTGATCAACTTCGGCTCGCACACCGCGGAGACGGTCGACAGGTCGGTGGCCTCACTGCGCCATTCGCTGCGGCGCGGCCGGGAGATCGGCGCGCTCGGGGTGGTGGTGCACACCGGGTCGGCGACCGGCGGACGGCCCCGGGAGGTGGCGATGGCGCAGGTCAGGGAGCGGATGCGGCCGTTGCTCGACGAGCTGGAGCACCCCGATGACCCCTGGCTGCTGCTGGAGCCGACGGCGGGGCAGGGCGCCTCACTGTGCGCGCGGGCCGAGGATCTCGGGCCGTACTTCGACGCGCTGGACCGGCACCCGAAGCTCGGGGTGTGCCTCGACACCTGTCACGCGTTCGCGGCCGGGCACGACATGGCGGCGCCGGGCGGGACGAAGGCGCTGCTGGACGAACTGGTGGAGGTCACCGGCGAGGGCCGGCTGAAGCTGATCCACGCCAATGACTCCAAGGATGTGGCGGGCGCCCACAAGGACCGGCACGAGAACATCGGTGCGGGTCATATCGGTGCCGAAGCGTTCGCGGAGCTCTTCACGCACCCGGCGACGGACGGGGTGCCGCTGGTCGTGGAGACACCGGGTGGCAAGGAAGGACATGCGGCGGACGTGGCCCGCCTCAAGCAGCTGCGCGCCCGCTGAGGGGCACCGCCCCCGAGCTCCAGGCGCGGGGTCCCCGGGGCCGGTCAGGGCCCCCGGGACCGATCGGGGTCCCCGCGCCTCAGAGCTCGGGGCCCTCCCCCGGTTCCTCCTGGTAGGAGTAGCGCTGTTCGCTCCATGGGTCGCCCAGGTTGTGATAGCCGCGCTCCTCCCAGAAGCCGCGGCGGTCGGCCCGCATGTATTCGATACCGCGGACCCATTTGGGGCCCTTCCAGGCGTAGAGATGCGGGACGATCAGGCGGACCGGGAAGCCGTGCTCGGCGGTGAGCAGTTCACCGGAGCGGTGGGTGGCGAAGAGGCACTTCTCCGCGGTGAAATCCGCCAGCCGCAGATTCGAGCTGAAGCCGTATTCGGCCCACACCATGACATGGGTGGCATCGGGCGCGGGCGGTGCGAGATCCAGGATGGTCTTGGTGAGCACCCCGCCCCATTCGGCCCCCAGCATGCTGAATTTCGTCACACAGTGCATATCGGCGACGACCGTGGCATACGGCAGCGCTGTGAATTCCTCGTGCGACCAGCAGTGCTTCTCACCGTCAGCGGTGGCGCCGAAGACCCGGAACTCCCAGCGTTCGGCGCGGAACTTCGGCACCGGACCGTAGTGCGTCACCGGCCAGCCCCGCTGCAGCCGCTGCCCCGGAGGCAGCTGAGGATGCTCCTCTTCGCGGCTTTCCGGCTGACCCATGCCCCCATGTTGTCAGACCGGAAGGGGTGCCGATGACCAGGGATGGAGCGAATCGGACAACTCCCACTAAGCGTGAACTTACTGGACGTCTCGCTCCGCCCGGTGCGAGGATGCGCGGCACCTGCCCAGTTACTCGCGTGGAAGGAGCCCGCAGCCATGCAGGGCGACCCCGAGGTCCTCGAATTCCTCAATGAGCAGCTGACCGCCGAGCTGACCGCGATCAACCAGTACTTCCTGCACGCCAAGATGCAGGAGAACTTCGGCTGGACGAAGCTCGCGAAGTACACCCGCGCCGAATCCTTCGACGAGATGAAGCACGCGGAGGTGCTCACCGACCGGATTCTCTTCCTCGACGGCCTGCCGAATTACCAGCGGCTGTTCCACGTACGGGTCGGCCAGACGGTCACCGAGATGTTCCAGTCCGACCGGCAGATCGAGGTCGAGGCCATCGACCGGCTCAAGCGCGGGATCGAGCTGATGCGCAACAAGGGCGACATCACCTCGGCGAACATCTTCGAGAGCATCCTGGCGGACGAGGAGCACCACATCGACTACCTCGACACGCAGCTGGAGCTGATCGAGAAGCTCGGCGAAGCGCTCTACATCGCCCAGGTGATCGAGCAGCCGAGCTGAGCGACGGCGCGCGATGGCAGGACCCGACAGGGCACCCCTGGGGGCTACGCGGCCTCCGAGAGCGCCGCGGGCGCCCCTGCGCCCACCTCCGCGCCCCGCGGCCCGAGCGGTGCCGTCTCCTCCGGCGCCAGCGGATCGGAAGCGCCCCGGTCGATGAGTTCACGGCGGGGGCAGCTGCCCCGACCGAGCAGCGCCTGGATGCGGCGTACGCAGTTGCCGCAGTCGGTGCCGGCCTTGCTGGCGGAGGCGATCTGACGGGGCGTGCAGGCGCCGGATTCCGCGTGCTCGCGGACCTGCTGCTCGGTGATCCCGAAGCAAGAGCAGACGTACACGCGGTGTCACCTCTTCGGGGCGGCTCGGGGAGGAATCTTCCAGGACTCACCGATCAGAACAGCTGATCTTGAGTGAGGTTACCCTTACCTTACCTGGCCCGGGGCGGGGTCTCAACGCCCGATCGCTCCGGACAGCACAGTGGGGCGCGGATCACAGGATCCACGCCCCACTCCCGCTCGGCCGACGATCACTGCCGGCCCGCGGTCACTGATCGCGGTACATCTCCGCCACCAGGAACGCCAGGTCCAGCGACTGGCTGCGGTTGAGCCGCGGGTCGCAGGCCGTCTCGTAGCGCTGGTGCAGATCGTCGACGAAGATCTCGTCGCCGCCGCCCACGCACTCGGTGACATCGTCGCCGGTCAGCTCGACGTGGATGCCGCCCGGGTGGGTGCCGAGGCTCTTGTGGACCTCGAAGAAGCCCTTGACCTCGTCCAGCACGTCGTCGAAGCGCCGGGTCTTGTGACCGGAGGCGGCCTCGAAGGTGTTGCCGTGCATCGGGTCGCTGATCCAGGCGACCTGCGCACCGGAGGCGGTGACCTTCTCGACCAGCTCGGGGAGCCTGTCGCGGATCTTGTCGGCGCCCATGCGGGTGATGAAGGTCAGCCGGCCCGGCTCACGCTCCGGGTCGAGGCGGTCGATCAGCGTGAGCGCGTCCTCGGGCGTGGTCGTCGGACCGAGCTTGACGCCGATCGGGTTGCGGATCCGCGAGGCGAACTCGATGTGCGCACCGTCCAGCTGACGGGTGCGCTCGCCGATCCAGACCATGTGGCCGGAGACGTCGTAGAGGTTGCCGGTGCGCGAGTCGACGCGGGTCAGCGACGACTCGTAGTCCAGGATCAGCGCCTCGTGCGAGGAGAAGAACTCCACCGTCTTGAACTCCTCCGGGTCCACCCCGCAGGCGTTCATGAAGTTCATCGCACGGTCGATCTCGCGGGCCAGCGCCTCGTAGCGCTGCCCGGACGGCGAGGACTTCACGAAGTCCTGGTTCCAGGCGTGCACCTGGCGCAGGTCGGCGTAGCCGCCGGTGGTGAAGGCGCGCACGAGGTTGAGGGTCGCCGCGGAGGCGTGGTACATGCGCTTCAGCCGCTGCGGGTCCGGGATCCGGGCCTCGGGGGTGAACTCGAAGCCGTTGACGGAGTCGCCGCGGTAGGTCGGCAGGGTCACCCCGTCGCGGGTCTCGGTGGGCTTGGAGCGCGGCTTGCTGTACTGGCCGGCGATCCGGCCGACCTTGACCACCGGGACGGACCCGGCGTAGGTCAGGACGGCGCCCATCTGGAGGAGCGTCTTGAGCTTGTTCCGGATGTGCTCGGCGGACACGGCGTCGAAGGCCTCCGCGCAGTCGCCGCCCTGAAGCAGGAACGCCTCACCACGGGCGACGGCTCCCAGGCGCTCACGCAGCTGGTCGCACTCGCCCGCGAAGACGAGCGGCGGATAGGACTCGAGCTCCGCGATCACATCGCGCAGAGCCTCTTGGTCCGGCCAGTCAGGCTGCTGCGCCGCGGGCAGGTCTCGCCAGGTGTTGCCACCGGCGTGGGTTTCAGCGTTCACGGTCACAAAGCCAAGATTACGGGGTCTTGACAGGCGTCCAGTACCGCGACCGCAGGATGAGACGAGGTACACGCGGGCACCCGGCCGCCGCCTCCGTCGGGTAGGGTGCGCGACATGCACGCGCAGCCGATTCCGAACATGAACTGGTGGTGGACCGCTCATCCGGCGGCCCACTGATCGCGCGTACCCAGAACTCCGCGAAGGCCGCCCGAGGGGCGGCCTTCGGTGTTTCCCGGGCCGTTCCTCCCTACGGAAGGAACTCCCGTGCACCACGACGCCACGCACCCCCGCACCACGGTCCACCGCACCGCGCCGCCCCACGGCACCGCCGCTCTCCTCCAGCGGCTCACCAGCGGCCACGACACCCCCTTCGCCCTGCTCCGCCGCCGCACCCCCGGACGCGATCACGACACCGTGGAGCTGCTCATCGGCCCGGTCCGCGAGGTGGAGCGGCTCGCCGACATCCCTGAGGGCGGGCGGGGGCCGGACGGTGAGCGCGGGGCGCTGGCCATGGTCCCGTTCCGGCAGATCCGCGAGCGCGGTTTCGACGTCCGCGACGACGGCACTCCGCTCGCCGTCCTGCTGCCCCGGGAGGTGTACGAACTTCCGCTGCCCGAGGTGCTGGACGCCCTCCCGGCCCATGACGTGACCGTCCGCGGCGGCGCGTTCGACGTGGGCGACGAGGCGTACGCGGAGATCGTCGAGCGGGTGGTGCGCGAGGAGATCGGCACCGGCGAGGGCGCCAACTTCGTGATCCGCCGCACGTTCGAGGGTGAGATCCCCGGTTTCGGCGCGGCCGACGCGCTGGCCCTGTTCCGGCGGCTGCTGGCCGGCGAGCGCGGCGCGTACTGGACCTTCGTCGTCCACCAGCCCGGGGTGCGCACCCTCGTCGGGGCGAGCCCCGAGGTCCATGTGCGGATGGCCGGGGGGACGGTCGTGATGAACCCGATCAGCGGGACGTACCGCTACCCCGCCGAGGGCCCCGGCGCGGAGGGCCTGCTGGAGTTCCTGGCCGACCGCAAGGAGGCGGAGGAGCTGTCCATGGTCGTCGACGAGGAGCTGAAGATGATGTGCACCGTCGCCGACCAGGGCGGGGTGGTGATCGGGCCCCGCCTGAAGGAGATGGCCCACCTCGCACACACCGAGTACGAGCTGCGTGGCCGCTCCACCCTGGACGTCCGCGAGGTGCTCAGGGAGACGATGTTCGCGGCGACGGTCACCGGCTCGCCCGTCCAGAACGCCTGCCGGGTGATCGAACGCCATGAGCCCGCCGGGCCGGACGGTGCCGGCCGCGGCTACTACGCGGGGGCGCTGGCGCTGATCGGCAGGGACGCCCATGGTGCGCAGACGCTGGACTCGCCGATCCTGATCCGTACCGCCGACATCGATGCCCGCGGCGCCCTGCGGCTGCCGGTCGGCGCGACCCTGGTACGGGCCTCCGACCCGCGCGGCGAGGTCGCCGAGACCCATGCCAAGGCTGCGGGGGTGCTCACCGCCCTCGGCGTGCGCCCCGCCCCCGTACGGCGGGCCGGGGAGGCCGCGCGGCCCCGCCTCGCCGACGACCCGCGGGTCCGGGCCGCGCTCGACGCCCGGCGGGCCGGCCTGGCGCCCTTCTGGCTGCGGATGCGGTCCGGCGCGCCGACGGCCGGGCTGACCGGGCACGCCCTGGTCATCGACGCGGAGGACACCTTCACCTCGATGCTGGCGCATCTGCTGCGCACGTCGGGGCTGGAGGTCACGGTGCGCCGCTTCGACGCGCCGGGGCTGCGGGAGGCCGCCCTGGCGCACTCGGGGCCGGTCGTGCTGGGCCCGGGACCGGGCGATCCGTCCGACGCCGGTGACCCCAAGATGCGCTTCCTGCGCGCGCTGACGGCCGAGCTCGTCGCCACACACCGGGAGGGAGTTCTGGGGGTCTGCCTCGGGCATGAACTGCTCGCCGCGGAGCTGGGGTTGGAGATCGTCCGCAAGGAGGTGCCGTTCCAGGGCGCGCAGGAACGGATCGACTTCTTCGGCCGCCCGGAGACGGTCGGGTTCTACAACACCTTCACGGCCCGCTGCGACGACCGGACGGCGGAGGAACTGGCCATGCACCGGGTGGAGTTGAGCCGGGACGCGGGGACCGGTGAGGTGCACGCGCTGCGCGGCCCGGGCTTCGCGGGGGTGCAGTTCCACCCCGAGTCGGTGCTGACCCTGGACGGTGCCTCGGTCATCGCGCGGCTGCTGGCAGCTGTCCTCGTATGACCAGGGTGTTCTCGTTGGAGCGGCCGGTCAGGTAGTCCTCGACGTTGGTGACCGTGGCGTCGATGATCTGGCCGACCGCCTCCTTCGTGAAGTACGCCTGGTGGGAGGTGACGAGGACGTTCCCGAAGGTCATCAGGCGGGCCAGAGTGTCGTCGTCGACGACGTCCAGGGACTTGTCGAAGAAGAAGAGCCCGGCCTCCTCCTCGTAGACGTCCAGGCCGACGCCGGTCAGCCGGCCGGCCTTGAGGGTGCCGACGAGCGCCGCGGTGTCGATGAGCCCGCCGCGGCTGGAGTTGATCAGGATGGCGTCGTCCTTCATCGCGGCCAGCGCGGCGGCGTCGACGAGGTGGCGGGTGGCCGCCACCAGCGGGAGGTGCAGGGAGATCAGGTCGGCCTCGGCGAACAGCCGCTCCTTGGTGACGTACACCATGCCCAGCTCGGCGCAGCGCGGATTCGCGGCGAGGTCCCAGCCGAGCAGGTTCATACCGAAGCCGTGGGCGATCCGGGTGAACGCCTCGCCGATCTTGCCGGTGCCGAGCACCCCCGCGGTACGGCCGTGCAGGTCGCGGCCCATCAGGCCGTCCAGCCGGAAGTCGAAGTTACGGGTGCGGTTGGCGGCCCGGACCAGGTGCCGGTCGACGGCCAGGGCGAGGGCCCAGGCGAATTCGGCGACCGCGTACGGGGAGTAGCGGGAGACCCGGCCGACGCTCATCCCGAGGTCGGCCGCGGCCTCCAGGTCGATGTTGTTGAAGCCCGTGGAACGCTGGGCGATCATCTTCGTCCCGCCGGCCGCGAGGGTCTGCAGGACGTCGGCGCTCAGATCGGCGTTGACGCTGCTGCTGACGATCTCGTAGCCGTGCGCGATGGGGGCGGTGTCGCGGTTGAGGAAGACGTCCAGCGCACGGACCTGGTGGCGGCCGGCGAAGGCCTGCTCCAGGAGCGGCCGCTCATCCGCCTGTACGCCGAAGGCGACGATCTCCACGTTCCCTCCCGCCGGTACGCCCGCACAGGGGCAAATGGGCCGGATATGTCGCGTAGGGCGAATATACGGCCCCTCGCCCGGAGGCGCCGCCCGGAGGGAGGGCCTCCGTGGTCAGCCGAAGAACACCCCGACCTCGGCGTAGAGCGCCGGATCGACGGTCTTCAGCTTCGCGGTGGCCTCCGCGATCGGCACCCGCACGATGTCCGTACCGCGCAGCGCGACCATCTTCCCGAAGTCGCCGTCGTGCACCGCGTCGATCGCGTGCAGACCGAAGCGGGTGGCCAGCCAGCGGTCGAAGGCGCTGGGCGTACCACCGCGCTGGGTGTGCCCGAGCACCGTCGTCCGCGCCTCCTTGCCGGTGCGCGCCTCGATCTCCTTGGCCAGCCACTCCCCCACACCGGACAGCCGGACGTGCCCGAAGGAGTCCTTGGAGTCGTCCTTGAGGACCATCTGGCCGTCCTTGGGCATCGCGCCCTCGGCGACCACCACGATGGGGGCGTAGCTCGCCTTGAAACGGGAGTCGATCCACCGGCAGACCCGCTCGATGTCGAAGCGCTGCTCGGGGATGAGGATGACGTTCGCCCCGCCGGCGAGACCGGAGTGCAGCGCGATCCAGCCGGCGTGCCGGCCCATCACCTCGACGACCAGGACCCGCATATGGGATTCGGCGGTGGTGTGCAGCCGGTCGATGGCCTCGGTGGCCACCCCGACGGCGGTGTCGAAGCCGAAGGTGTAGTCCGTCGCGGACAGGTCGTTGTCGATGGTCTTGGGGACGCCGACGCAGGGGATGCCGTACTCGTCGGAGAGTCGCGCCGCGACGCCGAGGGTGTCCTCGCCGCCGATCGCGATCAGCGCCTCGACCTCCTGCTTGGCGAGCGTCTCCTTGATCCGGCGGACGCCGTCGGGCTGCTGGAAGGGGTTGGTCCGCGAGGAGCCCAGGATCGTGCCGCCGCGGGGCAGGATGCCGCGCACCGCCGGGATGTCCAGCGTCACCGTGCGGCCCTCCAACGGGCCGCGCCAGCCGTCCCGGAAGCCGACGAAGTCGTCACCGTACTCCTGGGTGCCCTTGCGGACGACGCCCCTGATCACCGCGTTCAGACCCGGGCAGTCGCCGCCACCGGTCAGTACTCCGACCCGCATCGCTGCCATCACCTACATCCCGTCAGTGGCCGCGCTCGGCCGTGGTCGATCGGACGCCGGCCACGCTAATGGTGATCTGGGTCACTCCGGGATGGGGCAAAATGCCGATTTCGGTGATTCCACGGGGAGTTGACGTGAGGCGTTCACCCGGACGAGCGGAGGCCCGTGCCCGCTCACGCCTCGTCGAGGCCCCGCTCTATCGCATAGCGCACCAGTTCCACCCGGTTGTGCAACTGGAGCTTGCCGAGGGTGTTCTGGACGTGGTTCTGCACCGTGCGGTGCGAGATGACCAGGCGCTCGGCGATCTGCTTGTACGAGAGGCCCTTGGCCACCAGGCGCAGCACCTCGGTCTCCCGCTCCGTCAGCCGCGGCGCGCCCGGCTCGTCCGGCGTCGCCGGGGCGGGCTCGCTCGCCAGCCGCCGGTACTCGCCGAGCACCAGCCCCGCCAGGCCCGGGGTGAACACCGCGTCCCCGGCGGCCGTCCGGCGCACCGCGTCCACCAGTTCCTCCGTGCTCGCCGACTTCAGCAGATAGCCGGTCGCCCCGGACTTGACCGCCTCCAGGACATCGGCGTGCTCACCGCTCGCGGACAGCACCAGCACCCGCAGCGCCGGATGGGCGCCGACCAGCTCCTGGCACACCCGTACACCGGGCAGCCCCGGCAGATTGAGGTCCAGGACCAGCACATCGGGCGACGCGGCCTGCGCCCTGCGCACCGCCTGGAGACCGTCGCCGGCCGTCGCCACCACCTCGAACCCGGCCTCCGCCAGATCCCGCGCGACCGCGTCACGCCACATCGGGTGGTCGTCGACCACCATGACCTTCAGCCTCGTCTGCTCCGTCACGTCCCGGCCTTCCCCCGCCTTCCGCCCTCGGGCCGTACGCCCTTGGGGACCGTCAACTCCACTTCCGTGCCCTGGCCGGGGACCGAGATCCACGCCGCGCTGCCGCCCAGATCCCGAAGCCGCCCGCGGATCGACAGGGCCACCCCCAGCCGGCCCTCCCGCTCGGCGTCCGCGAGGCGGCCCTCGGGGATGCCGGGGCCGTCGTCGCGGACCGTCACGATCACCGCGTGCGGTTCGTCCTCCACCAGGATCCATGCGCGGGCACCGGCCCCCGCATGCACCCGGACATTGTCCAACGCGGCACTGACAGCGGCCGCCAGCTCCGCCGCGGCGGCGGCCGGCAGCTCGACCGGGGCGCCCGGCTCGGAGTAGGTGACACCGGCGCACGCGTACGGGGCGAGCAGCGCGCGGACATCGCAGGGCTCCCGGGACTCCTCGTCGGCGTACGGCGCCGGGGACGCCGGGCGCCCGGCGTACGCCGCCGCCCCCTCGGCGCCGGGCGCCGCCTCCTCGTTGCCGTACGACCCCGCCGCCCGCTCCTCGGTGTGCGGCGTACGCCGCGGCGTCGGCCCGCCCGAGACCAGCGTCCGCAGGGCGACCTCCTGTTCGCCCGCCATCCGCCCCAGCTCGGCCGCCTCGCCGCCGATCGTGGCTCCCCGCCGCTGCACCATGGCCAGCACCTGCAGCACGCTGTCGTGGATGTCGCGGGCCAGCCGCTCCCGTTCGCGGGTGGCGGCCTCGATCTGCAGCGCGCGGGCGAGGGTGCGCTCACTGGCGCGCGCCACCTCGACCACATAGCCGATCGCGACGCTGGACACCCACAGCAGCACCACGTTGTGGACGGTGTCGCGGGCGAACTCCTGGCGTTCGACGAGGTTGGCGGTGGCCACCAGGGCGGAGGCCACCGCGGCCCAGCGCCAGCCGCGTTTGATCGCGAAGCCCAGGACCGCACCCGCCGTCCAGATGGAGGGCAGGGTGGGCCCGCCGCCCATGATCCGTTCGTGGGTGTCCACCAGGGGCGTCAGCAGAATGCCGCCGACCGCGAAGGCGAGGTCGACGATCAGGAAGTGCCGGGTGCAGCGCTCCGGGGAGGTCGTACGACGCCAGGTGAACCCCATCCAGACGGTGAGCGCGGCCATATAGGCGCCCGCGCCCCACGGATGCGCGTACCGCTCGTACGAGAGCGCGAACAGGCACAGCGTGTAGACGAGGGTGAGGATCCGGTAGCCGGTGAGCGCCCGCCAGAGCGGGAGCTCGACGGACATCCGCAGCGCCTTCGGGGGGTGCTTGCCGGGGCGTCCGGCAGCCATGGTGGCGCCGCTCACCGTCCGTATGTCCGCGTCCGTCGTCCGTATGTCCGCGTCCGTCATCTCGCCGGCCCCCACCCCTCGCCGGGCGCGTCCACGCCCGGTCTCGGCACTGCCCGTCTCCTCCGGCCCGCCCGGCCTACCCGGCGGCCTTCTTGGCCTGCTCGGCGGCCTTCTTCGCCTGCTCCGCCTCGGCCTTCTTCTTCGCCTCCGCGGCCTTCGCCGCCTCCGCGATCTGCCGCTTGGCGGCGGTCGCGTAGATGTCGACGTACTCCTGACCGGACAGCTTCATGATCTCGTACATGACCTCGTCGGTGACCGACCGCAGGATGAAGCGGTCGCCCTCCATGCCCTGGTAACGGGAGAAGTCCAGCGGCTTGCCGATCCGGATGCCCGGCCGGATCATCTTCGGCACGACCTTGCCGGGCGGCTGCACCTTCTCGGTGTCGATCATCGCCACGGGGATCACCGGCGCGCCCGTGGCCAGCGCCACCCGGGCCAGACCGCCGGGCTTGCCGCGGTAGAGCCGGCCGTCGGGGGAACGGGTGCCCTCCGGGTAGATGCCGAACAGCTCACCGCGCTCCAGCACCTCGATGCCGCTCTTGATCGCCGCCTCGCCCGCGCCCCGCGCGCCCGACCGGTCGACCGGGAGCTGGCCCACACCCTTGAAGAACGCGGCGGTGAGCTTGCCCTTCACACCCGGGGACGTGAAGTACTCGGACTTCGCGATGAAGGTGACCTTGCGGTCCAGCACCGCGGGCAGGAAGAAGGAGTCCGAGAAGGACAGATGGTTGCTCGCGAGGATCGCCGGACCCTCGGCGGGAATGTTCTCGAGGCCTTCCACCCAGGGCCGGAAGGCAAGCTTCAGCGGCCCGCCGATGGAAAACTTCATTGCGCCGTAGATCAACCGACTGCCTCCTGTGTCTGACGCAAAGACCTTAACCTGCCCCGCCGACACACTCGCCCCCACCGGGTCCCGGCGGCCGTCCCCCAAGCTCTCAAGGAGCAGGGGGCACCCCCATCGCCCGCGCAGGCGACCCGGAACCGGCCCGCGGGCGCCGGATCTACCCGCTCGCCATCACTTTGCGTACCCTGAGGTAACTCGCCAGGTCCCCTCATCGAACGGAGTCCCCCGGTGCCGCTCCTTCCCGGAGCCGAGCCGTTCCGCCGCGACGGCGGAGAGGTCGGCGTCCTCGTCTGCCACGGCTTCACCGGCTCCCCCCAGTCCGTACGCCCCTGGGCCGAACACCTGGCCGACCGGGGGCTCACTGTCACCCTCCCACTGCTGCCCGGTCATGGCACCCGCTGGCAGGACATGCAGGTCACGACCTGGCGGGACTGGTACGCCGAGGTCGACCGCGAACTGCGCGCACTGACCGAGCGGTGCGCCAGGGTCTTCGTCTGCGGTCTGTCGATGGGCGGCGCGCTGGCGCTGCGGCTGGCCGCCAAGCACGGCGACGCGATCAGCGGGGTGGCCGTCGTCAACCCCGGCAACAAGATGCACGAGGCGGCCGCGCCCCTGCTGCCGGCGCTGCGCCACGTCGTACGGACGACCAAGGGGATCGCGAGCGATATCGCCAAGCCCGGCGCCGAGGAGGTCGGCTACGACCGGGTGCCGCTGCACGCGGCGCATTCGCTGCGCCGGTTCTTCCGGCAGGTCGACTCCGAACTCCCCCGTGTCACCCAGCCGTTGCTGGTGATGACCAGCCCGCAGGACCATGTCGTACGGCCGGTGGACTCCGAGCGGATCCTGAGCCGGGTCTCGTCGACGGACGTCCGGCAGACCCTGCTGGAGCGCAGCTACCACGTCGCCACGCTGGACCACGACGCGGAGCGGATCTTCGAGGAGACCTTCGCCTTCATCTCCCGGCTCGCCCCGGAGGCCCTGGCCGGTGCCCGGGCTTCCGCCCAGGAGGGGACGGCGGCCAGTGGCGGAGCGTAGCCCCCGCGACCCCCGGGACCCGCGCGACCCGCTGGACGAAGAGGCCGCCTGGGCCGAGATCGTCGCGGGCTACGGCGAGCAGCCGTCGTTCCCGGACGAGGAGGGCGACGGCGGCACGGGCGGTGCGGGGGCGGCGTCCTCGTCCGGGAAGCCCGGCACCTCGTCCGGGACGGACGACGTGGACGAGCGAGGCGGGAAGGACCAGGGAACGGGCAAGGACCAGGGAACGGGCACGGACGCGCGCCCGGATTCCGTCCCGGGTGCGGGCAGCGGCAGCGCCTCGGCTCCCGGCAGCTTCGTCGTCTTCGCCCCGGGCGTCGGGCCGCGTGACTGGTCGCCCTCCGGGCCGTCCGGCGACGGCTCCGACGACGCCGACGAGAGCGACGAGGACCACTTCACACCACCCGAGCCTCCCCCGCTGCCCAAGGCCGACGTCACCGCCAAGTTCGCCTGGATCGCGGTCCTGGGCGGCCCGCTGCTCCTGGTGGCCATGGTGCTCTTCCAGCAGCCCGTGACCTGGTGGATCACGGTCCTGGGCATCGGCGGCTTCCTGGGCGGCTTCGCCACCCTGGTGGCCCGTATGAAGGGCGACGACGAGGACGACGACCACCTGCCGGGCGGCGGAGCGGTGGTCTGACCGTTGGGCTGAGACGGTCCGACCGATGGGCTGAAACGGGGGGGCGCCTGAGGCCGGGCCGGGCGCCAGGCGGTCAGGGCGCTCCCACGGAGATCCGTCAGAAGCGACAGGGCCTAAGCGTCGGCCGGGACCCGCAGAGCCGCCAGCACCGGAAGGTGGTCGGAGGCGGACCGCAGGTCGCCGGCGTGTACGCCGGGCAGGGTGTGCGGTACGCCGCAGCCCAGGACCTCGATGCCGGCGGTGGTGAAGACGGCGTCGATGCGCTGGTGCGGGTCCCCGGCGGGGGAGGTGAACTCGCCGCCCCATGGCTTCGCGGCCCAGGCGTCCGTCAGGGCCCCCGCCACCCGGCGGAAGCTCCGCCCGTCCGGCCGGTCGTTGAGGTCGCCCCCGGCGACCGCGTACGGCGTCCCCAGCGCGGCCACCCGCTCCAGCAGCAGCCCGGCCTGTGGGTAGCGCTCCCGGTCGGCGAGGCTGAGATGGCAGCTGAGGACGCCGAGCCGGGCACGGCCGATGCGGACCACGGCGGTGGCGAAGCCGCGCCGGTGCAGCCCGGGGGTGCGGGGCAGCAGGATGTCCTCCGTCCGCTCCACATGGGCGCGGAGGGTGGAGAGGATCATCGGGCCCGCGGTCGTCGCCCCGCCGGTGACGTGGACCAGTCCCGTGGCCCGGGCCAGTCGCTCGGCGGCCTTGCGCCAGCGGAAGAACCGCGGCGCCTCCTGGACGAGGACGAGATCGGGGGCGCAGGCGCGGATGACCCGCGCCAGCGCCGCCCGGTCGTCGCGCAGCGAGCGGATGTTGTAGCTGAGCACCCGGACGACGGCCGAGCCGTCCGACTCGGTGCGGGAGTCGGGGAGCGTGCTCAAGGGCAGGTCCTCTCGCCGGGGGCCAAGGTCGCCGCGCAGGCCCAGACTAGGACAATGCCCGTCGCATCCGCTGGGACGCGACGGGCATCGCCGAAGGGGCGCGCGCTTCTCAGCCCTGGCGTGCCAGGTCGGCGGCGCCGACCAGTCCGGCCTTGCCGCCGAGCTGGGCGGCGAGCACCTGGGCGTGCGGCCGCCACTGGTTGCCGACCAGCCAGCGGCGGAAGGACTTGCGGATCGGTTCGAGGACCAGCTCGCCCTCGTCCGAGACCCCGCCGCCGATGATGAAGGCCGACGGGTCGAAGAGCGAGGCGAGGTCCGCCAGTCCGGCGCCGGCCCAGCGGGCCAGCTCGCGGAAGGAGTCGATGGCGACCGGGTCGCCCTGGCGGGCGGCCTGGCTGATGTGCATGCCCTCGATGCCTTCTGAGGTGCCGTCGCCGAGCGACAGCAGAATCTGGGCGTTCTCGGGGGTCGCGAAGGCGCGCTGCCTGGCGTACCGGAGCAGGGCGCGGCCGGAGGCGTACTGCTCCCAGCAGCCCTGGCTGCCGCAGCCGCACAGCAGACCGTCGGGCACCACCCGGATGTGGCCGAACTCGGCGGCCACCCCGAAGCGGCCGCGGCGCAGCTTGTTGCCGATGATGATGCCGCCGCCCAGGCCGGTGCCGAGGGTGATGCAGATGACGTCGCTGTGGCCCTGGCCGGCGCCGAACCTGTACTCGCCCCAGGCCGCGGCGTTGGCGTCGTTCTCGACGACGACAGGGAGGCCGACGCGCTGTTCGACCTTGTCCTTGAGCGGTTCGTGGCGCCAGTCGATGTTCGGTGCGAACAGGACCGTGGCCCGCTTCTCGTCGACGTATCCGGCGGCGCCGATGCCGACGGCCTCGATGCGGTGGCCGGCACCGACGGTACGGATCGCTTCCGCGATGGCCTCGGTCAGCGCGTCGGTGGCCTGCGGGGTCGGTACCTTGCATGTCTCAAGAATCGAACCCTCTTCGTCGACCACACCGGCCGCGATCTTCGTGCCGCCGATGTCGACGCCGATGGTGAGTCCCATGTGTCCCTCAGTTTTTCGCTCGTACCCCGCCGGGACCCACCGTACCGGAGGCCGGGCCACGGCCTGGGTCAGTCGAGATCGATTCGCTCGGTGCCGGCGGGGCCGTCGTCGTCGCGCGGGCCGTCGCCGCGGCGGCCGGCGGGCCGGTCGTCGAGGTCGTCGCGGGTCCAGCGGCGCTCACTGCCCTCGACGGCGGAGCGGTAGGCGGCGAGCAGCTCGGTGCCGGCCGTGGCGAGGTGGTCGAAGACATCGGGGTTGCGCTCGATGACCGGCTCGACGACGGCCTTGGCCTGCTTGAACAGCTGGTTGACGGCGCTCTGCGCGGCCATGCCGCCGAGTGCGCCGGGCAGCTGGATGCCGGCGAGCTTGTCGGTCACCGCGTCGGCGAGCTTGCGGAGTTCCTCGGCGGCGCTGCCCGGCTGCGGACCGTACGTGGCACGGCGGCGGGCCTTCTCGGCCGCCAGGTCCTCGGCGCAGGCGGCCGCCCAGGCATCGGCGTCGGGCCCGGCCTGGCGGTCGGCGGGGCGCTCGGTGGCATCACTCATGGTGAACTCCGTGGACTTCTGCGACGAGGCGGTACGCGATACGTGGTACGCGGTACGGCGGAGGGTGCGGGGCGGACGGCCGGTCCCGTCGGCCCACCTTCGACGGTACCTGAACACCGGTATACCGTTCGGCCCTTACGGCTCCGGTTCGCGCGGCCCCGTTCCCGCGGCTCCGTTCTCGCAGCCTGGTTTCCCGTGGCCTGGTTTCCTGTGGCCTGGTTTCTCGCGGCCCAGGCTCCGTGGCCCACGGGGCCCCAGAACCTCAGTTCCCGGTGGCGCTAGTTCCCGGTGGCGCCCTTGGGCCACAGGTCCGGGTCCGGGGTGAAGCGGATCTCCAGCACACCGTCATGCAGTCCGGCTCCGGAGACCGTGCAGCGGCGCAGTGCGGAGGGGAGCGTACGGATGCGCCGGAAGCGGCCGACGGTCACCACGATCTCGTCGCCGCGGCGCACCAGGCCGAGACCGCCGCGCTCGGCACCCGGCAGCGGCACCCGCCAGACCAGGATCCCGTCGGCGGCCAGCCGGTCCTCGACGGTCCACGGGTCGGGGCGGCGCGCCCGCACGGGCCCGGCGCCGTCCGGTTCGCCGTCCAGTTCACCGGCCCATTCGCCGGCCAGTTCACCGGCCCATTCGCCGGCCAGTTCACCGGCCGGTCCGCCGAGCAACTCGTCGAGTTCCTCGACGCCCTGAGGGTCGCGGCCGAGGTGCGGCACCTCGTGGACGGGGACGTCGGGGAACTCCTCGCGCAACGCCTTGAGGGCGGTCTGCTGGCTGCCGGAGAGCGCGGCGAGGAACGGATCGGCGGAGCCGGTGGGCAGCAGCCGGTTGACGACCACGCCGTCGGTGGGCCGGCCGTGCAGGGCGAGACCGGCGCGGATACCGCGCAGGGTGGCGGCGGCGACCGGTCCGGCCTCGGTCACCAGACGCACGGTGGTGCCGGGGTCGTCGATCGCCCGCTGGACGGCGGCGAGTTCGGTCTCCCAGCGCTCGGCCGCGTCGTACAGCTTCTGGGCCGGCATGGGGACGCCGGCGAGCTGGGCGAGCACCGGGCGGAGCGCACGGGCCGCCTGGCGCTCGGGCGGCAGCAGGCGGCGCAGATAGCGGCGGACCTGGTTCGGCAGGGCCAGCAGGCGGATCGTTTCGGCGGCCGCGGGCATATCGACGACGACCAGGTCCCAGTCGCCCGAGGCGTGTTCGGCGCGCAGCGCCTGCAGCAGCGCGAAGTCCTCTGCCCCGGGGAGTTCGGTCAGTTCGTCCTCGTCGAGGGGGGCGGCGCCCAGCAGGTCGAGGGCGGCTCCGGCGCGCTCCTGGAAGGCGAGGAACTCCTGTCGGAAGCGGTCGGCGGGGTCGATGCGCCGAGCGTGCAGCCCGGGCGCTATCGAGGTGGCGGCGCCGGACCCCAGGGGCGTGCCCAGCACCAGGTCCGGTGCGCTGCTCTCGGTCGTGAGCAGCAGGGCCCGCGCGCCCCTGCGGGCGGCGGCCAGGGCGGTCGCGGCGGCGAGCGTGGTGCGGCCGGCCCCGCCGGGGCCGGTGACGAGGACGATGCGCACGCTCAGAGCTTCTCGGCCTCGTCGCCGGGTCCGGCGGCGCGGAGGCTCTCCACGCGCTCCTTCAGCCCGGCCAGCGCACGGTCGATGATGACCTTCTCGGCCTTCCGCTTGATCATGCCGAGCATCGGGATCTTGACGTCGACGGTGAGCTGGTAGGTCACCTCGGTGCGCGCGCCGTTGTCCAGCGACGCGAGACGGTAGGAACCGTCGAGGGCACGCAGCATCTGGGACTTGACCAGGGACCAGCTGACCTCGTTCGCTCCGGTCCAGGTGTAGTCGAGGGTGTGATCGTCCTTGATCGCGCCGGCGTCCAGCACCAGCCGCACCTGCGCCGCGCGGCCCTGGTCGTCCTTGGCGAGCACCTCGGCTTCCTTGACCTCTCCGGTCCACGCCGGGTAGCTGTCAAAGTCGGCGATCACTCTCATCACTTCGGCGGGCGCCGCCTCGATCGTGATGTTCGAGCTGGTGTGTTCGGCCATCGCCGTGACTCCTCCATAACCGATTCGTGCCGGTCCGCCGAAGCTTCCCCGGGCTCTGCACTCCGTGCGAGCCGGGAGACCCATTTCGCGGTGTCCCGCAACGTGGTGTCCCTGCTGCTGAAGGCTACCGCGCGGGGGGTGGCCGGCGGACGCGGCCGGGCTCCCCACTCCAGGGTGCGGGGCGTCCCGGCCGCAGGGGAACGGCCGACATTGGCGCAATCCGCCCCTCCCTGGGCGACCGAAAGTTACTTTTGGGTCACCGACTGGCTGGTCTAGTCTGCGCGGAGGAGTCCCCCCTGCGGCCCTCCGGCATGTGACGCACGGAACATCTGGTCGTTCACCCCTATCCCAAAAGCAATACCCATGGGTAACGTCCGGGCAGTCCAATCCACTGCATGATCATGGACCGCAGCCGGTGCAGCACACAGCGTCGTGGCACTGGCGCTTTTGAGGAGCAGCAGTCTTGCGCGAGTTCAGCCTTCCGGCCCTGTATGAGGTCCCCGCGGACGGCAACCTGACGGATCTCATCCGTCGAAATGCCGCGCAGCACCCGGATGTTGCCGTGATGGGGCGCAAGGTGAACGGCGTGTGGCAGGACGTCACCGCCGCCACCTTCCTCGCCGAGGTCCGTGCCGCCGCCAAGGGTCTGATGGCCTCCGGGGTCCGGCCCGGCGACCGGGTCGGTCTGATGTCGCGCACCCGTTACGAGTGGACGCTGCTGGATTTCGCCATCTGGAGCGCCGGCGCGATCACCGTCCCCGTGTACGAGACCAGCTCCGCCGAGCAGATCCAGTGGATACTCGGCGACTCCGGCGCGGTGGCCTGTCTGGTGGAGACGCCCGCGCACGAGGCGACCGTCGAATCGGTCCGCGACCGGCTGCCCGAGCTGGCGAACATCTGGCAGATCGAACGGGACGCGATCGCCCGGCTGCGGGCCGCGGGCGCCGGGATCAGCGACGACGACGTGGACGCGCGCAGCGCGCTCGCCGACGCGGACTCCCCCGCCACCATCGTCTACACCTCCGGCACCACCGGCCGCCCCAAGGGCTGTGTGCTCAGCCACCGCAGCTTCTTCGCCGAGTGCGGCAATGTGGTCGAGCGGCTGAAGCCTCTGTTCCGTACGGGCCACTCCTCCGTGCTGCTCTTCCTCCCCATCGCCCATGTCTTCGGCCGGCTGGTGCAGGTCGCCTCCGTGATGGCCCCCATCAAGCTGGGCCACGCCCCCGACATCAAGAACCTCACCGATGACCTGGCGTCCTTCCGGCCCACGATGATCCTGGGCGTCCCGCGGGTCTTCGAGAAGGTCTACAACGGGGCGCGGGCCAAGGCGCAGGCCGACGGCAAGGGCAAGATCTTCGACGCGGCCGCGGACACGGCGATCGCGTACAGCCGGGCGCTCGACACCCCCGAGGGCCCGCGCCTGGGCCTCAAGCTGAAGCACAAGGTCTTCGACCGCCTGGTGTACGGCAAGCTGCGCGCCGTCCTCGGCGGCCGGGCCACCCACGCCATCTCCGGCGGCGCGCCGCTCGGCGAGCGGCTCGGCCACTTCTACCGCGGGATCGGCTTCACGGCCCTGGAGGGCTACGGCCTGACGGAGTCCTGTGCGGCCACCGCGTTCAACCCCTGGGACCGCCAGAAGATCGGCACGGTCGGCCAGCCGCTGCCCGGTTCGGTCATCCGGATCGCCGACGACGGCGAGGTGCTGCTGCACGGCGAACACCTCTTCACCGAGTACTGGAACAACCCCGCGGCCACCGCGGAGGCGCTCTCCGACGGGTGGTTCCACACCGGCGACCTCGGCACCCTCGACGAGGACGGCTACCTGGCCATCACCGGCCGGAAGAAGGAGATCCTGGTCACCGCGGGCGGCAAGAACGTGGCACCGGCCGTGATCGAGGACCGTATCCGGGCGCACGCCCTGATCGCCGAGTGCATGGTCGTCGGTGACGGCCGCCCGTTCGTCGGCGCGCTGGTCACCCTCGACGAGGACTTCCTGCCTCGCTGGGCCGAGGAGCACGGCCACCCGGCCGGCATCACGCCCGCCGAACTCGCCACGGACCCCGAGCTGCTGGCCGCCGTCCAGCGCGCCGTGGACGACGGCAACGCGGCCGTCTCGAAGGCCGAGTCGGTGCGCAAGTTCCGTATTCTGCCGACCCAGTTCACCGAGGAGTCGGGCCATGTCACGCCGTCGCTGAAGCTGAAACGGAACGTGGTGGCCAAGGACTTCGCCGAGGAGATCGAGGCGATCTACCGGGCGTAGCCCGCCCGGCGGGCTTTACCGCAGTTCGCCACCGCAGTTCCCTACCGCAGTTCGTTCACACAGCAGTCCGTTCACAGCAGTTCCTTCAGCTGCTCCGCCAGCAGGTCCCAGCGCCACCTCTCCTCCACCCAGGCACGGCCGCGTTCGCCCATGGCGCGCCGCAGGGCCGGGTCCTTGAGGAGGGTGATGATGCGGTCGGCGGTAGGGGTGGGGGCGCCGCCGGGGACGACGTACCCGGTCTCGCCGTGCAGCACGGCGTCGGGAGCGCCGCCGGAGTCACCGGCCACGACGGGGAGTCCGGTGGCGGACGCCTCCAGGTAGACGATGCCGAGGCCCTCGACGTCGAGCCCGCCGCGGCGGGTGCGGCAGGGCATCGCGAAGACATCGCCGGCGCCGAAGTGGGCCGGCAGCTCCTCCCACGGGACGGCGCCGGTGAAGTGGACGGAGTCCGCCACGCCCTTCTCCAGGGCCAGCGCGCGCAGGTCCTTCTCGTACGGGCCGCCGCCGACGATGAGCAGCACCGCGTCCGGCACCGCGGCGAGGATCGCCGGCATGGCCTCGATGAGGGTGTCCTGGCCCTTGCGCGGGACGAGCCGGGAGACGCACACCACGACCGGGCGGCAGTCGAGGCCGAGCCGGGCCCGTACCTCGTCGCCGCCCGAGCCGGGGTGGAAGGTCTTCTCGTCGACGCCGGGCGGCAGTTGGACCATCCGGGCGGCGGCGGCCGGGGTCAGCGCGGCGGCGATCCGGGAGCGGGTGTACTCGCCGAGGTAGGTGAGGGTGTCGGTGCTTTCGCCGATCCGGCGGAGCAGCCGGCGGGCGGCCGGCAGCTGCGCCCAGCCCGCCTCATGGCCGTGTGTGGTCGCCACGATGCGGCGGGCGCCGGCCGAGCGGAGCGCGGGCGCCATCAGCCCGAGCGGCGCGGCGGCGCCGAACCACACGGACGAGCAGCCGTGTTCCCGCAGCAGCGAGACGGCGCGCCGGGTCACCCTCGGGGTGGGCAGCAGCATCGTCGTACGGTCCCTGATCACCGGGAACGGCTGGTCGGCGTCGAAGGCGGCGGTGGCCGCGAGGCCTTCCTTGGTGTGTTTCCAGGTCGACGCGTAGACGACGACCCGGGAGGGGTCCAGGCGCAGCGCCATGCTGTGCAGGAAGGCCTGGATGCCGCCGGGCCGGGGCGGGAAGTCGTTCGTGACGATCAAGGTCTTGTGCACGATGGTCTCTCGACGGTCGGTCCGAGCGGTCGGTTTTCGGCGTTCGGCTCGAAACAGTACCCGGCTGCGGCGCGCGGGAGGAGGACGAGGTGGCGGGGAGCGGCGGCGGGACACGCAGGGGACGGTGGGTCGCGGTCGGGGTGTGGGCGGTGACGCGTACCGCCGTGATGCTGTGCGTACTGAGAGTGGTGGTACTGCCGGGGCCGGATGTGACCAGCGATGTGTCGGTGATCTACCACGGCTGGTCCGAGGTGCTCAGCGGCGGCACCTACCCCCTCCACGATGTGACCTGGCAGTATCCGCCGGCCGCCGCGCTCGCCGTCCTCTCCCCCGGCCTGCTGCCGTTCCTCGGCTACACCCCGGCGTTCTTCACCCTGGTGCTCGTCGCGGACGCGGTGGTGCTGACGCTCCTCCTGCGGGCGGGACGTCCGGCACCGGCTCCACGGTCCGGCGGCCGGCCGGCCGGGGCCTGGGTGTGGATCGCGGGTGTCCCGCTGCTGGGCCCGACCGCGTACGCCCGCTACGACCTGATGGTGGTCGCGGTGGCCGTCGCCGCGCTCTTCGCGGCCGCCCGCCGGCCACGGCTGGCGGGCGCGCTGACCGGGTTGGGCGCGCTGCTGAAGGTCTGGCCGGTGCTGCTGCTGACCGGGGCGCCGCTGCGCGGCCGCCGGGCGCGCGCCCTGTGGGGCGGCGCGGGCGGCGCCGCGGCCGGGCTGACCCTGGCGTGCGTGGCCGCCGCACCGGGCGCCCTGGCCTTCCTCACCTTCCAGCGCGACCGCGGTACCGAGATCGAGTCGCTCGGCGGTCTGGTCTTCCACCTCGCCCGTCCCTTCGGATGGGACGGGACGGTGCTGCTGCGCTACGGCTCGGTGGAGTTCGTCGGCCCCGGGGTGCCGCTGGTCAGCGCCCTGGCGCTGCTTCTGAACGGGGCCGCGCTGGGCTGGCTGGTCCTGTGGCGGGTACGGGCGCGCGAGTTCACCCGTACGACGCTGTATGACGCGGCCTTCACCGCCACCCTGCTGTTCACCACCACGAGCCGGGTGATCAGCCCGCAGTACCTGCTCTGGCTGGTGGGGCTGGCCGCGGTGGGCATGACCGTACGCGGCGGCCGGCAGGGGTTGCCGGCGCTCCTGGTCCTGCTCGCCACCGGACTGACCCTGCTGGAGTTCCCGGTCGGCTTCGCCCATGTCGTGGCCGGCGACCCGCGGGGCGTCGTCCCGCTGGCGCTGCGCAACGGGCTGCTGGTCGCGGCGTCCCTGAGCGCCTGCCGACGGCTGTGGGCCTCGACGCGCGGCCGTCCGGCGGGCCGCGCGGCCGTCGTACGGGCCCGCCGGCACGGGGGCACCCTCATCGGCACCCGCCCCCGGATCACCGGTCCGGCCCCAGCACCTCCCGCAGATAGGAGCGCCAGGCCCGGGTGAACTCCGCCAGTCCGACGCCCAGTTGGGAGCGCATCGCGCGGTCCGTCCGGTCGGCACCGGCCGGCCGCAGGTACGGGAAGCGGCCGGCCGGCGACACCTGGCCACGGCCCGGCGGCACCGCCGTGGCGGCCTCCATCGGGGCGCCCAGGCCGCCCGTCGCCGACGTCCGGGACGTGCTCAGGCCCGCCGCCCGGTAGAACGCGATCAGCTTCGCCTCGCCCCACTTCTCGGCGATCAGGCGGCAGGCCAGCCAGGCTCCCTCGTACGCGGTCGCCAGCCGGTCCGCGCCGGCGCGGAAGCCGAAGTCGGCGTCCGTGGGCAGCCGGGTGGGCAGTTCGCCGGAGTGCGCCGCGCGGGTCAGTTCGGGGGCGGCGGTGGCCGGTTTGCGGCGGGTGCCGCGGTAGGCGACCCAGTCGGCGAAGCCCTCGGAGAGCCAGAGGGGGGTGGCCATGGTGGTGGCCTTGCGGGTGGCGACGTGGGCGGTCTCGTGGGTGAGGACCACCTTGCGGCCGAGGTCGTTGAGCTCCTCGTAGGCGTCCGGGTTGATGATCACGCGGTCCGCGGGCGCGGCGGTGGAGGCACCCGCCTCCCCGGTGGTGACGGCGGCGATGCCCGTGTAGCCGGACGGGTCGTCGCTGCCCATCAGCTGCGCCATCTGCTCGACCGTGTCCGGCGCCTCCACCACGACCTTCCGCGCCCAGGCGTCCTTCCAGACCGCGGAGACCGCCGGTACCGCCTGGTCCGCCCGGCGGGCCAGGTCCTTGAGCCGCGCCGGGTTCCCGGCGCCGCCGAGGACCAGGCTGTACCGGCCGCGGACCAGCCGTACCGGGCCCTGGTCCCACAGCTGGCGGTTGCCGGACCGGCCGGACGCCGCGCCGTCGGTGTCCGAGGAGATCAGCCAGCGGCCGCCGCGCTCGGTCAGGGTGAGGTACTGGACGGCGTTGACCGGCGCGGCGTCGAAGCCGTCGAGGCGGTAGCGGAGCCGGACCTTGGCGGCCAGCCGTTCACCGGTGCCGTCGGGGAGCGGGAAGGCGCCGGTCGAGTCGAGGTCGTAGTGCCAGTCGGTCAGCGGGACGCCGGCGAGCTGGGCGAACACCGCGCGCTGCCGGGCCAGGTAGCCGGACGCCCGGGAGTCGACGGCGGCGAGGAAGCCCGCCTCGTCCCGCTGCCGTACGGCCCGCGCCCTGGCGTCGAGCATCCGCTGGACGTCGGGGAAGCGGGCCGAAGAGGAGGTCCGGGGGGCGCATCCGGCCAGCGGGACGAGCAGCGCCAGGGCGCTCAGGGCGGCGCATCCCGCCGCCCCGGCCCGCCTCGGCCGCGGTCTCGTCCGCTGGTGTGACATGCGGCCGATCGTAAGTCCGCCCCGGCCGGGGCAAAAACGCTGGCGGCCGTCCAGGGTGCTTCTGACGGAGACGCGTCAGAAGGGCCCTAGGGCCGGGTGACGGCCGCGACCGGCATCATCCCGATGGGGTCGTAGCGCACCTGGGCACCGGGATGGGGCGCGTGCACCACCTGTCCGTTCCCCACGTACATCCCGACATGACTGGCGTCGGAGCGGTAGATGACCAGGTCGCCGGGTTGCACCTGGCTGAGCGGCACCTGGCGGCCGGCGCCCGCCTGGGCCTGTGACGTACGGGGCAGGGAGATCCCGGCCCAGGCGTAGGCCCATTGGGTGAGGCCGGAGCAGTCGAAGGCGGTGGGGCCGCTGCTTCCCCAGGCGTACGGGGCGCCGACGGCGGAGCGCACCGCGGAGACGGCCGTGGCGGCCCGGCCGGAGACCGGTACGGCGCCGGCGAGGCCGGGGAGCACCCCGTCGCGCCCGTCGTCGCGGGAGGCCCGGCTGTAGGCCTCCCTGGCGTCCCTGGGGAGCGCGTTCAGCATCCGCCGGGCGGCGGCGAGCCTGCGCAGGACGTCCTTCTTGTGGCGGGCGGCCCGCCGGTGGCTCGCGGCCAGCTCGGCGAGCGCCGTCGCGGTCTCCCGGCGCTGCTGTGCGAGGAGGCGGTGCGCCGCCCGCAGTTCGCGCAGCCCGCCGGCCTGGACGCTGCCGATCCGGTCGAGTGCGGTGGCCTTCTCCAGATAGCTGTCGGGGCGCTCGGAGAGCATCAGCCGGAGCAGGGGGTCGATTCCGCCGGAACGGTACTGGGCGGCGGCCAGCGCGCCGAGCCGGCCGCGCATCCGGTTGAGCCGCTCCTGGGCACGGGCGGTGCGGTCCTGGAGGACGGCCACCGCGGCGCGCAGCTCCTTGGTCCGGGCGGCGGCGCCGTTGAACCTCTCGGTGGCCCGCTCCGCCTGCTCGTAGAGCGCGTCGAGCCGGGCGGCCGCCGCCTCCCGGCCGGCGGCCGGACGGTCCGCGGGGGCGGCGGAGGCGGGCGGGGCCGTCAGCGCGGCGGCCGCGGTCGCCAGGACCGACAGTACGGTGACCCCGGTGAGGGTGGCCTGGCCGTGCTGCGAGATACGGCGGTGGGACGCCACGAGCCGCGCTCCTTCCGATGGGGGTCGCCCTGCGCAGGGGTCCCCCCACTCGAAGCCGGGAGTGAGGAGGCATCGAGAGCAGGGGGAAGCCCCTGCCGCCCGGGAGCGTGCGCGGTGAACCGGATACTGCGAGCGCCGACAGTAACGGCGACGGTCCGTACCGGCCAAAGACCCCATTCCGCACGCAAAGTGCCGCCCCGCCGGTGACTGTGCAGGTCACCGGCGGGGCGGCAGGTCAGCGGCCGGGGCCGCAAATCGCCCGTTCGGGCGGCGGGTTGAGCGTTTTGTGAGGCTTTTCCGACCGTGTTCCGACTGCGTTCCGACCGTGTTCCGACTGCGTTCCGACCGTGTTCCGGACCGGTTCACGTCGGACCGGCCCGGCCGCGCCGGACTGATCCGACCGCGTCAGACCCGTACGCCGAACATGAACGGCATGTTGTTGATGGACTCGTAGCGCACGCTGGCGCCCGGCTTCGGGGCGTGCAGCACCGTGCCGTTGCCCGCGTAGAGGCCGATGTGGTGCAGGTCGCCGTAGAAGAGCACCAGGTCGCCGGGCTTGAGGCCGCTCTGCGAGGAGATCCGGGAGCCTGCGCTCGCCTGCTCCTGCGAGGTACGCGGCAGTGACTGGCCGGCCTGCGCGTAGGCCCAGGAGGTCAGCCCCGAGCAGTCGAAGGACGACGGGCCGGTCGCGCCCCAGACGTACGGCGAACCTATCTTGGACTGGGCGGCGGCCAGGGCGGCCGCGCCCCGCTGCGAGGCGGGGACGTCATCACCGAGGTCGGCCCGCCCGTTGGCGCTGCCGCGGCTGGCGCGGCTGTTCTCCTCGGCCTCCATGGCCGCCCGCTCCTTGGCGGTCAGGGTGTTGAGCAGCTCCTGCGCCTTGGCGAGCTTGCCCTTGATCTCGTCCTTCTTCTCGCCGAGCGCCTTACGGGTCTCGGCGAGGTCCTGGATCTTGCCCGAGGCCTCGGCGCGCTGCTGGGCGAGCCGGCGCTGCTTGTCCGCGATGGTCTTGAGCTGCTCGGCCTGCTTGCCGCTCAACTGGTCGAGGGTGGCGGCCTTGTCGAGGAAGGTGTCCGGGTCGCCGGAGAGGAACAGCTGGACCGAGGGGTCGAGGGAGCCGCTGCGGTACTGGCCGGAGGCGACCGCGCCGATGCCCTTGCGGAGCTCGTTCAGCTCCCCCTGGCCGCGGGCGACCTGGCCCTGGAGGCCGTCGACCTCCTTCTGGAGCTTCTCCTGCTGCGCCTTGACGCCGTTGTACTTCTCGGTGGCCTGCTCCGCCTGCTCATAGAGCTTGTCGACCTCGGACTTGACGTCCTTCTTCGACGGCTGCGGGTCGGCCTGGGCGGCCTGGGACGAGAGGGCGACGGCCGCCGCCGCGGTGGCGGTGAGCACGGTCACGCGAGTACGGCTCGGCTGCTTGGGTCGACGGTGGGACGCCACGGGGGCGAGCTCCTTCTTCCTCCAGCCGCCTACCGGGAAGTGGGGGGACAAGACCCCGGCTCCGCGTCAACGCTGCGGACTCGGCGGTACCTTCACGGTCATCCCGGATGGATGATCACCTGTATGAAGGCTCGGAGGCCGACCTTAGTAACCGAGCTGTGATCGCTTCAAATCCTCATAGGAAAAAACTACGTCCCGGGCCCCATCCTTTACCAACATCACACCGGCAGTGAGCGCCCATCGACGCTCAGGCACGGATTCGGTACGGATTCGGCACGGATCAAGCACGGCTCCGGGCGACACCCGCGGACCGGCGGCGAATCACCCGGAAACAGCACACGGGGTATCAGGTGCGGGCAAGTCGCTTGAGCAGCAGGGCCGATGAGACCGGGCGCGCACCGGCCTTCGCCACACCGTCGGCCACTTCGCGGTCGGTGGAGACCACCACGACCGGACGGCCCGGCGGTTCGGCCCGTACCAGCTGACGAATCAACTCATCGGCCGTAACGCCCGGTTTGCTAAAAAGAACCCGAACTCCGCGCGGTGGCGCGAGCAGCACCGGCGCCGCCAGCTCCGCCCCGTCGAAGACGCAGGTCATCTCCGCACCGGTCTGCGCGGCCAGCACCGCGAGCCCGCCCAGCAGCCGCAGTCGCTGCTTGTCGAGCGGCATGGCCGGATAGCCGGTTTTGGTGACGTTGTAACCATCCACCACCAAATGCGCCCGGGGCAGGGCCAGTAGCTGGTCGAGCAGCGCCGGGTCCATCTCGGACAGCGCACGCGTGGCGATGTCCTTGGGCGTCATCCGGCCCGGCGTGACCGCCTCGACGGTGTCGGCCGGATGGACGCTGGCGGGCGGCAGCGCCAGCTCGCGGCGCAGGCCCTGGGCCGCGTCCAGCACGGTGTCCAGCAGCAGCCGCAGCCGCATGTCCTCGACGCTGCGGCCCTCGCGGGCCACCCGTCGGCTGGTCTCCAGCGCCGTCTCGGCCTCGGCGATCCGGGCCTTGAGCCGGCGCGCCTCACTGTCCGCGGCGGCCTTGTCGGTGCCCGCCCGGTCCCGTACCTCCGCCAGCGCCGCCTCGGCCTTGCGCACCGCGGCCTCACCGCGCTTGACGTCGCTCAGCGCGCTGCGCAGCTTGCGCCGCAGCGACTCGTTCTCCTTGCGGGCGGCCTCCAGATCGCCGCGCACCCGCTCGGCCTCCGTACGCGCCTCGCCGCGCGCCCGCGCCAGCTCCTCCCGGAGCCGGGCCAGCTCCCGTTCGGTCTCCTCGCCGGCCCGCTCGGCACGCGCCCGCTGCGCCTCCTCACCGGCCGCCGCGACGAGCTTGACCCAGCCTTCCGGACGCAGCACATAGGCGGCCGCGGCGACATCGAGCGGATCGGCGGCGGCCGGCGGGGTACCGCGCTCCAGCGCCTCGGCGAGCTCCGGCTGGGCCTCGCGCAGCCGGCCCGCGATCCGCTGCCGGAAGACCGCGTCGCTCTCCAGCGCCGCGGCCATCGCGTTGCCGGCGAACTTGGCCCGGCGGGTCGGGGTGAACCGCGCGTACTGCCGCAGCGGGGCCGGGAGTTCGGCGACCGTCAGCGCGCCGAACGCCTCCGCGGTGAGCGCCACGACCCGGCGCCGTACGCCCTCGGGCAGCGGGCGGTCGAGCACCTCGTCCGCCGCACCGACAGGTGCGTCGTGACGCTCGGCCCCCGGCTCCCCTTCTGGACGGTCCACCACGGCTTTCTCGCTCCGATCTCAGGCACTCGCGCCCGGACGGTCCACCAGTTCGATCTGGTCGACCGCGTTGCACCAGCGGCAGCGGACGGACTCGACGTGCTCGCTGAGCACCTCGCGCTCCTCCACCTTCGGCTCACCGGCCAGGTCCAGATGGACGTACTCGACGACCTTGGCCTGGCGGGTGACGTCGAACCGGGTGAGGTTGCCGCACAGCGTGCAGCGCCACCGGGTTTCGGCCGTCGGCAGGGGAACCGGCATCGTGTCGCCCTCTTTCTCGTCGATCTCGTGCTGCTGCGCCGTTCACGCGGTGCGCCGCCGGACTGCGGAAGTATGCAAGGTACTGCCTGCAACCCTACGGCCTGACGGGGGGCGGGTGCGGGCCCGCCCGGGAGCCGGGACGCGGCGAGGCGCTCTGTCCCGATTGCCCGCCTTACGCCATGATCACTTCATGACGGCGCCGGTTCCCCCCTCCCGTTCCTCGCGTTCCCCCCGTTCTGCCCGCACCCCCCGCCTCCGCACCCTGCTCCCCTCCGGCCTCCTCCCCCGTCCGCCGCGCCCCGCCTGGTCTCTGGCGTCAGTACGCTCCGCGGTGTTCGCCCGGCTGACGCATGTGCTGATCGGCCTGTGCTGTGTGATCTTCGTGCTCGGCCCCGCCTCCGGCCTGAACCGCGCGTACGGCACCGGCGGCGGGGCCCTGCTGACGGCCCAGGCCGCCTACTTCGAGCGGTGGGGCGTGATCCCCCTGGAGCTGTGGAACGGTTCCCCGCAAGCCCTGCTGACCCCGCTCACCGCCCTGTTCGTGCACGGCAGCTGGCTGCATCTGCTCGGCAACATGCTGTTCCTGTACGTCTTCGGCGGCATGGCCGAGACACGGATGGGCCGGCTGCCGTTCGCCGCCTTCTACCTCATCATCGGCTACCTGGCGCTGCTCGGCTACGCGGCCGCGCACGCCACCTCGGGCCGGACGCTGGTGGGCGCCTCCGGGTCGATCGCCGGGGTCCTGGGCGCCTTCCTCTACCTTTTCCCGAGGGCCCGGGTCACCAGCGTCTTCCCCTTCCTCTTCTTCCTCCCGCTGCGTTTCCCCGCCTGGATCGTCCTGCTGTTCTGGTTCTTCCTGCAATGGCAGGCCGCCCAGGACGACCCCCACGGCCCCGGCGTCGCCTACCTCTCCCATGTCATCGGCTTCGCCCTGGGCTTCCTCTACGCGTGGGCCCGCTACCGGCGGGATAGTGTGGGGTCCACCAGGGCGGATAACCGGGCGACCGAGGGAGCGAGCCAGCCGTGATCACGTCGATCGTGCTCATCAAGACCAGCGTGGACCAGATCCCGGAGATCGCTGAGAAGATCGCCGCTCTGGAAGGCGTCAGCGAGGTCTACTCGGTCACCGGCGCGCACGACCTGATCGCGATGGTCCGGGTCGCCGAGCACGACGACCTGGCGGACGTCATCCCCGGCCGGATCAGCAAGATCCCGGGCGTGGCCTCGACGGAGACGCACATCGCGTTCCGCACGTACTCGCAGCATGATCTTGAGGCGGCGTTCTCTATCGGCCTCGACGCCTAGCCGCTGCGCTTGGCTGGCTTCCCACGTTTTTGGCTGCGGCGCCGTACGAGCTCGCGGCGCGACTCCCCGCACGTTGTCGGCTGACCCGCCGTTTCGCCTGGCGGCGGGCCGTTACCGCTGCGCGGGGCTGTACGTCACGGGTGCGCCCCTCCGAACTTCGTTCTGCGGTCCGCCCCCTCCCGTGGGTGGGTGGAAGGAGACCGGTGGGGGTGTACGTAAGCGATCGTCTGCTGGCAGTGGACCACTTACGTACACCCCCACTCAGCGTTTTCCCTCCCACTCCCGGGAGGGGCCGCTCCGCAGGACGCCAGTCCGGAGGAGCGGACCCGCACCCGACCAACCCACGCCCGCCGCAGGCGCAACGGCGAGAAGACGCACGGCGGGAAAGCCGAAAACGTGGGAAGTTAAGCCAGCGCAGCAACGGCTCGGAGGAAGCGGTGGACGTGCTCCTCCGGCGTGCCAACGCCCACGCTGATGCGGAGGGCGCTCAGCGGGGCCTCGTCGGGGCCGCCCTCGGGGGCACCGCATTCGCCCGGGGCGTGCGGGTCGCTGTCGAGCAGCGTGCGGACGAGCGGGTGGGCGCAGAAGAGGCCGTCGCGGACGCCGATGCCGTATTGGGCGGACAACGCGGCGGCGAGCTGCGTGCTGGACCGGCCCTCGACGACGAAGGAGAGGACGCCGACGCGGGGGGAGTCGTCGCCGAAGAGGGAGAGGATCCTGACGCCCGGCACCTTGGCGAGGCCGGTGCGGAGGGTGTCGGTCAGGTACTGCTCGCGGGCGACCAGGGCGTCGAATCCGGCCTCGGTGAGGGCCTTGCAGGCGGAGGCGATGGCGTAGGCGCCGATGACGTTGGGCGACCCGGCCTCGTGGCGGGCGGCGGTCTCGTGCCACTCGACGTCGACGCCCCCGTCCGTGCGCCGGGTGACGGTACGGCTGGCGCCGCCGCCCGCGAGGTACGGCCCGGCCTCGCGCAGCCAGTCCGGACGTCCGGCCAACACCCCGGAGCCGAACGGCGCGTAGAGCTTGTGTCCGGAGAAGGCGACCCAGTCGACATCGAGGTCGCGGACCGAGACCGGGTGGTGCGGGGCGAGCTGCGCCGCGTCCAGGACGATACGGGCGCCGTGCGCGTGCGCGGCGGCGGCCAGCTCCCGTACGGGCCACAGCTCACCGGTGACGTTGGAGGCGCCGGTGACGCAGACCAGCGCCGGCCCATGGGGCTCGCGGGTGGCCAGGGCCTGCTCCAGGGTGTCCACGGCCTGCTGGTGCGTCCGCGGCGCGTCGAGGTAGGTCACGGCGAGGTCGGCGCGGCGCGCCCACGGCAGCAGCGCGGCGTGGTGCTCGGTCTCGAAGACGAAGACCCGGGTGCCGGCCGGGAGGGCGGCGGCCAGCAGATTGAGCGAGTCGGTGGTGGAGCGGGTGAAGACGACCTGGTCGTCGGGGCGGCAGTCGAGGAAGGCGGCCACCTCCCTGCGGCTGTTCTCGAAGAGTTCGGTGGACAGCTGCGAGAGGTGTCCGGCGCCGCGGTGCACGCTGCCGTAGTACGGGGCGTAGGCGGCCACGTCGTCCCAGACCCGCTGCAGCGCCGGTGCGCTGGCGGCGTAGTCCAGCGCGGCGTACTCGATGTCGCCGCCGGTGGCCAGCGGGACCTGGACGTCCCGGCCGAGTACGGGCAGCGGGGCACAGACGGAGGGGTCGGCGGCGGGGGCAATGGTGGAAACGGACATGGCGAACTCCCGTGAGAAGTAGGCGAATTCGCTGCGGGCGGGGCGCGGAACGGTGCGCGGACGTACACGGCACGGGCGCGCGCGAGCGCGATCGCAGCGGGAAGAGAAAGTCGCAGCGTGGGAAAGGGCGCGGAGAGGGGCCGTCGGGCCCTATCGCATTCGCTGGTTCACGGAAGTTCTCCCTCGGGGACCAGGATCCCTGGCGAGGGATCCGCGCTTGCCGCAGACCTCGCTGCCTGCGGCCTGGTCATCACCCGGGGCACCCCGCCACGGAAGGAGGGTTGCCGGACAGCGGGCCGGGGCCTGCATCGCTGTCACTCGTGACCTGGGGAGGAAAGTAGTTCAGTTGATCGCCGTCGCGCAACCGTTGTCCGGATGACGGAATGGATGGTGACGGGATGCCCGAGGTGCCGGTGCCCCGGAGGAACCGGCACCTCGGCCGGAGAAGCCCTACGCGTTGCTCGCGGCCACCCACCGCTCCAGCACCCGCTTGGCCGCGCCGGAGTCGATCGACTCGGCGGCCCGCTCGATGCCGGCCCGGATCTGCTCGGGCAGGGGGGCGTCGCCGATCTCCAGGGCGACCAGGGCGGCGGCGGAGTTCAGCAGCACCGCGTCGCGTACCGGGCCGGTCTCGCCGTCCAGCAGGCGGCGGGCCACATCGGCGTTGTACGAGGCGTCGGCGCCGCGCAGCGCTTCCACCGGGACGAGGGGGATACCGACGTCGCGCGGGTCGAAGGCCTCCTCGCGGACCGTGCCGTCGCGGACGATCCATACCCGTGAGGTGGCGGTGGTGGTCAGCTCGTCGAGGCCGTCGTCGCCGCGGAAGACGAGCGCGGAGGAGCCGCGTTCGGCGAGGACGCCGGCGAGGATCGGTGCCATGCGGGCGTCGGCGACTCCGGTCGCCTGGGCGCGGACCCGGGCGGGGTTGGTCAGCGGGCCCAGCACGTTGAACGTCGTACGGATGCCGAGCTGGCCGCGGGCGTTGGCGACGTGCCGCAGCGCGGGGTGGAACTTCACCGCGAAGCAGAAGGTGATGCCCGCTTCCCGGGCGACCTCGGTGACCCGCTGGGGGCTGAGGTCGAGGTTGACGCCGAGCTTCTCCAGGACGTCGGAGGCGCCGCTGGCGGAGGACGCCGCGCGGTTGCCGTGCTTGACGACCTTCGCACCGGTGCCGGCCACCACGATCGCGGACATCGTGGAGATGTTGACCGTCTTGGCGCCGTCGCCGCCGGTGCCGACGATGTCGACGCTGGGGCCGGGGACGTCGATCAGCCGCGCGTGCTCGTACATGGTGCGGACCAGCCCGGAGATCTCGGCGACCGTCTCGCCCTTGGCGCGGAGGGCCACCGCGAAGCCTGCGATCTGGGCGTCGCCGGCCTCGCCCCGCATGATCCGGTCCATCGCCCAGGCGGTGTCGTCGGCGGTGAGGTCACGGCCGTCGAGGAGGGCGTTCAGGATGCCCGGCCAGGTGTGGGCCGCCACGCTGTCGCCGCCTGCCGGGGTCACCACGTTCATGGTCCACGCTCCTGGTGTGTCAGCTTTCTCTGCGGTCAGCCTATCGAGCCGGTGACACGCCGGAGGGCCCCGTCCGATGATCAGGACGGGGCCCTCTGGGTGGCGTGTCTTCCTGCGGTGCGCTACGAGGCGCCCAGGGGATCAGTGGTGGCCGTGGCCGCTGGTGATCTCCCGGTACTCCTCGGCCGTGGGCTTGGCGATGACGTTGTCCTCGCCGTAGTAGCCCTTCGAGAGCTTGGCACGGAGCTTCTCCGAGCGCTTGATCTTGCGCCGGACGCCGTTCTCGTCGACCTCCGGGCCCACCTCGAACGGCTTGGGCTGCTCGTGCTGGGTGAGGACGTGCAGCTGCTCCTGGTCGAGGGGCTCGTGGACCTCGATGAACTCACCGTGCGGCAGGCGCTTGATGATGCCGGACTCGCGGCCGTGCAGCACCTTGTCCTTGTCGCGGCGCTGGAGGCCGAGGCAGATCCGCTTGGTGATGATGAACGCGAGGACCGGTCCGACGAAGAACGCGATCCGGACGAACCAGGTGATGGCGTTGATCGACAGGTGGAAGTGGGTGGCCCACAGGTCGTTGCCACCGCCGATCAGCATCACGAAGTACGCGACGAGCCAGGCGACACCGAAGCCGGTGCGGGTGGGGACGTTGCGCGGGCGGTCCAGGATGTGGTGCTCGCGCTTGTCGCCGCGGACCCAGGACTCGACGAACGGGTAGACCGCGATGGCGACCAGGACCAGGGGGAAGATCAGGATCGGGATCAGCACACCGAAGTTGACGGTGTGACCCCAGAAGTTCCACTCCCAGCCCGGCATGACACGGACCAGACCCTCGGCGAAGCCCATGTACCAGTCCGGCTGGGCGCCGGTGGAGACCTGGTCCGGCCGGTACGGGCCGATGGCCCATACGGGGTTGATGCTGGCGATCGCGGCGATCACCGAGATCACACCGAAGACCAGGAAGAAGAAGCCTCCGGCCTTGGCCATGTAGACCGGCAGCAGCGGCATGCCGACGACGTTGTTGTTGGTCTTGCCGGCACCCGGGAACTGGGTGTGCTTGTGGTAGAAGACCAGGATCAGGTGCGCCACCAGCAGACCGAGCATGATGCCGGGCAGCAGCAGCACGTGGACCGTGAAGAACCTCGGGATGATGTCGTGCCCGGGGAACTCGCCGCCGAAGATGAACATCTGCAGGTACGAGCCGATCAGCGGCATCGCCAGGATGACGCCCTCGATGAACCGCACGCCGGTGCCGGAGAGCAGGTCGTCGGGGAGCGAGTAGCCGGTGAAGCCGGTGAACATGCCCAGCACGAACAGCAGGAAGCCGAACAGCCAGTTGACCTCGCGCGGCTTGCGGAAGGCGCCGGTGAAGAACACCCGCATCATGTGGACCATCATCGCGGCCAGGAAGACCAGCGCGGCCCAGTGGTGGATCTGACGGATCAGCAGGCCGCCGCGGACGTCGAAGCTGATGTCCAGCGTCGACTCGAAGGCCTGGGTCATCCGGATGCCGTGCATGGGCACGTAGGAACCGTGGTAGGTCACCTCGGCCATGCTCGGGTGGAAGAACAGCGTCAGGTAGACACCGGTCAGGATGATGATGACGAAGCTGTAGAGCGCCACCTCACCCAGCATGAAGGACCAGTGGTCCGGGAAGATCTTGCGCATGTTGGCCTTGGCCAGGCTGTAGATGCCCAGCCGGCCGTCCGCCCAGTCGGCGATCCGCTCGCCCCGTGGCGCCTGGCCACGGCGCGTGGTGGTCGCGCTTGTCTCGTTACTCATCCGCGCTCCCAGAAGCTCGGGCCGACGGGCTCCTCAAAGTCGCTCACGGCCTCGAGGTAACCGTCCTTCACCGTGATGTTCAGCTGCGGCAGGGCGTGTCCGGCGGGACCGAAGATCACTCGCCCGCCGTCGGCGAGGTCGAAGGTCGACTGGTGGCAGGGGCAGAGCACGTGGTGCGTCTGCTGCTCGTACAGGCTGATCGGGCAACCCACGTGGGTGCAGATCTTCGAGTACGCCACGATGCCCTCGTGGGACCACTCGAGCTCGCGCTTGTCCTTGATGTTGCGCGGCTCGATCCGCACGAGCATCAGGGAGTCCTTGGCGATCTTGTTGTTGAAGTCGTGGTCGTCCTCCTCCAGGCCCTCGGGCTTGGCGAAGGTCAGCGAGCCGACCGCGATGTCCTCGGGACGCAGCGGGAGGTTGGTGGACTGGTTGACCAGGCGGATGCCCTTCTTCCAGCCCGTCGTGCGCAGCTTCTTCTCGGGCAGCGGCCCGAGGTCCCGCAGCAGGACGACGCCGGAGAGCGGCACCAGGGCCAGCGCGCCGAACATCGTGTTGCGGATCAGCTTGCGGCGGCCGAACTGCGACTCGGCGGCGCCCTCCCGGAAGTCCGCCATGACCTTGGCCTTGACCTCGGGGGTGGCCTCGATCGGGTGACGGTCGTCGGCGACCTCCACGTCCGACATCAGCGTGCGGGCCCAGTGGACCGCGCCGGCGCCGATGCAGAAGAGCGCGACACCGAGGGTCAGACCGAGCGCGAAGTTCAGTCCGCTGATGTGGCCGAGCGGGAAGATGTAGACGATCTTCTCGATCGGGATCGCCACGTACGCGGCGATGAAGCCGACCGTCGCGATCATCGACACCAGGAAGAGCATGGCGACGGTGCGCTCGGAGCGCTTGGCGGCCCGCTCGTCGATGTCCTGGGCGCGGTGCTCGTGGTGCGGCAGCCCCGGGTCGGCGAACGGGTCCGCCTTGGTGGTCACCACACCTTCGTGAGCCGTCTCCCGCTCACTGGGAAGAATTTCTTCTGGCACGTCTGCGTGTCGTCCAGTCTCACTCATGACTTCTTGGCCTTCGTAGTCCGGGCTGCGACCCAGATGGCGACCGCGACCAGCGCGCCCAGGCCGAAGATGTAGCCGAAGAGGCCCTCGACCACCGGGCCGAGGCCGCCGAGCTCCATACCGCCGGGGCTCGCGGATTCGTCACCGTTGACGGCGCCGAGGTACGCGACGATGTCCTTCTTGTTCTGCTTGCTCAGCGTGCCGTCACCGAAGGAGGGCATGTTCTGCGGGCCGGTTTCCATGGCCTCGTAGATGTGCTTCGGGTCCACACCCTGGAGCGTCGGCGCGTACTTGCCGTTGGTGAGGGCGCCGCCCTTACCGGTGAAGTTGTGGCACTGCGCGCAGTTGGTGCGGAACAGCTCCCCGCCCTTGCCGATGTCGGCACCGTCGGGGCTGTACTGCGACTTCTCCGGGACGGAGGGGCCGGCGCCCAGCGACGCGACGTAGGCCGCCAGCTGTTCGCGCTCGGCGGTGCTGTAGATGGGCTTCTTCCGCGGCACCTGGGCGCCGGGCTGCTGGGCCGGCATACGGCCGGTGCCGACCTGGAAGTCGACGGCGGCGGCGCCGACGCCGACCAGGCTCGGGCCGTCGGAGGTGCCCTGACCGCCGGTGCCGTGGCAGCTTGCACAGCCGACGGCGTAGAGCTTCTTGCCCTCCTTGATGGCAAGGGACTGGGCGGTGTCATCGGCCTGAGCCTTGTCCGCCGGCGCGAACGCGGCGTACAGCCCCCCGGTGACCGCCAGCGCGAAGAGTAGGACGACGAGCGCCGCCAGCGGATGGCGCCGTCGTGCGGAGAGCTTTTTCACGGATTACCCCGGTGTCAGGATCTTCTGCGTCGATGCTTTGGCTATGTCTGTCTGATATGCGGGTCCGGTGGTGGACCGGACTACCTACTTGATCAGGTAGATCGTGGCGAAGAGGCCGATCCAGACGACATCGACGAAGTGCCAGTAGTAAGACACGACGATGGCCGCGGTGGCCTGCGTGTGGGTGAACCTCTTGGCCGCGTACGTCCTGCCCAGGACCAGCAGGAAGGCGATCAGACCGCCCGTCACATGCAGTCCGTGGAAGCCGGTGGTCAGGTAGAACACCGAGCCGTACGGGCCGGACGAGAGCGACAGGCCCTCGTGCTTGACCAGCTCGGTGTACTCGAAGACCTGACCGCCGATGAAGATCGCACCCATGACGAAGGTGACCACGAACCACGCGCGGAGCTTCTTGACATCGCCGCGCTCGGCCGCGAAGACGCCGAGCTGGCAGGTCAGCGAGCTGAGCACCAGGATCGTGGTGTTGGTCGCGGAGAACGGAAGGTTCAGCGCGTCGGCCGATTCCTTCCAGTACTCGGATCCGGTCACCGATCGGAGGGTGAAGTACATCGCGAAGAGGGCCGCGAAGAACATCAGCTCGGAACTCAGCCAGATGATGGTTCCGACGCTGGTGAGGTTCGGCCGATTGACCGTCGGGTGCGCGTGCCCGGTTTCTACTGTCGTTGCTGTCGCCACGACCGACATTATGTCGGTCGCTTATCCCGCCCTCACTCCGGGGGGTGCCGTTCGGTGTGTCAAGGGCGTATGCCCTGCTCTTACGGCCCATTTCCGTCATCGCTCGAAGGGGGGAAGCGGGGGCTCCGGGGACGTCCGCGGGGGCCGTGGGGGCCGGTTCTGACGGGCCGTCGGGAAGATCCCGGACCGGTCCGGCCCCTGCTGCGGGCCGCTGTTGCGGGAGTAGCATCCGGCGCATCCGTACCACCCGATGCTGTGCCGCTACGAGAGCGTGGAGGAACGATGCAGGCGACTGCCACGGTGCTGGTCTACAGCGACAACGCGGGCACCCGCGAGCAGGTCCGGCTGGCGGCCGGACGGCGCCCCGCCGCCGATGCCCCGCAGATCGAGATCCTGGAGTGCGCCACCGCGCCGGCGGTCCTGGCGGCCCTGGAGCAGGGCGGCATCGACGTCTGCGTACTGGACGGCGAGACCGCGCCGGCGGGCGGGATGGGCGTCTGCCGGCAGATCAAAGATGAGATCTTCCAGTGCCCGCCGGTCCTGCTGCTGATCGGCCGCCCGCAGGACGCCTGGCTGGCCACCTGGAGCCGGGCGGACGCCGCGGTGCCGCATCCGATCGACCCGGTGGCCTTCGCCGACGCCCTGGCCGGCCTGCTGCGCCGTCAGCACCTGGCGGGGGTGTGAACGGGCGCTGAGCACGTCCCCGGTGGCCGCCCCGGAGGGCGCCGCGGAGGGCGCCGCGGAGGGCGCCGCGGAGATCCGTCAGAAGCACCCTAGATCTCCGGGCGCAGGCGGGCGTCAGCGGCGGGGTTCCGGTCCTGCTGGGCCGCTCCTGTGGTGCTGCCCGCCTTGCCCTTCAGGGCGCTGCCGGCGCGCCACTCCTGCCAGGGCATGTTCCAGTCGCCGAAGCCGTTGCCGAACGGTGCCATGGTGTCGCCGCTGCTGTTGATCACGGTGACGACGTCGCCGACCCGCACGGTGTTGAAGAACCACCGGGCGTTGCCGGTGGACATGCCGGTGCAGCCGTGGCTGACGTTCGCCGCGCCCTGCGATCCGACGGACCAGGGTGCGGCGTGGACGTATTCGCCGCTCCAGGTGACCCGGGTGGCCCAGTAGACCGGCAGGTCGTAGGCCTCCGAACTCCCGGCCGCGATACCGACGGTCGAGCTGCGCATCCGTACGAAGCTCTCCTTGCCGAGGATGACCTTGACGCCGTTGCGGGTGGAGAAGCCGGGTTTGCCGGTGGTGACCGGAAGGCTGTTGATCACCTGGCCGTTGCGCTTCACCGTCATCTGGTGGCTCGCCGCGTCGGTGACGGCCTCCACGCGGTCGCCGGTGGTGAGCTTGACGGGCTTGGAGACGCCCCCGTAGAGGCCCTTGGCGATCTTCAGGCCGGCGAGATTGCTGTGCACCGAGACGGTCGCGTGGGCGGGCCAGAACTCCTTGGGGCGGAAGTGCAGCTTCTTGTCGTCCACCCAGTGCCAGGAGCCCTCGACGCGCGGCATGGAGTCGACCTTCAGGGCGCTCTCGACGAGGGCGCGTGCCCGGGGGTCCTTGACGGGCTTGCTCAGCTCGGCGGTGACCGGCTGGCCGACGCCGTACTGGCCGCTCTCCGGGCCGAAGACGGCGGTCAGCTGGCCGTCGGCGCCCTTGGTGTGGACCACGAACGTCTTGCGGCCGGGGGCGCCGTCCTCGTCCTCGGTGCTGACCCGGACGGTGTAGCGGGTGCCGGCGGCCAGGGGGGCCGTGGTGCGCCAGTGCCTGCCGTCGGCGCTGAGTTCGCCGCGTACGGAGCGTCCGGTGGCATCGGTGGCGGTCACATCCGTGATCCGGGCCTCGTCGTCCGTGACGGAGACCTCCAGCGGGGTGTCGGGGTCCGCTTTCCGCTGTCCGTCCGGGGTGTTCGCGGTGATCTGGTCGTCCGCGTCGTAGGGATTGCCGGAGAGCGAGTTCGAGCCCCCGCAGGCGGCGGTGCTCACCGCGAGGGGCACGAGCAGGAGGCCGCAGCTCAGCACCGTCCGGGTTCGAGGTCTGTAGCTCATGCCCCAAAAGTACGAAGAATCACCTTTCCCGGCGCGTCGGAGGACTGCAAACGGGTGCCCCCGAGGCCTCCGAACGGAGCGGGCCCGGACACCTATTGGGGTGTCCGGGCCCGCTCCACGGCGTGTCAGCCGTGCGGTTCTCGCCTGGTGTGCTTACCGCGTCCTACTGCGTGCGGTTCTCACCGTGGTAGTACTCGAACACCCAGCCGAAGAGACCCACGAGGATCACCGGCAGGGAGAAGTACAGCAGCCAGAAGCCGAAGCAGACCGACATGAAGGCGAGCGCGCCACCGACGGCCAGGGCCAGCGGCTGCCAGCTGTGCGGGCTGAAGAAGCCCAGCTCACCGGCGTCGTCCGAGACCTCGGCGTCCTCGTTGTCCTGGGCCCCCGCGTCGACCCGCCGGGCCGTGAAGGCCAGGTAGTAGCCGACCATGATGCACAGGCCGAAGGAGAGGAACAGTGCGGTGGTACCCGCCGGCTCCTTCGACCAGACGCCGTAGACGATCGCCATGGCGAGGATGAAGACGCTCAGCCAGATGAACAGCTTGCCCTGGATCTTCACTTGCCCGCCTCCTTGCCGCCGGCGAGGGACTTGTCGGCCTCGGCGCCGTGGCCGCTGTGCAGCGCGTCGAGCGCGGCGATCTCCGGGTGGTGCAGGTCGAATGCCGGGGATTCGGAGCGAATACGCGGCAGGGTGAGGAAGTTGTGCCGCGGCGGCGGGCAGGACGTCGCCCATTCCAGCGAACGGCCGTAGCCCCACGGGTCGTCGACGGTGACCTTCTCGCCGTACTTCGCGGTCTTCCAGACGTTGTAGAAGAACGGCAGGATCGACAGGCCCAGCAGGAACGACGCGATCGTGGAGATGGTGTTCAGCAGCGTGAAGCCGTCGGACGCGAGGTAGTCCGCGTAACGCCGCGGCATGCCTTCGGCACCCAGCCAGTGCTGGACGAGGAAGGTGCCGTGGAAGCCGACGAACAGCGTCCAGAAGGTGATTTTGCCGAGGCGCTCGTCGAGCATCTTGCCGGTGAACTTCGGCCACCAGAAGTGGAAGCCGGAGAACATCGCGAAGACGACGGTTCCGAAGATGACGTAGTGGAAGTGCGCCACGACGAAGTACGAGTCCGAGACGTGGAAGTCCATCGGCGGCGACGCCAGGATCACACCGGTCAGACCACCGAACGTGAAGGTGATCAGGAAGCCGATCGCCCACAGCATCGGCGTCTCGAAGGACAACGACCCCTTCCACATCGTCCCGATCCAGTTGAAGAACTTCACACCGGTCGGCACCGCGATCAGGAATGTCATGAAGGAGAAGAACGGCAAGAGCACGCCGCCCGTGACGTACATGTGGTGCGCCCACACCGTCACCGACAGACCCGCGATCGAAATCGTCGCCGCGATCAGACCCATGTAACCGAACATCGGCTTCCGCGAGAACACCGGAATGACCTCGGAAATGATGCCGAAGAACGGCAGCGCGATGATGTACACCTCGGGATGCCCGAAGAACCAGAACAGGTGCTGCCAGAGCAGCGCACCGCCATTTGCGGCGTCGAATACATGGGCACCGAATTTACGGTCCGCCTCCAGGGCGAACAGCGCGGCGGCCAGCACCGGGAAGGCCAGCAGGACCAGCACACCGGTCAGCAGCACGTTCCAGGTGAAGATCGGCATCCGGAACATCGTCATGCCCGGCGCACGCATGCAGATGATCGTCGTGATGAAGTTGACCGAACCGAGGATCGTGCCGAAACCGGAGAAGGCCAGACCCATGATCCACATATCGGCACCGACACCCGGCGAGCGGACCGCGTCCGACAGCGGGGAGTAGGCGAACCAGCCGAAGTCCGCCGCACCCTGCGGGGTGAGGAAGCCGGCCACCGCGATCAGCGAGCCGAAGAGGTACAGCCAGTAGGCGAACATGTTCAGCCGCGGGAACGCCACGTCGGGCGCGCCGATCTGCAGCGGCATGATCCAGTTCGCGAATCCGGCGAACAGCGGCGTCGCGAACATCAGCAGCATGATCGTGCCGTGCATCGTGAACGCCTGGTTGAACTGCTCGTTCGACATGATCTGCGTGCCGGGACGAGCGAGCTCGGCGCGCATCAGCAGCGCCATCGCGCCACCGATGCAGAAGAACACGAACGACGTGATCAGGTAGAGCGAGCCGATGGTCTTGTGGTCGGTGGTGGTGAGCCACTTGACGACCGTGTTACCGGGCTGCTTCTTGCGTACGGGCGGTGCTGCCGGAGCCGTTTCGGCGGCGGCACCCTGAGGTTCGTTGAGGATGCTCACTGGTTCTTGGTCTCCGCGTTCTTGGCGTGCTCCGTCTGTGCGATGCCCGCCGGGAGGTAACCGGTCTGGCCCTTCTTCGCCAGCTCCTTCAGGTGCTCCCGGTACTTCTCGGGGGAGACGACCTTGACGTTGAAGAGCATCCGGGAGTGGTCGACGCCGCAGAGCTCGGCGCACTTGCCCATGAAGGTGCCCTCCTTGTTGGGGGTCACCTCGAAGACGTTGGTGTGGCCCGGGATGACGTCCTGCTTCATCAGGAACGGCACCACCCAGAAGGAGTGGATGACATCACGCGAGGTCAGCACGAACTGGACGGTCTCGCCCTTCGGCAGCCACAGAGTCGGGCCGGGGCTGGGGTTGCCCGGCTCGCGGGTGCCCGGGATGCCCGTGTCGTAGACGCCCTCGGCACCGGCCGGCGCGGTCTTCTTCCACTTGTCCGGGATCGCGTCGAGCGCGCTGGAGTTGATGTTCGTGGTCGACTTCTTGCCGTCCACGTCCTCCAGGTAGTTGAACGCCCAGCTCCACTGGAAGCCCACCACGTTGATCACGTGGTCCGGCTTCTTGGAGGTCTTCAGGAGCGCGCTCTCATCACGTGCGGTGAAGTAGAACAGCACCGAAATGATGATGAAGGGGACGATCGTGTACAACGCCTCGATCGGCATGTTGTACCGGGTCTGCGCGGGGACCTCCACCTTGGTCCGGCTACGGCGGTGGAAGATCACACTCCAGATGATCAGGCCCCACACCAGCACGCCCGTTGCGAGGGCGGCGGCCCAGGAGCCCTGCCAAAGAGTAAGGATCCGCGGCGCCTCGTCGGTGACGGGCGTCGGCATACCGAGGCGGGGGAAGTCCTTGTATGTGCAACCAGTAGCGGTCGCCAGGACCAGGCCCGCAGCAAGCACCTGCGGCAGCTTCCGCCGCATCGGGCGCCGCGACGAGCGGTCGGAGCCGTTGGGACTCACGTAGCGCCTTCCCGAGAGTCTCGCCCGCGCGGTCGGCTGCGGCCTTACTCGCTGGTCGGTCGCCGCCCTGCGTCGGGCAGGGGTTTGGATGTTTATGCGGACCAAACCCTACTGGACGCTATTTGGGGTCGCGCGGGGAGGGTGCCCAACGCGCCGCGACGCGCCCCGAAGGGGTGGCCGGGTGCCCCGCGAGCCGCCGTCCGGCCCCTCGAATACCGGCCCCCACCTGCCATCTGACGGCGCGCCCGGAAGCCGCGGGGCAGTGGCGCGGACGGGCTCCGGACGGCCGCGCCGACGGGTTCCGGGCGGCCGGAGCGTCGGGCTCCGGGCAGGGACGGCAACAGGCTCCGGGCCGGGACGGCGAGGGGCTCCGGACCGGGACGGCGAGGGGCTTCCGGTGCGGGCGACGACGGGCTTCTCGTGCGGGCGGCGACAGCCGCCTGGCGGGGGTGGCGACAGCCGCGGGCAGGGGGTGGCGACGGCCGCAGGCAGGGGGTGGCGACGGCCGCCTGGCGGGGGCCGGGCTGGGCTAACGTCTCGTACGTGCCCTACTTTGACGCCGCCTCCGCCGCTCCCCTGCACCCCGTCGCCCGCGAGGCCCTGCTCGCCTCGCTCGACGAGGGCTGGGCCGACCCGGCCCGCCTCTACCGCGAGGGGCGCCGCGCCCGGCTGCTGCTGGACGCCGCGCGGGAGGCCGCGGCCGAGGCGATCGGCTGCCGTCCGGACGAGCTGGTATTCACCCCATCGGGGACACGGGCGGCGCACACGGGAGTCTCCGGTGCGCTGGCCGCCCGCCGCCGGGCCGGCCGCCTGCTGCTGCACTCCGCCGTCGAGCACTCCTCCGTCCTGCACGCCGTCGAGGCGCACACGGCGGCCGGCGGCACCCGCCGAGAGCTGACCGTGGACCGTACCGGCCGGGTGGCGGCCGAGGACGTCGCCGGCGCGCTGACCCCGGACACCGCGCTGGTCGCCCTCCAGTCCGCCAACCACGAGGTGGGCACCGAACAGCCGGTGGAAGAGGTGGCCGCGCTCTGCCAGGAGGCCGGGGTGCCCCTGCTGGTGGACGCCGCGCAGTCGCTGGCCTGGGGGAAGGTGCCCGGTGCCTGGTCGCTGCTGACGGCGAGCGCCCATAAGTGGGGCGGCCCGCCCGGGGTGGGGCTGCTGGTGGTCCGTAAAGGCACCCGGTTCGCGCCCCAGGGGCCCGCGGACGAGCGGGAGTCGGGCCGGAGCGCGGGGTTCGAGAACATCCCGGCGATCGTGGCGGCCGCGGCCTCACTGCGGGCGCTGCGGGCCGACGCCGGGACCGATACCGAGGCGGCGCGGCTGCGGCGGCTGGTGGACCGGATCCGTACGCGGGTCCCGGAGCTGGTGCCGGATGTCGAGGTGGTCGGCGATCCGGTGCACCGTCTCCCGCACCTCGTCACCTTCTCTTGTCTCTATGTCGACGGAGAGACTCTGCTGCACGAGCTCGACCGCGCCGGCTTCTCCGTCTCCTCCGGATCGTCCTGTACGTCCAGCACCCTGACGCCGAGCCATGTGCTGCGGGCGATGGGCGTGCTGTCCGAGGGGAACGTCCGGGTCTCCCTGCCCTACGGAACGGCCGAGGCGGAGGTGGAGCGGTTCCTGGAGGTACTGCCGGGGGTGGTGCGGTCGGTCCGGGAGCGGCTGGGAGTGCCGGCCGCCGCGGCGGAGTCCCCCGAGCCCGCCGAGCCCGCCGCGCCCGCCGAGTCCCCTCGGCCCACCGAGCCGCCGGGCGTGGTCGTCGACTCCCTCGGGAAGCGCTGCCCGATCCCGGTCATCGAGCTGGCGAAGGCGATCGACCAGGTGCCGACGGGCGGGACGGTGACGGTGCTCTCGGACGACGAGGCCGCCCGGCAGGACATCCCCGCCTGGTGCACGATGCGAGGGCAGGAGTACGTGGGCGAAGTGGCCGAGCGGGCAGCCGAACGCGGCGCCGCTTACGTCGTGCGGCGCCGCGTCTGAGCAGATCTGCCGGTCTGCTGAACTATCCGGTCTGCCGGTCTGCCGATCTACCGGTCTGCCGGCCGGATCGGACCGCCGGATCGGACCGCCGGATCAGACCAGGTGGTCCCGGACCTCGGCCGCGGCCTCGTGGCCGTACGCCTTGGTGAAGCGGTCCATGAAGTGGCTGCGGTGCAGCTCGTACTCCTGGGTGCCGACGGTCTCGATGACCAGCGTCGCCAGCATGCAGCCGACCTGCGCGGCCCGCTCCAGGCCGACGCCCCAGGCCAGACCGGACAGGAAGCCGGCGCGGAAGGCGTCGCCGACGCCGGTGGGGTCGGCCTTCCGCTTCTCCTCCGGAACCCCGACCTCGATGGTCTGCTCGCCGACCCGCTCGATACGGACGCCGTTGGAGCCGAGGGTGGTGACGCGGGTGCCGACCTTGGCGAGGATCTGCTCGGCAGTCCAGCCGCTCTTCGACTCGATCAGGCCGCTCTCGTACTCGTTCGAGAAGAGGTAGGTGGCGCCCTCCATGAGGGTGCGGATGTTGTCGCCGTCCATCCGGGCGATCTGCTGGGAGAAGTCGGCGGCGAAGGGGATGCCGCGGGTGCGGCACTCCTCGGTGTGCCGGATCATCGCCTCGGGGTCGTCCGCGCCGATCAGGACGAGGTCCAGGCCGCCCACCCGCTCGGCCACGTGCTGGAGCTCGATCAGCCGGGCCTCGCTCATCGCGCCGGTGTAGAAGGAGCCGATCTGGTTGTGGTCGGCGTCGGTGGTGCAGACGAAGCGCGCGGTGTGCAGGACCTCGGAGATGCGGACGGAGCGGGTGTCGACGCCGTGGCGGTCGAGCCAGGCGCGGTACTCCTCGAAGTCATTGCCCGCGGCGCCCACCAGGATCGGCTCGATGCCGAGCTGGCCCATGCCGAAGCAGATGTTGGGGGCGACCCCGCCACGGCGGACATCGAGCTGGTCGACCAGGAAGGAGAGGGAGACCGTGTGCAGCTGGTCGGCGACCAGCTGGTCGGCGAAGCGGCCGGGGAAGGTCATCAGGTGGTCGGTGGCGATGGAGCCGGTGACTGCGATACGCACGGCGGGTCTGCTCCTGCGGAAGGCGGAGGGACGGGCGGACGTGGAGCAACGCTACCCCGCTGGAGGCGTGGCTACCCGGTCATCCCGGCCACGCGGAACGATGGAAACTACCCAATGGTAGACGTTTCACCCCGGTATGCGACGTCGTGCGGTGCCTGCATGACCAAGCCCGCGGCTCCTCCGGCCGGATCTGTGAGGGGCATCACACCGCGCGTCGCCGCACCGAAGGGCCGCTGAGCTGTTCGGGGCCATTCAGGTGCCGCGCGGGAGCTCGCAGGGACGCGGGGGCTCGCAGGGAACCGTGCGCGCCCCCGCTCCGTCCCATCGGCGTCCACCCACCAAGGGCGGCACGTCAGATGTTCAGCGGAAGATGTTCAGCGGAGCTGAAGGAGCGATGCGGTGAACACCGAGGACACCCCCCGGAACCCGGACTCCCCGGATTCCCCGGACTCTCCGGACTCCCGGGACCACCCCAAAGAACGCGGGCGGCGCAGCCCGGCGCTGGTCGCCTCGGTGGCAGCCGCGGTACTGCTGGCCGGGGGCGGCGCGGCGTACTGGGCCTCGTCCGCGTCGGGGCGCGACGACACCGGAGCGGGCGCGGGTACGGGCTCCGCGGGCCGGACCGATCCCCCGCCGCTCGCCCTCGACGGCTACACGGGCGGATCCACAGGCGGCTCCACGGGCGGATCCACGGGCGGATCCATCGCGGTCGGTGAGCCCAATCCGCAGGGCGCGAAGTACCGGGCCGTGGCGGAGCTGCCCGACGGGCCGGGCTCCGCGCCCGTCTACCGCCCCAAGGGCGAGATCAGCCGGGAGTCGGTGGAACGGCTGGCGAAGGCGCTGGATGTGGCCGGAAAGGTCCGGTCGGAGGGCGCCACCTGGAAGGTCGGCGAGGCCACCCCGGACGCCCGTGGGCCTTTCCTCCAGGTGAACAAGACCGGCTCGGGCTCCTGGACGTTCTCGCAGTACGGCACGCCCGGCGGCACCCACTGCGCACTGCCCGCCTCCCCCAAGCCCCCCAAGGGCGGTACGGGCCAGCAGGGCGCGGGCGGCGCCGCGTCGAGCCGGCCCGGCTGCCCCTCGTACCGCGGCGGCGCGGACGCCACGGCCCAGGACGACGCCAGCGGCAAGGACGCGGTGTCGCCGGAGAAGGCCAAGGAGGCGGTACGGCCGGTGCTCGCGGCGCTCGGTCAGCAGAACGCCCGGCTGGATACGAGCGGACTGTCCGGCGCGGTGCGGATCGTGACCGCCGACCCGGTACTCGGCGGACTGCCGACGTATGGCTGGCAGAGCGATCTCCAGGTCGGCTCGGACGGCCAAGTGGTCGGCGGCAGCGGCCAGTTGGCGCAGCCGGCGAAGGGTGCGGTCTACCCCGTACTGAGCGCCGGCAAGACACTGGACCAGCTGAACTCGGGTGGCGGCCGCACACCGGCCGGGTGCCCCTCGGTGCCCGCCCCGGACGCCGCGAAGGGCGGAAAGGGCGGGATCGCGCCCTGTGAGCCGGCGCCGACGAAGGGGCAGAAGCCGGCCGAGGTGACCGGCGCGCGCTTCGGGCTCGCGGTGCAGTACGTGAACGGCGGCCCGGCGCTGGTCCCGTCATGGCTCTACACGGTCCGCCAGGCGCACGCCGGAACCGGCCCGGACGCCGCCACGACGACCGTCGCGCACCCCGCGGTGGACCCGAAGTACCTGGCGCACAAGGCTCCGGCCCCCAAGGGCCCGTCCGGGAAGCCCGGGGCGATGGCGCTGGAGTCGTACGCCGTGGGGGACGGCGAGCGGAAGCTGACCGTGCACTTCTGGGGCGGCGTGTGCAGCGTCTACTCGGTCAGCGCCGAGGAGTCCGCCACGGCGGTGAAGGTCACGGTCACCGGCCGGGACAAGGAGCCGGGTCAGGTCTGCGTGAAGATCGCCAAGGAGTTCACCAGGACCGTCACGCTGGAGCGGCCGCTGGACGGCCGGAAGGTGATCGACGTGTCGACCGGGCAGGCCGTACCGAAGCTCTGACCGGAAGGCAGTGCCCCTGTACGAGGAAGGCGGCGCCCCAAGGGGACGCCGCCTTCTCCACGTCTGTCGCCGTACGGGCTCAGCTGAAGGAGTCGCCGCAGGCGCAGGAGCCCGTGGCGTTCGGGTTGTCGATCGTGAAGCCCTGCTTCTCGATGGTGTCGACGAAGTCGATGGAGGCACCGCCCAGGTAGGGGGCGCTCATACGGTCGGTGACGACCTTGACGCCGTCGAACTCCTTGACCACGTCGCCGTCCAGCGAGCGCTCGTCGAAGAAGAGCTGGTAGCGCAGGCCGGAGCAGCCACCGGGCTGAACGGCCACCCGCAGCGCGAGGTCCTCCCGGCCTTCCTGCTCCAGCAGGCTCTTGACCTTCGACGCGGCCGCGTCGGACAGGATGATGCCGTCGCTGACGGTGGTCTTCTCGTCCTGCACGCTCATCTACATCTCTCCCGGGTTGTACGGACCGCTTGCCATCGGTTGCCTCAGGGAGAACCGATGGCGTCCCGGATTAATTCCGGCTCGCGCACTTGTCTTCCCATGCTCGCACACCGACAGGCGGGAACTGGTGGCCGATCGCACGCACCGGGGGCTGGTGCGTCACATCGACACTATGGCCATCGTCAAAGTGACGTGAAGCGGCTATGATAGATAGCGTCAAATAGACGAAAAGGCATGCGCCCCGGATCGCGGCGCGTGCCTCCACGCTGTCCGCAGAGACCGCAGAGAAGAGAGGGTGCGTGTCGTGACCACCGCCCAGCCCCTGGACGTCCAGCCGACGCCGCTGGCGCTGCTCCTCCTCGGCCGTGAGGCCGACCCCAGGAGCGAGCGCGGTGTGGAGTGCCCCGGCGACCTGCCGGCCCCCTCGGACCCCGACCTCGTCGCCCGCGCCCGCGCGGCCAAGGAGAAGCTCGGGGACAAGGTCTTCATCCTCGGGCACCACTACCAGCGCGACGAGGTCATCGAGTTCGCCGACGTGACCGGTGACTCCTTCAAGCTGGCGCGGGACGCCGCGGCCCGGCCGGACGCCGAGTACATCGTCTTCTGCGGCGTGCACTTCATGGCCGAGTCGGCCGACATCCTCACCGGCGACGACCAGCACGTCATCCTCCCCGACCTGGCCGCCGGCTGTTCGATGGCCGACATGGCGACCGCCGAGCAGGTCGCCGAGTGCTGGGACGTCCTCACCGAGGCCGGGATAGCCGAGCAGGTCGTGCCGGTCTCGTACATGAACTCCTCCGCCGACATCAAGGCCTTCACCGGCAAGCACGGCGGCACGATCTGCACCTCCTCCAACGCCAAGCGCGCCCTGACCTGGGCCTTCGAGCAGGGTGAGCCCGGCTCCACCAAGGTCCTCTTCCTCCCGGACCAGCACCTGGGCCGCAACACCGCCGTCCGCGACATGGGCCTGTCGCTGGACGACTGCGTGGTCTACAACCCGCACCGGCCTAACGGCGGCCTGACCGTCGAGCAGCTGCGGGCGGCCAAGATGATCCTGTGGCGGGGCCACTGCTCCGTCCACGGCCGCTTCTCGCTCGACTCCGTGAACGACGTCCGCGCGCGCATCCCCGGCGTCAACGTCCTGGTCCACCCCGAGTGCAAGCACGAGGTCGTGGCGGCGGCGGACTACGTCGGTTCGACGGAGCACATCATCCAGACCCTGGAGGCCGCCCCGCGCGGCTCGAAGTGGGCCATCGGTACAGAGCTGAACCTCGTCCGCCGCCTGGCGAACCGTTTCGCTGCGGACGACAAGGAGATCGTCTTCCTCGACAAGACGGTCTGCTTCTGCTCGACCATGAACCGCATCGACCTCCCCCACCTGGTCTGGGCCCTGGAGTCGCTGGCCGCCGGCAAGACCGTCAACCGCATCGAGGTCGACAAGGAGACCGAGAGCTTCGCCAAGCTGGCCCTGGAGCGGATGCTGGCCCTGCCGTAGCGCATCCCCGGTGCATCCCCGGGTGGGGAGGTCCTCCGGGGGACCTCCCCACCCGCTGCCCGCCCCACCCCGAACGGTTGCGAAGTTCTCTCGCCTGGAGTTCGGATCCCGACTGCCCTTACCGTCTGTATCGCCACAGTCGCTCTGCGGCATGTGAGTTCAACGGAGGCTTGCCGCCCCCTCGTTGAGCACGGGATCAGCCGAAAGACCGGGAGTCGGAGCAGATGACGTTCACACCCAAGTCCCTGACGCCGTACGTATCGGCCCGGCATTACTTCGGCTCCGAACAGCGCCGCCACCGGGAGGAGGCGAAGCTGTCGCTGGTGCAACTGGCCGGCATCGTGAACTCCAGCAAGAGCCAACTGGCCCGGGTCGAGACGGCGGAGCTGATGCCGCCGCCGGAATTGCCGTCGGCGCTGGATGCGGCGTTCGGTACGGGCAAGCACTTCTACGGCCTGTATCAGCTGGCCAGGAAGGAGACGCATCCGGACCAGTACCGGCGGCTTCTGGACTTCCAGGCGCAGGCAGAGGCCATCGAGGTCTTCGAGACGCAGTTCGTGCCTGGGCCGCTACAGACCGAGGCGTACGCTCGCGCCCTGCTCAGCCTCCCTCCCGACGTTACGCCGGAGATGATCGAGGAGCGTGTGCAGGCTCGGCTCGCCGGTCAAGAGCAACTGCGTTCCGCTGCGTCCAGGCGGCTTTGGGCGATCCTGGACGAGGCGATCCTCTGCCGCCCTGTTGGCGGCCCCCAGGTCATGCACGCACAGCTGAACGCATTGCTTTCACAGGTCGATACGCCGACCCGCACGATTCAGGTGCTCCCCTTCGAGCACGGCGAACACGTGCTGATGGCGGGCCCGCTGTGGCTCGTGAAGTCCTCGGTCGGGCAAACGGTGGCCTGGGAAGAGAGCCATGTCGACGGCCGCCTCTTCGAGGACCTGACAGATGTGAATCGCCGTGTGGCGCTCTACGACAAGCTTCGGGCATACGCTCTGTCACCACGGGATTCTGCGGAGAGGATCCGGAAGGCGATGGAGAGGTACCTGCCATGCGAGTAAGCCCCGAGCTGGGCAACGCCACTTGGCGTAAGAGCAGCTACAGCAACACGGAGAATGCGGGCTGTGTCGAGGTCGCCGACGGCTCCCCCAGCATCGTCCCCGTACGGGACAGCAAGAACCCGCACGGCCCCACTCTGGCCATATCGGCCCCGGCCTGGACGGCCTTCGTCGAGGCGATCAAGTCCGGTCGCTGAAAACGCAGTTCAGCCCGTCCCGGTGAAGTCGTCGGGACGGGCTGAACCCTTGTTGTGCTACACGCCCGCCGGTTCCGGCGTGCGGTCGGTCTCCTCGGGCTGTGCGTCGCCGGCCCTCCCCGCCCGCTTGGCGGCCTTCTTCTTCGCCCGGCGCTCCTTGCGGAGTTCGATCATCGCGTAGAGCGTCGGGACGAGGAGGAGGGTGAGGAGGGTGGAGGTGATCAGACCGCCGATCACGACCACGGCCAGCGGCTGGGAGATGAAGCCGCCGTCGCCGGTGAGGGACAGCGCCATCGGCAGCAGCGCCATGATCGTGGCCAGCGCGGTCATCAGGATCGGGCGGAGGCGGTGGCGGCCGCCCTCGATGACCGCCTCGACGACGCCGTAACCCTGGGCGCGGTACTGGTTGATCAGGTCGATCAGCACGATGGCGTTGGTGACCACGATGCCGATCAGCATCAGCATGCCGATCATCGCCGGGACGCCCATCGGGGTGCCGGTGGCGACCAGCAGGCCGACCGCGCCGGTGGCCGCGAAGGGGATGGAGACGAGGAGGATCAGCGGCTGGATCAGCGACCGGAAGGTGCCGACCAGGAGCATGAAGACGATCGCGATGGCCGCCAGCATGGCCAGGCCGAGCTTGGAGAAGGCCTCGGACTGGTCCTGGGAGACACCGCCGATCTTCGCGGTGGCGCCGTCCGGCAGCTTCAGGCCGTCGATCGTGCTCTGCAGTTTCGCGCTGACCGCGCCGGTGTTGTCGCCGGTCGGCTTGGCGGTGATGGTGGCCGAGCGGGCCCCGTCGGTCCGGGTCATCCGGACCGGGCCGGGCACGGTCTCGACGGTGGCGATGCTGCCGAGCTTCGCCGGGCCCGCCGACGTCGGGACGGACAGGTTCCGCAACTCGTCCTCGGTGGTGGCCGGGTGGGCCGCCTTGATGACGATGTCGCGCTCGGTGTCGTCCAGGACGGCCGTGCCGCTGGGGGTGCCGCGGACCGCCTGGGCGACCGCCGCGCCGAGCGTGGCCTGGTCGTAACCGGCCGCGGCCGCCTTGGCGTTGGGCGTCACGGAGATCCGCGGGACGCTCTGCGCGAGGTCGCTCTGGACGTCGGTGACGTCGTCGAGTCCGGCGACGGCCTTACGGACCTGCTCACCGGCCTTCTTCAGGACGTCGGCGTCGCCGGCCTTGACGACCACGCTGAGATTCTGGTTGCCGAAGCCGCCGCCTCCCGCAGCGACGGTGGTGTCGCCGATCGCCGGGCCGAGCTTGTCGAGCGAGGCCCGCAGGTCGTCGGTGACCTTGCCGGAGTCCGCCGCGTCCTTCAGCCGGACCTGGTAGGAGGCCTGGTTGGCGCCGGTGCCGCCGCCGAAGGCCGCCATGAAGCCGGAGGAGCCGATGGTGACCTGGTAGTCGGCGATGTCGTCGTTGGCCGCGAGCAGTTTCTCGACCTTCTTGGCCTGAGCGTCGGTCGCCCCGAGGCTGGTGCCGGGCGTGAGCTCCTGCTTGAGGGTGAGGGTGTCCTGGTCGCCCTGGTCGAAGAAGTTGGTCTTCAGCAGCGGGCCCATGCCGAACGTCCCGATGAGGATGACGACGGCGATGACCAGGCTGGTGACCCGGCGGCGGGTGGCGAAGCGCAGCACCGGGACGTAGAGGCGCTGCAGCGGGCTGCGGGTCTCCTTCTCCTCGGCGGCGCGGCGCAGTTCGTCGGCGCCGGCGCCCGAGCCCTCAGATGTCACAGCCTCCGGGGCGCGCAGGAACCAGTACGAGAGGACCGGGACGACCGTCAGGGAGACGAGCAGCGAGGCGAGCAGGGCGACGGTCACGGTCAGCGAGAAGGAGCCGAAGAGCGCGCCGACCATGCCGCCGACCACACCGATCGGGAGGAAGACCGCGACCGTGGTGAGGGTGGAGGAGGTGATCGCTCCGGATACTTCCCGCACCGCGGCGAGGATGGCCTCGCGGCGCTCCTCGCCGTAGCCCAGGTGCCGCTTGATGTTCTCCAGGACGACGATGGAGTCGTCGACGACGCGGCCGATCGCGATGGTCAGCGCGCCGAGGGTGAGCATGTTGAGGGAGAGGTCACGGGTCCACAGCACGATGAGCGTGATGACGACCGAGAGCGGGATGGAGACCGCGGTGACCAGGGTCGAGCGCAGGCTGAGCAGGAAGACCAGGATGACGATGACGGCCATGACGAGGCCGAGCAGGCCCTCGGTCGTCAGCGACTCGATGGACTTCGAGACCGCCGGGCCCTGGTCGGAGACGACCGTGACCTCGGCGCCCTTGCCCAGGTCCTGACGGATCCGGTCCAGCTTGTCCTTGACCGCGTCGGAGATCGCGACCGCGCTGCCGTCCTGGTCCATGGTCACCGTCACGGCGAGGCTGGGCTTGCCGTCGGTGCGGGTGAGGGAGGTCGGGGTGGCCTGCTCCTCCTTGACGGTGGCGATATCGCCGATCCGGACCGGCTCGGCGGACCGTCCGGCGGCCGCTCCCGCACCCGCACCGCCCGCACCCGCGCCGCCGGCGCCCGGGGCCGGGGCCACGGTCAGGTCCTTGATCTGGGCGACGGAGGTGAGGCCGGCGCCGACCTGCACGGTCTTGCTCTTCCCGTGCTCGGCGAAGGATCCGGCGGGCACCGACGTCCCGCCGGCCTTGAGGGCCTGACCGAGCGCCTGGGTGGTGAGCCCGGCGGCGGCGAGCTTCTCGTCGTCGGGGGTGACCGCGACGATCCGGTCCTGGACGCCGCTCACGGTGACCTGGCTGACGCCGTCGATGTTCTTCAGGTCCGGGACCACGCTGCGGCGCAGCTGGTCGGCGAGGGCCTGCTGGTCCTTGGTGGAGGAGGAGGCGGCGAGGACGACGGTCGGGATGTCGTCCGTCGAGCCGGCCACGACCTGCGGGTCGACGTCCTTGGGCAGCTTGGCGCGGGCGCGGTTGACGGCCTGCTGGACATCGGCGACCAGACGGTCGGTGTCGTTGCCGTAGTCGAACTGCGCCATGATGACGCCATTGCCCTCGCTCGATGTCGAGGTGACGCTCTTGATGCCGTCGACCGCCTGGACACCGTCCTCCAGCGGCTCGATCACCTGCTTCTCGACGACGTCGGGAGAGGCGCCCTGGTACGGGGCCAGCACGGAGACCATCGGAAGGTCGATGGAGGGCAGGAGCTGCTGCTTGAGCTGGGGTATCGCGATCGCGCCGAAGACGACCGCGACGATCGACATCAGCGCTATCAGGCCCCGTTGTACGAGGCTGAGGCGGGACAGCCAGGACATGGGTGGGGGTTCTCTCTTCTGTTGCGGAGGCGGTGCTACGTGCTGAGGGCAGACGTTGTCTGTGGCAGACCTGTCCATGGCAGACCTGTCCATGGCAAGGACGTCAGGCCCGCGCGGGCCCGGTGGCAGGACCTTTCACCGGCCCCGTTTTCCCCTTCGACTTCACCTTCGCCCATGGCCGGACCGGTTTTCCTCGCTCGCAGGTCGGTTTCCGGCCCCGGCCCGTACCGCGTTCGCAGTAGGGGATTTCCCGGCCTCTACTGCGCCCGTGGGCGTACCAGCCCCGACTCGTACGCGATGACCACCAGCTGGGAGCGGTCGCGGGCGCCCAGTTTCGCCATCGCGCGGTTGACGTGCGTCTTGACCGTGAGCGGGCTGACCGCGAGCCGCTCGGCGATCTCGTCGTTGGAGTGCCCGCCGGCCACCAGTACCAGCACCTCGCGCTCCCGGCCGGTCAGCGCCGCCAGCCGCTCCGCGCCCGGGACGCCGGGCCCGCCGTCGCCCGAACTGCCGCCCTGGGCGAGGAACTTGGCGATCAGGCCCTTGGTCGCGACGGGCGACAGCAGCGCCTCACCGGCGGCCGCGATACGGATCGCCCCCAGCATCTCGTCCGGCTCGGCGCCCTTGCCCAGGAACCCGCTGGCGCCGTTCCGCAGCGCCTCCACCACGTAGTCGTCGACCTCGAAGGTCGTCAGGATCACCACCCGGACGTCGGTGAGCTCCGGGTCCTCGGTGATCATGCGGGTCGCGGCGATGCCGTCCACCCCCGGCATCCGGATGTCCATCAGCACCACATCGGGCCGCTCGGCCTTCGTCAGCTCGTACGCCCCGGCGCCGTCCGAGGCCTCCCCCACCACCCGCATATCCGGCTCGGAATCCACCAGCACCCGGAACGCACTGCGAAGGAGCGCCTGGTCGTCGGCGAGGAGGACCTTGATCGTCATGCTGTCTCCCCCGTGCGGACGGTCTGGAGCGGAAGGGTGACCCGTACCTGGAAGCCGCCGGCCGCGCGGGGGCCCGTGGCGACCGTGCCGCGCAGGGCGGAGACGCGTTCGCGCATGCCGATCAGGCCGTGGCCGCCGCCGCTGCCCTCCGGCCCGCCGTCGTCCGCGCCGGGCTCCGTGGCAGGCCGGTCACCCGGCTCCACAACCGGCCGGCTGCCGCCCTTCTGGCGGGGGACGCCGGCCCGGCCCGCGCCGTCGTCCAGGACGGTCACGGTCAGCGCCGTCCTGGACCGCACGATCCGGACCGTGGCGCGGGCGCCCTTCCCGGCGTGCTTGTGGACGTTGGTGAGCGCCTCCTGGACCACGCGGTACGCGGTGAGGTCGACGGAGGCGGGCAGCTGCCCCAGCTCCTCCGGGACGTCCAGGTCGACGGGGAGCCCGGCGCGGACGAAACCCTCCGTGAGCGGGTCGAGGAGGCCCAGGCCCGGGGCGGGCTCGGTGGGAGCCGTCGGGTCGTCGGACTGCCGCAGCAGGCCGACCGTGGCGCGGAGCTCGTCCAGCGCCGAGCGGGACGCCTCGCGGACGTGCGCCAGCGCCTCCTTCGCCTGGTCGGGCCGGCTGTCCATGACATGGGAGGCCACGCCCGCCTGGACGTTGACCAGGGCGATGTGGTGGGCGACGACATCGTGCAGCTCACGGGCGATGCGCATACGCTCCTCGGCGACCCGGCGGCGGGCCTCCTCCTCACGCGTCCGCTCGGCCCGCTCGGCCCGCTCGCGGATGGCGTTCACATAGGCCCGGCGGCTGCGGACCGCGTCGCCGGCCGCCGCGGCCATGCCCGTCCAGGCGAAGATCGCGATGTTCTGCTGCGCGTACCAGGGGCGGGGCCCGTAGAGCAGCGCGGAGGCGGTCAGTACGACGACGGTCAGCGCGCCGATCCGCCATGTCGTGGGGCGGTCCGTCCGCGCGGCGAGGCTGTAGAGCGCGATCACCGCGGCGGCGGCCACCGGGGCGCGCAGATCGCCGTCGCGGGCGACCAGTCCGACGAGGGTCAGCGCGCCCGTGACGGCCAGGACCGTACGGGGCAGCCGGCGGCGGAACACCAGGGCGGTGCAGGCCAGTGCCGCCAGCACCACGGTCGTCGCGGTGAGGTGCTCGGGCGCGAACCGCGGACCGTGGACGCGGTGCGGGTCGACCACCGCACCGCCCAGGATGCACGCGAAGGCGGCCACCGCCAGGGCGGCGTCGAGCGCCAGCGGATGCCTCCGGTGCCACTGGAAGCGGCCGACGGCGCGGGGCCCGTCCGGACCGGGGTCGAGGAGACTCACAAGAGCACACGGTAGCGCCCCGGTCCGAGGGCGGGCCGGGGCGCGGTGTCCGTAGGGAAGTGCGCGGTGTGCGGAATGCGGTGTGCGGTATACGGACGGATGTGTGGTGGTGCGGATGGTGCTGTCAGGCGGCCGTGATGCGCTGGAAGGGCATGGCGGGCGGGCCGCCGGGGGTGGTCAGCCCGGGAGTGGTGTGGTCAGCCCGGGATGAGGCCGTCGTCGCTGAGCATCTCGCGCACCTCGTCGAGCGAGGCGGACTCGGGCGGGAGGATCAGCTCCGACGGCTCCAGGGCGTCGTCCGGCAGGGGCTCGCCCAGCCGGCGTACCGCGTCCAGCAGGGCACCGAGCGTGCGCCGGAAACCCTCCTGATCGCCGCCCTCCATCTCCTCGAGCAGCTCGTCGTCCAGCTTGTTGAGCTCGATGAAGTGGGAATCGGCCACCTTCACCTGGCCCTCCCCCATGATCCGTACGATCACGACGGTCTCCCTTGTCCGGTGTCCCGACGATCTCAGTGAGCCGGCTCGGCCAGCGGTCGCAGAGCGGTCCCCTGCGAGGCTAGCCGCCGCCGGCCGTCACTGCTTGTCGAAACGCGGCTGTTGCTGCTGCGGAGCGGGCTGGGCCTGGCCGCCCTGGCCGCTCTCCAGCGCCTGCTTGCCGGCCGACGGGCCGCCCGACAGCTCGGCCTTCATCCGCTGCAGCTCCAGTTCGACATCGCTGCCGCCGGAGAGCCGGTCCAGCTCGGCGGTGATGTCGTCCTTGGCCATACCCGACGGGTCGTCCAGCGCGCCGGACGCCATCAGCTCGTCGATGGCACCGGCCCGGGCCTGGAGCTGTGCGGTCTTGTCCTCCGCACGCTGGATCGCCAGGCCGACGTCCCCCATCTCCTCGGAGATGCCGGAGAACGCCTCGCCGATACGGGTCTGCGCCTGGGCGGCCGTGTAGGTGGCCTTGATCGTCTCCTTCTTCGTACGGAAGGCGTCGACCTTGGCCTGCAGCCGCTGCGCGGCCAGCGTGAGCTTCTCCTCCTCGCCCTGCAGCGTCTGGTGCTGCGTCTCCAGGTCCGTGACCTGCTGCTGCAGCGCGCTGCGCCGGGTCAGCGCCTCGCGGGCCAGGTCCTCGCGGCCGAGCGCCAGCGCCTTGCGGCCCTGGTCCTCCAGCTTGGCGGACTGGCCCTGGAGCTGGTTGAGCTGCAGCTCCAGGCGCTTGCGGGAGGTCGCCACGTCGGCGACGCCGCGACGTACCTTCTGCAGCAGTTCGAGCTGCTTCTGGTACGAGTAGTCGAGGGTCTCGCGCGGGTCTTCGGCCCGGTCCAGGGCCTTGTTGGCCTTCGCGCGGAAGATCATCCCCATCCGCTTCATGACACCATCGCTCATGGGCCTCGCGCGCCCCCTTCTGACCGAGTCGCCTCGGGCTTCGGCTCCAGCACATCTACAGACCCCACAGTACGGGCCCTGGTTCCATTACCGCACTGTTCGCGCCCGGATGCGCTCCTCCTCCAGGACGATCGCGCAGTGCGTCTCCTCCCCTGCAAGGAGTAGGGGGGCTCCGGGGCGGGGGTGCTCCGCCCATTCTGCCGGGGGGTGTTCCCGGTTCCGTCCGCGCTGCGTCCGGGTTCCGTACGGGTTCCGTACGGGTTCCCTACGGGACCTGTCCGAGGTCCTTTCCGGGGTTCTTTCCGGGGTTCTGTCCAGGGCGCTGCTCCGGCCGGATCCGGTCGGGTCCGGTAGGGCGCGGGGTGCGGACGGGGTCTGCGGCGGCGGCCGTTGCCGGGGGCCGTTGCCGGATCGTGGCCGTCGGATCCTGGACCGGGCACCGCGAGCACGTACCCTTGGGCATTGTGTTCCGAAGCCGTTCGAAGGATGAGCAGGCCGCGCCCGCCAAGGTGACCGCGGACCAGCCCCAGCAGCCCCGCGACCCGCAGGCCCCCAAGGGCCGTCCGACGCCCAAGCGAAGTGAGGCCCAGGCGCACCGCCGGACCCGCGCGCACACGCCGGCCAACCGCAAAGAGGCGGCGAAGGCCCAGCGGGAGGCCCGCCGCGCCGATATGGCCCGTCAGCGGGAGGCGCTGGCCAACGGCGACGAGCGGTATCTGCCGGTCCGTGACAAGGGGCCGGTGCGCCGGTTCGCGCGCGACTACGTCGACTCGCGCTGGAGCGTCGCGGAGTTCTTCCTCCCGATGGCCGTGGTGATCCTGGTGCTCACCATGGTCCGGGTGCCGTCGATCCAGAGCATCGCGCTGCTGATGTGGCTCGTGATCATCGTGCTGATCGTGCTCGACTCGGCACTGATCTGGTTCCGTCTGGGCAAGCTGCTGCGGGAACGGTTCCCGAACGACAACCTCAAGGGCGTGAAGCCGTACGCGGTGATGCGGACGCTGCAGATGCGGCGGCTGCGCCTGCCCAAGCCGCAGGTCAAGCGGGGGCAGCGGCCGTAGTGGCGGCGAGCTCGCAGAGGTGACGTGACTGCCGGCCAGGTCCTGAGGATCCGGCCGGCAGTTCCATGACCGGCGGCCCGCGCCGCCGCGTCGTGCTCAGTCGTGGTCGTGCTCAGTCGTGCTCAGCTGTCGCCGTCGGCCCCGTGCAGGCTCATCGGGTAGATCTTCGTGCCGTCCTCGTAAAGGCAGACCCGGTCGACGCCGCCGTCGAGGAGCGCCCTCCACTGCTCGCCGATCCAGGTCTCCGCGTCGCCCTGCGTGGTGAATTCCTCCGGTTCCACAGCCGGCTCCGTCTCCGTGCCGTCGGCCTTCTCGAACCGCCACGTCCACGCCATGTACGCCTCCTGGATCCCACCGGGTACGTGTGTGCCAGGCGGACCGCGCCCGGGCGCACCCCGCCATGTCGTGCTTCCGTGCTGATCGGCAGCTTAACGGCCGTGTTCCCGTACGCCGTGCCGAGCCGGGGCAGGAGCCGTTGGTGGTTGCGCTTCACCCATGCCCCACCCCTCCACAGCCGTGTTCCCGTACGCCATGCCGAGCCGGGCAGGAGCCGTTGGTGGCTGCGCTTCACCCATGCCCCACCCCGCCATACGGGAACATGCCGCACTGGACTGGCCGTGTCGAGAGGTGCCCCCGCCGCGCCCACCGGGGAACGACGCGAGAAACTCGGCGGTGTGGATGTGACTCTCCTCGGCACCGGGGCCCCGCGGGGGCTGCCGCGTCCCGACTGCCCGTGTGCCGCGTGTGCGACCGCCGTCGGCGACGAGGCGCGGGCGGCGACCGCGCTGCTCGTCGACGGTGCGCTGCTGCTCGACCTGACACCGGGCCCGGCCTTCGCGGCCGCCCGGGCCGGGAAGTCGCTGGCGGGCGTGCGTCAAGTGCTGCTCTCCCATCCGCACGACGGACCGGCGATGGAGGTGCCGGCCGGGCTGCCCACGCCGGGCCGGGTCGCCGACGGGCGGGAGCTGGCCCTCCTGGACGGGCACCGGGTGCGGGCCGTCGCCGTGGACATCCCCGGTACCGGGTACGAGATCTCCGGCCCGGAGGGCGAGCGCCTGCTGTACCTGCCCCCGGGGGCGGCACCGGCCGGCCTGAACAGCAACAGTGTCCCCGGTACACCCGGCGGCCCCGCGGGCCCGGACGGGGACGGGCCGTACGACCTGCTGCTGCTCGATGTGCTGGGGCGGCCGGACGCGCTGGCTCGGCTGCGGGCGGGCGGGGCGGTGGACGCGGCGACGGACGTGGTCGCGGTGCATATCGACCACGGTGTTCCGCCGGGGCCCGAGCTGCACCGGAGGCTGGCCGCGGTGGGCGCCCGTACGGTGCCGGACGGCAGCTCACTGGTGGTCGGGGAGTATCACGCGGTACCGGATCTGCCCCGGCGCACGCTGGTGCTGGGCGGAGCGCGCAGCGGCAAGTCGGTGGAGGCGGAGCGGCGGCTGGCGGCCTTCCCCGACGTGGTGTACGTGGCGACCGGGGGCGCCCGGGGCGGCGACGCGGAGTGGGCCGAGCGGATCGCGCTGCACCGCGAGCGGCGGCCCAGCGGGTGGCGGACCGTGGAGACCTGCGATCTGGTGCCGCTCCTGAAGGGCACGGAGCCCCCGGAGGGGACGGAGGCCCCGGAGGCCGGCGCGGGCTCAGGGAACGGGCGGCCGGGCGGCGGTACCGCACCCCTGCTCATCGACTGTCTGGCGCTGTGGCTGACGCACGCGATGGACGAGGTCGGGGCGTGGGATGAGGCGGTGTGGGAGGCCGGGGGCCGGCGGGCGCTGCACGAGCGGACCGATGCGCTGGTGGCGGCGGTGCGGGCGACGCGCCGGCCGGTGGTGGCGGTCAGCAACGAGGTCGGGTCGGGGGTGGTGCCGGCGACCGCGGCGGGCCGCCGGTTCCGCGACGAACTGGGGCGGCTGAACGCGGCGTTCGGCGCGGAGTGCGAGCAGGTGCTGCTGGTGGTGGCCGGGCAGGCGCTGGCGCTGCGCGGCTGAGTGTCCGTCCCCGCCGACCCGCCGGTCCGTGGCTCTCGGAGACCCCCTCGGAGACCCCCCGAAGACAAGACCCCCTCGGAGACCCCTCGAAGACCCCTCGGAGAATGACGGGCGCTTGCGCTGCGCGGCTGAACGGCGCCCGCCGGAGCCCGTGTCCGCTTGCCCCGGCGGCGCGGCGGCGGGTGCTCTGGACCCGTGACCGGAACCGATCCGACCGACGCGGCGGTGCGCGCCTATCTGGCGCGGCATCCGGACGCGACGGTGATCGCCCTCGGCGAGGGGCTGGGGAACGCCTTCTGGCGGCTGGACAACGGGCGGCTGACCTGGCTGACGGTGGCACCGCCCGAGACCGCCGCACTGCGCCGGATGCTGTTTCCGGACGGCGCCCGGCGGCGGACGGTCGCATGCGCGATGGGCGGCCACGGCTGGCTGGACGCGGTACGGGAGCCGTGGCGCGGGGTCGTCGTCGCGGCGCCCCGGGTGCTGACCCGGCTGCCGCGGCCCGCGGTGCGCGCCCTGGTGGCGGCGTGCGCGGAACGGTTCCCCGGTGGTGCGCTGGTCTTTGACGCGCCGTCATGGTGGGCGGCCGGTCTGGCGGACGCGCATCCGGGCGTCGTGACGGTGCGTACCCGGCGGCCGGACGGGCTGCCGCACCGTCTGCCGGTGCTTCGGACACTGCGGCCGGCGGTGTGGGAGGTCCGGTTCGCGGCGGAGCGGCGTCGTACTACGGGGGCACGGCCTACGGGGGCACGGCCCGCGGGGACCCGGCGTGACGGCGGCGCGGGACCGGCGGCCTGACCGCGGCGTCCCCCGAGAGACAACCGCTGGCCCAGCCCGCCCGGCCAGGCAGCCCCCGCCGCGTGCCACCCGCCCGGCCCGGCAACCCTGCCGCATGCCGAACGTATTGCCGGTAATCTGCCGCCAATGAGCAGCCTGAACCTCGATGACTTCGCCCGACTGATCGAGCGCCCCGACGGCGGGGTGCGCCGTGACGCCGAGGAGCGGCGGGCGCGGCTGGCCGTACCGCCAGGGGCGCTCGGCCGGCTCGACGAGCTGGGCGAGTGGCTGGCGGCGGCGCAGCAGCGGGTGCCGGTGCGGCCCGTCGAGCAGCCCCGGGTGCTGCTGTTCGCGGGTGATCACGGGGTGGCGGAGCTGGGGGTGTCGGCCCGGCCGGCCGGCGGCACCAAGGACCTCGTACGGGCCGTGCTGGACGGGACGAGCCCGGCCGCGGTGCTGGCCCGTCGTGCGGGCGTAGGACTGCGGGTGGTGGACCTGGCCGTGGACTGCGACCCGGAGGAGCTGCCCGCGGAGGTCACCCGCCACCGGGTGCGGCGCGGTTCGGGGCGGATCGACGTCGAGGACGCGCTGACCGCCGAGGAGGCCGAGGCGGCGTTCCGGGCCGGGATGGCGATCGCGGACGAGGAGGCGGACTCCGGCACCGATCTGGTGGTGCTGGGCGATCTGAGCGTCGGCGGGACGACGGCCGCGAGCACGCTGATCGCCGCGCTGTGCGGTACGGACGCGTCGGTGGTCACGGGGCGGGGCGGGGCGGGGATCGACGATCTGGCGTGGATGCGCAAGTGCGCGGCGATCCGGGACGCGCTGCGCCGGGCGCGGCCGGTGCTCGGCGACCAGCTGGAGCTGCTGGCCGCGGTCGGCGGCGCGGATCTGGCCGCGATGACCGGCTTCCTGCTGCAGAGCGCGGTGCGCCGGACGCCGGTGATCCTGGACGGGGTGGTCTCGGCGGCCTGCGCGCTGGTGGCACAGCGGGTGGCGTTCCGGGCGCCGGACTGGTGGCTGGCCGGCCAGGCGAGCGGCGAGCCGGCGCAGGCCAAGGCGCTGGACCGGATCGCACTCAACCCTCTCCTCGATCACGGCGTCACTGCTGGCGAGGGGACGGGGGCGCTGCTCGCCCTGCCATTGGTGCAGGCGGCCGCGGCCCTGGCGGCAGAGCTGCCCGAACGCGACTGACGTGGCGCCGGACTTCCGGCGACTCCCCATGGAATCCGCCGTCATACGCTGTGTGGGAGAGATCGCTTGAGCCGGGACCCGGGCCGTCCGCAGCAGGACCACGACCGTCCGCAACAGGACGAGAAGCGACCGGACGACCGCCGCGGTTCCTGGTCACGGCGCGGTGCCGCCTTCGGCATCTGGTACCTGCGCACGGTCACCTTCCTCAACCTGCTGGGCGCGGTGTGGGTGTCGTTCGGCAACGACATCCGCCGGCACAACGTCGACGAGTACGTCACGCCGTACCTGCTGACGGCCGGCTTCGCGTCCGCCGGCTTCTCGCTGCTGCTGGCGGTGACGCTGCGGCGGCGCAAGCGGGCGGCGTGGATCCTGAACCTGGTGCTGTCCGGGCTGCTGTCGCTGCTGTTCGGTGTGGCGCTGGTGGTGGCCCCCGGGTTCCGGTCGCATCCGCAGAACTGGGTGTCGCTGCTGGTGACGCTGGTGTTCGCGGGCGCGCTGGTGGCCGGCCGACGGGAGTTCAACGCCAAGGGCGACCGCGCGAACCCGAAGCTGGCGGCGGCGGTCGCGGCCGGCGGCCTGCTCGTCACGTCGCTGCTGGCGGCGCTGCTGGTCACCGTCACCAACACCGCGCAGGACGCCTCGTCGACGTTCGCGCAGCGCTGGGGGTACGGCCTGATGCGGCTGGTGTGGCTGGCCGGCGACGACCGGGACTTCCCCGGGATCGCCACCCCGAACTGGGCCAATGCCACGATCAATGTGCTGAGCACGCTGCTGCTGGTGGCGGTCCTGCTCGCGGCGTTCCGGTCCGTACGCAGCACCGAGGCGATCACCGGGGACGACGAGGAGCGGCTCCGCGCGCTGCTCGCCCGGCACGGCGACCGCGACTCGCTGGGCTACTTCGCGCTGCGCCGGGACAAGAGCGTGCTGTTCTCCCCCAGCGGCAAGGCGGCGGTCACCTACCGCGTGGTGGGCGGGGTGTCGCTGGCCTCCGGCGATCCGCTGGGCGACCCCGAGGCCTGGCCCGGGGCGATCGAGGTGTGGCTGGCCGAGGCCCGGGAGCACGGCTGGACGCCGGCCGTGATGGGCGCGAGCGAGGCGGGCGGCACGATCTACGCCCGGCACGGCCTGGACGCGCTGGAGCTCGGTGACGAAGCGCTCGTGGAGACCGCCGAGTTCACCCTCGAAGGACGGGCGATGCGCACCGTACGCCAGGCGTACAACCGCGTACAGCGGGCCGGCTACACCGTCCGGATCCGGCGGCACGAGGACATCCCCGCGGACGAGATGGACCGCCTGCTGCGGCGGGCCGACGACTGGCGGAACGGGGAGACCGAGCGCGGCTTCTCGATGGCGCTGGGCCGGCTCGGCGATCCGGCGGACGGGCGCTGCGTGATGCTGGAGTGCGCCGACGCCGATGGTACGCCGCGGGCGCTGCTCAGCTTCGTCCCGTGGGGCGCGAAGGGCCTGTCGCTGGACCTGATGCGGCGGGACCGCGACTCCGACAACGGGCTGATCGAGTTCATGGTCCTCCAGCTGATCCTGCGCGCGGAAGAGGTGAAGATCACTCAGGTCTCACTGAACTTCGCGATGTTCCGTTCCGTCTTCGAACGCGGTGCGCGACTCGGCGCGGGCCCGGTGCTGCGCCTGTGGCGCTCACTGCTCGGTTTCTTCTCGCGGTGGTGGCAGATCGAATCGCTCTATCGCGCCAACGCGAAATACCGGCCGATCTGGGAGCCGCGGTACATGCTCTTCGAAAAGAGCACCGATGTGCTGCGGATCGGTCTCGCCGCCGCCCGTGCGGAAGGCTTTCTGGAAGCACCCGGTCTGCCCAAGTGGCGCAGCCGCAAGCACCTGGAGAATGTGAGATGAGCTCGGCTGGGGCGGAGCGGCGGAGGGCACCCGCGCCACGGCGGCAGGAGGGATCCGTCCTGCGGCGCGCCGTGCGGGCCGAGTGGGGCCCGCTCTTCGGGACGGTGGGGTCCGCGCTGGCCGCGCGGAAGCTGCGGGCGATTCCGCTGACGCTCACCGCGATCTGCCTGACGGTGGTCTTCCAGTTCGTCCAGAACCAGCCCTGGGGCTATCGGGCGGTCCAGGACATCGGCGCCGTACAGGCCTGGGAGCATCTGTGGGTGGCGCTGCTGCGCACCCCGCTGTCGCTGTTCGTGCCGGCGCTGGATCTTCCGGTGTGGGGCGCCCTGGCCCAGATCCTGGTCGTCTTCGGGATCGCGGAGATCTGCGTGGGCCGGTGGCAGACGCTGCTGATCGCGTACGTCGCCACGCTCTGCGGGACGATGTACGCGCGGATCGGCATCTGGATCGGCCCGCAGAGCCCCATCGGGCTGCCCGACTCGGACAAGTACGTCAACGACACCGGGCCGTCGGCGGCCGTGGTGGGGCTGGCGCTCTTCGTCTGCTGGCGCTACCGGGCGTGGTTCACCGCCTCGCTGGTGGTGTTCGCGATGATCTTCGAAGTGGTGTTCATCAAGAACAACCTGGCCGGCAAGGAACATATCGCGGCGATCCTGGGCGTCCTGGTGGCGTGCGGCCTCTGGGAGCTGCGGCAGCGCCGGCGGAAACCGGCCCCCGAAGCCGTGGGGGCGGGCAGCGGAGGCGGCGGGCGCCGGGGATAGCCTGCCGCGGTGACCGAGACCCCCGCTCCCCCGGCCCCTTCCGACGCCCTGCGCTTCGCGTTCGGCACGCTGACCGTGCTGCCGGTGCGCGTCACCCGCTGGGACCGGGCGGCGGCGCGCGGCGGGATGCTCTGCGCACCCCTGGCCGGGCTGGTGGTCGGGCTGTGCGCGGCGGCGCTCGGCGGGGCGGTGCTGCTGCTCGGCGGCGGGCCGCTGCTGGCCGCGGTCGGCAGCGCGGCGGTGCCCGCCGTCCTCACCCGCGGCCTGCATCTGGACGGGCTCGCCGACACCGCGGACGGCCTGGGCAGCGGCAAGCCCGCCGGGGACGCGCTGCGCATCATGAAGCGGTCCGACATCGGCCCGTTCGGGGTCGTCACCCTGCTGTTCGCCCTGCTGGCCCAGGTGGCCGCGCTGGACCGGCTGTACGCCGGGGGCTGGGCGTACGGCGCGCTCGGGGCGGCGGTCGCGGCGGTCACCGGGCGCGCCGCGCTGACCCTGGCCTCCCGTACGGGGGTGCCGGCGGCCCGTCCGGAGGGGCTGGGCGCGGCGGTCGCGGAGACGGTCCCGGTGCGGGCGGCGGTGCTGTGCGCCGTGCTGGTGGTCGCCGGCTCCGCGGCCGCGGGCGCCGGCTTCGGCCCGTACGGCGCACTGCATGCCGCGAGCGCCGCGCTGCTCGGGCTGGCGGCCGGCGAGCTGCTGCTGGGCCACTGCCGGCGGCGGTTCGGCGGGGTGACCGGGGATGTGTTCGGCGCGCTGGCGGAGAGCGCGGGACTGGCCGCACTCATCGTACTGACGCTGGGCTGACCTTGACCCCCGCTCAACTCCCTTATGTTTCACGGGAGTTCATCAGCCCGTCGGCTCGTACGGCACCGGATGCGGCACACCGCCGCGCAACGGTGCGGCATTCCACCTTCCCTCAGGCCGGGCCTGGCGGCGCCGCCAAGCGTAGGCTCGGCCGCAGCAGCGCCCCAGGCGCGAACGGATTCCCGGACGGAACAGGACTCTCATCACCGTGACTGCACTGACCCTCAGTACTTCTTCCGCCGCGACGGCGCGTGCGGACGCCGTCGTCGTCGGCGTGGCCAAGGGCGCCAAGGGCGTCGTCGTCGCTCCCGGCGCGGAAGCCGTGGACAAGGCCTTCGGCGGCAAGCTCGCCGCCGTGCTGGAGACCCTCGGCGCGACCGGTGCCGAGGGCGAGGCGACCAAGCTGCCCGCCGCCGACGGCCTCAAGGCGCCGGTCGTGCTGGCGGTCGGCCTGGGCGACGCCCCGGCCAAGGGCGACGCCTATGACAACGAGGCGCTCCGGCGGGCCGCGGGCAGCGCCGCCCGGGCGCTGGCCGGCAGCAAGAAGGCCGGTTTCGCGCTGCCGGTCGAGGACGCCGAGGCGGCCGCCGCGGTGAGCGAGGGCGCGCTGCTCGGCGCGTACGCCTTCACCTCGTACCGCAGCAACGGCGGCGACGGCGGCAAGGACGCCAAGGGCGGCAAGAAGAACGACGCCAAGTCGCAGCCGCTGGCGGAGATCGCGCTCCTCGGCGCGAAGCCGCGCGACAAGGAGTTCAAGGCAGCCGCCGCGCGCGCCCAGACGCTGGCCGCGGAGATCAACCGCGCCCGCGACCTGATCAACACCCCCTCCAACGACCTCGACCCGAAGGCGTTCGCGGCCCAGGCGCAGGCCGCGGCCAAGGAGTTCGGCCTCAAGGTCGAGGTGCTGGACGAGAAGGCGCTCAAGAAGGGCGGCTACGGCGGCCTGCTGGGCGTCGGCCAGGGCTCGGACGCCCCGCCGCGGCTGGTGCGGATCGCGCACACGCACCCGAAGGCGAACAAGACCCTGGCACTGGTCGGCAAGGGCATCACGTACGACTCGGGCGGCATCTCGCTCAAGCCGGCCGGCCACAACGAGACCATGAAGTGCGATATGAGCGGTGCGGCCGCGGTCTTCGCCGCGGTGGTCGCCGCCGCCCGGCTGGGCCTGGAGGTGAACGTCACCGGCTGGCTGGCGCTCGCCGAGAACATGCCGTCCGGCAACGCCACCCGCCCCGGCGACGTGCTGACCATGTACAGCGGGAAGACCGTCGAGGTGCTCAACACCGACGCCGAGGGCCGGCTGGTGCTGGCCGACGCCCTGACCCGGGCGTCGGAGGAGTCGCCGGACGCGATCGTGGACGTGGCCACGCTGACCGGCGCGATGGTGCTGGCGCTGGGCCACCGCCACTTCGGGATCATGGCGAACGACGACGCCTTCCGTACCTCGATCCACGAGATCGCGGAGGAGGTCGGCGAGCAGTCCTGGCCGATGCCGATGCCCACCCACCTCCGCAAGGGCATGGACTCGCCGGTCGCCGACATCGCGAACATGGGTGAGCGGATGGGCGGCGGCCTGACCGCCGGACTCTTCCTGAAGGAGTTCGTCGGCGAGGGCATCACCTGGGCGCACCTCGACATCGCGGGCCCGGCCTTCCACGAGGGCTCGCCCTGGGGCTACACCCCCAAGGGCGGCACCGGCTCCGCCGTGCGCACCCTGGTGCGGCTCGCCGAGCGCACCGCCGCGGGCGACCTCGGCTGACGCCGTTCCGGCCGGCCCGTCGTGTCCGTACGGCCCCGAGCGCACCGCCCGGGGCCGTCGGTGTGCGTACGGCGGATTCGGCACGCTGCGTGCGCGACGGGGGAGGCGGGGGCGCGTACGGGCAGCGCACGGGTGCGGGCGGACCCGGCCGATGTTTCGCCCACTGTTCGCCCTCGACGAAATCCGACGTCCTTACGCAGGAGTAACACCCCCAGGGCGGCCGCGTGGCCGCTCAGAGCCCGGCCCGCCGTCCCGGCTTCGTGGAACAAGTGCGAAGATGGGTTCTCGGCAGGACAGGGCCCCCCTTACCCAGGGCCGACGTGAAAGCGGCCGAACACCAGCCGCGGTCCGGTCATCGACGACCGGCTCCGGCGCACCCATGCATGGAGGACGTGACGTGGCGAACGACGCCAGCACCGTTTTCGACCTAGTGATCCTCGGAGGCGGTAGCGGTGGTTACGCCGCTGCCCTGCGCGGGGCGCAGCTGGGCCTCGACGTCGCCCTGATCGAGAAGAACAAGCTCGGCGGCACCTGCCTGCACAACGGCTGCATCCCCACCAAGGCGCTGCTGCACGCCGGCGAGATCGCCGACCAGGCTCGTGAGGCCGACCAGTTCGGTGTCAAGACCACCTTCGAGGGCATTGACATCGCGGGTGTCCACAAGTACAAGGACGAGGTCATCTCGGGCCTGTACAAGGGCCTGCAGGGCCTGGTCGCCTCCCGCAAGGTGACGTACATCGAGGGTGAGGGCCGCCTCTCCTCCCCGACCTCCGTCGACGTGAACGGCCAGCGCGTCCAGGGCCGTCACATCCTGCTGGCGACCGGCTCGACGCCGAAGTCGCTGCCGGGTCTGGAGATCGACGGCAACCGCATCATCTCCTCGGACCACGCGCTCAAGCTGGACCGCGTGCCGAAGTCCGCGATCGTCCTGGGCGGCGGCGTGATCGGCGTCGAGTTCGCCTCGGCGTGGAAGTCCTTCGGCACCGACGTCACCGTCGTCGAGGGCCTCAAGCACCTCGTCCCGGTCGAGGACGAGAACAGCTCCAAGCTGCTGGAGCGGGCCTTCCGCAAGCGGGGCATCAAGTTCAACCTCGGCACCTTCTTCGACAAGGCCGAGTACACCGCCGACGGCGTCAAGGTGACCCTCGCCGACGGCAAGACCTTCGAGGCCGAGGTGCTGCTGGTCGCGATCGGCCGCGGGCCGGTCTCGGCGGGCCTGGGCTACGAGGAGCAGGGCGTGGCGATGGACCGCGGCTACGTCCTGGTCGACGAGTACATGCAGACCAACGTGCCGACCATCTCGGCCGTCGGTGACCTCGTCCCGACCCTCCAGCTCGCGCACGTCGGCTTCGCCGAGGGCATGCTGGTGGCGGAGCGGCTGGCCGGTCAGAACGTGGTGCCGATCGACTACGACGGTGTGCCGCGCGTGACGTACTGCCACCCCGAGGTCGCTTCGGTGGGCATCACCGAGGCCAAGGCCAAGGAGCTGTACGGCGCCGACAAGGTCGTCGCTCTGAAGTACAACCTCGCGGGCAACGGCAAGAGCAAGATCCTCAAGACCGCGGGCGAGATCAAGCTCGTCCAGGTCAAGGACGGTGCCGTGGTCGGCGTCCACATGGTCGGTGACCGTATGGGCGAGCAGGTCGGTGAGGCCCAGCTGGTCTACAACTGGGAGGCCCTGCCGGCCGAGGTCGCGCAGCTCGTGCACGCGCACCCGACGCAGAACGAGGCGCTCGGCGAGGCCCACCTGGCCCTGGCCGGCAAGCCCCTCCACTCCCACGACTGACGCCACCCGGGCGCGACGACCACAACAGCAATTCGTAAGGAGCAACCGAAACCATGGCGGTTTCCGTAACCCTTCCGGCGCTCGGCGAGAGCGTCACCGAGGGCACCGTCACCCGCTGGCTCAAGGCCGAGGGTGAGCGCGTCGAGGCCGACGAGCCGCTGCTCGAGGTGTCGACCGACAAGGTCGACACCGAGATCCCGGCCCCGGCCGCCGGCATCCTGTCCTCCATCAAGGTGGCCGAGGACGAGACCGTAGAGGTCGGCGCCGAGCTGGCCCTGATCGACGACGGCACGGGCGCCCCGGCCGCTGCGCCGGCTCCGGCCGCCGCCGAGGCCCCGGCCCCCGCCGCGCAGCCCGAGCCGACCCCGGCTCCGGCTGCCGCCGCCCCGGCCCCGGCCGCCGCCCCCGCGGGCGCTGCCGAGGGCACTGACGTCACCCTCCCCGCGCTCGGCGAGAGTGTCACCGAGGGCACCGTCACCCGCTGGCTGAAGGAGGTCGGCGAGGAGGTCGAGGCCGACGAGCCGCTGCTCGAGGTCTCCACCGACAAGGTCGACACCGAGATCCCGGCGCCGGTCTCCGGCGTCCTGCTGGAGATCGTGGTCGGCGAGGACGGCACCGCCGAGGTCGGCGCCAAGCTCGCCGTGATCGGCGCGAAGGGCGCGGCTCCGGCTGCCGCCCCGGCCCCCGCGGCTCCGGCCCCCGCTGCCGCTCCGGCTCCGGCCGCCGCGCCCGCTGCGGCTGCCCCGGCGCCCGCCGCCCCGGCTGCCCCGGTCGCTCCGGCTGCCCCGGCCCCCGCGCCGGCGCCGGCCCCGGCTGCCGCCCCCGCGCCCGTCACCCCGGCTCCGGCCGCCGGTGAGGCCGAGGGTGCGTACGTCACTCCGCTGGTGCGCAAGCTCGCCGCGGAGAGCGGCGTCAACCTCGCCACGGTCAAGGGCACCGGTGTCGGTGGCCGGATCCGCAAGCAGGACGTCATCGCCGCCGCCGAGGCCGCCAAGGCCGCCGCCCCGGCCGCTGCCGCTCCGGCCCCCGCGGCTTCCAAGGCCCCCGCGCTGGAGGTCTCGCCGCTGCGCGGCCAGACCGTCAAGATGCCGCGGATGCGCAAGGTCATCGGCGACAACATGATGAAGGCCCTGCACGGCCAGGCGCAGCTGACCTCCGTGGTCGAGGTGGACATCACCAAGATCATGCGGATGCGCAACAAGGCCAAGGACGGCTTCGCGCAGCGTGAGGGCGTCAAGCTCTCCCCGATGCCGTTCTTCGTCAAGGCCGCCGTCCAGGCGCTGAAGGCCCACCCGGTCATCAACGCCCGGATCAACGAGGCCGAGGGCACCATCACCTACTTCGACACCGAGAACGTCGGTATCGCGGTGGACGCGGAGAAGGGCTTGATGACCCCGGTCATCAAGGACGCCGGTGACCTCAACATCGCCGGGATCGCCCGTAAGACGGCGGACCTGGCGGGCAAGGTCCGTGCGAACAAGATCACGCCGGACGAGCTGTCCGGTGCGACCTTCACCATCAGCAACACCGGTTCGCGCGGCGCCCTGTTCGACACCGTCATCGTGCCCCCGAACCAGGTCGGCATCCTGGGCATCGGCGCGACCGTCAAGCGCCCGGTGGTCATCAACCACCCGGAGCTCGGCGAGACCATCGCGGTGCGCGACATGACCTACCTCGCGCTCTCCTACGACCACCGTCTGGTGGACGGCGCCGACGCCGCCCGCTACCTGACCACGGTCAAGCAGATCCTGGAGGCCGCCGAGTTCGAGACCGAGATCGGTCTCTGAGCCTCGGTCACCCGGTAGGCACGTGAAAGGGGCCGGTTCCGGTTCGTCCATGGACGAACCGGAACCGGCCCCTTTCGCGTCCTCATCTCCGCACGTCATCGTCCGGATGCCGGCTTCCGCGCAAGGCTTCCGCGCAGGTCCCCGTCCCGGATAATGGCCCCCACCAGCGGCCCCTCCCCCGGCCCTCGTCATCCGCGCTCTGAAGGAGCACCTCATGACCCCGCCCGTCGTCCATTCGCTGCGCGAGCAGATCCGCGAGCACATCCTCGAGGGGATCGTCAGCGGCCGCTGGCAGCCGGGCGAGCGGATCGTGGAGCGGCGGATCGCGGTGGAGCTGGAGGTCAGCCAGACGCCCGTACGGGAGGCGCTGCGCGAGCTGGAGTCGCTCCAGCTGATCGAGTCGGCGCCGAACAAGGGCGTCCGGGTACGGAATCTGACCGCGGACGACCTGAAGGAAAGCTACCCGGTCCGGGCCGGGCTGGAGCAGGTGGCCGCGGAGCTGGCCGCCGGGCGGCTGGCCGAGGACACCTCGGCGCTGGAACGGGAGGTGGCGGCGCTGCGGGAGGCGGAACGAGCCGCCGACGGGGAGGCGCAGGTGCGGCACACGGTGGCCTTCCACCGGGAGATCGTGCGGGCGGCCGGGAACTCCGTCCTGTCGCACACGTGGGAGTCGCTGGGCATCGAGGTCTGGACGACCCTGTCGATCCGCTGGTTCAGCCCGGAGCCGCGCTCGCACGCCCGGGAACACCAGGAGATCGTGGACGCGTTCCGGCGGCGCGATCCGAAGATCGGCGCCCTGCTGAAGTCGCATGTACTGAGCTGCGCGCCGCGGGTCTGAGAGCCGGGCGGAGGTTCTCCGGGAGACGGCGGGCCCCGCGGGCGCGCACCGGGAACGGGTGGGGCAGAGCTCGGCGGAGAGAGCGGCGGCGGGCCCCGCGGGCGCGCACCGAGGGTCCGGGAGGGACTGCGGGGCGTAGCGGAGGCGGACTCCGGAGCTGGCACCGCGTGCCGAGATTTGTGACACCCCGTGCCGACCTGCGGTTTTTCGTCCCGGTCGCGTTGATCGATCATCGATCAGGGGCGTATCGTCGTTCGCTGGGGCGCGACACCCTGCCTGTCGAACCTGCTGAACCTGCCGAACCTGCAACTGCCGAACTCGCACCGGGTGTCGTCGAGACCCCGCCGCCGCCCCAGGGCGCGGCCGGGCCTCGACGGCACCCCCGGAGCTTCCCTCGTCCGGAAAGGGGCCACCCATGCCCGATCCCGTGCGCCAGCCGTACAGCCAGCTCGACCAGCTCCCGGACCGCGATCCCGAGGAGACCGCCGAGTGGCGCCAGTCGCTTGACGCGGTCGCCGAAGCAGCGGGCCCGCAGCGCGCCGCGTACCTGATGCGCCGCACTCTGGAGGACTCGGGGCTCGCGCTGCCCCGCCTCCTGGAGAGCGACTACCTCAACACGATCCCCACCGCCGCCGAGCCCGCCATCCCGGGCGACGAGGCGATGGAAGCCCGGATCGCCGCCTGGAACCGCTGGAACGCGGCCGCGATGGTGACGCGTGGCTCCAAGTACGGCGTGGGCGGCCATATCGCCACCTTCGCCTCCGCGGCCTGGCTCTACGAGACCGGCTTCAACCACTTCTTCCGCGGCAAGGAGAGCGACGGCAGCGGCGACCAGCTCTACATCCAGGGTCACGCCGCGCCGGGCATCTACGCCCGCGCCTTCCTCGACGGCCGCCTCACCGAGGAGCACCTCGACAACTTCCGCCGCGAGGCCGGCGGCCAGGGCATCCCCTCCTACCCGCACCCGCGGCGGCTCCCCTGGCTGTGGGAGTTCCCGACCGTCTCCATGGGTCTGGGCCCGCTCTCCGCCATCTACCAGGCGCGCTTCAACCGCTACCTGACCAACCGCGGCATCAAGGACGTCTCGGACTCCCACGTCTGGGCGTTCCTGGGCGACGGCGAGATGGACGAGCCGGAGTCGACCGCCGCACTGGCGCTCGCCTCCCGTGAGGGCCTGGACAACCTCACCTTCGTCATCAACTGCAACCTGCAGCGCCTGGACGGCCCGGTCCGCGCCAACTTCAAGATCGTGCAGGAGCTGGAGGCCCAGTTCCGCGGCGCCGGCTGGAACGTCGTCAAGTCGCTGTGGGGCACCGCCTGGGACGAGCTCTTCCAGCTCGACACCACCGGCGCGCTCGTCCGCCGCCTGCGCGAGGTACCGGACGCCCAGGTGCAGACGTACCAGACCCGCGACGCCGCCTACATCCGCCAGGACTTCTTCGGGGCCGACCCCGCGCTCGTCGAGATGGCCAAGCTGCTCTCCGACGACAAGATCCTGGAGTGCTTCCACCTGTCGCGCGGTGGCCACGAGGCGCGCAAGGTCTACGCCGCCTACAAGGCCGCCCTCGGCCACAAGGGCGCCCCGACCGTCATCCTGGCCCAGACCGTCAAGGGCTTCACGCTCGGCGAGGGCTTCGCGTCGAAGAACGCCAACCACCAGATGAAGAAGCTGACGGTGGACGAGTTCAAGACGATGCGTGACCTGCTCGAACTCCCCATCCCGGACAGCCGGTTCGCCGATGGCCAGGTCCCCTACGGCCACCCCGGCGCCGACTCCCCCGAGGTCCGCTACCTCCAGGAGCGCCGCGCGGAGCTCGGCGGCCCGGCCCCGGCCCGCCGCGTCCACCCGGTCGCGCCGCTGCCCGCCCCCGCCGACAAGGCGTTCGCCGCCTTCGACAAGGGCTCCGGCAGCCAGTCCGTGGCTACGACCATGGCCTTTGTCCGCCTGGTCAAGGACCTCATCCGCGACAAGCAGACCGGCAAGCGCTGGGTGCCGATCGTCCCCGACGAGGCCCGCACGTTCGGTATGGAGTCGCTCTTCCCGTCCCTGGGCATCTACTCCCCCAAGGGCCAGACGTACGAGCCGGTCGACCGCGACCAGCTGATGTACTACAAGGAAGCCAAGGACGGCCAGATCCTCAACGAGGGGATCACCGAGGCCGGTTCGATGGCGGACTTCATCGCCGCCGCCACCGCGTACTCCACGCACGGCGAGACGATGATCCCCTTCTACATCTTCTACTCGATGTTCGGCTGGCAGCGCACCGCCGACCAGATGTGGCAGCTCGGCGACCAGCTCGGCAAGGGCTTCCTCGTCGGCGCCACGGCCGGCCGCACCACCCTGACCGGTGAGGGCCTCCAGCACGCGGACGGCCACTCGCCGCTGATCGCGGCGACCAACCCGGCGGCGCTGACGTACGACCCGGCGTTCGCGTACGAGGTCGCGGCGATCGTCAAGGACGGTCTGCGCCGGATGTACGGCGAGGCCGCCCCGGGCGAGGACCCGAACGTCTTCTACTACCTCACGGTCTACAACGAGCCGATGCCCCAGCCGGCCAAGCCCGAGGGCGTCGACGAGGGCATCGTCCGCGGTCTGTACCGCTTCAACACCGCGGCCACGGCGGGCGTTTCGGCGCCCGCCGACGCCCCGGCGATCCAGCTGCTGGCCTCCGGCACCGCGATCCACTGGGCGCTCAAGGCCCAGCGGATGCTCGCCGAGGAGTGGCACGTGGCCGCCGATGTGTGGTCCGCGACCTCCTGGACCGAGCTGCGGCGCGACGCGCTGGAGGCCGACGAGGCCATGCTGCGCGGCGAGGAGCGCACGCCGTACCTCCGCGAGGCGCTCAGCGACGTCGAGGGCCCGGTCCTGGCCGTCAGCGACTACATGCGGCAGGTCCCGGACCAGATCGCACAGTGGGTCGAGCAGGACTACAGCTCGCTCGGCGCGGACGGCTTCGGCCTCTCCGACACGCGTGACGCGGCCCGCCGCCACTTCGGCGTCGACGCCGAGTCGATCGTGGTCGCGGCGCTGGCCCAGCTCGCCCGCCGTGGCGAGGTGCAGGCCTCCGCGGTCAAGGAGGCCCGGGAGCGCTACGGCCTGTGATACGGCCTGTGAGACGCGGGTGGCCCCGGCCGACACCGGGCGCCGCCCGCCCCTGAAGGGGACCTGAACTCCCGAGGGGATCTGGACTCCCGAAGGGACTTGAACTCCCGAAGGGACCTGAACTCCCGAAGGGACCTGAACTCCCGAAGGGACCTGAACTCCCGTGTGGAGGCTACGCGGCCTTCCGCGCCCGTAGCCTCCACACGGGAACCCACTGGCCCGGCCGGCCTCATGCCCTGACCACGGCCGGGCCTTTGTCCTTCCCGGACGCCGCGACGGGGCGACGGGGCGAACGTTGCCTGCCGGGGCACTGGTCCAGGGGCGTTGTCAGTGACCGGCGGCATCATGGGGACATGCGTGCTGCACGGCTGATCAAGATGGTGCTGCTGCTCCAGTCGCGGCCGTCGATGACGGGCCCCGAGCTGGCGCGGGAGCTGGAGGTCTCGGAGCGTACGGTCGCACGGGACGTGCTCTCCCTCTCCGAGGCCGGGGTGCCGGTCTACGCCGACCGCGGACGGACCGGCGGCTACCGCCTCATAGGCGGCTACCGCACTCGCCTCACCGGCCTCGGCCGCAGCGAGGCGGAGGCGCTCTTCCTGTCCGGAGTGCCCTCCGCACTGCGCGAGATGGGCCTGGCGGACGCCGCGTCCGCCGCCCGGCTGAAGGTCTCCGCCGCGCTGCTGCCCGAGCTGCGGGACGCCGCGACGGACGCCGCCCAGCGCTTCCACCTCGACGCGCCCGCCTGGTATCAGGAGCCCGAGACCCCCGCCCTGCTGCCCGCGCTCGCGGACGCGGTCTGGGACGACCGCCGGATCGTCGCCCGGTACCTCCGCAAGGACACCGAGGTGGAGCGGGAGTTGGAGCCGTACGGACTCGTGCTGAAGGCCGGGGTCTGGTATCTGGCGGCGCGCGCCCAGGGCGACTTCCGCGTGTACCGCGTGGACCGCTTCATCGCCATCGACACCGAACACCCCGGAGGCAGTGGGCGGTTCGCGCGCGAGGCATCATTCGATCTGCCGGCGTTCTGGGCGGAACGGGCCGCCCAGTTCGCGCGCTCGCTCCTGCGCGAGGAGGTGGTGGTGCGGCTCTCCCCGCGCGGTGTGCTCCAGCTGCCGTACGTCACCGAGCGCGCGGCGGCCGGCGAGGCGATCGACAAGGCCCAGGCGGCCGGCGGCCCCGACGAGCACGGCCGGCTGACCGTCACCCTGCGCGTGGAGTCCGCCGAGGTGGCCTACGCCCAACTGCTGGCCCTCGGCCCGGAGGGCGAGATCCTCACCCCCTCAGAGCTCCGCGAACGCTTCGCCACCGCCGCCCGCCGGACAGCGACCCTGTACACATAGCTCGCGTACGCACAGCTCACGTACGCATAGCCCCCGTATACACAGCTCACGCACGCATAGCCCACGTACACGTAGCCCACAGGAATGTCGCGGTAAGACCGCTCGCGAACACCATGCGGGAATACCCCCCCCCCGGGGACACCACCCGGGAATACCGCCCCGCCTCAGTCTGTTGTGGCCCCGCAGGGGGCCCTCGCGACCCTTAGGGGATGCGTTCGAAGGCCCCGTAGGGGAAACTCCCGTGTTCCAGGGGGGATCTCCCCCTAGCGGTAGTCCTCCTCCGTCGCGTCCTTACCACCCATGACCACGTCCTCGAAGTAGCCGAAGGCGTCCGGGCGGGAGCCGTCGGTGTCGGTGAAGTCGTACTCCTTCGCCAACTGGCCGCTGGAGAGGGACTGGCCGCTCCAGCGCCGCTTGTCCGGGTCGGCGGCGAGTGCCCGTACGGCCCGTGCGACCAGCGCCGGCGATTCGGCGATCGCGAAGTGCGGCTCCTTGGCGATCGCCTCGCGCCAGGTCTCCTCCGTCACCCCGAAGTAGTCCAGCATCTCCTCGGACCGCAGGAAGCCGGGGGTGAGCGAGACGACCGTGCCGCCGTACTCCTTCAACTCGGCGGCGAGGCCGAAGGCGATGCGGTGCGGTGCGTTCTTGGTCAGGTCGAAGCAGAGGTTCTCCCGGTAGGCGCGGTTGTACGCAACGGTGCCGTCGGTGATCTCGACGACCAGCCCGCCGGGCCGCCTGATCAGCAGCGGCAGCGCGTAATGGCTGGTGATGATGTGGGAGTCGACGCCGAGGCGGAACATCCGCAGCCCGCTGTCCAGATCGAGGTCCCAGAGCTTGGTGTTGAACTCGATCAGCCGGTCGCCGCCCCAGAGGCTGTTCACCAGGACGTCCAGTCGTCCCTGTTCGTCGTCGATGCGTTCGATCAGCGCCTTGACCTGGGGCGGCTCCAGATGGTCCGTCGGTACGGCGATCCCGGTGCCGCCCGCCTCGGTCACCAGTTCCGCGGTCTGCTCGATCGTCTCCGTGGGCCGGCCGACCTCGCTGACCCGCTCCCGGGTCGTCCGCCCGGTGACGTAGACCAGGGCGCCGGCCCGTCCCAGTTCCACGGCCATCGCCCGCCCCGCGCCCCGGGTCGCACCGGCGACCAGCGCCACCCGGCCGGTCAGATCCGCCGCCACGGGCCGGTCGTCCGTGCGCCCTGCCCGCCCCTGCCCATGGCCCGCCTGCCCCTGCTGCTGACGCTCCGTCATATGTGTCGCTCCTCGCTGTCGGATGCCGGGGCCCGGCGGGCCCCTCGAACGGCGCGACCGACTCTGGCAGCGAAACCCGACACCTTCTGTCGGGATTCCTGCACCCGGTCAGGAATCCTGCATCCGATCAGGGGTCCTGCACCCGGTCAGAGGTCCTGCACCCAGTCGGGATTCCGGCATCCGCCGCTACGGCTCGACCGCTCGGATGGTCCGGCCGTCCCGCAGGTGCCCGATGACCTCCGCCCGAGCGTCCGGTCCGGCGGGCGCGGCGAGAGTGCCGGTCGTCCCGGCGGCCCGTACGCCGCCGCCCCGGGCGTCGAGGCCGCCCACGTCCCGGCTGCCGGCCGCGAGCAGGTACCACCTGCCGGACCCCGCCTGCCAGTGGACGTCCCCGACGATGTGCGGGCCGAAGCGGCCGCAGGCGGCGGTGCCGGTGGCGCGCCCCGCGATCCGGCCGGGGTCGGTGGGCCGTGCGGCGGGCGGCAGGAAGCGGACGGTCACGGTGCCGGGCCCGCGCCAGGTGTCGGCGCGGGAGCAGACCCAGGTCGCCCGTCCGCCGCCCTCGGGGAGGTCCTGTTCGGCGAACGCCCAGTCGTTGACGGACCGTACGCCGGCCCCCCGGAGCGCCCCCAGTGAGCACGCGGTACGGGCCCAGCTCCGCAGCGCCGGGGCGTCGGTCGCCTCATGCGGTTCCCCGTAGCCGTGCGGTTCCCCGTAGCCGTGCGGTTCCCCGCCAGAGGACGGCCCGGCGGGGGGCTTCCCGTCAGACGTCGGCCCCCCGGCGGACGGCAGCGGCAGATACGTCAGATGGACCGGTACGAGGTCGTCGAGGTCGGCCAGCAGGAAGGCCGGAGCAGCCGTCCCGAGCCGCGCCGAGGGGCGGAATTGCGCCACCGGCCAGCGTCCGCAGCGGGCGCCTGCCGGGGGCGGTGTGGCGATCCGGTCGGTAACGCCGTCCGGGGCGACATGCAGCCCGTGCGGCGGGAGGTCCGGGGCCAGCAGGTCACGGGTGCCGACGTCGGAGATCCACGGCGCGAGCAGATAGCGCATCCAGCCGTTGCCGCGGCCGATCACCAGCCCCGCGCCGGTGGTCAGGTCGGCGTTGTCGACGCGCGCGAAGTGCAGAGTGGGGGTGGCGCCCTCGGGTTCGGCGTAGCGGACCAGGCGCTCGCCGTCGTGGAAGACCACCACCATGACGTTGTCGATCAGCCCCGCGTACAGCAGCTGCGGCGGTTGGCCGGGCGGGCGGGTGGAGGTGCCCGCGGTCGCCGTGATCCGGGCGTCGGCGGGCGGCGCCGCCCAGACCCGCAGCGCCCGCGCCAGCAGCTCCTGGTCGCCGGCCCGCCGGCCGCGGGCGGGCCAGGCAGTGAAGTCGACCCGGGAGGTGTCGGCCCACTGCTCGTTGGGGGTACGTACGAGCCGGGCCGGGTCCAGCGCCTGCTCGGCGGCGGTTCCGGAGCGGCCGGGCAGGTCCGCTCCCCCGCCCACCGCTGCCGCCACGCCGCCGATCGCCAGGACCGCGGCGAGCGCGAGGGCGGCCCGCAGCCGCTGCCGGCGACGCAGCAGGTCCGTCGGCCGGGCCTGCACCGTGCACGGGTCGAACTCCCCCGAGGCCAGCAGCGCCGCGGCGCCGCCCTCGGTCTCCCGGTCCAGCCGCTCGGCCGCCCGCTGCGCCGCCTCCGGCTCCTCGGCCCCGGCCCGGCCCAGAACGGCACGCGCGGTGTCCTCGTCCAGGCCCTCCAGCTGCCACAGCCCGATGGCGGCCCGCACCGACGCCGGGGCGGCGGACAGCGCCTGGTCCAGGGCGAGTTCCTCGGCACCGCCGGCGCGCGGGAAGAGCCGCAGCCCCCATACGACGGGGAGGAGCGGCCATGCCCGCACAACGGGGAGCAGGGGCAGCCCGCGGCCCTGCCACTGCTCATACGCCAGGGCCAGCCGAAGGGTTCGCAGCCGTACCAGGTCGTAGCCCGATTCGGGCACCGGACCGCGCTGCGCGGGCAGCCCGCCGGCCGGCCGGCGGCGACCGGTCCGTGGCAGCGCCCGTTGGACCAGGCCGTGGGCGGTCAGGACCCGGCGGTGGCGCCCCATCGACGGAGGCAGTACGAGGTAGGCGAGACGGACGAGCCGTGGGTAGTGCTCGACGATGGCCGCCTCGGCCCGTTCGAGATGGGCCCGCGGGTGTTCGTCCATGGGCATGGGCATGGCCTGAAACAGCCCTTCGCGAATTGGCGGTAATTGAATCGGCGGTAATTGGTGGATTTTTCCGTCTATACCGTTTTGGTCATTGCAGGCCGTCCAACGAGTGGTGCTGGTGACGGTCACCCGCGGCGACTCACCGGCGGCTCAGCGGCGGCTCACCGGCGGCTCACCAGTACGGAGCACCGTCGCGGCGCTGAACAGGCTGCCCGTCCCCCGTCCCCCCTCCCCCGTCGTCGGCCACGCCTCCCGATAACGCCCCCGTCGCATAACGACCCCGTCGCATCTGGGGCACTCCGCATGCGGCGGGCGGCGGCAGGACAGATGCTGGAGCGGTGATGGACGAGACGGAGTTCTGGGAGCTGATCGACGGTTCGCGTGAGGTCGCCGAGGGTGATCCGCAGGATCAGGCGGATGTGCTGGTCGAGCGGTTGCTGCAACTCGACCCGGACTCCGTACTGGACTTCGCCCGTCACTTCGAGGCGCGCTACCACCGCGCGTACACCTGGGACGTGTGGGCAGCGGCCGCGGTTCTCCTGGACGGCGCCAGCGACGACGTCTTCGACTCCTTCCGCTGCTGGCTGATCGGCCAGGGCCGGGAGGTCTTCGAGGGCGCGCTGCACGACCCGGACGGCCTCGCCGACCTTCTCGACGACTTCGACGACGAGGTCGACGGGGACGGGGAGGAACTGGGTTATGCGGCGGACGAGGCGTACGAACAGCTCACCGGGGCCCAGATGCCGGATCTGGGGCTGCCACCGCAACCGCGTGAACCGCTGGGCACCGTGATCGACTTCGAGGACGACGACGCCTTGGCGGAGCGCTTCCCCACCCTGTGGGACCGTTTCCGGCAGTGATCACCGGGGGGATCGCCGGAGTGATCGCCGGAGTACCGGAGTGATCACCGGGACGGTCCCCGGCACTGCAGGCAGTATGGCCCCATGCGGATCGCGATCACCGGCTCGTCCGGACTCATCGGCAAGGCACTCGTACGGTCTCTGCGCTCGGACGGCCACGAGGTCGTCCGGCTCGTCCGCCGAGAGCCGAAGGCCCCCGACGAGGTGCGCTGGGACCCCAAGGGGCAGGACATCGACACGGCCGGGCTGACCGGCTGCACGGCAGTGGTGCATCTGGCCGGCGCCGGGGTCGGCGACCGCCGCTGGACGGCCGCGTACAAGCAGGAGATCCGGGACAGCCGGGTGCTGGGCACCCGGACCCTCGCCGCGGCGCTCTCCGCCATGGACGCCCCGCCGCGGGTCTTCGTGTGCGGCAGCGCGATCGGCTACTACGGCGACACCGGCGACCGGCGTACGGACGAGAGCGGGACGGCCGGCTCCGGATTCCTGCCGGAGGTCTGCGTGGCCTGGGAGCGTGCGGCGAAACCGGCCCAGGACGCCGGGATCCGTACGGTCTTCGCCCGCACCGGGCTGGTCGTGGCACGCTCGGGCGGCGCCTGGGGCCGGCTCTTCCCGGTCTTCCGGCTGGGCCTGGGCGGTCGGCTCGGCGACGGCAGCCAGTACTGGAGCTTCATCTCTCTGCACGATGAGGTCCGGGCGCTCCGCCATCTCCTCGACACCGAGGAGTTGAGCGGACCGGTCAACCTCACCGCCCCGGAACCGGTCACCAACCGCGAGGTGACCGCCGTGATGGGCCACGTACTGAACCGTCCCACACTCTTCAACGTTCCGGCGCCGGTGCTGCGGATCGCCCTCGGGGACTTCGCCGAGGATGTGCTGGGCAGTCAGCGGGTGGTGCCGCGGCGGCTGCTGGAATCCGGCTTCACGTTCGACCATCCGCGCATCCTGGACGCGGTCCGGGCCGCGCTAGTGGACACGCCCTGACGCCCTGACCATCTGACGCCCTGACCACCTGACGACCTGACGCCCCGGCACCCAGGGGCGTACGGGACGTAGGGGGTACGGGGCGTAGCGGGGACGGGGGCGTAGGAGGTACGGGGCGGCCGGGGCGTCCAGGCCGCGTAGACGCCCCGGCCGCCCCGCCCCTCCCCCCACGGCGCACCGACGCGCCCCGGGCGCCCCCTGTCGTACGGGCCACCGCCTCCCTACCGTCCTCGCACACACCACTCGGCATTCCGCACTCGGCATTCCACGGCGCGGCAGCGGGCATGACAACCGTGCGCCACAGCTGGGACCGACCTCCGGGAGGGGCATGTGCTGCGCACCACATCGACCGTGGACGTCGTCATCGTGGGAGCCGGCCCGGCCGGCCTCGCCGCCGCCCGGCATCTGACCGGCGCGGGAGTGTCGGTCACGGTCCTGGAGGCCGCGGAACGGATCGGCGGCCGGTCCGTCACCGACCTGCTGGACGGCTTCCGGCTGGACTGGTGCGGACGACCGCTGGCCGTCTCCGCCGCCGAGCTGCGCCGCACCCCGGGGCTCACGGACCTGACGCTCCGCCCGTTCGCACCCGGTCTGACCGTCCACAACGGCCAGCGGACACACCGGATCGGCGCCCCCCGGAGCACAAGGGGCGCACTCGCCGCGGCGCGCGCCCTCTCGCGCGCCGACCGTCGCATCGCCCCGCACCCGGACCGCCGCGCCCTCGGCCGCCCCGACCGCCGCACCACCGGCCGCACCGCCGGCCGTACCGATCGCCGCACCGCCGACCGTAGCGACCGCACGGCCCCCGACCGCACGACCTCCACCTCCGCCACCTCCGCCGCCTCCGCCGCCTTCGCCCCGTCCCCGGCCACCGCCCCGCCCGACCGCCCCATCCACGACGCCCTGGCGAGCCGTCCGGCCTTCCCTCTCCGCGCCCATGACGCGTTCCTGCGGCCTCTGCTGGCCGCGCTGCTGTGCGATCCCAGGCTGCGCGGTTCCAGCCGCGGCGCGGCGGCAGCGTTACGGGCGTACGCGGAGGGCCGGCTGTGGCTGCCGGCCGGCGGCGCCGCGGCCGTCCCCGAACTGCTCGCCGCCGGGCTGCCGCCCGGCACGGTCCGTACGTCCGTCCGCGTCACCTCGGTCTCCACCACGGGCGTCAGCACCGCCGAGCACGGCGCCATCCCCTGCCGGGCGGTGCTGGTGGCCACCGGCGCGCGCGATGCCGCCGAGCTGCTGCCGGGGCTGCGGGTGCCCGCCTTCCATCCGGTGACGGTGCTGCACCACACCAGCGCGGCGACGTCCGGAGGGCGCGGCGGCGGGCCGGCCCGCGACCGGACGCTGATCCTCCCGACGGACGGGCCGGTCGGGTTCAGCTACCTCGCCGGCGCGATCGACCCGTCCCGTACACCGCCTGGCCGGCCCCTGATCACCACGACCGTGCTCGGCGCGGCGGCGGCGCTGCCGCTGTCCGTCCTCGACAAGACGGTCCGGCCGCAGCTGGCACGGCTCCATGGTGTGCGCGCCGAGGACTGCCAGCTGCTGACCGGGCATCACGACCCGTACGCGGTACCGGCGATGCCCCCGCCCCACGATCCGGAGCGCCCCGTCCGGGTACTGTCCGGCCTGTATGTGTGCGGCGACCACCGCGACACCAGCACGCTCCAGGGCGCCCTCAACTCGGGCCGCCGCGCCGCCCGCGCCGTCCTCCAGGACTTCGGCCTGCCGGCCCTGACGACGGAGCCGCCGGACGACACCCTGCCCACGGCGGCGTGAGCCGCGCAGTACCGAACCCCGCAGTGCTGAGCAGCGCTGACTCGTACGGTGCTGACCCGAGCGGCGCTGACCCGAGCGCCGCTGACCCGAGCGCCGCTGAACGGCGAACAGTGAACGGTGAACGGCGCTGAACCACACGCCATGAGCGGCTCAGCCCAGCGCCGCCACCCGCTCCTTGTACCCCCGGACCGCCGCGGCGTCCCGGTACGGCTCCAGCCGTCGCTCGAACTCCCTGACGTACTCATGGGCGCGTACGGACCGCATCTCGGACGCCTGGAGCGCCGCCTCCGCGCCCAGTGTGCAGGCCTGCTCCAGCTCACCCAGGCCCAGCCGTGCGGTCGCCAGCACCACCCGGCAGAACAGCCGGCTGCGGGCGAACCCGGCGGCGCGCAGCTGGAGGGAGCGCTCGGCGTGCTGGGAGGCCGCGCGGTACTGCTGGAGGTCGCGGTGGCAGTGCGCCAGCTCGTCGGCGAGCTGCGCCTCGTCGAAGAAGCGCGCCCAGTACGGGGTGTCATCACCGGGGCGGGCGGTCTCCAGCGCGCGCTCCGCGCGGGCCAGCGCCGCCGTACAGGCCCGGACCTCGCCCATCACCCCGTGGCCGCGTGCCTCCGCGGAGTGCAGCAGCGCCTGTACGGCGGGCGGGGCGCCGCCCCCGATGCCCTGCTGGGCGACGCGGGCCAGCTGGACGGCTTCCCTGCCGTGCCCCAGATAGACGGCCTGCCGGCTCATCGTCACCAGGACGTAGGCACCGTACGCCCGGTCGCCGGCGGCCTGGGCCAACCGCAGTGCCTGGACGAAGTACCGCTGCGCCAGGCCGTGTGCGGCGATGTCGTACGAGGTCCAGCCCGCCAGCCGGGTCAGATCGGCGGCGGCCGCGAACAGGCGGCGGCCGATGCCCTCCCCGTATGTGCCGCGCAGCATCGGCTCGCATTCGTGTTCCAGATAGCGCACCAGCGCCTGCCGGGCGTGACCGCCGCCATAGGCGTGGTCCAGCGCCCGGAAGAGCTCACCGACCGAGCGGAGGGCCGCGATGTCGCCGGAGGTGACCCGGGAGCCCTGGGTGCGGTCGACCCGCTCGGTACGGCGCTGGCGGGGCACCGAGTTCCGGCTGGTGTGGCTGGTGTGGTTGCTCTGGCCGCCGTGGTTGCTCTGGCTGCTGTGGCCGCTCTGGTTGCTCTGGGCGGGCACCCGGCCCGACCCGCCCGACCCCTCGGCGGCGGGCTCGCCGTGGGCGACACGCTCGTCGGGGCGGCCGATCAGCCAGTCCCGGCTGGGCACCACGAGCCCGGCCGGGGTGAAGGCGATCTTGCGCAGCTCGGCATGGCTGCCGGAGTCCTTGCGCCACAGCCCGCTGACGATGTCCACCGCCTCGCTCGGGGTGGCGGCGAACTCCAGGCCGGCGTACACCGGCGCACAGGCGTCCAGGCCGAGGTCCTGGGCGGACAGCCGGCGTCCCAGCCGGCGGGTGAACACCTCCGCGATCAGCGCGGGGGTGGTGCCCCTCGGCTGCTGGCCGCGCAGCCAGCGGGTCACCGAGGTCTTGTCGTAGCGCAGGTCGAGGCCGTGCTCGATGCCGAGCTGATCAACGCGTCTGGCCAGCCCTGCGTTGGAGAACCCCGCCTCGGCGATGAGCGCGGCGAGCTGGCGGTTGGGGGTGTGGTGCGCGGGTCGATCCGTCATCAGCTTTACCGGTCTCCTGCCTTCCGGGCCGGGCAGCCGGGTTCGGCAGACCCCGTCCGGCATGCTCATCGCCCTTGTAGAACGGCGTGAATGTAACGGCCTTCGGAACGTTTCTGGCCACCTGAGCCACACGTTCATCCGATCGTGTGAGCAGGGGCGGAGGTCTACGGGAGGTCTACGGATGGTGCGTACACCGGCCGCCTGAAAGGTCCGGAACCAGCCGCCGTACAGTGGCATGGGCGCACACCAGACGCAGGCGTACAGCAGGCGTACACCAGACGCACCAGAGGTTCGAACAGGAGCTGCCGTGACCGCGATCTCCCCGGGGACGTCCCCCGTACCCGAGGCGCTGCGCTTCGTACATCTGGGCTTCGGTGCCGACGCCGTGGACTACGAGGCGGCCTGGCAGGAGCAGCGCCGGGTGCACGCCGCCCGGTTCGCCGACGAGGTGCCCGACACCTGTCTGCTGCTGGAGCACCAGCCGGTGTACACCGCGGGCCGGCGCACGACGGACGACGAGCGCCCCCTGGACGGGACCCCGGTCATCGACGTGGACCGCGGCGGCAAGATCACCTGGCACGGGCCCGGCCAGCTGGTGGGCTACCCCATCCAGAAGCTGCCGCGCCCGGTGGACGTCGTCGCCCATGTCCGCCGCCTGGAAGAGGCGCTGATCCGGGTCTGCGCCGAGTTCGGCATCGAGGGCACCCGGGTCGAGGGCCGCAGCGGGGTGTGGGTGCTGGGCGACCCGGTGGCGGAGCGGCCGTCCCTGGCCGGGCTGAAGCTGGACTTCGCCCCCGGCGCTCCCGGTGCTTCCGGTGCCCCCGGCGCGACCGCCGACGACGACACGTACGACGCGCGCCTGATGGGCCCCGAGTACGCGCCGTCCAACGCCGGCCAGCGCGGTGAGGACCGCAAGCTCGCCGCGATCGGCATCCGCGTCGCCAAGGGCGTCACGATGCACGGCTTCTCGCTGAACGTGAACCCGGACAACACCTCGTTCGACAAGATCGTGCCGTGCGGCATCCGGGACGCCGGCGTCGCCTCGCTCGCCGGGGAGCTGGGCCGCGACGTCACCATCGCCGAGGTGCTGCCGGTCGTCGAGAAACACCTGAGGGACGTGCTGGAGAACGCCGAGCCGCTGCCCCGGGCGGTCTGACGCACGGAGCCGCGGGCCCACGACCGGTACGGGAGCGCCACGGGCACGAGAACGCCCCGGGCAGAACGCCCTGGGCACGGGAATGAACCCCTCCGGCCAGGGGTTGCCGTACCTGGTGGCACAAGCACGTAAAGACGTGCGAATTGACGGGCGTACCCTGGTGTGCGCCGAGGAAACGAAAGCCGCGTAAGCAGAGAGGGGCGCCGGACGTGTCCGCAGTCGCACCCGACGGACGCAAGATGCTGCGCCTGGAGGTCCGGAACAGCCAGACCCCCATCGAGCGCAAGCCCGAGTGGATCAAGACCCGGGCGAAAATGGGTCCCGAGTACACGAAGATGCAGAGCCTCGTGAAGAGCGAGGGGCTGCACACGGTCTGCCAGGAAGCGGGCTGTCCCAACATCTACGAGTGCTGGGAGGACCGCGAGGCGACCTTCCTCATCGGCGGCGACCAGTGCACCCGCCGCTGCGACTTCTGCCAGATCGACACCGGCAAGCCCGAGGCGCTCGACCGCGACGAGCCGCGCCGCGTGGGTGAGTCCGTGGTCACCATGGACCTGAACTACGCCACGATCACCGGCGTCGCCCGTGACGACCTGGAGGACGGCGGCGCCTGGCTGTACGCGGAGACGGTGCGCCAGATCCACCAGCAGACCGCCGACCGCGAGGGCGGGCACACCAAGGTCGAGCTCCTCGCGCCGGACTTCAACGCGATCCCCGAGCAGCTGGCGGAGGTCTTCGCCTCCCGGCCCGAGGTCTTCGCGCACAACGTCGAGACCGTGCCGCGGATCTTCAAGCGGATCCGGCCCGGTTTCCGTTACGAGCGTTCGCTGAAGGTCATCACCGAGGCCCGCGACTACGGCCTGGTCACCAAGTCGAACCTGATCCTCGGCATGGGCGAGACCCGCGAGGAGATCAGCGAGGCCCTGCGCCAGCTGCACGACGCGGGCTGCGAGCTGGTCACCATCACCCAGTACCTGCGTCCGTCCGTGCGCCACCACCCCGTGGAGCGCTGGGTCAAGCCGCAGGAGTTCGTGGAGCTGAAGGACGAGGCCGATCAGATCGGCTTCTCCGGCGTGATGTCCGGCCCGCTGGTCCGCTCCTCCTACCGCGCCGGCCGCCTTTACCAGCAGGCCATGGACAAGCGTCTAGCAGGTGCCGCGCACCGGGGCGAGACCGAGGCGTCCAGTCAGGCGGTTTGAGTTCCCCGACGCGCCATCTTGTGAACCGTGACACATGCTGGACGTACGCGGCCCGCGCACTCCCCCAGGACGGGGGGCGTGGCGGGCCGCGTCAACGTTCCGCACTGTTCCGGATGGTTCGTGTCAACGTTTCATAGGTGTTTGACCAGCAGGTCATCCGTTGGTAACACCTTTCCGTGACGATGGAGGCACGCACCGCTCCCGCACCTCACCCCCGCTCCACCGACAGCAAGAGAGGGAGTCACCCACGATGCCGGCCGCGCCGCTCCGCGCAACCCCCGCCTTCCCCATCCCCTCCATCCCCTCCGTCACCGGTGCCCTGCGTGCCGTCGAGGCCGTACTGATGCGCAACGGGCAGCGCACCGCCCGCCGTAACGCCTGGACGTCGGTCCTGGAGGACCGCCGCCGCGCCAAGGACCGGTACGAGGCCCAGTACGTACTGGAGGCCGCGGCGACCCAGCACCCGCACGCCACGTAAACTTCGCTGTATGGCGAGGAAGGCAAACTCCAACGGCGCTGCCGGCGCTGAGAACCCCGGGCGGCTGAAGCAGATCGCCCTGACCTACAAGATGACCCGTCGGGCCGACTCCAAGGTCGGTCTTGTCGTCGCCGGTGTGGGCATCGTCGTTTTCGGCGTACTCCTCGCCGTCGGCTTCCTGATCGGCCACCCCGTCTACGCGGGCGTCCTGGGCTTCCTGCTGGCCTTCCTCGCGATGGCGATCGTCTTCGGGCGACGCGCCGAGCGGGCTGCCTTCGGGCAGATGGAGGGCCAGCCCGGTGCGGCGGCCGCCGTGCTGGACAACGTCGGGCGCGGCTGGACGGTCACCCCCGCGGTGGCGATGAACCGCAGCCAGGACGTGGTCCACCGGGCCGTCGGCAAGGCCGGCATCGTGCTGGTCGGCGAGGGCAACCCGAACCGGCTGCGCGGTCTGCTGGCCGCCGAGAAGAAGCGGATGGCGCGCACGGTCGCGGACGCCCCGGTCCACGACATCGTGGTGGGCGACGGCGAGGGCCAGGTACCGCTGAAGAAGCTCCGTACGACCCTGCTGAAGCTGCCCCGTGTGCTGCCCGGCGCCCAGGTCACGGCGGTCAACGACCGACTGCGCGCGCTGGGCGACCTGATGAGCAACATGCCGATCCCGAAGGGCCCGATGCCGGGCAAGGGCATGCGGATGCCCAAGGGCGGCGGCAAGACGCGCTGACGCGTCGGCCGAGCGGCTAGCGGCCGAGCGATCGAGCGGCAGCCCGTACACACGAAACGGCACGCCCCGTACACAGGAAACGGGCCGGACACCTCAAACGGGTGGGCCGGGACCACCACGGTCCCGGCCCACCCATTTCACTTCTTCACTTCGTATTCGACTGAACTCTGCCGAGTTCTGCCGAGCACTGCTGAGCACTGCGTCATGCGACTCAGCCCTGCATCCAGGCCCAGATCCGCACCTGGCATCCAGCCCTAGATCCGCACCTGCACCGCACGCGCGAGGCGGTCGTGCAGCCCCCGGCCGTCCCGGTCCCAGATCACCGCCGGGATGACGACGATGAGCAGGAGCGTGCGCAGGACGACCCGCGGCACCGAGATCCGGCCGCCGTCCTCAGCGACCACCCGCAGACCCAGCAGCCGCTTGCCCGGGGTGAATCCCACCGTCCCCACCGTGAGCACGCTCAGCACCGCGAAGACCACCAGCGCCCAGTTGCTCGCGGCTTGCGCCTTGCCTCCGCTGAGCAGGCCGTATGCGATGAGCAGGCACAGCGCCCAGTCGACGAAGAGCGCGGCGAAGCGGCGGCCGGGGCGGGCCAGCGACCCTGGTCCCTCCTCCGGCAGCCCGAGCCGCTGCCCGCGGTATCCGAACTCGACGCCCATGTCCTCGGCTGCCGCGCGCGGCCCGGAGATCCACGATCCGATTGCTTGCCTGTTATCCACCCGTCCACGGTACTGCGACGCCATACGTTCCCCGCGGGGCCCTCCGATCTCGACAGGTCCACAGCACCCCCCTCACCCTCCCCACCCCGCTCAAAATGTCCTCATTTGACGCACACTGGGGGATAAGGGCGACAGCGCGGCGATTAACCTCGGCGAAACAAATGGGTCATGCTTGGGAAATCCCACCTGCCTAGGGTCGGGCCAGCGCGCCACCGCACATGGCCGCGTTCCGAGTAGCTATCCCGCGTCCGCCGACCGGTGACCGGGCTAGGAGGAGTTGGATGTTCCAGAACGCCGACGAGGCCAAGAAGTTCATCGCGGACGAGGACGTCAAGTTCATCGATGTCCGCTTCTGCGACCTGCCCGGTGTGATGCAGCACTTCACGATCCCGGCAGCGGCCTTCGACCCGGCCGATGAGCTGGCGTTCGACGGCTCCTCGATCCGCGGCTTCCAGGCCATTCACGAGTCCGACATGGCCCTGCGCGCCGACCTGTCCACGGCCCGGGTGGACCCGTTCCGCCGTGACAAGACGGTCAACGTCAACTTCTTCATCCACGACCCGATCACCGGCGAGCAGTACAGCCGCGACCCGCGCAACATCGCCAAGAAGGCCGAGGCCTACCTCGCCTCCACCGGCATCGCGGACACCGCGTACTTCGGCCCCGAGGCCGAGTTCTACGTCTTCGACAACGTGCGCTTCGAGACGAAGGCGAACGAGTCCTTCTACCACATCGACTCCGAGGCCGGCGCCTGGAACACCGGGTCGGAGGAGAACAACCGCGGCTACAAGGTCCGCTACAAGGGCGGCTACTTCCCGGCCCCGCCGGTCGACCACTTCGCCGACCTGCGCGCCGAGATCTCCCTGGAGCTGGACAAGGCCGGCCTCCAGGTCGAGCGCCAGCACCACGAGGTCGGCACCGCGGGCCAGGCCGAGATCAACTACAAGTTCAACACCCTCCTCGCCGCCGCCGACGACCTGATGCTCTTCAAGTACATCGTCAAGAACGTCGCCTGGCGCAACGGCAAGACCGCGACCTTCATGCCCAAGCCGATCTTCGGTGACAACGGCTCCGGCATGCACGTCCACCAGTCCCTGTGGCAGGCGGGCGCCCCCCTCTTCTACGACGAGCAGGGCTACGCGGGCCTCTCGGACACCGCTCGCTACTACATCGGCGGCATCCTCAAGCACGCCCCCTCCCTCCTCGCCTTCACGAACCCGACGGTGAACTCCTACCACCGCCTGGTCCCCGGCTTCGAGGCCCCGGTCAACCTGGTCTACTCCCAGCGCAACCGGTCCGCGGCGATGCGCATCCCGATCACCGGCTCGAACCCGAAGGCCAAGCGCGTCGAGTTCCGCGCCCCCGACCCGTCCTCGAACCCCTACCTCGCCTTCTCCGCCCTCCTCCTCGCGGGCCTCGACGGCGTCAAGAACAAGATCGAGCCGGCCGAGCCCATCGACAAGGACCTCTACGAGCTCGCCCCCGAAGAGCACGCCGGCGTCCCCCAGGTCCCGACGTCCCTCCCGGCCGTCCTCGACGCCCTCGAAGACGACAACGAGTACCTCCAGCAGGGCGGCGTCTTCACCGCCGACCTGATCGAAACCTGGATCGACTACAAGCGCACCAACGAAATCGCCCCGATCCAACTCCGCCCGCACCCGCACGAGTTCGAGCTGTACTTCGACATCTAAGAGCTGGCGCCTGGCGACCTGGGCGCAAGCCCGGAGCGGCACGAGGGCCGCTACCCCATATCCGGGGTAGCGGCCCTCGTCGGCTTGGTCGGCCTCCTGTGGCCAGCTGTGGGCGACGTGGGTGCCACCGCGGAGTTCCCGGATGAAGTCGTGATCGCGTGCCGCACGTCGAAGTGAAGGGTCTGGTACGACCCGCTGCCCGCGCGCGTCACGGGCCTCACGGGACTCATCCCGTTGCCCGGCTCCCCGGGCCCTGGACGTCGCCGTCGGCACCCAGCAGGGCGGCGTCTCTCTGCGCCCGGGGCTGCCTCGAGCCTGACGGGACAGCCTGGGGCCTCGGCTGACGGGCAGTCACGGCAGTCACGGCTGTCAAGGCCGTCCAGGGGGTACCTGGGGGGACCCGTCGGAGGTGGGGGTACCCGTTCGGATGCGCTTGGCGCGACGGGGGCCGCGAGGGTATGCATCGTGATCGCATGAAGAGAATGCAGAGGGTTCACCCCAAGAAGGCCGGTTCACGAGTATTCGCGGTCAGCGCTGCCCTGGGTCTTGCGCTTGCGGCAGGGGCGGCGACGGCCACATCCGCTGTGGCCATGGCGCCCGCGGCGCACGTCGCCGCTCGGGCCATGGCTGCGCAGTCGAGTCCGATGGGCGGCGGCGGCGATGGCTACGAGTGCATCATCGTCCTCATGTGCAACTGACGGTGTGCGATTGGCCTCGTGTGCAGTTGGCCTCGTGTGCGGTCGATGGGCGAGGTGCGCAGTTGGCCTCGTGTGCAGTCGATGGGCGAGGTGCGCAGAGGTGTGCAGTTGATTGATGGTTGGCGGGGGCCGGGGCACTGCCGCCCTGGCCCTCGGTGCGTAGCCCGGCACGGCTTGTCGCCGTGCCGGTTCACAGGTCGCGCCGGCTGCCCCCGGGCGCGGGAGTCCCGCCTGGTGCGGGGTCGCGCCGGCGGCGGGGCCCGGTGCGATGGGGCACGTCGGGTGCGTCGTCTGGCTCACAGTCGTCTGGCTCACAGTTTTTGCAACTTGTTGCATAAGGGGCCGGGGCTCGTCTACAACGGTGTGTACACCCACCGTGCGAGGAGGCCCGATGAGCCCCGTGAGCCCGTACCCACACCTGATGAGCCCGCTCGACCTCGGGTTCACGACACTGCCCAACCGGGTGCTGATGGGGTCGATGCACATCGGTCTGGAGGAGGCCGAGAACGGCTTCGCGCGGATGGCCGCCTTCTATGCGGCGCGGGCGCGGGGCGGCGTAGGGCTGATGGTGACCGGCGGTATCGCGCCGAACGAGGCGGGGCGGCCGTACGAGGGCGGGGCGAAGCTGACCACCGACGCGGAGGTGGCCCAGCACCGGACGGTGACCGACGCGGTGCACGCCGCGGGCGGGCGGATCGCGATGCAGATCCTGCACTTCGGACGGTACGCGTACCACCCCGGCCTGGTGGCCCCGAGCGCGATCCAGGCACCGATCAGCCCCTTCGCCCCGCACGCGCTGACGGACGACGAGGTGGAGCAGACCGTCGAGGACTATGTGCGGGCGGCGGAGCTGGCGAAGGCGGCCGGATACGACGGTGTCGAGATCATGGGGTCCGAGGGGTACCTGATCAATGAGTTCATCGCCGGCGCGACCAATCACCGTACGGACCGGTGGGGCGGGTCGTACGAGAACCGGGTGCGGTTCCCGCTGGAGATCGTGCGGCGTACCCGGGAGCGGGTGGGTGCGGACTTCATTCTGATCTACCGGCTGTCGATGCTGGATCTGGTTCCGGGCGGTTCGTCGCTGGCGGAGGTCATCGCGCTCGCCAAGGAGATCGAGGCGGCGGGGGCGACGATCATCAATACGGGCATCGGCTGGCATGAAGCCCGTATTCCGACCATCGCGACCTCCGTGCCGCGTGGGGCGTACAGCTGGGTGACCAAGCGGCTGATGGGGTCGGTCTCGGTGCCGCTGGTGACCAGCAACCGGATCAACACCCCCGAGGTGGCGGAGGAGTTGCTCGCCGACGGGCGGGCGGACATGGTGTCGCTGGCCCGGCCCTTCCTCGCCGATCCGGAGTTCGTCCGCAAGGCCGGGGACGGGCGCGCCGAGGAGATCAACACCTGCATCGGGTGCAACCAGGCCTGCCTCGACCACACCTTCAGCGGGAAGATCACGTCCTGCCTGGTCAATCCCCGGGCCTGCCACGAGACCGAGCTGGTGCTCACGCCGACCCGGCTGCGCAAGCGGATCGCGGTGATCGGCGCCGGACCGGCCGGGCTGGCGTGCGCCGTCTCGGCCGCCGAGCGCGGGCACCGGGTGACGCTGTTCGACGCCGCGGCGGAGATCGGCGGGCAGCTGAACGTCGCCAAGCGGGTGCCGGGGAAGGAAGAGTTCGACGAGACGCTGCGCTACTTCCGGGCGCAGCTGGCGCTGCACGATGTGGAGGTGCGGCTGAATCGCTCCGTATCGGCTGCCGATCTGACGGCTGCGGATTATGACGAGGTCGTGGTGGCCACGGGCGTGACGCCACGCGTTCCGGAGGTCGCGGGGATCGGGCACCCGAGCGTCGTCAGCTACCTCGATGTGCTGCGGGACGGTGCGGAGGTGGGCGAGCGGGTGGCGATCATCGGGGCCGGTGGTATCGGGTTCGACGTCGCGGAGTTCCTGACCGACGCCGGGGACGGGGCGAGCCGGGATGCGGAGACGTACTTCCGCGCCTGGGGAGTGGACACGGCGTACGGTGAACGCGGCGGGCTGCGGGCGCCCGAGCGGCCCAAGGTCCCGCGTCAGGTGCATCTGCTGCAGCGCAAGACGTCGAAGGTCGGCGCCGGCCTGGGCAAGACCACTGGCTGGATCCACCGTACGGAGCTGCGCCACCGGGGCGTGACGATGATCCCCGGAGTGACGTACGAGCGGATCGATGACGAGGGGCTGCATGTCACGGTGGACGGCGTGAGCACCACGCTGGCCGTGGACACGGTCGTGCTGTGCACGGGGCAGGAGCCGCGGCGTGATCTGTACGAGGAACTGCGCGCCGAGGGGCGGACGGTGCATCTGATCGGCGGGGCGGATGTGGCCGCCGAGCTGGATGCCAAACGTGCGATCAAGCAGGGGACGGAGCTGGCGGCCGCGCTGTGACGGGGCGGAGCCGCGCTGCGACGGGACGGAGGGGAAACCGGACTGCGCGACCGGGAAAGCGGCTGCGGCCGGGCGGCGTGACGGGGCAGCTACGGCCGGGCGGCGCGACGGGGCGGCTGCGGCCGGGCCGGCGTGATTAGGCTGCTGTCATGTCCCTCCCCCATGCGATCCTCACCGCCCTGCTCGAGAAGCCGTCGTCGGGGCTGGAGCTGACCCGCAGGTTCGACCGGTCGATCGGGTACTTCTGGCCGGCCACGCATCAGCAGATCTATCGCGAGCTGGGGAAGCTGGAGCAGGCCGGGTTCATCCGGGTACTGCCGTCGCAACAGCCGTCCCGGGGGCAGAAGAAGGAGTTCGAGGTGCTGTCGGCGGGCCGCGCCGAGCTGACCGCCTGGGCGTCCGGCGAGCAGGAGGTCAAGCCGGTCCGCAGTGCGCTGGTGCTGCGGCTGCGGGCGGCCGCGGTCGTCGGGCGCGCCGGGCTGGACGAGGAGCTACGGCGCCACCTGGCGCTGCACCGGCGGCAGTTGGCGGAGTACGAGGAGATCGAGGGCCGCGACTTCGGTGCTGCGGCTGAGCCCGAGGACCGGCTGCGGCGGCTCGTACTACGGGCCGGGATCGGACTGGAGACCTTCTGGGTGCAGTGGCTGGAGGAGGCGCTGACGGAGGTCGAGGGTATGGAGCCCGAGGGTAGGGCGACCGAGGGTATGGAGACCGAGGAGTCGGCGGGTGGGGAGGCGGCGGGCGAGGGGGTCTAGGGCCAGGGCCCAGGCGGCCACGGCGGGCGGGCGGCCCGGGAGTGATCCCCGGGCCGCCCGCAGGTTGCCAGTGGTCGTCGGCCGTCAGCAGTTGTCGTAGAGCAGGGCGCGCACGAGGCGGCAGGTGGTGTCGGAGGGGGCGTGCACCCCGATCTGGGTCGCGGTGTTACGGATCTTGTGGTTGTTGGCCTGCTCGGGACGGTAGACGCCGGTGTCGAGCAGGGCTATGGCGAGCCGCATGGCCTTCAGGCGGCGGTTGTGGGATTCGTACCGCTCGCGCGGCCATCCGGCGGGCAGCGGTTTCTTGGGCAGCGGGTGGGCCGGGAGAGGCTTCGTCATGAGTGTGGCAGCAGCCATCGGCGACCTCCTGGAGCGTGGGAAAACCCTCACTGACTGGTTCCCATTCTACTGGCCACCACTGACAAAAGCCCCTGGCCAGAGCGCTTTTGCCCTCCTGAGCGGACCTCTCGCCAGGCCTTCCGGAAGAGCCGTCCCCGCCCGGTGATCGACCGGATCTGACAGATGTCCGGCTGAGTAACCTGCGGTTCACATATGGGCAACGGACGGGAAACGGCCCGTTGCGAGAGTGCGCACGTACGCCCCGCACGCGTACCCGCACCGACCCGTATAAGAGGACCCCGTGACCATCAAGGCCGAGTACATCTGGATCGACGGCACCCAGCCGACCGCCAAGCTCCGCTCCAAGACCAAGATCCTGGCGGACGGTGGCAAGCTGCCCCGGTGGGGCTTCGACGGGTCCAGCACCAACCAGGCCGAGGGGCACTCCTCGGACCTCGTCCTGGAGCCGGTGTTCAGCTGTCCGGACCCGATCCGTGGCGGCGACCACCTGCTGGTGCTGTGCGAGGTGCTCAACACCGACCTCACCCCGCACTCCTCCAACACCCGTGCGCCGCTGCGCCCGGTGGCGGAGAAGTTCGCCGGCCAGGAGCCGCTCTTCGGCATCGAGCAGGAGTACACGTTCCTCAAGGGCGACCGTCCGCTCGGCTTCCCTGAGGGCGGCGGCTACCCGGCCCCGCAGGGCGGCTACTACTGCGGTGTGGGCGCGGGCGAGATCTTCGGCCGGGAGATCGTCGAGCTGCACCTCGACCGGTGCCTGGCGGCCGGTCTCGGCCTGTCCGGTATCAACGCCGAGGTCATGCCCGGCCAGTGGGAGTTCCAGGTCGGTGCGCTGTCGCCGCTGGAGGTCTCCGACCACATGTGGGTGGCACGCTGGCTGCTGCACCGTACGGCGGAGGAGTTCGGCGTCACCGCGTCGCTGGACGCCAAGCCGGCCAAGGGCGACTGGAACGGCGCGGGCGCGCACACCAACTTCTCCACCCGCGCGATGCGCGAGGGTTACGACGCGATCATCACCGCCTGCGAGGCACTGGGCGCGGGCGACAAGCCGCTGGAGCACGTCCGCCAGTACGGCACCGGCATCGAGGAGCGGCTCACCGGCGCGCACGAGACCGCGCCCTGGGACAGGTACAGCTACGGCGCCTCCGACCGCGGTGCCTCGGTGCGGATCCCCTGGCAGGTCGAGGTCGAGAAGAAGGGCTACATCGAGGACCGGCGGCCGAACGCCAACGTCGACCCGTACGTGGTCACCCGGCTGATCGTGGACACCTGCTGCACGGAGCTGGCGCGGCGCGAGCAGGTCTGAGGCAGGCAGCTCTGAGGCGGGCAGGCCTGAGGCGGGCAAGCCCTGCGCCGGGCAAGCCTGCGTCGGGTACGTCCGTGACGGGCAGGTCCGAGACGGACAGGAGCATGACGGAAGGGGGCCGGGCCGGCGGGTCCGGCCCCCTTCCGCGTGCCCGGCGCCGGACGGCGCTGGTCGCGCCCGGGTCCGGGCCGATTGTCAGTGGTGGCTGGCAGTCTGGGGACATGCTTGCGATCACCGTCAAGACCGAGAGCGGACCGCGCCGTTCACACCGGGCGGGGGCCTGAGATGGCGCCTCGTCTGCCCCGTCTGCCCTGGGTCGCGCCGCTGTACGTCGGCGCCGTACAGCTCGGCGCGCACGCCGCCGCCCGGCTGCCGCGAGGGCGGCGTACGGAGTTGCTGCGGAGGCACTCCACCAACGTCGCGAACCTGCGCGCGGGCCGGTGGGAGACGCTGGTCACCAGCGCCGCGTTCGTCGAGGATCCACTCCCGGTGCCGTACGGTGCCGGGCTGCTCGCCGCCCTCGGTACGGCCGAGGCGCGCTGGGGCGCCGCCCGTGCGGTGGGGGTGTTCGCGGTCGGCCACATAGGCGCCAGCCTGCTGGTCTACGCGGGCCTGCGCGGCCGGGTGGCGCAGGGGCGCACGCCCCCAGCTACCGCTGGGGGCACTCCCACTCCCACTCCCACCCTCACCCCCGCCCCCACCCGTGCCCTTGAGGCCCTGGGGGACGATCACGATCCCCGCCACGCGGCTACGCGCGCCCTCGACGCCACCGCGCGCGCCCTCGACGTCGGCGCGAGCTATGGCTTCAACGCGACGCTGGGCGCCCTCGCCGTGACGCTCCCGCACCGCGGCGCCCGGACGGCGGCGACGGCCGGACTGCTGGCGCTGGGGATACGTCCCGTACTGCGGCGCGGCCGGACGTTCACCGACGCCGGGCATCTGGTGGCAATAGCCCTGGGAGTGGCGACGGGGTGCGTCATGCGGGCGGCAGAGACGTACACGTACACGTCACGGGCGGCAGAGACGTACGCCATGCGGGCAGCGGAGACGAGGCGGCGGCTGACATAGGAGCGGGAGGGCGGCTGACTTGGGAGCGGAGGCCGACTGATGGAGGTGCGGAAGGCACAAGCGGCCGGACGAGCAGGGGCTGGACGAGAAGGGGCTGGACGACAAGGGGCTGGACGACAAGGGGGCTGGGGGGCAGTTCCAGCCACCGCGTGCGGGGGCGCTCCCGGCTGCCCTCGCTCCCCAACTCCCCTGTGCCGAGGCCCCGTCAGATGCGGATCGTCCCCGGCCCCGCCGCCTGTGCGGGCCGGGGGCGGCCGAATCCCGCCAGGGTGCGGCCTTCACAAGGGACAGATCACCGGCTGTCTGGTTCAATGGGGTCATGGCCAGCCTTACCGACACCGCGACAGGTCGCAGCGACCTCGAGCCCTTCTGGCCGTCCCGGCAGGCACACGCCTTCGATCGTCTGTGTTGCCGCGCGCACTGAGCGCGGGCCCGCACACACCCCACCGACGCCGCCGACCGGCGTCCCCAGCCCTGCCCGCGCGCACGACGTCCCCGACGCCCCTTCTGCGCGAAAGAGCTGACGCCCCATGACGAACGTCCGCCCCCTGACCGCCGGTTCCACGACGGCACCCCTCCCCGCCCGTACCACCCCGCACCGGCGCGGCCACCGTCTCCGCGCGGTGGCGCCCGACGAAATCCCACCCGTCGCCGAGCTGCTGAACTCCGGCGCGACCTGGCTCCCGGCACCCCCGCACAGCCTGCCCGTGCTGCCCGGCCAGCCGCCGATGGTCGGCTACCTCGTCCTCGTACCGGCCGACCACGCCACCACGGCCGTGCCCCGGCCGGCCGCCGAGGCCATCGCCAAGCCCGCCGATCCTGCCGAGCCTGCCGAGCCCGCTGCTCCCGCGCCGACCGGTGACGCCGTCGTCCGGATCGACCCCGAGCAGCGCACCGCGCACGTCCAGGGCCGGCCGCTGGACCTGACGTACCTGGAATTCGAGCTGCTGGCCCACCTGGTCGCGCATCCGCACCGGGTACACACCCGCGACCAGCTGGTGAGCACGGTGTGGGGCTACGGCCACATCGGCGACGGCCGCACCGTCGACGTCCATGTCGCCCGCCTGCGCCGCAAGCTGGGCGCCGAACACCGGTCGTCGATCGTGACAGTGCGCCGGGTCGGCTACAAGTACGTGCCCAGCGCCTGAGATACCGCCGGACCACCGGGACTACCAGGACTACCGGCAGCAGATCGGCAGCCGGCGCCCTCCCGCTCACGCGGCAGCGGGAGGGCGCGCGGCCCGCCGCCCCCGCGCCTCTGGTCCCCGCTCCCGCTCCCGCGCCCCTGGCCCCCGCCCGCGAGCCCTTCGCCCAGCACGACGCGCTCCGCCGACGCCGCCAGGGAGCGCCGGTCGAGACCCTCCCCTGCCCCCTCCCCCGTCAGCTGCGGATGCACGGTGATCCGTACGGTCAGCTCGCGGGCGGTGAGCACCCGGCGCAGCGAGGCGAGGAAGGTTTCCTCACCGCAGAAGGCGGCCACCGTGCTGGGCCGACCCCGCTGGGTGTACTCGACGGTCACCGGCCGCACCGGCGCGCCCGCGTCGAGGGCGGCCTGGAACGTGGCCCGCCGGAAGGTCCCCCGGTCCGCCGTGCACCAGGTGGTGGCCTGCGGAAACACCGCCACCGACCGCCCGGAGGCCAGCAGGTCCGCCAACTCCCGCACCACATCTGGCAGTCGCCGCAGGTCCGTACGGTCGATGAAGTGCGTACCGGCCCGGCGGGCCAGACCGCCGACGACCGGCCAGCCGTCGACCTCTCGCTTGGCGAGCAGGGTGACCGGTTCGACGGCCAGCAGAGCCGGAATGTCGAGCCAGGAGATGTGGTTGACGACGACCAGGGCGCCGGGCCCGCCACCCCGGGCGGTGAACGCGCCACCCCGGGCGGTGGAAGCGCCGCCCCCCGGCTCCGGGCCCTCCGGCCGTACGTCCAGCTCCACGTCCAACTGCACGTCCAACTGCACGTCCAACCGTATGCCCAGCGCGTCGAGCAGCGCCCTGGCGTGGCTGCGCAGCCGCGCCGGATCGGCCATCCGTCCGCCGTCCGCCAGTGCCCGGCCCACCCGGTGCGCGAACGCCACGGAGCGCCGTGCGATGCCGGTCACCGGCACCCGGGGCAGGGCGTGCGTGGCGCAGCCCGGGGTGCAGTCGGACCGGACGTCCCAGGGCCCGTTCACCGTTCGCCCAGGAAGTAGCGCCGGTAGCGGTCCCCGAGCCGTTCCATGTCCAGGACGACGAAGAAGTCGGCGACGTCGAAGGCGGGGTCGTGAGCGGGCGCGCCGCAGATGACAGCACCTATCCGCAGATAGCCGCGGAGCAGCGGGGGCAGCTGGGCGGCGCTGGGCCGCTCGGGGAGCGGGACCGTGGAGTGCCAGGGGTGATGCGGGGTGACCCGCAGCTCGGGCGGGGCGGCGTAGCGGGTACGGCCCAGCTGCTGGGCGTGGGCGGCCGCGGTGCCGCCGTCGGCGAGCGGGACGGAGGCGCAGCCGGCCAGGTAGCGGTGGCCGGAGAGCAGGGTGTAGCGGGCGAGCGCGGCCCACATCTGGGTCATCACCGCGCCGCCACGGTGATCGGGGTGGACGCAGGACCGGCCGGCCTCGATGAGCGACGGGCGCAGCGCCTCCAGTGCGCCGAGGTCGAACTCCCCGTCGGAGTAGAGCCGGGGGCTGCGGCCGGGCGGCAACAGGCGGTAGGTGCCGACGACCTCACCGGTCGCGGTGTGGGTGACGATGAGGTGGTCGGCGAGCTCGTCGACGGCGTCGATGTCATGACCGGCCAGGGGGGTGTCCAGGGCCGCGCCCAGCTCGCCGGCGAAGACCTGGTGGCGCAGCCGCTGGGCGGCGCGGATCTGCGACACGGTATCGGCGATCCGCGCCGTGTAGTCCGGGGCCGTGGCGGTGTAGTCCGGGTCCGCGGGGGCGGCTGAGCCAGCGGGGGCGGTTGAGCCAGCAGGGACGGCTGAGCCAGCGGGGGCAGCCGGAACGGCGGAGAGAGAAGCGGAAGCGGAAGCGGACGCGGTCGTTGCCATGCTCATGGGAGCCCTCCTGGGGAGTGGGGAGGCTGCGGTGGACCGAGGGCCACGGCCATGGCCTGGCCCTACCTGACCCTTCGGGCCCTTACCTGACCCTTCAGGCCCTACCTGGCCCTTCAGGCCCTTACCTGGCCCTTCGCTACCCGGCAGACTGTTCCCGCGCGGTACGGCCGGGCGCGTGAAGCCCAGGGGGCAAACGGATGAGCCTCCGCCGAACTCTGTGCTTCATGGCCCGGGGCGGCCGCTGGAGGCCGCTGTAGCGTGACGCGGGTGAGCTCACCGTCACGACGCACAGTGCTGGGCACCGCTGGGGCGATCGGCGCGCGGGCGGCGCTCGGCGGGGCCGCCGCGACCGGGTTCCCGCCGCGCGGGCCGGCGCGGGGCACCGCGTACGACACGGGGCCGGCCCGGGCGGCGCTGGCCCGGCTGCTGCCCGCGCACGCCGATCAGTTCCGGCTCGTCCCGCTCGCGGCGGACGACGTCGCCGACCGGTTCCGGGTCGAGGGCCCGGCGGGCCGGATCACCGTCGCCGGGACCTCCCCGGCCACGCTGCTGACCGGCGTCAACTGGTACCTCAAGTACACCTGCCGGGCCCACCTGTCCTGGGCCGGTGACCAGCTCGGCCCGCCGGACCGGCTGCCCGCTCCGGCCGCCCCCTTCGACCGCGCCACCTCCCTGCCGCACCGCTTCGCCCTCAACGACACCCACGACGGCTACACCGCCCCGTACGCGAACTGGCCGCGCTGGGAGCGGATGATCGACATCCTGGCCCTGCACGGGGTGAACGAGGTGCTGGTCACCCCGGGAACCGAGGGCGTGTACCACCGGCTGCTGACCGGCTTCGGCTACTCCGATGCCGAGGCCCGTGCCTGGATCCCGGCGCCCTCGCACCAGCCGTGGTGGCTGCTGGCGAACATGAACCGTTACGGCGGCCCGGTGAGCGCCCAACTCATCGACAGACGCGCCGCGTTGGGACGACGGATCTGCGACCGGCTGCGGGCGCTGGGCATGCGTCCGGTACTGCCCGGCTACTTCGGCACCGTCCCGGACGGGTTCGCCGTCCGCAACCCCGGCGCCAGGACGGTCCCGCAGGGCCGGTGGGCGGGCCTGCCGCGCCCCGACTGGCTGGATCCGCGCACCCCGGTCTTCGCCGAGGTGGCCGCCGCCTTCTACCACCACCAGGAGCAACTCCTGGGCCCCGCCGCCCACTTCAAGATGGACCTGCTGCACGAGGGCGGCGAGCCCGGTGACGTCCCGGTGCCGGACGCCGCACGCGCCGTCGAGAAGGCGCTGCGCACCGCCCACCCGGGCGCCACCTGGGTGATCCTGGGCTGGCAGCGGAACCCGCGCCGCGATCTGCTGGACGCCGTCGACCACGACCGGATGCTGATCGTGGACGGCCTCAGCGACCTGGACACGGTCACCGACCGGGAAGCCGACTGGGGCGGTGTGCCGTACGCCTTCGGCTCCATCCCCAACTTCGGGGGCCGCACCACCCTCGGCGCCAAGACCCACATCTGGGCCGAGCGCTTCACGGCCTGGCGCGACAAGCCGGGCAGCCGGCTCGTCGGAACGGCGTACCTGCCCGAGGCCGCGGAACGGGATCCGGCGGCCTTCGAGCTGTTCAGCGAACTGGCCTGGCGGGACCGCCCGGTGGACCGCGCGACCTGGTTCGACGGCTATGCCGATCTGCGGTACGGCGGACGTGACGAGCGGGCTCGCGCCGCGTTCGCCGCGCTGCGGAGGAGTGCCTACGAGATCTCCAGCGAGGACGGCCGGCCGCACGACTCGCTGTTCGCCGCCCGGCCCAGCCTGACCGCCCGGGCCGGCACCACGTACGCCACCCAGACCCCCGCCTTCGACCCGGCCGTCTTCGACTCCGCGTTCGCCGCGCTGCTCGCGGTGCGCCCCGCGCTGCGCCGCAGTGACGCCTACCGGTACGACCTGACCGACGCCGCCCGGCAGGCGCTCGCCAACCGGTCCTGGCAGCTGCTCCCCCAGCTGTACGACGCCCACCGGCGACGGGACGTGGCCGCGTTCCGGGCGCTGTCCGGGCTGTGGCTGCGGCTGATGCGGCTGAGCGAGGAGATCACCGGCGCCCACCGGCGGTTCCTGCTCGGGCCGTGGCTGGCGGACGCCCGCGCCATGGCGTCCGGTGCGGAGGAGGCGGCCCGGCTGGAGCACGGCGCCCGCGCGCTGATCACCACCTGGGCCGACCGGGCCACCGCCGACGGCGGCCGGCTCGCCAACTACGCCAATCGCGACTGGCACGGCCTGGTCGGCGATGTGCACCTCCCTCAGTGGCAGGCGTACCTGGACGAACTGGCGGACGCGCTGGCGGCGGACCGGCCGCCGAAGACCTTCGACTGGTACGCCCGGGAAGAGCCCTGGACCCATGCGCACAAGGACTATCCGCTGCGCCCCACCGCCGATCCGTACCGCACCGCACAGCGGGTCCACGACGTCCTCGCCACGGCCCCGTACCAGGGCCATGTCACCGTCGGCGCCGTCCCGTCCGCGCTGCCGCCGGGCGGCCGGGCCACCGTCACCGCGACACTGCGCAATGTCAACGGGCTGCGCGCGACGGGCCGCGTCGACTTCGCCCTGAACGTCGCCGTGCGGGGCGCCGACGCCACCGCCGTGGGCCCGGCGTCCTGCCCGTCCCTCCCGCCCGGCGGCACCTGCACGGCCCGTTGGCGGGTCGCCGCCCCGGCCGACCCCCTGGACGAGCCCTTGCGGCCCCTCCCCTACGACCTCACCGTCGGCTACGGGCCGCAGGGCGAACCGCGGGTCCGGGCCACACAGCACGGCACGCTCTACGTGGCCGGGCCGCTGGATCCGGACCTGAGGACGGTGACGACGAACGCGGCGGTCTTCGGCCAGCTGGACGACCGCTTCGCGGTCAATGGCACGGGCACCGGTCCGCGACGGGACGCCGCCGAGTTCGGTGCGGTCTACCGGCCGGGCGCGCTGACGCCCGGCGGAACGGTGACGGTGGAGGTGACCCGGCAGGACCCGACCGGCCCTTGGGCCCGCGCCGGTCTCGTCGTCCGCAACCGCCTCGCCCTGCCGCACGGGGCCGCGTCCGATGCCCGGACTCCGTCGACCGCCCGAACCCCGTCGACCGCCCGAACCCCGTCGACCGCCCGGACCCCGTCGGCGGCGCTGGGCTTCGTCACCCTCTGCGCGACGCCCGGCCACGGCGTCGTCCTCTCCTACGACGCCGACGGCGACGGCACCCTGGACACCCATCGGCAGCTCACCGACCGCACCGTCCCCGTCCCTGTCCCCGTCCTGCTGCGCCTCTCCCGCCACTCGGACACCGTCAACTCCGGTACGTACACCGGCTCCTGCTCCACCGACGGCGGCGCGACCTGGCGCGAGGTCGCCACGGTCACCGTCCCCGGGGCCGCCGCCCGGCAGGACACCGGGCTGCTCCAGTCCGCCGCCAACTCCTCGGCCGGTCAGCGCGGAACGGCCGGTTTCCGCGGCTGGACTCTCACTGGAAGCCGACCTGGTCACCGCGTACGCTGACCGTTCCGGTCCAGGGCCGGGGAACAGATCACGAGCGAGGGGAACGACGGTATGGGTACCGCAGCCGAGAAAGAGTGGCTCTACGCCCTTGACATCTCTGACGCCACCTGGCAGCGCGCCCCGGGCGACCCCGATGCGGAAGCGGTGGAGATCGCCTTCCTGGAGCGCGGTGCGGTGGCGATGCGCAATTCCACGGATCCGGACGTGGTACTGCGCTACACCGAGGCGGAGTGGCGGGCGTTCGTCCTCGGCGCCCGGGACGGCGAGTTCGACCTCGACCGGCACCACGAGCCCGCACCCGAGTAACGGATCACCCGTCGGGGGCTTCCGGGCGCTTCGGTGACCCGCGCAGGATTCACTCGTTTCACCGAACGTGAGACAGCAGCAGGCGACACCGAAGCATCCGGACCGCACCTCCCCCGGCAGCATCGAGAACGTCGGGGATGTCGAGGATGTCAGTGGCATCGATGAGGATGTCAGTGACATCAATGACGTCGATCACGTCCATGACGTCGATGACCTCAGCAATGACATCACTGACGTCATCGACGTCGAACAGGCCGAGGCGGCGCTGGTCGAGCACTACCCCCGGCTGGTCCGGCTGGCCTACCTCGTACTGCCGCCGGGCCAGAGCCGCAGCCGCCGCGTACTGGCCGCCCATGGCGTGGTGCAGCGCACCCTGCCGCGCCAGCGCAGCTCCACCCGCGGCGTCGGTCTGCCCGGCCGGCGCGCCGACGCGGAGGCGGCCATCGACCCCGGCTACGCCTTCGTGCGGCTGCGGGTCCTGCGGAACTCCCTGGCCGCCTGCCGTCGGCGTGCCCTGCCGACCGTGTTTCCGCAGGTGTGGGGGTTGCGGCTGTTCCCCCGTTCCGGCGGGGCCGATGAACTCGCGCTGGATCAGGCGCTGTCGGCGCTGTCCGGGCCGGCCCGGGCGGCGTTCGTCCTGCGTGACCTGGAGCGGCTGAGCGCTCCCGAAACACGCCGGGTGCTGGAGGCCGCCGGAGTGGCGCACCCCCGGGAGGCGCTGGAGGAGGCGGAACAGGCGCAGACGCCGGCCGGCAGCCGGGACCGGCTGCTGCTGGAGTCGCCGGAGTTCGACCCGTGCGCGCTGCAGGCCAGGCCGACGGATCTGATCCGGCGGCGGCAGCACGGGCGGGCGGTGCTGGCGGCGGGCGCGGCGGTGCTGGTGTGCGGGGCGCTGCTGGGACTGCCGGGCGAGGGCTGGGGCCCGGACGGTGCGGCCGCCCCCTCGTACGCGCGGAACCTGGCGGCCGAGGCGGCCCTGGATCCCGGCAAGTTGACGCTGGCCCCGGCGGCGGCCTGGAAGTCGGCGGAGCGGCAGGACTTCTCCGTCTGGCCGGCCCGCGGCGACCGCGTCCACGACGAGGCGCTGCTGCGCCGTGCGCTGACCGTCTGGGCCAGGCCCGGCGCCGGGGTGCCGGTGTCGGCGACCCCCGGCACCACGACCGGCCCGGCCGCCGGGCCGCCGCAGCTGCTCTTCGCGGGGGTGGTGGACCACGCCGTGGTGGTGCTCCTGCACGACGGTCTGCGGGTGGTGCGCTACGCCGAGGCCGCGAACGGGGAGGGCCGGTCCGCGGGCACCGGCGCGGCGCTGGACTTCGCCCGGACGGACGGCGCGACGGCCGAATCAGCGGGCGCGCTGGTGGTGAGCCGCACGGAGGCCAACGTCCGCTATCTGACGGCCCCGTGGGTGCCGTCGGTGCGGCTGGTCGATCTGCTGACGCCGGACGCGGCGGCACAGCCGGTGCACCGGGACGCGAACGGGCTGACGGCTCCGGTGCCCGCGCCGCGGCCCGCCGCGCAGTGCACGACCTGGCCCGCGCTGCGGATGGGCGGCCGGCTGCTGACCGACCTCGGGGAGCTGGCCCCGGCCCGGCTGACGTACGGCACACCGCACGGGCCGGGTGAGGTGGACGGCCCCCAGGGCGGTGCGGCATGGGCGCGGACGGGCTGCCAGCTGACGGCGATGCGCGGGCGGGGCGTCCGCACGGTGAACGCCTGGGAGTTCGCCCGCCAGCCGCTCCCCGGCGGGGTGGGCAACGCGGCCTGGCTGTGCACCCGCGCCGAGACCTGGCGGGGCCCGGGCAGCCGGACGATGGCCCAGTTCCTCCCTCCGGCGACGGGCGGCCGTCCGTACGCGCCCGGAGTGGTGGCGGCGCGTGCCGAGGGCGGCACGTCCTGCGGACCTCGGTCGCCCGAGGCGCTGGCCGGGGTGGTCTGGCAGGCCGGCAGCGGACAGCGGTGGCTACTGGCCGCCGGCAGCGAGCAGGTCACGTCGATCGCCGCGACCGGCGGGGTCAACGGCCTCGCCCCCGGCCGCTTCCTGACACTCCCGGCACAACCGGGCACCCACGCCGGCCTGACGGGCCGCCTGACGAACGGTGGACGGATCCAGGCACTGCACTGACCGGCGCGGGAACGCGCTGGGGCGGGAACGCGCTGGGCGGGCGTTTTTGAGTGGGTTCGGTGATGTTCGGTGAAGCTGAAGGCCCAACTTCAGGAATTGCTTGGAATTTCCAAGTTGCGAGACTACGCTGCCGCTGCATGATCACCAGCAGCAGGAACGACGGATACGAGCTCTCCGCAGACCCTGACCGCCTCGACGTGGCGCTGATACACCGATGGCTGTCGACCGACGCGTTCTGGGCTCTGGGGCGCACTCGGGAAACCGTCGAAGAGTCGGTGCGCGGCTCACTGAACTTCGCCGTCTACGACGCCACCGGTGACCAGGTCGCCTACGCGCGCGTGGTCACCGACCGCGCCACCTTTGCCTGGCTGTGTGACGTCTACGTCGCCCCTGCCCACCGCGGCAAGGGACTCGGGACCTGGCTTGCGGGAGCTGTTCGCGACCACCTCGCTCCCTATCGGCTCAAGCGTGTCCTCCTCTCGACACTCGACGCGCACAAGGTCTACGCGAAGGCTGGGTTCGTACCGGTCCCGAACCCCGAGAACTTCATGATTTTGAATGCTGCGGGGTGAGGAGAGCGGCCCAAGGGGAGGAGAGCGGTCCAAGGGGAGCGAGGGCCCCTGCAAGGCCACAACCGGCGGAGGGCAGGCGGTATTCCTCATCGGACTGCCGTCGGAGGACTATCGGCATCCCTTACCCGTCAGTACATTGACGCCATGTCTAACAAGGCCACGCTGCGGCCCCAGGCGGTCGCGTCCGAGCACACCCCGCTGAAGGCCCGCAATGTCGCCTTCGACTGGACGGACACCCCGCTGCACTGGATACCCGGCGACCCCGCCAGCACCCACACGATCAATGTGCTGCACCTGCTGCTGCCGGCCGGTGAACGCTGGTTCGTGCACGTGTACAAGCAGGTCCTGCCCCACATTCGCGACCCTCGGCTGCGCGAGGACGTGATCGGGTTCATCGGGCAGGAGGCGATGCACTCACAGGCACACGACGACGTGCTGCCGCACCTCAAGGCGCAGGGCCTGGACCCGACGCCGTACACCGCTCAGGTGGACTGGTTCTTCGAGAAGCTCCTCGGTGACCGCACCCTGCCGCCGGGCCGGGCCCGCCACTGGTGGCTGCTGGAGCGGGTCGCGTTGATCGCCGCCATCGAGCACTACACCGCGTTCCTGGGCGACTGGGTGCTCAACGCCGAGGCGCTGGACGCCAGGGGTGCCGACCCGACGATGCTCGATCTGCTGCGCTGGCACGGCGCCGAGGAGGTCGAGCACCGTTCCGTCGCCTTCGACCTCTTCACGCACCTCGGCGGCGGCTACCGGCGGCGCGTACGCACCTGGGCCACGGCGTTCACCACGCTGGTGTTCCTGTGGCAGCGCGGCATCCGCTTCTTCATGGCGAACGACCCCACCCTGGTCGACGGCAAGGCCGGCTTCCGGGACTTCTTCCGCGCCGGCCGGCAGGGCGTCTTGCCGACCACCGGGGCGATGGCCCGTTCCATCCCGCAGTACCTCAGCCGCGGATACCACCCCTCACGGCACGGCAGCACCGCCCAGGCCGCCGCCTATCTCGCCGGCTCCCCCGCCGCGAGCGCAGCCGAGGCCGGCGGCACGGCCGGAAGGCAGGAGTCCGGAAGGCAGGAGTCCGGAGGGCAGGAATCTGGAGCCCGCACGACCGGAGGAGGTGCCTGAGGTGCCTGAGATCCCTCGTATGCGGACAGTTGTGGTGGTGGCCGCGGCGGCGCTGGCCACCCGGCGGGCGCTGCGCCGACGGATAAAGGCCTCGCCGCTGTGGCCGATGCCCGCTCTGGAGGAGCCCCGCTCGGGCCGGGGCCGCCGGGGTCGCCGGAGCCCGGGCCGCCCCGCGGCCGCCGCCCGGCGGCTGCTGATCGCGGAACGGACGGAGGAGGCCGAGGGCGTGGTACGGCTCCGCCTGGAGGGCGAGCAGCTCCCGGCGTGGGAGCCCGGGGCCCATATCGACCTCGTACTGCCATCGGGGACGGTACGCCAGTACTCACTCTGCGGAGACCCCGCGGAGCCCGGCTCGTACACCATCGCCACCCGGCTGATCGAGGACGGCCGGGGCGGCTCCCGAGAGGTGCACGAGCAGCTGCACGCGGGGGTGGAGGTGGAGATCCGCGGGCCGCGCAACCACTTCCCGCTCCGCGACGGCCCCGCCTACCTCTTCCTCGCGGGCGGTATCGGCATCACCCCGATCCTGCCGATGGTGCGGCAGGCCGAGCGTGCCGGGGTGCCGTGGCAGCTGCTGTACGCCGGCCGGTCACGGGCCTCGATGCCGTTCCTGGAGGAGATCGAGGGCATCCAGGGGGTCAAGGACGCGGCGTCCGGCTCCCGGCGGGTGACGGTGGTCGCCGAGGACGAGGACGGCCGCCCCGATCTCGCCGCGGCACTCGCCGGCGCGCCCGCGCACGCGGCCGTCTACTGCTGCGGCCCCGGGCCGCTGATGGACGCGGTCGCCGCGCTGCTGCCGGACGGGCCCGAGGGCCTGACCCTGCACACCGAACGGTTCGCGCCTGCCGCCACCCCCGCGGCGTCCTCCGGTGACGACGTGCCGTTCGAGGTGGAGCTACGGCGCACCGGCCGCACGGTCGAGGTGGCCGCGGACACCAGCGTGCTGCGCGCCCTCCGCGAACAAGCGCTGCCGGATCTGCCGTACTCCTGTGAGCAGGGGTTCTGCGGTACGTGCCAACAGCCAGTGCTGGCAGGCGAGGTGGACCACCGCGACCAGTTGCTGACCGACGCCGAGCGCGCCGACTCGCTGCTGATCTGTGTCTCACGGGCGCGCGGCAACGGCGGTCTCGTGCTCGATCTGTAATGCGGCCCCGCATGCGGTCTGATGGGCCGCCTGACCGCGCTGCCTGAGCCTGTGTGACCGGGTGTGACAATCGCGCCATGGCGAAGATCATGTTCCGGCTGGCTGATGACGGTGACAATGCAACGGCTATAGACGATCGGGCAGTTCCGGACGACGACCCGACGGTTCTGGTGGAGATGTACGACGCCGCGGCGCGCTGGATGCAGAGGAACGGCATAGACCAGTGGAAGCCCGGCGGGAAGGACGCGGAGCACTTCCGGCTGCGGATGAAGGAAGGCGAGGTCTGGCTGGCCGAGGCGGCCGGACGCATAGTGGGCGCCTTCGAACTGTGGTGGGAGGACGAGCCGGCGTGGGGGCCGCAGCCGCCGGAGGCGGGGTATGTGCACCGGCTGATGGTGGACCGCGGGCAGGCGCCGTCCGGTACCGGGCGGGCGCTGCTGGCACACGCCGAGCGCCGGATCGCCGAGGCGGGGCGGGAATGGTCCAGGCTGGACTGCCTGGCGTCCAACCCGCGGTTGCGGACGTATTACGAGGGCGCCGGGTACACCGTCGTCGGGGAGCAGCCGTCCAAGAAGGACGGCGGAGGGAGCCCGTACGGGGTCACCCTCCTGGAGAAGCGGCTGGCCTGACCCCGCCGGTGGGAGCGAGCACCGCCCCGCTCCCACCGGCCGGACATGTCCTGGACATGCGGGCATGTGCCGGGCATGCGGGCATGTGCCGGGCATGTGCCGGACTTCTGGGGAGTCAGGCGCGTCGGAAGACCGCGACCGTGCGGGCCGGCACCGTGAAGGTGCCGGTGGCGCGGGCGTACGCGGCGGTGGCCGTGGTGCGGTCCGCGCCGTGCGCCTGGAGGGGGTGGAGTCCGTAGGGCTCACCGGCCAGGGTGGGGACGGTCTGCCGCTGTTGGTGCGGGGTGGCGTTGAAGACGATCACCAGGTCGGCGAGGCGCATGGTGATCACGCCGGGGGTCTCGTTCTCGCCGGAGAGGGGGAACGAGAGGGCGGCCTGGACCGCTGCGGTGGTGGACAGGCCGAAGGCCGGTTCCGTGGCGTGGATGCGGAGCAGGTCGCGGTAGGCGGCGGAGGCATCGCGGATCGTGGCGCAACCGGGGCGGAGGGCGGGGTCGGACAGCAGAGGGCGGGCGTAGGGCCACTTGTCCTTGTTGTCGGCGACCGGCGGCAGACCGCGCCCGAACCCGTTGCCGTTGCCGTTGCCGTTGTCGCCGCTATGGCCCTTCCCCTCACCGTCGGCGCAGTTCCAGTGCAGGGCGTTGAACCAGTCGCCGCTGTTGAAGGAGTTGCGGTCCAGGGACTTGGAGCGGAGGAGGTCCGTACCGGCCTGGGAGAGTGCGGGCCCTTGCGAAAGGGTCGCGGTGGCGAGCGCAAGGACTTGCATCCGGGCGCGGTCGGCGGCGCTGGTTTCTTGCGGAAGTTTGTAAGCGAGTGCGTCGTAGAGGGTTTCGTTGTCGTGGGCGTCGGCGTAGGCGAGGGCGTCCCCGGGGGCGGCGGCATAGCCCGCCGGAGCGCCGTTGTAGTCGACCTGTGATCCCTTGACGCGGCGGCCGGTGGTGTCGGTGAAGGTGTAGTCGGCGAGGTTGCCGGTCAGGCCGACCTTGATGAGGTCCTGGTAGTGGAGGAGGCGGGCCCGCTGGGCGGCGGAATCCCCGTTCCCAGGTGAGGAGTTGGGGTCGGTGGAGAGGCCGGTGGCGAAGCCCTGGATGCGGGGGTCGGCGTCGAACGGGCCGCCGCCGCGCACCGCGTCCCGGGCCCGGTCGCTGAAGGTGGCGATGCCGGTGCCGGCCATGTTCTTCTGGGTGGCCTGGACGAAGCGGGCGTCGTCGGCGGCTTCGCCGAAGTTCCAGCCCTCGCCGTAGAGGACGATCGCCTTGCCGTCGACCCCGTCGCGCTCCGGGGTGAGGGCGTCGAGGGCCTTGCGGACGGCGAGGATGTTGGCCTTGGGGTGATGCCCCATGAGGTCGAAGCGGAAGCCGTCGACCTTGTACTGCCTGGCCCAGGTGACGAGGGAGTCGACGACGAGCTTGCCCATCATGGTGTGCTCGGGTGCCGTGCCGGAACAGCAGGTGGAGGTGGCCACGCTGCCGTCGTCGAGAAGCCGCTGGTAGTAGCCGGGGACGATGCGGTCGAGGACGGAGTGCGGGTCCTGGCCGCTGGCGGCGGTGTGATTGTAGACGACGTCCATGACGGTGCGCAGACCGGCGCCGTTCAAGCCCTGCACCATGCGGCGGAATTCGACGATGCGGGCCGTTCCCGAGGGGTCTGCGGGGTCGGAGGCGTACGAGCCCTCGGGGACCGTGTAGTGCAAGGGGTCGTAGCCCCAGTTGTAGGCATCGCGGGCAGCCGTCCTGGTCACGCACTCCTGCTGGTTCCCGGAGTCGGGCGCGTAGGCGGTGAGGTCGCAGTCGGGGCGCTGCTGGTCGGCGGGTTTCTCCGGGACAGTGGCGAAGTCGAAGGCCGGCAGCAAGTGGACGTAAGACGTTCCAGCCGCTGCAAGCGATTTCAGGTGCCGCATACCGTCGGACCGGCGGTCGGTGAAGGCGAGGTACTGGCCGGGGTGGCGGGAGGTGCGGTCCTCGACGGAGAAGTCGCGGATGTGCAACTCCTGGATACGGGCCCGGCGCAGCGGCACCGCGGCGGGCTTGCGCAGGTCCGCCCAGCCCTTGGGGGCGAGCCCGGGGGCGTCGAGGTCGACGACGAGGCTGCGGGCGGAGTCGGCGGTCAGCGCGGTGGAGTAGGGGTCGGTGACCTTGTTGGTGACGGTCTTCCCGACGGTGGGCGCCCAGACGGTGACGAGGTAGCGGTAGGGCTTCCCGGCCCAGTCGCGCCGGCCCTGGACGCGCCAGGCACCGCTGCTGTCGTCCCGTGTCATCGGGACCGTACGGCCGTCGAGTTCGAGGGCGACGGTGCGGGCGGTGGGCGCCCAGACGGAGAGGGTAGGACGGCCGTGGTCGAAGACCGGTCCCAGCCGGACGTGTTGGGCGCGGGCGCCGTAAAGGTCGTCCAGGACTCCGGATATCTGCACGCCGGTGGTGGTGGCCGTGCCAGTGGCAGTGCCAGTGGTGACGGTGTGGCGGCCTTTCGCCGTGCGCTGGACGGCCAGCAGTCGGCCGCGGAGGGCGGTACGGGCCAGACCGCGGTCGCGGGGGTCGACGGTGAAGGCCGGGTAGCCGGCCAGGTGGGGGAAGGCGGCGCGTTCGGCCGGGGTGAGGGTGCCGGGGGTGAGGCGGATCCGCCCGGCCGCCGCCCCTGCCGATCCCCGCTCCCCGAACTCCAGCTGGGCGTCCGCGCGTTCCGCGCCCTTCCAGACCACGGTGTCACGGTCGATCCACTGCGCCAGGGCCTGGCCCGGGCCGGACGGAGCCGCCTGGGCCGGCCGCTGGGGGAAGGGGACGAGCAGGGCCGCCGCGACGAGGATCAGGGCACAGGCCGCGGACCGGCGGGTGGTGGAGGGCATGAGTCATGGTTCTAGCCGCACCACTTCCTTGGTGCAAGACCTTACGCAAGACATTGCAACGGTGTTACGTTCCCCCGGTAGCCGGTCCGGTCGGCCGGAGGTCCGTCACCACGGGCCCACGCGCCCGACCGGCCGGACCGGCTGACCATCGCATTCGAGCCGGCCAATCACCTACAGGCCGGCCATCGCCCGCAGGCCGGCCCATCACGCCTCAAAATGTGGCGCATAGTCAGCGACGCAGGCGGACGAGGTGGGTTGACCATGCGAAAGCGGGTAATCCACCCGTCATGAACGACAAGACCCAAGGCGACGACCACCCCCGAGTCGACGTAAGCGCACCGGCCCATGACGAATCGGCCCACGCCACGTCGCCCCACGCCACATTGCCCCACGCCAAATCGCCCCACGACGAATCGACCCGCCACTATTACGAGACCGGCGACGTCGACACCTTCTACGACGCCGTCTGGGGCGGCGAGGACATCCACGTCGGGATCTACGCCAACCCCCAGGAGGCGATCGCCAAGGCATCGCACCGCACCGTCGAGCGCGCCGCCGACCGGGTCGCCGACCTGCTCGGACCGGATGCGACCGTACTCGACCTCGGCGCGGGGTACGGCGGTTCGTCCCGCGCGCTGGCCGAACGCTTCGGCTGCCGGGTCGTGGCCCTCGACCTCAGCGAGGGGCACAACCGGCGCCACCGCGCGGCCAACGCCGAACGGGGCCTGGACGGCCTGATCGAGGTCGTCACCGGCTCCCTCAACGACCTGCCGTACGAGGCGGAGCGCTTCGACGTCGTCTGGTCCCTGGAGGTCCTGTGCCATGTGGAGGACCGGGAAGGCGCGCTGGGCGAGGCCGTCCGCGTACTGAAGCCGGCAGGCGCTCTGGTCTTCTCGGACATCATGGCCGCCGAGGAGACGTCGGTGGAGGCCGTCCGGCCCGCGTTCTCCCGCCTGGGCGTACAGACCCCGGCAACGTCGGCGTTCTACCTCGACCAGCTGTCCGGGCTCGGCCTCAAGGCCACGTTCGAGGACCGCACCCCGGACCTCGCCACCCACTACGCCCGCCTCGACGAGGACGTCCACCGCCGCGCGGCCGAGCTCCGGAAGGTCATCAGCCCGGCCTACGTCGACGACCTGCTCACCAACCTCCCCCTGTGGACGGACATCACCCGCCGGGGCCTGCTGCGCTGGGGCCTCTTCCACGCCCGCCGCACCGCCGTCTGAGTCGTAGCGGCCCCAGGTTCGCCAACTCGGCCCCCAGGAGGCGTCATACGCCTACAGTCCTGGGTATCCCGTGACTGGACTGGTAACTGGTGACTGATGACCGGCAACCAGTGACCAGCGGCCAGTGGCCAGTGACAGGTGGACGGCAAAGGGGGCCTGGTGTGATCGAGTTGGCCAGTGTGATCAGGGATCTGCGGGAGGAGCTGAAACAGGCGATCACCGCGGCAGAGGACGAAGAGTTGCGCTTCGAACTGGGCCAGATCGAGCTCGAGGTCTCCGTCGCGCTGGAGCGGACGGGGCACGCGGGGGCGAAGGTGCGGTTCTGGGTGGTGGAGTCGGGCGCGGACGCGACGGTGGGCGCCCTCTCGACCCAGCACATCAAACTGTCGTTGCAGCCGACCTTGAAGAGGTCGGACAGACCACTGCTCATCTCCGGTCCGGCTGAAGACCACGAGCAGTGATCTCCACCGTGGGCGGGGCGTCGGAGCCCGCGGGGTTCGACGCCGGGCGGGCGGTCCAGATCATCGTCCCCGCACACCGTGGAGGCGCGGGGCGGCGCGGATCGGGCTACCAGATCACCAGGGACGTGGTGCTCACGGCGGCTCATGCGGTGGGCGACGCGGTGTCGGTTCAGGTGCGGTTCGTCGCCGACGACGGCAGTACGCGGGAGGTACACGGCGAGACCGTCTTCGCGGACTCCGCCTCGGATATCGCGCTGCTCAAGATCGCGGACGAGTCGAGCGCCGACGGGTGGTCCGCCACCGAAGTCCCAGCCCAAGTCCCAGCCGCAGTCCCAGTCCCCCCGGTGCGGTTCGCCCGCATCGAACGGCTGGTGGACTGCGAAGCGCTGGGGTTCCCACGTTTCAGGCTGCGTCGCGACGACACCACGGCGCCGGACGGCGGTGTCCCCACCCCGTACCGGGACACCCACCACGCCCTCGGCCAGGCCGACCCGTTCTCGTACCGACGCCGTCGCATCCTGGAGATCTCCAGGCTGGAGGCTCCGGAGTACGACCCCGAGCGGGGCCGCTCCCCTTGGGAGGGGATGTCGGGGGCCGCGGTGTGGAGCGACGGGTGTCTGATCGGAATCATCACCGAGCATCCCCCCTCCGATGGTCTGCGGATGCTCGCGGCGAGCCCGGTGAACCACTGGTACTCCTGCCTGACGCCGGACCAGATCGACCAGTTGGGCGATCTGATCGGCCTGCCCCCGGATGTCGAAGACCTCGACCGGCTCCCGCGACTCCCGCGACTCCCGCATCCTTCACCGTCGCCGCCCGCCGGCTCGCGGGAGCCGCCGGAAGCGGCCCGGAAGGAACTGCGGGAAGCGGCCCGGAAGCTCGCCTCCATGGTGTACGACCAGTGGGACAAGGAGGAGCGGCGGCGGAAGGTGCACGATCCGATGCCGCTCACCGTGCGCTTCCGGACCGCCGCCGCGGGGCTGTTCGACCACTGGGCCAACATCCGCCGCTCCCCGCCCGGGGAGAACCCAGGGCCCCTCCGGCTGAACGATCAGCTCAACCGGATCGTGCCGGTGTATCGGTCCATTCCGTCCCGTCGGCTGGTGGTGCTCGGCGCTGCCGGGTCGGGCAAGACGATCCTGACCCTGCGCTTCGTCCTCGACTGGCTGGACGAGAACTGGTTGAACGACGGCAACCGGGCGGAGCGCCGCACTCCCGGTGGCCGCATCCCCGGTGGCCGCACCCCGGGAGACGGCATACCCGGTGACCGCATACCCGGTGACCGCATACCCGTGATCTTCGGCCTGGGGTCATGGGACCCGAAGACCACCTCGCTGCGCACCTGGATGTGCGACCAACTCGTACGCGACTACGGCCTGGCAGCCCCGGACCCGGACACGCCCGGCCGGAACCTGGCCGGAGCCCTGCTCGACGCGGGCTGGATCCTGCCCGTTCTCGACGGGTTCGACGAGATCGCCGGCGGCTTGCAGGGCGAGGCGCTCATCCAGCTCAACGCCACCACCACAGCGCTGCTGCTCACCAGCCGCCCTGAGGAGTACGCCAAGGCCGTGGGCAAGACCGATGTCCTAAGCGCCGCCGCAGTCGTCCAGCTGGACGAACTCACTCTGAACGACCTGGACGCCTACCTGCCACGGGCCAGCCGTCCCGGCGACGGCGGTGATCCGGACAGCACCGTATGGGACCCCGTCCTGGCACGGCTGCACGAGCGGCCACACACCAAGGGCGCGGACAACCTCGCCACCGTGCTCACCACCCCGCTGATGGTCGCCATGGCCCGCGCCATCTACAGCGACGCCCCCGGCCGGAAACCTGCCGAGCTCCTGAACGCCAAGCGGTTCGCCACCCCCGATGCCCTGCGGAAACATCTCCTCGGCGCGTTCACGCCCGCCGCCTACGCCCCGCGGCCGACCGACGGTGACAGCGGCACCGACACCCGCACCGGCACCAGCCGTCGCCAACGCCGCCGACGACGACGGCACTGGGACCCCGAAAGCGCCCAGCACTGGCTCGGCTACCTGGCCGCCCATCTGGCCCGACTCGACACCGTCGACCTCGCCTGGTGGCGGCTGGGCACCACCATGCGCCGCCGTTCCCGCATGCTCGTGATCGGATTCCTCGCCGCCCTGTCCTTCGGGGTGACCACCGGGATCGGAAACGTACCCATCGATCTGGTCGCGACGCCGCACGGGCCCGAGTTCGCGATCACACGGGGGGCCGTGGTCGGGCTGCTGCACGGGCTCGTGGCCGGGCTCGGCTTCGGGCTCGTCTACGAGTTCGTCTCCCGGGGCGAGGCAGAGCCCTCGCGCGTACACGTGCAGATCTTCGGCAGGCGGAGAGGGAAAGGGAGAGGGAAAGAGAAAGGGAGAGCCGACAAAGGGAAAGAAAGGAGAGAACGGCGCGCAAGGATCCTCCCCAGGTTTACGGCCGGTCTCACGCTCGGGGTCCCGGCGGCGCTCGCGCTGGTGCTCGTGGACCAGAACCTGGTCACACCGCTCGGCCTCGGTGACGGACTCGACGACGAGCTCGTGGGCGGGCTCGCGGGCGCGCTCCTGTTCGCGTCCTCGGTCGGGCTCGGGGTCGGGGTGGTGCTGGGGCTCATGGCCTGGCTCGAAGTCCCCGATGACATCGGATCCGCCGCCCGCCCCTCCGCCCTGTTGAACAACAACCGCAAGAACGTGGTCTTCCACATGCTCGTATGGGCGCTCGTGTTCGGACTCCCGGCCGGGGTCGGCTACGGGCTCAAGGAAGGGACCGTGCACGGGTTCGAGCACGGGCCGGTGCGCGGGCTCCTGGCAGGCCTCGTGTTCGGGATGGAGGCAGCGTTCGGGGCCGGACTCGGGTACGGGCTCAGTTTCACCGCTTGGGGTCAGTGGGCGGCCCTGGCGCGTATCTGGCTGCCGCTGACCGGGCGACTGCCCTGGGCGCTGATCGCCTTCCTCGACGACGCCTGCGAACGCGGTGTGTTGCGACAAGCCGGCGCGGTCTACCAGTTCCGCCACTCCGAACTCCGGGACCACCTCGCTCAGACCTTCCGGGCATACGACGCCCATGCCCACGCCCAACCGCCCGAGAGCGGCCAGCAGCAAAAGACCGCCAACAGCCCTCTCATTTCAAGGCGTTGACATACCGGACCCGTACAGTGACACACCTATGACACGGCGGGTGCACCCTCGCCGGGAAAGTCCACATGTCTCATGGGGGAGTCGAAATGACGACGACTGGCCTACGAACGCAGCGCCCGCACACATCCGCCCCATCCACCGCTTCTCTCGCATCCGCCCCATCCGCCCGTCCCGCCCTGAACGCCCGGGCGGCCCGTCGTGCCATGCGGGCGGTGGCCACGCTGGGGCTGGCGGGCGGAATCCTGGGAGTCGCGGGTGCCGGACCTGCGGCTGCGGACCCGGTGTCGCTCAAGCTGAAGTACACCTGCACCTTCCGGTCGTTCACCCAGTCCGTCACGCTGCGGGTCTCCGCCGATGCCCCGGAGTCAGCCGTGGTCGGCAAGCCCACCCCACCCTTCGGCATCCGTGCCGAGGCGCCGGTGGACGCAGCCGTCACGGACGGGCTGGGGCTGATCGGCGTGAAGACCGTGGAGGGCACGGCGGACGGAACGACCCACGTGGCCGCGCCGCAGGGCAACAGCGATGTCATCGTGCCGTTCACCGTGCCCAGGACCCGCGTCCCGGCCTCCGGCCCGTTCTCCGTCAAGGCGACCGGCACCGCGCCGCCGCACACCTTCAGCCGACCAGGCAAGGCGAAGGTCACCGTGGGCGACCTCGTCCTGCACGTCGTTCCGAAGAACGCGAGCGGCGAGACGTTCCCGGACAAGGTCGACCTCCCGTGCAAGCTGGATCCCGGACAGCACAACGAAGTGGGGTCCATCGGCATCACCAAGGCAGAGGATCCGTCCGGATCATCGACTTCCGGTACGGCCGGCACGGCAGGTACAGCCGGTACGGCGGGCACGGCGGGTACGGCCGGTTCCGGGGCGGCGAGCTCCACGGCCACGCCGGGTCCAGGCGCCCGCACCGGCAGCATGGCCGAGACCGGAAGCCAGGGCTCCGGGAGCCTGGTCCCACTGGCCGTGGGCGCTGTTGCCGCCGGCGCGCTCCTCGTCACCGCCGCCTTCCGCCTCCGCTCGCGCGGCAAGTGATCGGGCAGATGACCGGGGCACGCCCCTAAACAGCCCAGATGTCCAGTTCGGCGCGGACGATCTTGCCGATCGGCCGACGGTCGAGCACCGCCCAACGGGAGGCGAGCGCCGACACGACGAGCAGCCCGCGCCCGGCCTCGGCGTCGTGCGCCGGGACCGCGAGCCGGCCGGGCTGCGGCGGCCGCCGCTCGGCGCGGGTGTCGGCGACGTCGATCCGCAGGGCGCCGAGGCGGGCGGCGGCCGTGCCGGCATCGGTGTCGGCGTAGCACACCGTCGCCAGGCTCAGCTCGAAGTCCCGCCCCGCCACGTGCCCGTGCAGCACGGCGTTCGCGGTGAGCTCGGCGACGATCGCGGAGGCGGCGTTGGACAGTCGGCTGCCGTAGGGGAAGCCCCACACGTCGATCCGGTGGGCGGCGAGATGCCGGGCGAGTCTGGCCCCCAGGCGGGTGGCACTGAAACGCTGGGTGAACATACGTACGGTGGCCGGGTTCTGGGCTGCCCGGGCCATCATCTGCGGTGGCATGCGGGTAACGCTGCTGGTCGGCGGGCCCGTACACCAGGAGCTCGACTCGTACGGTCGGGAACTGTACGAGCAAAAAGGTGGACCGGACCTGTAACAGTACGTAACTATGGGTGACTTGCGGGGTCAGTACCAGGGGACACCGGGAGTACCCGACATGGCAGTCAGCAGCAGCGACCACCACGGCAGCAACGAGCCCGAGCCGTCCGACAGCCTTCGGACCTTCGGCGCCGTCTACCAGGGCTTCCGAGAGAACGCGGGCTTCACTCAGGAGTCGTTAGCTCCGGAAATCCGCTACTCACGGGACTTCATCGCCTCCATCGAGCAGGGCCGACGGTTCCCGTCCAAGCAATTCATCGACCGCTCCGAGGACGTCCTGAACGCATGTGGGGTACTGCACAAGGCGGCAAGGCCACTCACCCGCAAGCGCGGACTGGCGACCTGGTTTCGCCAGTGGGCCAAGCTGGAGCAGCAGGCGCTCAGCCTCCTCACGTACGAATGCCGACTGATCCCCGGTCTGTTGCAAACAGAGTCGTACGCACGGGCCGTCTTCATGGATCAGCTGCCGCCACTGGACGACGCACAGATCGATATCCAGTTGGCGGCCCGCATGGAACGGCAGCGTTTGCTGTGGGAACGGCCGAACTCGCTGTACGGCTTCATTCTTGAAGAGCATTTGTTCCTGCGGCGTACAGGTGGAAACGACATCACGCGGGAGCTCATCGATCACGTTCTCAACATCGGCAGGCTCCGAAATGTCGAGATCCAGATCATGCCACTGGTCCGGAAGACGCATGCGGGATTGCACGGGCCCATCCGGCTGGCGGAGACCCCAGAGCATGAGTGGTTCGGTTATAGCGAGGGGCAGGAGAGCGGCCAGTTCCTCTCGGATCCAAAAGTGGTCGCCACCCTCCAGAAGCGGTATGCGACCATGCGTACACAGGCTCTGTCACTCGAGGACTCGGTGAGCCTGCTGGAGCGCATGCGAGGAGAGCTATGAGCACGACCGCCCCCGAACTCGCCTGGTTCAAAAGCAGTTACAGCAGCGGATCAGGCGATGACTGCATAGAGATCGCCGCCTGCCCCACCACCATCCACATCCGCGACTCCAAGGACAAGGACGGCCCGCAGCTGGCGGTACGAGCCGAGTCCTGGGCGGCGTTCGTCACGTACGCCGCCGCGCAGGGCCGGTAGAGCCCCGTACGACCAGCTCCGGCTGGAAGACGAACTCCGTTCGCTGCGTGGGGGCCCGGCCCTGTGCGCGGTCGTGGATCTCCTCGATCAGGGCGCCCACCGCAGCGGTCGCCATCGCCCGCACCGGCTGGCGCACCGTCGTCAGCGGCGGGTCGGTGAAGGCGATCAGCGGGGAGTCGTCGAAGCCGACCACGGAGAGCTGTCCCGGCACGTCCAGGCCGCGCCCACGGGCCGCCCGTACGACGCCGAGCGCCATCAGGTCGCTGCCGCAGACGATGCCGGTGCAGCCCTCGTCGAGCAGGGCTCCGGCCGCCGCGTGGCCACCCTCGACGCTGAACAGGGTGTGCTGGACGCGCCGTTCGGCCTGCCCCCTCCGCAGGCCGAACGACTCCCCCAGCGCCGCCACGAAGCCTTCGGCCTTGCGGCGGGAGGGAACGTAGCGGGCGGGGCCGACGGCCAGCCCGATCCGTTCGTGTCCCAGCTCGGCCAGGTGACGGACGGCCATCCGGGCCGCCGCGCCGTCGTCGGGCGAGACGAACGGCGCGTCGATCCGCGCGTTGTAGCCGTTGATCAGGACGTACGGGACGCCGCGGGACGTCAGCCGGTGGTAGCGGCCGGGGTCGGCGCGGGTGTCGGCGTGCAGTCCGGAGAGGAAGACGATGCCGGTGACGCCGCGCTCCTCCAACTGCTCGACCAGTTCGTCCTCGGTGGCTCCGCCGGGTATCCGGGTGCACAGGACCGGGGTGTAGCCGTGGCCGGCCAGCGACTGCTCGATGACCTGGGCGAAGGCCGGGAAGATCGGGTTGGTCAGCTCCGGGACGACCAGCCCGACGAGGCCCGCGCTGCGGCGCCGTAACCGTATGGGGCGCTCGTGCCCGAGGAGGTCGAGCGCGGCGAGCACGCGTTGCCGGGTGCTCGCCGCGACGCCCGCCCGGCCGTTCAGGACCCGGCTCACGGTCGCCTCGCTGACCCTCGCCTCGGCGGCGATGTCGGAGAGCCGGGGCGGCGGCGCCGGGCGGGAGGAATCGGACGGACTCACTCCTCCCACCAGATGGTGGTGTCCGGCGTGAGGATGAAATCTCCGTCCAGGACCGGGAGTTGGTGGCCGGAGGAGAGGATTGGGCGGCCGGGGGCGGGCAGGCGGGCCGGGGCATCCGTCGCATTGACCGTGCAGACCAGGCCGCCGGGGCGGCGGAAGGCCAGGACGCCGTCGGGTGCGTCCAGCCACTCGACCGCGTCGCCCGCGCCGAGGCCGGGGTGGGTGCGCCGCAGGTTGAGGGCGGTGCGGTACAGCTCCAGGGTGGAGGCGGGGTCGCCGGTCTGGGCCTGGACGGTGAGCGGGGCCCAGTCGGCGGGCTGGGGCAGCCAGCTGCCGCTGCCGCCGTCGCCGAAGCCGGTGCCGTTGCCGGTGCCAGCGCCGGTGCCGGTGCCAGTGCCGGTGCCGTCACCGAAGCCGTAGGGCGGTTCCGTACCGCTCCAAGGCAGCGGCACCCGGCAGCCGTCCCGGAGACCGTCCTGGCCGCTGTCGCGGAAGAAGGACGGGTCCTGGCGGACCTCGTCGGGCAGGTCGGTGACCTCGGGCAGGCCCAGTTCCTCGCCCTGGTAGAGGTACGCGGAGCCAGGCAGCGCCAGCATCAGGAGGGTGGCCGCGCGGGCGCGGGCCAGGTCGCCGCCCAGGCGGGTGCGGTGGCGTACGACGTCGTGATTGGACAGCACCCAGGTCGTCGGGGCGCCGACGGGGCGCATGGCGTCGAGCGAGGCATCGATCGCCTCGCGCAGCGCCGCCGCATCCCAACTGGTCCCCAGGTAGTGGAAGTTGAAGGCCTGGTGGAGTTCGTCAGGACGGAGGTACAGGGCAGTGCGCTCGGCGGTGGGGGTCCAGGCCTCGGCGACGGCTATCCGCTCGCCGTCGTACTCGTCGAGGACGGTGCGCCAGGAGCGGTAGATGGCGTGCACGCCGTCCTGGTCGAAGAAGGGGAGGGGCTGGTTTCCGAGGAGTTTCAGTTGCTCGCCGGTGTGGCCCATGTCGGGGAGGCCGGGGGCCTTGACCAGGCCGTGGGCCACGTCGACCCGGAAGCCGTCGACGCCCAGGTCCAGCCAGAAGCGGAGGATGGAGCGGAACTCGTCGTGGACGGCGGGGTGGTCCCAGTTGAAGTCGGGCTGTTCGGGGGCGAAGAGGTGGAGGTACCACTCGCCGTCCGGGACCCGGGTCCAGGCGGGGCCGCCGAAGAGGGACTCCCAGTCGTTGGGCGGCTGCTCGCCGTTCTCGCCCCGGCCCTTGCGGAAGTGGAAGCGTTCGCGGGCAGTGGAGCCGGGGCCCTCGACGAGCGCGCGGCGGAACCATTCGTGCTGGTCGGAGCAGTGGTTGGGGACGAGGTCGGTGATGATGCGCAGGCCCAGGCGGTGGGCCTCGGCGATCAGCGCCTCGGCGTCGGCGAGGGTGCCGAACATCGGGTCGATGGCGCGGTAGTCGGCCACGTCGTATCCGGCGTCGGCCTGCGGGGAGGCGTAGAAGGGGCTGAGCCAGACGGCGTCGACGCCCAGGTCGCGCAGGTACGGCAGCCGGCTGCGGATGCCCGCGAGGTCCCCCATACCGTCGCCGTTGCCGTCGGCGAAGCTGCGCGGGTAGACCTGGTAGATCACCGCGTCGCGCCACCAGTCACGGGCCGGCGCGGTGGGGTTGTGCTGTGGGGTGGTCATGTCATCCCTTTGTGGTGCCGGCGGTCAGTCCGGCGACGAGGTGGCGCTGGGCGAAGGCGAAGACGAGCGCGGCCGGTACGGCGATGATCACGGCGGCGGCGGTCATCGAACCCCAGTCGCTGGTGTACTGGTTGACGAAGGTCTGCAGCCCGCCGGCGAGGGTGAGGTTCTCCTCGCCGGTCATGAAGGCGGAGGCGTAGGCGACCTCGGCCCAAGCGGTGACGAAGGTGTAGAAGCCGGTGACGGCGAGGCCGGGGCGGGCCAGCGGCAGGACCAGCCGCCAGAAGGTGCCGAACGGGTTGAGTCCGTCGACCCGGCCCGATTCGTCGATCTCCACCGGGATGGTGTCGAAGAAGCCCTTCATCATCCAGGCGCAGAACGGAACGGCGATGGTCAGGTAGGTGATGACCAGGCCCACGGGCTGGTTGAGCAGGCCGAGGCCGGCCATCAGGTTGTAGAGCGGCACGATGAGGATCGCGACCGGGAACATCTGGGTGATCAGCAGCAGCCACATCAGCGGGCGCATTCCGGGGAAGCGGAAGCGGCTGACGGCGTAGCCGGTGGTGGCGGCGATGAAGACGCCCAGGACGGTGGTCAGCCCGACGATGATCACGGAGTTCCCGAACCAGGTGAGGAACTTCGTATCGGCCAGGACGTGGGTGTAGTTGCCGAGGGTGAAGTGACTGACGAGGCTGGTGGAGAAGGCGTCGTTCTTGGGCTTGAAGGACGTCACCAGCAGCCAGAGCGGCGGGAAGACGGCTATGGCGGCGGCGATGATCAGGGCCGCGTGCAGGCCGACGGAGGCGAGCGGGCTTCTCTTGTTGCGCATGGTCACCACACCTCTCCCTGCTTGCGCAGCGCCCGGCGGTAGGCCACCGCGCCGATCGACAGGAGTGCCAGGATCAGAACGCCCCAGGTCGCGGAGCCGGAGAAGTCGCGGGGGCTGTCGACGAAGGAGAGCCGGTAGGCGTAGGTCACCAGGATCTCGGTGGCGTCGCCGGGACCGCCCCGGGTCAGCAGGAAGATCACCGGGAACATGTTGAAGGTCCAGATGGTGGAGAGCAGGACGACAGTGCTGCTGACGGCCCGCAGTCCGGGCAGGGTGATGTGGCGGAACCGCTGCCAGGCGCTCGCGCCGTCCATCTCGGCGGCCTCGTAGAGCTCGCCGGGGATGGACGTGAGGCCGCCGAGCAGCGCGACGATCATGAAGGGCACGCCCAGCCAGACGTTGACGGCGATGACCGAGAGCTTGGCCCAGGTCGGGTCGTTGAGCCAGGGGATGCCGTCCAGGCCGCCGCCGGCCAGCAGTTTGTTGAGGATGCCGTGCTTCTCGTTGTAGAGCATCCGCCAGGTGAAGACGGAGACGAACGCGGGGATGGCCCAGGGCAGGATCAGCGCGAGGCGGTAGAAGGTGCGGCCGCGCAGCTTCCGGTTGAGCATGTTCGCCAGCGTCAGGGCGATCAGGAAGGTGAGACCGACGCAGGAGACCGTCCAGACGACGGTCCAGCCGAGGCGGTCCCAGAAGACGCCGTCGGTGAGCACGGCCTGGTAGTTGTCCAGGCCGGTGAAGGCGTAGGTGGCGGGGATGTGGTTGACGCCGATGTGCCGCTCGACGTTGGCCTCGTTGGCGTCGGTGAGCGAGAGGAAGACGCCGCGCACCAGCGGATAGCCGATGATCACCCCGATGACGAGTACCACCGGGGCGACCATCGTCCATGCGTACCAGTGGGTGCCGAGCGCCCGGCGTGCCCGTACAGCGAAGGTCACTTCAAGTCCTTGACGAGGGTCGGACGAGGGTCACTTGTAGTCTTTGAGGAGCTTCCGGTAGGCGTCGCCGGTGGCCTTGGCGGCCTGCTCGGGCGTGGCGGCGCCGGTGAGCACCTTGTTCATCTGGACCTTGATGGGCTCGAAGAGGGAGTTGCCCTCGGCGATCCAGGGGCGCTGTACGGCGCCGTTGACGGCCGGCTTGAAGAACGTGACCATTTCGTTCTTCTTGACGGCCGGCAGGTCGTATACGGATGTGCGGGTGGGCAGCAGGCTGAGCTGCTCGGTGGTCTGCTGCTGGACCGTGGCCGAGCTCATGTACTTCACGAACTCGTAGGCGGCGGGCAGGTTCGCGCTGCCGGCGTAGACGGAGAGGTTCCAGCCGCCCTGCGGGGAGCCGTGGGCGCGGCTGCCGCCGGGTACGGGGGCGACACCGAGGTTGCCCTTGTCCTTGAAGGCCTTGCCGGCGCGGGCGGCCTCGATGTCCCAGGGGCCGTCGATGGCCATCGCGACGGTGCCGTCCTTGAGGGCCCTGAGCTGGTTCTCCCGGCCGTCGGTGGCATCGGTGATCGCGGCCTTGGAGTCGACCAGGTCCTTGATGGTCTTGAAGGCCTTGATGCCGGCCTCGTCGTCGATCTCGACGACCTTGTCGCGGGCGTTGACCATGTCGCCGCCCTCGCCGTAGAGGTACGGCAGGAACCAGAAGGGGTCGTCGCCGCGCAGGTAGAGGGCGGTGGCGCCGGTCTTGGCCTTGATCTTCTCGGCGGCGGTGGCCAGTTCGGCGAAGGTCTTGGGCACCGCGACGCCGGCGTCGTCTAGGAGCTTCTTGTTGTAGAAGAGGCCGAGGGTGTCGATGACCTGGGGTGCGGCGTAGGTCTTGCCCTTGAACTTGGTGGAGCCGAGGGCCTGCGGGAGGAAGTCCTCGGGCTTGTCGAGGGCGGGGGTGCCGTCGAGCGGGGCGAGGTAGCCGAGGTTGGCGAAGTCGGCGGTCCAGGCGACCTCGGTGCGCATCACGTCGGGGGCGCCGGAGTTGCCGCCGGCGGCGTTCTTGAACTTGGCGTTGGCCTCACCGAAGGGGACGTTCACATACTGAACGCGGACCTTGGGGTGCTCCTTCTGAAAGCCCTCCGCAAGCTTGCGGTAGGTCGCCTTCTCGGCATCGTTGGAGGTGTCCCAGAACGTAACGGTTCCGGACAGTTCGCCGCCGCTGCTGCCGTTGCCGCCATCACTCCCGCCGCCACACGCCGTTGCCACCAGCGCCAGGACCGCCACCAGCGCGGTGGCGGTGGCGCCCCGTCGCGCAAGGCCGGCCACTGCCGGGGAAGCCGACGTACCCCGTCGTGCCGGGCCGGCCCCCGCCATGGGAACCCGCGCACCCCTCATGCCACGCCGCATGTGAACTCCTTAGGGAAATGCCTGAGATGGCGGTCAGGAACGTAACAGCGCGGCAAACAAATCGAAAGACCTTGCGGCAAATTGCTGCAAGATTGCTGGAAGGGATTGCCGTGGGATGGCCGGGACGGGACCCTGAAAGGGCCAGTGGCACCGTCACCCCACAACCGCCCGAGCGTTGACTCCGTAAAGGCACTCGTCAAGGCACTTCCCCGGCTTGTGACCCACCTCTGATCACTTCTTGACCTCGACGCCCCGGACAACGTGGCGCACCACCTTCCGGACAGCGCTCCGGACCACGTCCGACGAACGCGATGACCTCGACGACCTCGGCGGACTCGACGTTCTCCACGACCTCGACGAACTCGACAGGGACGGCAGATGACCCAGGAGCTCACTTCCCCCAGCCCCGCCCCCCAGACGCCCGGACCGGGCCGAGGTCCGGAATGGTGGCGCGACGCCGTCATCTACCAGGTGTACGTCCGCTCCTTCGCCGACAGCGACGGCGACGGCGTCGGCGATCTGCCCGGGGTCCGCGCGCGGCTGCCGCACCTCAAGAACCTGGGCGTGGACGCCGTCTGGCTCACCCCGTTCTACGCCTCACCGCAGGCCGACGGCGGCTACGACGTCGCCGACTACCGCGCCGTCGATCCGCTCTTCGGCAGTCTCCAGGACGCCGACGACCTCATCCGTACCGCCCATGACCTGGACCTGCGGGTGATCGTCGACATCGTGCCCAACCACACTTCCGACCGGCACCCGTGGTTCCAGGACCCCGAGCTGGCCCGGCAGCGCTATATCTTCCGTCCCGGCAAGGGTGAGCACGGTGAACTCCCGCCCAACGACTGGGAGTCGGTCTTCGGCGGCCCGGCCTGGACCCGCACCGGCCGCGGCGACTGGTACCTCCACCTCTTCGCCCCCGAACAGCCCGACCTGGACTGGAACAATCCGGATGTCCACGCCGAATTCGAGGCCATCATGCGCTTCTGGCTCGACCTGGGCGTGGACGGCTTCCGCATCGATGTCGCCCACGGCATGGTGAAGGCCCCCGGCCTGCCCGACATCGGCCACGGCGAGCAGGCCAAGCTGATCGGCCAGCAGGTACTGCCGTTCTTCGACCAGGACGAGGTGCACGCCATCCACCGCTCCTGGCGCCGCCTGCTGGACGGCTACGGCGACACCCACGGCAAGCAGGTGATCGGTGTCGCCGAGGCCTGGGCACCCACCGCCGAACGCCTCGCCCTCTACGTCCGCCCGGACGAGCTGCACCAGGCCTTCAACTTCCAGTTCCTCAACACCCCTTGGCGGGCCGACGCGCTCCGCTCGGTGATCGACGCCTCGCTCGCCGCCACCGCCTCGGTCGGCGCCCCCACCACCTGGGTGCTGTCCAACCACGACGTCGTACGGCACACCACCCGCCTCGGCGGCAGCCTCGCCCGGGCCCGCGCCGCCACCCTGCTCATGCTGGCGCTGCCCGGCTCCGCCTACCTCTACCAGGGCGAGGAACTGGGCCTGCCCGAGGTCACCGACCTGCCCGACGAGGCCCGCCAGGACCCGGCGTTCTTCCGCGGCCGCCAGCCCGACAGCCAGCCTGACAGCCAGGTCGACGGACAGCCCGACACCCGGTCCGGCGATCAGTCCGACGGCCGGTCCGACGGCCAGAGCGGCAGTCAGTTCGGCAGCAAGGACAGTGGCCAGGACGGCTTCCGCGACGGCTGCCGAGTGCCGCTCCCCTGGGCCGGCGAGGAGCCGCCGTACGGCTTCGGCCCCGGCGGCAGCTGGCTGCCGCAGCCCGCGGACTGGCGCGGACTGACCGTCGCGGCGCAGACCGGCGACCCCGCCTCCACCCTGGAGCTCTACCGCACCGCCCTCGGACTGCGGCGCCGCCTGCCGGGCCTGGGCGACGGGGAGATGAGCTGGCAGCCGGCCCCCGACGGGGTCCTCGCCTTCAACCGTGCCGGCCTGCTCTGCACGGTCAACACCCTCTCCCACGACGTCGAAGTCCCCGCCGCCGGCGCCCTGCTGCTCTCCTCCGCCCCCGCGACCGTCAACGGGGCGACGGCCGTGCTCCCCGGTGACAGCTGTACCTGGTGGGCAATCTGACAGCCGGACGGTAAGGTCCCACCCATGACCGCCCGGCTGGCCGATATCGCAGCGCAGGCGGGTGTCAGCGAGGCCACCGTCAGCCGGGTTCTCAACGGGAAGCCCGGAGTCTCCGCCACCACCCGCCAGTCCGTGCTGGCCGCCCTCGACGTGCTGGGCTACGAGCGCCCGGTGCGGCTGCGGCAGCGCAGCGCGGGCCTGGTCGGGCTGATCACCCCCGAGCTGGAGAACCCGATCTTCCCGGCGTTCGCTCAGGTCATCGGGCAGGCGCTGACCCGCCAGGGCTACACCCCGGTCCTCGCGACCCAGACCCCGGGCGGCTCCACGGAGGACGAGCTGACCGAGATGCTGGTGGACCGCGGGGTGGCCGGCATCATCTTCGTCTCCGGACTGCACGCGGACACCTCCGCCGATATGCAGCGCTACGAGCGGCTGCGCGGCCAGGGTGTGCCGTTCGTCCTCATCAACGGCTTCTCCGCCAAGGTGCAGGCGCCGTTCATCTCCCCCGACGACCGGGCCGCCGTGGACCTGGCCGTCACCCACCTCGGCACGCTGGGGCACCGGCGGATCGGGCTGGCGCTCGGCCCCGAGCGGTTCGTGCCCGTCCAGCGCAAGATCGAGGGCTTCGCCCGTGCCATGCAGGAGCGGCTGCAGATCGGTCCGGCCGAGGTGGCACCGTACATCCAGCACTCCCTCTTCACCCTGGAGGGCGGGCAGGCCGCGGCGAGCGCGCTGATCGAGCGGGGCGCCACCGCCATCGTGTGCGCCAGCGACATGATGGCGCTCGGCGCGATCCGCGCGGCCCGGCAGCGCAGGCTGGACGTCCCGCGCGACCTCTCCGTCGTCGGCTTCGACGACTCCCCGCTGATCGCCTTCACCGACCCGCCGCTGACGACGATCCGGCAGCCGGTCACGGCCATGGGGCAGGCGGCGGTGCGCGCGCTCCTGGAGGAGATCGGCGGCACCCCGGCACCGCACAGCGAGTTCGTCTTCCACCCCGAGCTGGTGGTACGCGGCTCCACCGCCTCGGCTCCGAAGACCGCCCGCATCCCCAGGCCGCTGCGGGCCCCCTAGGGGACGGTCGAACAGATCCCCTAAGGGTCGCGAGGCCCCCCTGCGGGGCCACAACCGGGTGGGGGCGAGGGATATTCCCCGCGTCGGCCGACGCACCAGCCGCCGCACCAGCCGACGCACCAGCAGCTGCACCGGCCGACGCGGCGGCCGCCAAGGGGTGCGCCAAGAGGTGCGCCCTCAGACGTGCCGCTCCCTGGGCCCTTCGGAAGTGCGGTCCCTGAGTGCACCCTTCAGAAGTGCCGTTCCTCACTGGTGTGCATCAGAAGTGCGATCCCTGAGCGCGCCCTTCAAGAATGCCGTTCCTCACTCGTGCGCCTCAGAAGTGCGGTTCCTAAGGGATACCCCTCAGAAGTACAGGGCCGGAGTCCGTCTCAGGACCGATCCGGGGAGTCGAATACCCGACCGAAGGATGATCGTCTGCACACCCTTTTCTGGCAGACTGTCTGCCTATGGGTGACGCGAACACGAGGACTCTGGCCGGCCCGCCGACCACGACACCGACCACCCCGCCACCCAAGGGGAGTGTGGTCCGTCCCGAGATCACGACGGACCGCCCTGAGGCCGGGGGCCGGTTGGCCCGTCTGCGCTCCCCTCGTACGCCCCGCCTGTGGTTCGAGATCCTGCTGATCGCGGTCAGCTACTGGACGTACTCGATGATCCGCAACGCGGTCCCGGAGCAGAAGGCGAAGGCTCTGGAGAACGCCGACTGGATCTGGCGGGCGGAGCACGCCCTCGGTATCGCCGTCGAGCACACCGTCAACCACGCTGTGAACTCCGTCACATGGCTGATCGTGTCGATGAACTACTACTACGCGACGCTGCACTTCATCGTGACGATCGGGGTGCTGGTGTGGCTCTACCGCTGGCATCCGGGCCGCTACGCCGCGGCGCGGCTGGCCCTCTTCGCCACCACCGGCGTCGCACTGCTCGGCTACTACTTCTACCCGCTGGCACCGCCCCGGCTGATGCCGGACGGCGGCTTCATCGACACCGTGATCGTCCACGGGACCTGGGGCTCGATGGCGTCCGGCAACCTCGCCTCGATGTCCAACCAGTACGCGGCGATGCCGTCGATGCACATCGGCTGGTCGCTGTGGTGCGGCATCACCATCGCCCTGGTGGCCAAGCCGCTGTGGGCCAAGGTCCTCGGCATGCTCTACCCGGCCGCGACCCTGCTGGTCATCGTCTCCACCGCCAACCACTTCTGGCTGGACGCGGTGGGCGGCGTACTGTGCCTGGTCCTGGGCTACGGGCTGGCGTGTCTGTGGTACGGGTCACTGCCGCACCGGCTCGCACGCCATGCGCAGCGATCCCGGCGGTAGCCGATCCCTGCCGTAGGCGATCCCGACGGTAGGCGATCCCGGCCGTAGACGATCCCTGCCGTAGACGATCCCGGCCGCGCGGCTCACGCCCCCGGCCGGCTCACCGCCGCCCCACTCACGCCCCGTAGAAGATCCGTTCCACCACACCGCGGGCGCGGCGGGTGATCCGCCGGTAGTCGTCGATCATCTCTCCACTCCTGCCGGTTTCCGACTGCCGTCGGGTGGGGCCCTCCTCGTAGCCGAGGTAACGGCCCACCGCGGCCAGCTCCCGGCCGTCGACCGGGAAGGTGTCGCCGGGGCGGCCGCGGACGATCATCACCGCGTTGCGGACCCGGGCCGCCAGTACCCAGGCCTCGTCCAGTATCTGGGCGTCCTCGGTGTCGATCAGCCCGGCGGCGTGCGCCGCGGCCAGCGCCGCGCGGGTACGGGTGGTCCGCAGCGCGGGGATCTCCCAGCCGTACTGCATCTGGAGAAGCTGCACCGTCCACTCGACGTCGCTCAGCCCGCCGCGGCCCAGCTTGGCGTGGGTGGTGGGGTCCGCGCCGCGGGGCATCCGCTCGGACTCCATCCGGGCCTTGATCCTGCGGATCTCGCGGACCGCGTCGTCGCCCAGGCCCTCGGCCGGGTAACGGAGCGGGTCGATGAGCTCGGTGAAGCGCTGACCCAGACCGGGGTCGCCGGCGACCGGTTCGGCGCGCAGCAGGGCCTGCGCCTCCCAGACCAGTGACCAGCGGCGGTAGTAGGCGGCGTAGGAGGCGAGGGTCCGCACGAGGGGGCCTGAGCGGCCCTCGGGGCGGAGGTCGGCGTCGATGGGCAGCGGCGGGTCGGCGGAGGGGAGTTCGAGCAGCCGGCGCATCTCGTCGGCGACGGCGTGGGCGGCCTTGGCGGCCTCCTGTTCGTCGGCGCCCTCGCGTGGTTCGTGGACGAAGAGGACGTCGGCGTCGGAGCCGTAGCCGAGCTCATGGCCGCCGAACCGGCCCATGCCGATCACCGCGAAGCGGGTGGGCAGGGTGTCGCCCCAGCGGGCGCGGACCGCGGCACGCAGCGCACCGGCGAGGGTGGCGGCGTTGAGGTCGGAGACCGCGGAGCCGACCGCGTCGACGGAGTGGCCGTGGTCGGTGTCGGCGGGGCTGGACTCCGTGCCGTACGCGCCGATCACATCCGCCGCGGCCGTACGGAACAGCTCCCGGCGGCGCACCCCGCGGGCCGCCGCGACCGCCGCCTCCGCCCCCTCCGCGCGGCCGACCGCGGCCAGCACCTCCTGCTCCAGGGCGGCCCGGGTGCGCGGCCGCAGTCCGTCGGGGGCGCCCAGCAGCGCGACCGCCTCGGGGGCGCGCAGCAGCAGGTCCGGGGCGAACCGGCCGGCCGAGAGGACCCGGGCGAGGTTCTCGGCGGCAGCGCCCTCGTCCCGCAGCAGCCGCAGGTACCAGGGGGTCTTGCCGAGCGCGTCGGAGACCTTGCGGAAGTTGAGGAGTCCGGCGTCGGGGTCGGCGGAGTCCGCGAACCAGGCCAGCAGTACCGGCAGCAGCGTCCGCTGGATGGCGGCCTTACGGGTCACGCCGGACGCCAGCGCCTCCAGGTGGCGCAGCGCGGCGACCGGGTCGGCGTAGCCGAGCGCTTCGAGGCGGTGGCCGGCGGCCTTGGCGGAGAGCCGGGCCTCACCGGGTTCGAGGTGGGCGACGGCGTCGAGCAGCGGACGGTAGAAGAGCTTCTCGTGCAGTCGTCGCACCTCCCTGGCGTGCCACTTCCACTCCCTGCGGAGGGTTTCCACCGGCTCGGTACGTAGTCCCAACGACCGTGCCAGGCGCCGGAGTTCCCCTTCATCCTCGGGCATCAGGTGGGTACGGCGCAGCCGGAAGAGCTGGATCCGGTGTTCCAGGGTGCGCAGGAAGCGGTAGGCGGTGTCGAGGGCGGCGGCGTCCTGCCGTCCGACGTAGCCGCCGGCCGCCAGCGCCGCCAGCGCGTCCAGGGTGGTGGGGCTGCGCAGCGTGGCATCGCTGCGGCCGTGCACCAACTGAAGGAGCTGGACGGCGAATTCGACGTCGCGCAGCCCGCCGGGGCCGAGTTTGAGCTCCCGCTCGACCTGCGCGACGGGGATGTTCTCGACGACCCGGCGGCGCATCTGGCGGACGTCGGAGACGAAGTTCTCCCGTTCGGTGGCGTCCCACACCATCGGCGCCAGCGCGTCCACGTACTCCTGGCCCAGGCCCAGGTCGCCGGCCATCGGGCGGGCCTTCAGCAGCGCCTGGAACTCCCAGGTCTTGGCCCAGCGCTGGTAGTAGGCGAGGTGGCTGCTGAGGGTGCGCACCAGCGGCCCGTTGCGGCCCTCGGGGCGCAGGTTGGCGTCCACCGGCCAGATCGTGCCCTCGACGGTGCTGTCGGAGCACAGCCGCATCATCCGGGCGGCGAGCCGGGTCGCGGCCTGCAGCGCCTTGGCCTCGTCGACGCCGTCCTTGGCCTCGGCGACGAAGATGACGTCGACGTCCGAGACGTAGTTCAGCTCCCGGCCGCCGCACTTGCCCATGCCGATGACCGCGAGCCGGCAGACCGCGGCGTCGCCGGGCGCCTCCTCGTAGGAGATCTCCAGGGCGGCCCGGACGGTGGCGGTGGCCAGGTCGGCGAGCTCCGCGGCGGCCTCGGCGACATCGGTGGTGCCGCAGACGTCGCGGGCCGCGATGCCCAGCAGGGCGCGGCGGTAGGCGGCGCGCAGTGCGTCCGCGCGGGACCGGCCGGCGCCCCGTTCGCCCCAGATCCCCTCGGCGAGCGCCTGCTCGAACTCGGGTGTGGTGGGGTGCAGATCGACCGATTCGTAGGTGACCAGCGACCGCCAGTCCTCGGGGTGCCGGACGAGGTGGTCGGTGAGGGCCTCGGAGGCGCCCAGCACTCCCAGCAGCCTGTCGCGCAGCGGTTTGGCGGCGACGACGGTGCTCAGCAGCGTCTGCCGCTCAGCCGCCGGCAGCGCGTCCACCAGGCGGACCAGCCCGTGCAGCGCCAGGTCCGGGTCCGCAGTGGCGCCGAGCGCGTCCAGCAGCGCCGAGTCCTCCCGAACGGGGGCGAGGTCGGGGCTGTCGAGCAGCTCCGCGGCTGCCGAGGGGTCGGTGAAACCATGCCTCAGCAGCCGGGTGAAGGTGCTGCTCCGCCGTCCCTGCGGAGCGGGTAGTGCCATGGTCCAGCCTCTCGGTGGCGCGGTGGCGGCTCGGCGCACGGGCGGCATCTCGCGCGTCAGAGCACAGGCGGCTTCTTGCACATCAGAGCACGGGCGGGTTCTTCAGCAGCTGAGCACGCGCGGTTCTCGGACATCAGAGCGCGCTCGGTTCTCGGACATCGGAGCGCGCGCGGTTCTCGGACATCACAGCACGGGGAGCATCTTGCGCAGCTCGAAGGCGGTGACCTCGGAGCGGTACTCCTCCCACTCCTGCTTCTTGTTGCGGAGGAAGAAGTCGTAGACGTGCTCACCGAGGGTCTCGGCGACCAGTTCGCTGCGTTCCATCAGCTCGATGGCCTCGCCGAGGTTCTGCGGCAGCGGCTCGATGCCCATCGCCCGGCGCTCCGAGTCGGTCAGCGCCCAGACGTCGTCGTCGGCGCCGGCCGGCAGCTCGTAACCCTCCTCGATGCCCTTGAGGCCGGCGGCGAGCAGTACGGCGTAGGTCAGGTAGGGGTTCGCGCCGGAGTCGATCGAGCGGACCTCGACCCGGGTGGAGCCCATCTTCCCCGGCTTGTACATCGGGACGCGGATCAGCGCGGAGCGGTTGTTGTGCCCCCAGCAGATGTACGAGGGCGCTTCGCCGCCGGCGCCGGCGGTGCGGTTGGCGCCGCCCCAGATGCGCTTGTACGAGTTGACCCACTGGTTGGTCACGGCGGAGATCTCGCCCGCATGCTGGAGCAGTCCGGCGATGAACGACCGGCCCACCTTGGAGAGTTGGTACTCGGCACCGGACTCGTGGAAGGCGTTACGGTCGCCTTCGAAGAGCGAGAGGTGGGTGTGCATACCGGAGCCGGGGTACTCGCTGAACGGTTTCGGCATGAACGTGGCCTGGACGCCCTGCTCCAGCGCCACCTGCTTCATGACCAGCCGGAACGTCATGATGTTGTCGGCGGTGGAGAGCGCGTCGGCGTACCGAAGGTCGATCTCCTGCTGGCCCGGGGCGCCCTCGTGGTGGCTGAACTCGACCGAGATCCCCATCGACTCCAGCATGGTGATCGCCTGCCGGCGGAAGTCCATGCCGACGTTCTGCGGGGTGTGGTCGAAGTAGCCGGAGGAGTCGGCCGGGCTGGGCCGGGAGCCGTCGACGGGCTTGTCCTTGAGCAGGAAGAACTCGATCTCCGGGTGGGTGTAGAAGGTGAACCCCAGGTCGGAGGTCTTCGCCAGGATGCGCTTGAGGACGTACCGCGGGTCGGCGTAGGAGGGCGAGCCGTCCGGCATCAGGATGTCGCAGAACATCCGGGCGGTGCCGGGTGCCTCGGCGCGCCAGGGCAGGATCTGGAAGGTGCCGGGGTCCGGCTTGGCGATCATGTCGGATTCGTATACGCGGGCGAACCCTTCGATGGCCGAACCATCGAAGCCGATGCCCTCGTCGAAGGCCTGCTCCAGCTCGGCCGGGGCCACCGCCACGGACTTGAGGAACCCGAGCACGTCGGTGAACCACAGCCGTACGAAGCGGATGTCGCGCTCCTCGAGCGTACGGAGCACAAACTCCTGCTGCTTGTCCATGGGTCACCAATCCTTGCAGGTCAATCGGCCTGTCCGCGCACGTGGAACATCGTGCGTGGCACACCAGTATCACGTGAAGGGGTTACCGTCACATTACGCACCCTTGGCCTGAATCAGAACCGGTGAGCCGTAACCTCGCAGCTGATGCTTCTCGCGGTGACGAGCCGTACCGTTCGCGATGCCTCCAGATGCCTCCAGATGCCTCCAGGAAGCGCCTACAGGAAGGGCGCGGCCGTGTCCCGGCCCGTCCCCGACAGGTCCAGGACCGCCCGCACCACCGACTCCGGCACATCTGCCATCACCAGATGGCCGGCCGGTGCGGCCACCGCGAACCGGCCGCCCAGCTCGGCGGCGAGCGAGCGCTGGCGCTCCAGCCAGCGCAGTTGGCCGGACGTCTCACTGCCGTCGTACGCCGCCAGGACCGTCACCGGCACGCCGGGCATGGGCATCGGGCGTTCCGCTCGCAGCGCGGCGAGCTCGGCGGCCTGGTAGGGGTAGGTCGCGTTCTCCAGCGCGCAGGCGCGCACCACGCGGCTGGTGCGGTATCCGGCGCGCTCCCATGGGTGCGGCGGATGACTGCCGACGGTCGTGACGCGGCCTATCAGGCGGCGGGCGGCGGGCCCCAGGAGGTGCGGCAGGCCGGCGGCGGACACTGCGCCGGCCAGCCCGCCCGCCCAGGCCGTCCGCAGTGCGCGGGGCAGCCGGGGCCGCGGTTCCTCCTCGACGCTGCCGTCGACGAGGACGAGACCGGCGCAGCGATCCGGGTGCAGCCGGGCGAACGCCTCGGCGTGGAACCCGGCCAGCGAATGGCCGACGACGGTGGCCGGGCCACGGTGGCCGAGCGCGTCGAGGAGGTGCGCGATCCGGTCGGCCTCGGCGGCGAGGGTGGGCGGCTCGGGCGCCGGGGCGCTCAGCCCCAGGCCGGGGCGGTCGAAGCGGACGACGGTGCGGTGCGGGGCGAGCCGCGCGGCGACCGCGTCCCAGTCGAACCAGGCCATGCCGAGGCCGCTGCTGAGCACGCACACCGGGCCGGTCCCTTCGCTGACGACGTGCAGCGGGACACCGTCGACGCGCAGGAAACGGCCGGGGGTGGGGAGCGGGGGGAGGTCTCGGCGGCTCATCGGTCTCCGTTTCCGGTCTGGTCTCCGTTGCGGTTTCCGGCTTGGTCTCCGTTTCGGTTTCCGGTTTGGTCTCCGTCTCCGGTCTGGTCTCCGTCTCCGTCTCCGTCTCCGTCTCGGCCTCGTTCTCCGCCTCCCGCTGCCTGGGCCTTCCGGGACGGTCCGGACGGCCCAGGATCACGAGCCGCTCCGGACGGCGACGGCCCCGAGCGGGCCACGCAGCCCGCGAGCACGGCGACGTAGACGGCGACCAGCAGGACCTGCAGGCGCTGGCCGGCGCCGAGGGCCCAGGTCCCCCGGCCCGCCGTGAAAGCCGCGACGGAGGCCAGCGTCCAGATCGTGGCGGCGACTTCGGCGAGCAGCAGCGACGGTCCGAAGCGGCCGAGCGACGGCCAGCGGTCGTGGCGCCGGGCGGCGACGGTCAGCAGGACCAGCGCGGCGAGCGCACCGACCATCGCGCAGGTGCTGCTGACGGCGTGCGCGGTGTGGGTGGCCGGCACCAGGCCCGCGGTCTCCCGGGCCGCGCAGACCGGGTCGCTGGTCGGTGCGCAGCTCAGCGGCAGCCGGGAGTCGACCGCGGTGGCGGCGCCGAAGAGCGCCAGCGCGGCCCAGCCGGCGGTCGCCCAGGAGCTGCGTTCCGTCGTGAGCAGCGCGGCCACCGCACCGGCCAGCACCAGGAGCCCGGCGGCCAGGTCGGTGGCGCGGAAGAGCCCGCCGAGCGGCTGATCGGCGGCCGCCAGCTCACTGACGTACGCCTGGACGGGGTCGAGGCCGGTGGCGAGCACCACCTCCAGCACCCATGCGGTGTACGCGACCGCGCCCAGCAGGAGCAGGACGGCGGCCGTCCGGGCGGGGGCGGGACGGGCCGCGGAGGGACGGGCGACGGAGGGACGGGCGGGACCGCGGGTACGGGGCACGGACATCCAGGTGATCGGGCATCCAGGTGATCAGGGAAGGCCCAGGATAGGCGGACGGCACTCCGTTCGGCGGACTCTGCGGGATCGCCATACCCCTCGGGGGTAGTGTTCCGGGGATAGGTGCAGGGACGGGTGTTCTGCATGTCACCCGTTCGGCACGTCGCTCCGCCACACGCGTCGTTCCGTCAGGCCGAGCAGGTCGTTCCAGCAGGTCCTCCGTCGAAAGGTCCGCGATGCGTGAACAGGGCAGAGCCGCCGCCCGGTGCGGCCGGCCGGCGCCGTGCACCACGCCGATCGCCGGCCCCGGCGCCCCGCACGCCCCCGGGCACCCCACGGCCCCCGCGGCGCCACGCACCCGGCCGCCGCGCGGCCGATGGCAGATATCCGCGCCGCCGCGGCACGCACTCCTCATCTGACTGTCGGCAGCCCCGCGCGCGAGGAACGCGCCACGCCGTCGGCACCGGCCGGAGTCCGCGGCAGCGCCCCCGCACAGACCGCCCACCACACCGACATCGCCACGAGGTGCTCTCCCCATGCGTACGCACTCCCGACGCGCCCTGCTCGGCGCGGGTATCGCCGCCGCCGGCAGCGGGCTGCTGTCCGCCGGTTCCACCCCGGCCGCCGCCACGGACCACAAGACCCGCAGACCCTACCCGGACGGCTCGCGCGACTCCCATGGCCCGCACGGCTCCCCCGGCTCCCCCGGCTCGCGCCACTCCGGCCATGACACCCCGACGGGCTATGTCGACCCCGCGGGCCCGGAGGTCGTCGAGGCCGAGCGCAGGCGGGGTACGGGCCCGGTACGCCGCTTCTCGCTGACCGCCGACCAGACCACGTTCGATCTGGGCGGCTACACCGTCGACACCTGGGCGTACAACGACCAACTGCCCGGCCCCGAGATCCGGGTCAACGCGGGCGACCGGATCGCGATGACCCTCCACAACCGCCTTCCGCAGTCCACCACCGTCCACTGGCACGGACTGCACCTGCGCAACGACATGGACGGCGTCCCCGACATCACCCAGCGGGCCTGCAAGTCCGACCACTCCTTCGACTACACCTTCACGGCCAGCACACCCGGTACGCACTGGGTGCATCCGCACGTCGGAGTGCAGGTGGACCGCGGGCTGTACGCACCGCTGATCGTCGAGGACCCCCACGAGCCCCTGTCGTACGACAAGGAGTGGGTCGTCATGATCGACGACTGGCTGGACGGGCTCGACGGGATCACTCCGGACGAGGTGCTGGACGAACTGAACAAGGACAAGCCCGGCGGGGCCATGGGCCACGGCGAAATGCAGATGGGCGGGCGGGGCGGCCGGCCCGCCCGGCGGTCCTCGGCCGCGGCGGCCCTGCTGACGCGGCACTCCCGGCACCGGAAGGACGACTTCGCGGCCAATGTGGACCATCCGTTCCACCTGATGAACGGCCGGGCGCCCGACGACCGGGAGACCTTCCACGCCAAGCCCGGCGACCGCATCCGGATCCGTCTCATCAACGCCAGCGGTGACACCGCCTACCGGGTCGCGCTCGGTGACCACATCATGACCGTGACGCACAGCGACGGCTTCCCGGTGGAGCACCAGCAGACCGACAGCCTGGTGATGGGCATGGCCGAGCGCTACGACGTCCTGGTCACGGCCAAGGACGGCGTCTTCCCGCTCACCGCGCTCTCCGCGGGCAAGTCCAACAACAAAACCGCACAGGCCCTCCTGAGGACCGGCGACGGCGAGGCGCCCGACCCCAAGCACCGCCCGAAGGAGCTGCGGAGCGGGGGGATCGGCGCGGACAAGCTGAAGGCCGCCGAAGAGGTCCGGCTCTCGGACCACTCGCCCGACCGCACCATCACGATGGAACTCACCGGCACCGACGAGAAGTGGGACTGGGCGATCAACGGGAAGCCGTACACCCCGTCCCAGCGGTACGCCGTGCGGGAGGGCGAGCGGGTCCGGATCGCCTTCCGTAACAACACCAAGATGTGGCACCCGATGCATCTGCACGGGCACACCTTCGCGCTGCCCAACGGCGGCCCCCGCAAGGACACCACGATCGTCCTGCCGGACAAGGAGGTCTGCGTCGACTTCGACGCCGACAACCCCGGCCTGTGGATGGTGCACTGCCACAACATCTACCACTCGGAGTCGGGGATGATGACGATCGTCGGCTACCGGTCGTAACGGCGCCGGAGCAGGACGCCCGTACGCCGGACCGGGCCGGGCCGGGCCGCCGCGCCTGCTCCCGAGAGGCCGGTCACGCCGGTCCGGCGCACGCCCCCATTGCGTCAGCACACACCCTCATTGCGTCAGCGCACGCCCCCATTGCGTCAGAAAGACGATTACACTGGCGGAGTGCCTCAACTTCGTCTCGCCCTCAATCAGATCGACACCTGCGTCGGCGATCTCACCCAGAACGCCGAGACGATCGTGCACTGGACCCGGCACGCCGCCGGCCAGGGCGCCCACCTCGTCGCGTTCCCCGAAATGGCGCTGACCGGCTACCCCGTCGAGGACCTCGCCCTGCGCCCGTCGTTCGTCGAGGCGAGCCGCACCGCGCTGCGGACGCTGGCCGCACGGCTGGCCGCCGAGGGCCTGGGCGAGCTCCCGGTGGTCGTCGGCTATCTCGACCGCGGCGAGCAGTCCGCGCCGCGCTACGGACGCCCCGCCGGCGCCCCCCAGAACGCCGCGGCCGTGCTCCACCACGGCGAGGTCGCCCTGTCCTTCGCCAAACACCACCTGCCCAACTACGGCGTCTTCGACGAATTCCGCTACTTCATACCCGGCGAGACCCTCCCGGTCATCCGGCTGCACGGCATCGACATCGCGCTGGCGATCTGCGAGGACCTGTGGCAGGAGGGCGGCCGGGTCCCCGCGGCCCGTTCGGCCGGCGCCGGGCTGCTGCTGTCCCTCAACGCCTCGCCGTACGAGCGCGACAAGGACGACACCCGCCTGGAGCTGGTCCGTAAGCGCGCCCAGGAGGCCGGCTGCACCACCGCGTACCTCGCGATGATCGGCGGCCAGGACGAGCTGGTCTTCGACGGCGACTCGATCGTCGTCGACAAGGACGGCGGGGTGATCGCACGGGCGCCGCAGTTCGCGGAGGGCTGCGTCCTGGTCGACCTCGACCTGCCCGCCGCGGCGCCCGAACCGCCGTCCGGCGTCCTGGACGACGGCCTGCGCGTCGACCACCGCACGCTCTCCGCCGACCCGCTGCCGCCGTACGTCCCCGAGACCCCCGGTGGCGAGGCCGAACGCCTCGGCGATCTCGAGGAGATCTACACCGCGCTCGTCGTCGGCCTGCGCGCGTACGTCGCCAAGAACGGCTTCCGCAGCGTCGCCCTGGGCCTCTCCGGCGGCATCGACTCCGCCCTGGTCGCCGCCCTCGCCTGTGACGCGCTGGGCGCCGGCCAGGTGCACGCGGTGGCGATGCCGTCGCGCTACTCCTCCGAGCACTCCCTCACCGACGCCGCCGAACTCGCCCGCCGGACCGGCCTGAACTTCCGTACGGTGCCGATCGGCCCGATGTTCGACGCGTACATGGAGTCCCTCTCGCTCACCGGTCTCGCCGAGGAGAACCTCCAGTCCCGGCTGCGCGGCACGACCCTCATGGGCATCTCCAACCAGGAGGGCCACCTGGTCCTCGCCCCCGGCAACAAGTCCGAGCTGGCCTGCGGCTACTCCACGCTCTACGGCGACTCGGCGGGCGGCTACGGCCCCATCAAGGACGTCTACAAGTCGGTCGTCTACCAGCTCGCACGCTGGCGCAACCAGGCCGCCGCCGAGCGCGACCAGACCCCGCCGATCCCGGAGAACACCCTCAGCAAGCCGCCGAGCGCCGAACTCCGCCCCGACCAGGTCGACACCGACTCCCTCCCCGACTACGACATCCTCGACCGCGTCCTGGAGCTCTATGTGGACCAGGACCGCGGCCGCGAGGAGATCATCGCCCAGGGCTTCGACGAGACCCTGGTGACCCGGGTGCTGCGCATGGTCGACCACGCGGAGTACAAGCGCCGCCAGTACCCGCCGGGCACCAAGATCTCCGCCAAGGTCTTCGGCAAGGACCGCCGCCTCCCGATCACCAACCACTGGCGCGAGGGTCGCTGACGGGCCATGGCTGACGGGGCCTTGGGGCGACGGGTCTTGGGGCGACGGGACCCTTAGGGGGAGGGTCGAACAGATCCCCTAAGGGTCGCGAGCCCCCCTTGCGGGCCCTAACGAGCGCGGGCGGGCGGGTATTCCCGTGAACGCGGCGTCTACGTGCCGCCCCCCGCGACGGCGTCCGTCTCCGCGACGGCGTCCGTCTCCGCGGCCGCACCCGTCTCCGCGGCCGCGTCAGCCTCCGGGCCGCGGGCCACGATGCGGGAGCTGTCCTCCGCGCCCCGGTCCAGGAACCCGGCGACCGCCGCGACGGCCAGGCCGAGGGCCGCCAGCGCCGCACCCACCAGGGTCGGTGACGTCCAGCCCCAGCCGGCGGCCAGGGCGAGGCCGCCGATCCAGGCACCGCCCGCGTTGGCCAGGTTGAAGGCGGACTGGTTGGAGGCGGCGGCCAGGGTGGGGGCCTGCTGGGCCTTGTTCATGACCAGCATCTGGAGCGGGGTGGTGGTCAGGAAGCCGATCGCGCCGATGAGGACAACGGTGACCAGGGCGGCCCAGGTCGTCCGGGCGGTGAAGTGGAAGGCCGTCAGCACGAGGGCCAGGGCGGCCAGCGAACCGTAGAGGGTGGGGCGCAGAGCACGGTCCGTGAGCGGACCGGCGGCCAGGGCACCCAGCGTCATGCCGATGCCGAAGAGCGCGAGGACCAGCGGCACCGAACCCTCCGCCAGGCCGGTGACCTCGGTCATCATCGACGCCAGGTAGCTGTAGACGGCGAAGATACCGGCGAAGCCGAAGACGGTGGTGAGCAGGCCGAGCAGCACCTGTCCGTTGGCGAGGGCGCGCAGCTCGCGGCCCAGGCCGGTGCGTTCGTCGGCCTTCAGCGGCGGGATCAGCCGCGCCAGCGACGCCATCGCGACCAGCCCGATGCCGGCCACGACGAGGAAGGTGGCACGCCAGCCGAGCTGCTGGCCCAGCAGGGTCGCGGCGGGCACGCCGATGATGTTGGCGACGGTCAGGCCGAGGAACATCGTGGCCACCGCGCGGGCCTGCCGGCCCTCGCGGGCCATCTGGGCGGCGACCACCGCGCCGACCCCGAAGAACGCCCCGTGCGGCAGGCCGGCCAGCAGCCGGCCGGCGATCAGCGAACCGAATCCGGGGGCGAGGGCGGAGGCGAGATTGCCGACCGTGAAGACCGCCATGAGCAGGACGAGCATGCGCTTGCGGGGGATGCGGGAGCCCAGGGCGGTCAGGAGCGGGGCGCCGATGACGACGCCGAGGGCGTAGGCGGAGACGAGGTAGCCGGCGGTGGGCACGCTGGTGCCCAGATCATCCGCGACATTGGGCAGCAGGCCCATCATCACGAATTCCGTGGTGCCGATACCGAAGGCCGAGATCGCGAGCGCGAGCAGAGCCAAGGGCATGGAAGACCTGGTCCTTTCCGGACGTTCCGTACGAGGGGGGGGTGCGGGGGTTCAGAGACGCGCTACAAGACTGCGCTAAGTTCTGCTACGGAACAAAGTCTCGCAGGCTCAGTATTCCCTCGGCACTCCCTCGCCGGAACGGGACGTGACGAGTGCGCGTCGATCGTCACCGCCGGACGCCGCCCGTCACCGCCGGAGGAACTCGGTCGTCACCGCCGGAACTCATTCGTCACCGCCGGAGCTCAGTCTCACCGCCGGACCCCGGCGGCCAGATCTCGCGATCAGAGCTTGACGGAGGCCGCGACGGGCCGGTGGTCGCTGCCGGTCGGCTGCAGCACCCAGGCCTTCACCGGCTCCACGCCCTTCACCATGATGTGGTCGATCCGGGCCATCGGGAACGACGCCGGCCAGCTGAAGCCGAAGCCGTCGCCCGCCGCACCCTGGGCGGAGCGCATCTGGGAGGTCACCGGTGCGAGCGAGCGGTCGTTCATGGTGCCGTTGAGGTCACCGAGCAGGAAGACCTTCTTGGCCGGGTCGGCGGCGATGGTCTCGCCCAGCGCCTTGGCGCTCGCGTCCCGCTGATTGGCGGTGAAGCCCGCGTCGAGCTTGACCCGTACCGACGGCAGGTGCGCGACATAGACCGCGAACGGCTGACCGTGGTAGGTGACGACGGCGCGCATCGCCCGGGTCCAGCCCAGCTTGATGTCCACCGGCTGCGGGTCGGACATCGGGTGCTTGCTCCACAGGCCGACGGTGCCCTGGACCGTGTGGTACGGGTACGCCTTCGCCAGCCCGTCGCGGTACTTGGGCAGTGCGGCGGAGGTCAGTTCCTCCAGGGCGACCACGTCGGCTCCGGAGGCCACGATGTCCCGGGAGGTGCCTGCCGGGTCGGGGTTGTCGGCGTCGACGTTGTGCGAGATGACGGTGAGGTTGCCGCCGGCCCCCGCCTTGTCGGTGATCTGCCCGGCGAAGAGGCTGACCCAGGCGAAGACCGGAAGGACGAGAGCGATCAGCGCGGTGGCGGAGCGGCGCAGCACCGCGGCGATCAGCAGCAGCGGGAGGCACAGCCCGAACCACGGCAGGAACGTCTCCAGCAGACTGCCGAGGTTTCCCACGTCGTTGGGGATCCGGCTGTGCAGCAGCATCACGATCCCGAGGAGCACGGCGAGCACCGCGAGCACGATGCCGCGCCGCCACGTCCCTTCCGGACGCCACCAGTTCCGCAGGCGCTCGGCCCGGGAACCGGCCCGCTCGGGCTCCTGCCCCTGTCCCGGCTCCGTCATATGTGCCTGCGCCATGTAGCTGTCCTCACTGCCTTGCTCCGGTGCGCCTCGCCTTTGATCCACTGACCCTAGGCGATGGCCGTAATGCACTTTCTTAGATCCTTGTGCGATCTTCGTGCGCTCTCGGATGTGAGGACGGGGCGGCGGCGGGTCGGGGTTCCGTCCGGAGGGTTCATGACGGCCTCTGTGACAGAACGGGCATGCTCCCGTCATATGAGCAGGGGCCAGGGGGGCCAGGGGGGCGTAAGAGCAGGGGCCGGGGGGCCAGGGGCGTAAGGGCAGGGGCCAGGGGCGTACGCCGGGGTCGGTGTGGCCACCCCGCAGCGGCCCGCGGCCGGGGCGCGACGCCGAGGACGCCGCCGACCTGCCGGAAGACGTCGTTGAGCGCTGATCCGGAGCGTCGCGAAGTGCCTCGCCCTTGGCCTCGCGTTTTGTCCTCCCGCCTTCCCCTTTTCCCTTCCCCTTTTCCTTTCCGTACGGGCCGTGCCAGCATGGTGGGAAGTCCGGGGACACCGTCAGGGTGCCTCGAGATGACGAACAGGAGCCGTCCCATGACGCAGCTTTCGCCTGCCCGGAAATCGGTCCCCACGTCTCTGTACGGGGGCACGAGCTCGCGCCGGATCACCGTCCGCGACATCGCGGCGGCCAAGGAGCGCGGCGAGAAGTGGCCGATGCTCACCGCGTACGACGCCATGACCGCCTCCGTCTTCGACGAGGCCGGAATCCCCGTTCTGCTCGTCGGTGACTCGATGGGCAACTGTCACCTCGGCTACGAATCCACCGTGCCCGTCACCCTGGACGAGATGACGATCTTGTCCGCGGCGGTCGTCCGGGGCACCAAGCGCGCCCTGGTCGTCGGCGACCTGCCGTTCGGGACGTACCAGGAGGGAGCGGTCCAGGCGCTGCGCAGCGCCACCCGGCTGGTGAAGGACGCCGGGGTCGGTGCCGTCAAGCTGGAGGGCGGGGAGCGCTCCGCCGACCAGGTGGAACTGCTGGTCTCGTCCGGCATCCCGGTGATGGCGCACGTCGGGCTCACCCCCCAGTCGGTCAACGCCTTCGGCGGCTACCCCGTCCAGGGCCGTGGCGAGGAGGCCGCCCAGCAGCTGCTGCGGGACGCCAAGGCGGTGCAGGACGCGGGGGCGTTCGCGGTGGTCCTGGAGGCCGTACCGGCCGAACTGGCCGCCGAGGTCACCCGTTCTCTGCACATCCCGACCGTCGGCATCGGCGCGGGCCTGGAGTGCGACGCCCAGGTCCTGGTGTGGACCGACATGGCCGGGATGACCGCGGGCCGGGTACCGAAGTTCGTCAAGCAGTATCTGGAGCTGCGGGAGCTGCTCGGCGGTGCCGCCAAGGCGTTCGCCGACGACGTCGTCGCGGGAACGTTCCCGGCCGAGGAGCACACCTTCCACTGACGGGCTGCCCAGCCAACGGGCTGCTCACCTAACGGGCTGCTCAGCCTCGGTACGGCGGTCGGAACATCGCGTTCCGGCCGCCGTTCGCGTAGTGCTGTCAGCTGGCTGCCGGCCGGCTGTCGGTCGGCTGTCGGTGCGTTGTCAGTGGCGGCTGCCACTGTGGGGGGCATGACGCGACAGACGATATCCACCAGGGGCGGCAACGCCGTCGAGGTGCGCGGTCTGGTCAAGCACTTCGGCGACGTCAAGGCCGTCGACGGAGTGGACCTGGACGTGAAGGAAGGCACCGTGCTCGGCGTGCTGGGCCCCAATGGCGCCGGCAAGACGACGCTCGTACGCTGCCTGTCCACCCTCCTGGTGCCGGACGCCGGCCGGGCCGTCGTGGCCGGCTATGACGTGGTGCGCCAGCCTCGCGCACTGCGCCGCACGATCGGCCTCACCGGGCAGTACGCCTCGGTCGACGAGAAGCTCTCCGGCTGGGAGAACCTCTACATGATCGGGCGGCTGCTCGACCTCTCCCGCAAGGACGCCCGCCATCGCGCGGACGAGATGCTGGAGCGGTTCTCGCTGACCGACGCCGCCAAGCGGCCGGCGGCCAAGTACTCCGGCGGTATGCGCCGCCGGCTGGACCTCGCCGCCTCGATGATCGGCCGCCCGGCCGTCCTCTACCTGGACGAGCCGACCACGGGCCTGGACCCCCGCACCCGTAACGAGGTCTGGGAGGAGGTCCAGCGGATGGTGCGCGAGGGCGCGACCGTCCTGCTGACGACCCAGTACATGGAGGAGGCCGAGCAGCTGGCGAACGAGCTGACGGTCATCGACCGCGGCCGGGTGATCGCCGAGGGCCGGGTCGATGAGCTGAAGGCGAAGGTCGGCGGGCGGACGCTGCAGATCCGGCCGTCGGACCCGGGCGAGCTGGACCGGATGGCCGGCGCTGTCACACAGGCCGGGCTGGACGGCATCGGTGGCGCCACCGCTGACCACGACGGGGGTGTGGTCAACGTGCCGATCGTCAGCGACGAGCAGCTGACGGCGGTGGTCGGGATGCTCGGCCGGCAGGGGTTCGCGCTCGCCGGGATATCCACCCATCTGCCCAGCCTGGACGAGGTGTTCCTGGCCATCACGGGCCAGAAGACCTCCGAGGCCACCGAGACCGAACGGGCCGACGAGGCCGAGGAACAGCAGTACGCGGAGGTGTCGGCATGAGCGCGGCGACGATAACGGCGGCGCCGGTGAAGCCCGGTGCGGACGAGGGGCGGATCGGGGTCCGCGGCAACCTGCGGCACATCGGCGCGCTGGTGCGCCGTAACGCCCTGCAGATCAAGCAGGACCCGGAGTCGATGTTCGACGTCCTGCTGATGCCGGTCATCTTCATCCTGCTGTTCGTCTACGTCTTCGGCGGCGCGATCGCCGGCAAGGGACAGCAGGACGAGTACGTCCAGTACCTGGTGCCCGGCATGATGGCGATGATGGGCATGAACATCGCCATGGCGGTGGGCACCGGCGTCAACGAGGACTTCCGCAAGGGCGTGATGGACCGCTTCCGGACGATGCCGATCGCCCGGTCCTCGGTTCTGATAGCCAAGATCGTCGTCGAGCTCGGCCGGATGCTGATCGCCACCGCGATCCTGCTGGGCATGGGCTTCCTGCTCGGCCTGGAAATACGCGGCTCCCTCCTGGAGTTCCTCGGCGCGATCGTGCTGTCCACGGCCTTCGGTGCCGCACTGATGTGGATATTCATCCTGCTGGGCCTCTCCGTGAAGACCCCACAGGCGGTACAGGGCATGGCGATGCTGGTGCTGATGCCGCTGCAGTTCGGCTCGTCGATCTTCGCACCGACGTCGTCGATGCCCGGCTGGCTGGAGGGCTTCACCAAGGTCAACCCGCTCTCCAACCTGGCGGACGCGGCCCGGGCGCTGATGAACGGCCAGGGTGCGGTGGCACATCCGGCACTGGTCACACTCGGCTGGGCGGTCGCCATCACGGCGGTCACCATGCCGCTCGCGGTGGCGAAGTTCCGCAAGAAGACGTGACGAGAGACCTGACGGACCCGCATGCATCAGATACATCGGATGCATCAGATACATCGGATTCGTTGGATGCGTCAGATACGTCGGATGCTTCGGATGAAGGCGTCAGATGAGGGCGGTGGCCTCTTCGAGGGAGAGGCTGCCGCCGTCGGCGTACGCGCGGGCGTAGTCCGCGTCGCTCAGCAGCGCCCGCACCGCCGCCTCCGTACGGGCCCGGTCGTGGCGGAGGATCAGCGGCGGGACATGGCCAGTGGCCCGCAGGGCGTCGTACGCGCCCACCAGGCGCGCCGCGTCCCCGGCCGCCGAGTCGCCGCGTACGGCGATCAACGCCCGGGCTCCGGTGAGGAGTTGGGTCACCGGAACGTCCGGGGCGACCATCCGGGTCAGCGCGTCCTGCATCAGCGCCATGCCCGCCCGGAACCGCGTCATCAGCCCTTCGTCGCCATGCCCGTCGTCCAGATCGAGCGAGACCAGCGCCATCTCCAGGATCCCGGAGAACAGATCCGGGGCGCGCGGGGCGAACACTTCCCGCACCGCGTGCAGTTGCGCACGGGCCTCGTCCCGCCGGCCGGTCAGCGTCAGCCGCATGGCGAGGCTCAGCCGGGCGAACGGCTCGGTGTCCCGGCCGCTGTTGGCCTTGGCGGCGGCCTCGGCCAGCACCTCCCGCAGCATCCGCTCGCCGGCCTCCCCCTGGCCGTCCTCGATCAGTACGGAGCCCAGCCGGCAGCGCAGCAGCAGGGTCTGGGCGTGCGCGCCCAGCCGCTCGGCGTGGACCATCGCCGCCCGGTAGTCCTCGGCCGCGCGCTCGTACGCTCCGCGCTTCTCATGGCTCTCGGCTCGCCCCGACAGCGCCTCGGCCGCGCCCCAGGCGTCACCGACCCGCAGGAATATCCGCAGCGCCTCGTCGGCGTCGCGAGCGGCCCGGGGCAGCTCCCCGGGATGGTCGTTGAAGATCTTGGAGCGGAGTTGCAGGACGAAGGCGAGCTCCCAGTCGTAGCCGTAGTGGCGGCAGGCCCGTACCGCGCTGTCGATCATCTCCGTCAGGCTGTCGACCTGCCCGGTGAGGAGCACCGCGTAGAACCACATCACCCCGGGTACCTTGCAGGTCTGCGGCATGCCCGGGCGGTACGCGGCGAGGACCCCGGCCATCTCCTCCCGCATCTCGGGCGAGCTCAGCGCCGCGATCTCACTGTCCATGCTGGACAGCGAGACCAGACGGACCTCGCGACGGGCCTCGACCAGTTGCTCGGCGGACATCGGCGGCGGTTTGTCGATGGGCCGCTCATGCAGGTCGGGGGCGGGTTCGACCGGTTTCAGGTAGGGGTTGGGGCCGAGCGCGGCGACCGCGACGGCCCAGTGACGGGCGTCGCCCCGGTGGTCGCGCAGCGACCAGAACCACTGGAGGGACAGCACCAGGCAGAGCGCCTCGTGCTCGTCGCCGGCGGCGACGGCGCGGCGCAGCGCGGTGCGCAGATTGTCATGCTCCAGCTCCAGCCGTTCCATACCGGCGCCCTGACCGGGGCCGCGCAGCAACGGGTCGGTGGTCCGGGCGAGTTCGCGGTAGGCGACGAGATGGCGGCGCTCGGTGGCGGCCCGCTCCCCGGCCTCGTCGAGCCGCTCCCCCGCGTACTCCCCCACTGTCTCCAGCAGCCGGTAGCGCATCTGGCGGTCCTGTGCGGGTGCCGCCACCACCAGCGACTTGTCGATCAGCGAGCCGAGCAGTCCGGCCACCTCGTACGGCGCGACGCCGTCGCCCGCGCAGACCTCCTCGGCGGCGGCCAGGTCGCAGCCCCCGGCGAAGACGGACAGCCGGCGCAGCACCGCCCGCTCGGGCTCGTCGGTGAGGTCCCAGGACCAGTCGACCACCGCGCGCAGGGTCTGCTGCCGGGGCAGTACGGTGCGGCTGCCGCTGGTCAGCAGCCGGAAGCGGTCGTCGAGCCGGTCGGCGAGCTGACGCGGCGTCAGCATCCGGAGCCGGGCGGCGGCGAGTTCGACGGCCAGCGGCAGCCCGTCCAGCCGACGGCAGATCTCGGCGCAGGCCGCCGTGGTCTCCTCATCGGTGTCGACCCGGAAGCCGGGGCGGGCGGCGGCCCCGCGGTCCGCGAGCAGCCGCAGCGCGACCGGGTCGGGCAGCGGTCCGACCGGCCGCAGCACCTCGCCCGGGACGGCCAGCGGCTCCCGGCTGGTGGCCAGCACCGTCACTCCGGGGCAGTCCGCGAGCAGCCGCTCGGCGAGCTCGGCGGCGGCGCCGATCACATGCTCGCAGTTGTCCAGGAGCAGCAGCATCCGGCGGCCCGCGCAGTGCTCGGCGAGCCGGGCGAGCGGGTCCAGCGCGGTCGGGTCGGTGGCGGCCCGCAGCCCTTCGGCGGTGGTGCCGCGGACCACGGTCTCGCGGGCGCCGAGCGCGGTGAGGACCGCCTCGGGCACGGTCTGCGGATCGTCGACCGGCGCCAGCTCGGCCAGCCAGACGCCGTGCGGCCAGGCGTCCGGAAGTGCCGCGGCGGCCCGCTCGGCACCCTCCTGGGACAGCCGGGTCTTACCGGCGCCACCGGGCCCGAGCAGCGTCACCAGCCGGTGCTCGGCCAGATCGGACCGTATCGCCGCGAGATCGGCGTCCCGGCCGACGAAGGAGGTGAGCCGGGCGCGCAGATTGCCGGTGCGGGCCCAGGTGGGCGGCGGGGGGCCGGCGGCGGCGCCCGGGGCGGCGTCCGGGGAACCGCCGGGTTCCGTGTCCGGGGTCAGGGCGTCCGGTGCCGGGGCCGGCACAGGCACCGGCACCGGTCCCAGCAGCTCGGCGTGCAGGGCGCGCAGCTCCGGGCCGGGGTCGGCGCCGATGCGCTCGGCGAGGCCGGTGCGTATCTCCTCGTAGGCGGCCAGCGCCTCCGCCGTACGGCCCGCGGCGCGCAGCGCGCGCAGCCGCAGGGCCTGCAGCGGCTCGTCGAGGGGGTGGTCCTGGCACAGCGCGCGGAGGGCGGGCAGCGCCCGCTCGGCGCGGCCCAGGGCGAGGTCGGCGGCGAGGCGGAGTCGCTGGGCGTCCAGACGGCGGCTCTCGGCGCGGGCCGCCTCCACCCCGGCGTCCGGGAGGTCGGCGAGAGCCGGACCGCGCCACAGCGCCAGCGCCTCGTCGAGCAGCTCGGCGGCGCGGGCCGGGTCCGCCTCGTCGAGCGCCCGCCCGCCGTCCGAGGTGAGCCGTTCGAAGCGGTGCAGATCGACGGCGTCCGGTTCGGCACACAGCCGGTACCCCCCGTCGACCGAGGCGACGGCGGAGTGCCCCAGGGCCCGGCGCAGCCGGCTGATCAGCGCCTGCAGCGCTCCCGCGGCGTCCGCGGGCGGGTCCATGCCCCACACCTCGGCGATCAGCACGTCCGGGGAGAGTGCGCGCCCAGGGCGCAGCGCGAGGGCGGCGAGCAGGGTACGCAGGCGCGCGCCACCGAGGGCGACGGGGGTGCCGTCGGCCCGGCCGGCCTGGGTGGTGCCGAGAATTCCGTAGCGCACCGACCTATTGTCGTCCAGGCCCCGAGTCGTTTCGCCACCGAGTTTCGCCACTGAGCTTCGCCACCAGGTTTCGCCACCGGGTCCGCCGCATGGTCCGCCACCGGGCTCCGGCTCCGCGGAGGGCGCCGTTCCACTGCCGCCTCCGCGGGTGGGCCCTCCGTCCCACTGCCGCGTCCCGGGCGGGCGTCGCCGGTGACCGGCCCCGTTCCCGGTGGCCCCGTGCTCCGGTTACGGTCGTGGCTGCCCATCACGAGACCCGGGAGCCCGCACCATGACCACAGCAATCCAGCGCGCCGACCGCCGTACCAGTCCGGTGTTCCTCGCGCTCGTCGCCGTCCTGGTGGTGTCGGGGTGGGCCGTGTGGAGCGGCACGATCGCCGCGAACCCCGGCTTCGCGGTCTTCCTCTTCGTCGTCTCCGGCTGGGTGGTCTCCCTCTGCCTGCACGAGTACGCACACGCCCGCACCGCTCTGCACAGCGGCGACATCTCCGTGGCGGCCAAGGGCTACCTCACCCTGAACCCGCTGAAGTACACCCACGCCCTGCTCAGCATCGTGCTGCCGGTGCTCTTCGTGATCATGGGCGGGATCGGGCTGCCGGGCGGCGCGGTGTTCATCGAGCGCGGCCGGATCCAGGGCCGCTGGCGGCACAGCCTGATCTCGGCGGCCGGACCGCTGACGAACGTCCTGTTCGCGGCGGTCTGCACGGCCCCCTTCTGGCTGCATGCGCTGGACGGCGTGCCCGCCGCCTTCCGCTTCGCTCTCGCCTTCCTCGCCCTGCTCCAGGTGACCGCCGCGATCCTGAACTTCCTGCCGGTCCCGGGCTTGGACGGCTACGGCGTGCTCGAGCCCTGGCTGTCGCCGAAGCTGCGGCAGCAGGTGGCGCCGTTCGCACCGTTCGGCCTGCTGGCGGTCTTCGGACTGCTGTGGGTCCCCGAGGTCAACCGGGTCTTCTTCGACTTCGTCGACACCGTCCTGGGCGGCCTCGGCGTCTCCCCCGTCGACACCTACTTCGGCCAGCAGCTCTTCCGCTTCTGGGCGGGTGAACCGCAGCTTCCGCAGATCAGCGGCCTGCTCTGAGCCGCCGCCGCGACACCGCGGAGATCCGCCAGACCGCGGAGATCCGCCAGAAGCGCCTCAGGCCCCCTGCTGGGCCCCCTGCGCCCGCCGCTCCAGCCGGGCCTTCCGTACGTAGAACCACGCCATGTTGCTGGAGATACCGGCCAGCAGAACCCACACGATCCCGATGAAGCTGCCCTCGACGAAGGAGAGGACGGCTGCCGCAACGGCGAGCACGCAGACAGCGATGGCCATGAGAGCGAGGCGGGGCATGGGGGTCGGCTCCTCGGTGAGGGATCGGGCAATTGCTCCCAGTGTCCCCCATGCACTCTCCGCGGCGCCCGGCAGCCTTCCGCCGCGCGGGAACGGCGCCCGGCGGTCCGCCGCGCGCGGGAGAAGCGCGGCGGAAACGCGGGGCGGCGAGCAAGCCGAGCGCCGCGACCGGCCCTGCACGTCACACGTCGGTGACCCGCAGCCCCGCATGCGCCTTGTACCGCCGGTTGACCGAGATCAGGTTGGCGACCAGCGACTCGACCTGGTGGGCGTTGCGCAGCCGGCCGGCGAAGACGCCGCGCATCCCGGGGATGCGGGCGGCCAGCGCCTGCACCAGGTCGGTGTCGGCGCGCGACTCGCCCAGCACCATCACATCGGTGTCGATCCGCTCGACCTCCGCGTCCTGCAGGAGCACCGCCGACAGGTGATGGAAGGCAGCCGTGACCCGCGACTCCGGCAGCAGTCCGGCCGCCTGCTCCGCCGCGCTGCCCTCCGCCGGCTTGAGCGCGTACGCACCCTTCTTGTCGAAGCCGAGCGGATTGACGCAGTCGATGACGAGCTTCCCGGCCAGCGGCTCCCGCAGCGCCTCCAGGGTCTTGGCGTGCCCCTCCCACGGCACGGCGATGATCACCACATCGCTGCGCCGTGCGCACTCCGCGTTCTCGGCGCCCTCGATGCCCAGGCCGAGCTCATCGGCGGCGGTCCGGGCGCGCTCGGCGGCCCGGGAGCCGATGATCACCTTCTGCCCGGCCTTGGCGAGCCGGTAGGCGAGGCCGCGGCCCTGGTCGCCGGTGCCGCCGAGGACCCCGACCACCAGGCCGGAGACGTCCGGGAGGTCCCAGGGATCGCGGGGCGCCGGCTCCGTGGCGGCCGGGGCGGTGGGGGTCGTGGCGGTGGGGGTCGTGGCGGGCGTGACACCGTCAGGAGTAGTAGTCATGACAGTGATCCTCTGACATCCTCCCGGGCCTGAAGACCCGGGGGTCCTTCCACCCGCGAGTGCGGGTCCGGGCGGGTTCCTTCTGTCACCCTCCGTACGGGTGACGCCAGTTGAACCGGCAACCAGGCAGCGCCGCCCTGCGGCAGGATGCCCGCCATGGATGCCGTACGGGTCGCGCTGCTGCGTGAAGTCCTCGCCGGAACCGAGTGGATCCAGGACACCCGCCGGTTCGCCGGGTCGCTGCGGGCCGCCGTCGGATCGCACGGCGGCGGACTGCTGCTCGTCGGCAGCGCCACGTACGAGCCCTGGCATCTGGCCGCCCACCTGGACGACGAGGCCGCCTGGTCGGGCCTGCCGGAGCTGTCACCGACCCTGGTACGGCACCGCGTCCCCGGTGGCGCGCCCACCCATCTGGGCGTCGGGCTGGGCCGCCTGGCAGCGGCCGGGCGGGGCGAGACGCTGCTGGTCGTCGCACCGGGGCAGCCGGGGGCCGGGCTGCTGGAACGGGTGCACGACGCCCGCCGCAACGGCGCGACGGTACTCGCCCTGGACAGCGGCGACCGCGATCTGCACGCCCTGGCCCATGACGCGCTCACCGCGCTCCCGGCTCCGCCCGGGGGCGCGGGCGGGACGTCCCATGATCTGGACAATGACAACAGTGACCTGGACCATGACCTGAGCCCTGAGGTGGGCCATGAGCTGGACCTCGACACGGTCCAGCATCTGGTGAGCGCGGCCGCCGGCGAGAACAACCTGCCCGCGCCCCGCCGGAACCGCCGGTTCCTCGACCGGCTGGCCCGCCTCGCCGACGAGCTGATTGCGGGGCCGCCGCCCTACTGGTAGCCGCGCTCGGCCGGCTTCCCACGTTGCCGGCCGTCCCGCCGTGGTGGTTTCTCGCCGTTGGGCCCGGCGGCCGACCGTTGTTCTTCGGCTTCCTCGGCGTTTCGCCTGCGGCGGGCCGTTGCCGCTGCGCGGGGCTGTACGTCACGGGTCCGGCCCTCCGGACTTCGTCCTGCGGTCCGGCCCCTCCCGTGGAGGGGTGGGAAGAGATCGGTGGGGGCTGAGGTAAGTGACCGTCCGCGAGCGGCGGAGTGCTCACTGCTCCCCCTCCCGGTCGCCCTTCCCCCTGTCGTGCCACTTCGGGTCCGTCTCCCACTCCAGATTCCGCTCCTGCGCGGTCTCCATGGCGTGTGCGGCCTCCTCGCGGGTGCCGTACGGGCCGAAGCGGTCGGCGGCGCGGCACTCGGGGCCCTCTTCCACCCTCTGGTGCTTGAGGCAGTAGAACCACTCGCCCGGCTTTCCGACCGTCCGCCGCTTGAACAGCGCCATTGCCGCCTCCTGTGGGTGTGCTGTGCCACCATCCTGCCCGACGGCCCGCGGATACACTCGCTGGCATGTCTGGCCAGTCGCTTCTTGTCCCGGGGAAGATCTCCCCCACCCGCCCCGTCCCCGCCTCGATCCCGCGCCCCGAGTACGTCGGGAAGGACGCGCCCACGCCCTACACGGGGCCCGAGGTGCAGGACACCGAAACGATCGAGCGGATGCGGATCGCCGGCCGGATCGCCGCCCAGGCGATGGCGGAGGCCGCCAAGCTGATCGAGCCCGGCGTGACCACCGATGAACTGGACCGGGTCGCCCATGAGTTCATGTGCGACCACGGCGCCTACCCGTCCACGCTCGGCTACCGCGGCTTCCCCAAGTCCCTGTGCTCCTCGCTCAACGAGGTCATCTGCCACGGCATCCCGGACTCGACCGTCCTCGGAGACGGCGACATCGTGAACCTGGACGTCACCGCGTACATCCACGGTGTGCACGGCGACAACAACGCCACGTACCTGTGCGGCGAGGTGGACGACGAGTCCAGGCTGCTGGTGGAGCGGACGCGGGAGGCGCTCAACCGCGCGATCAAGGCGGTCAAGCCGGGCCGCCAGATCAACATCATCGGCCGGGTCATCGAGTCGTACGCCAAGCGCTTCGGCTACGGCGTGGTCCGCGACTTCACCGGTCACGGCATCAACTCGTCCTTCCACTCCGGCCTGATCGTTCCGCACTACGACAGCCCGCACCACACCACCGACATCAAGCCCGGCATGACCTTCACCATCGAGCCGATGCTGACGCTGGGCACGTACGAGTACGACATGTGGGACGACGGCTGGACCGTGGTGACCAAGGACCGCAAGCGGACCGCGCAGTTCGAGCACACCCTGGTGGTGACGGAGACCGGGGCGGAGATCCTCACCCTGCCCTGACCTGCGGCGGAGCATCCCGCCCCGACCGGCGGTGGAGTCTCCTGGCCCGACCCGGGACGGACCGGGGCAGGACGTGCCACCGCCGGTCCGTGGACAAGTTTTTACCGACATCGCGTCGGGAAACCCGTAGGCTGGTTACCGACAGGACGTCGGAAACAGGGTTGACTCAGGTGAACCTAAGTAGTTAGGTAAGCCTAAGTAGTCGAGTGAGCCCGGGCAAGCAGGCCCGGGTTCGCGCGGCTCAGCGGAGTCCCCCTGTTCCCGTCTTTCCTCGGTCCCCGGAGGTCCGCCTTGGCAGCGTCCAGCCCGTCCAGCCCGACTCCGTCCGGCCTGCCCGGCCCCGCCGGGTCCGGGACGCCCTTCTCGACGATGATCCGTACGGCGTCCCATGAGGCGCACACCGAGGCCGAGAACTCGTCCTTCATGAGCGACCTGCTCGGCGGCAGGCTCGGCGTCACGGCCTACCGGCGCTACACCGAACAGCTGTGGTTCGTCTACCGCGCACTGGAGAGCTCCGCCGAGGCGCTCTCGGAGGACCCGGTCGCGGGCCCCTTCATCCGCCCGGAGCTGACCCGCACCGCCGAGCTGGAGCGCGACCTGGCGCACCTCGGGGGACCGTCCTGGAGCGACGGGCTGCGCCCCCTCCCGTCCACCGCCGCGTACGCCGACCGCGTCACGGCCTGCGCCCGCGACTGGCCGGCCGGCTATGTCGCCCACCACTACACCCGCTACCTCGGCGACCTCTCCGGCGGCCAGATCATCCGCGGCACCGCCGAGAAGACCTGGGGCTTCGCCCGCAAGGGCGACGGCGTCCGCTTCTACGTCTTCGAGGAGATCGCCAACCCCGCCGCCTTCAAGCGCGAGTACCGGTCACTGCTGGACGCGCTGCCGGTGGACGACCTGGAGAAGCAGCGGGTGGTCGACGAGTGCAAGCGCGCGTTCCGGCTGAACAGCGCGGTGTTCCGGGAGTTGGCCGAGCAGTTCCCGCTGAGCGCCTAGGGCACGCTCAGCTTGTCGTTTATCTGACGAGGTCGAAACGTTCCTCGAACTGGGTCGCGTCTGTTGCCAGAGTGCCTCACTGCGGTCGGCTCAGCGGTAGGAGCCAGCGATCCGTCGGGTGGTGACGTTGATGCGGTTCCATGCGTTGGCTGAGGCGATGGCCATCACCAAGGCCGCCAGACTCGACTCGTCGAAGTGCTTGGCGGCCTGATCCCAGATCTCATCGGGAACGCCGTCGGGGTTGTCTGCGATGCGGGTGGCCGCCTCGGTCAGTGCCAGCGCCGCTCGTTCCTGTTCGGTGAAGTACGGGGCCTCGCGCCAGGCCGCCACGCCCACAGCCGCTCGTTGCTTTCGCCTGCCTCATGGGCCCGGTGCGAATGCAGATCCACGCAGGTTCCGCATCCGTTGATCTGGCCGGTCCGCAGTCTGACGAGTTCCAGGATGTGCTGGGGGACGCCGCTGCCCTGCAAGAACTGTTCCATCGCGGCTATCGCCTGGTAGCCGCCACCTGCGAGGCGGTACACATTGGCCATCCTTGCCTGCATCATTTTCTCCCCATTCATGACAGTAGATAGCTGGAATTTGGTAGTGACTTGCCCTGCCTCGCGTCCTCGGTCGCCTCTGCGGGGCTCAGCCGACGTGAGGCCCGATGAGGTTGTCGCGGCGGGGTGGCTGCCAGCTGAGGATCGGGGTGAGCGCGTTGAGCATGGCCGAGCTGGGAGGTAGGCGGAGCATCAGGTCGCGCAAGGCGGCGGCGGGTGCCGAGTGCCATTGCGCAACGATGCCGATTCGGTGGGAGCGGCGGGCGATCATCTGAGTGCGGGGGCGCCGGTGCCGGTCGTAGGTGGCCAGCGCGGACTCCACGTCTGGATATGCGTCCAGGAGCACGGCCAGCGTGACCGCGTCCTCCAACGCCTGGTTGGCTCCCTGGCCCAGGTTCGGGGTCATGGCGTGTGCGGCGTCGCCGAGCAGCGCGGCGCGTCCGGTGACGAAACTGGCCAGCGGCGGCAACGCATAGATGTCGTGGCGCATCACCGCTTCCTCGTCGGCGGCCGTCAGCAATTGGGGAATCGGGTCATGCCAGCGTCCGAAGCGTCGACGCATCTCGGCGAGTTCGTTGCCGGGGCTGCGCTGTCCTTCGGGGGCGTTGGCGACGCAGAAGAGGTAGGTGCGGCCGTCCGTGAGCGGAGCGATCCCCACCCGCTCGCCGCGTCCCCAGCTCTCGCCTCCGGCTGACAGCCGCCGGCCTGTGTCGACGACGAGACGCCATGCGGTGTACCCGGCGTACCGCGGCGCCGGGGCCTGCGGCCACAGCGAGCGCCGCACGGTGGAGTCGATCCCGTCGGCGGCCACCAGCAGATCGGCCTGCGAGACGCCCTTGCCGTGCTCGACCTCGACCCGTCGGCCCCGGACACTGATCCTGGTGACCGTGGCGTCCGCGCACAGCGCTCCCGCCGGAAGGGCCGTGCGCAGGATGTCGAACAGCTGAGCACGGTGAATCATCACCATGGGGCCGAACCGCCTGGCCAGTTCCTGGGTGTCGGTCCGCGACAACCAACGACCGGACGTGTTCCGGATGCCCGCCTGGGTCTCCACCAGGGCCTGTTCGCGAACCTGGTCGCCCACACCCATGGCGTCCAGCGCGCGCAGTCCGTTGAGCCACAGTGACAGCCCCGCTCCCACCTCGCCGAAGGTGGCGGCGCGCTCCAGCACCTTCACCTGCCAGCCGCTCCGCGTCAGCGCGACGCCGGCGGCCAGACCGCCGATTCCGCCGCCGACGACGATCGCGGAGCGTTCCCCGGCGCCGCCGGCACGTCCTGCCTTGCCCATCAGCACTCCTCTACATCTGTAGTGGACACTAGACTCTACACTTGTAGAGGAAGAGGTCTAGATGAAGAGGAAACCAGTGACCCACACCACGCTCCGACGGCAACGGCTGGCCGACGCGGCGATCAGCACCCTGGCCCGTTCCGGCATGCGCGGACTCACCCACCGTGCGGTCGACCAGACCGCCGAAGTCCCGACGGGCTCATGCTCGTACTACTTCCGCACGCGCCGAGAACTCCTACAGGCCACCGTCGAGCGTCTGGCCGAACTGGACATCGCCGAGATCGACGAGCGCCCCGCCCTCACCGGGCCCGCGAGCATCGCCCAGATCGCCGAGGCCACTGCGGGCCTCGTCCAGCACTGGACCACCGCTGGACGCGAACGCATGCTCGCCCGCTACGAGCTGGCCCTGGAAGCACCCCGCCGCCCCGAGCTTTATGCCGCCCTACACACCGCGGGCAGTCGCCACCGAGCCGTGGCCGAGAACATGCTCGCCACCGCGGGAGCAGCTGCCCCCGCGGCACACGTCAACGCGTTCGTGGCCTTCCTGGACGGCATACTCTTCAACCAGCTGACCGCGGCAGCCCCACATCGGCTCACCCCCGAGCAGCTGCGCCGAACCCTCCTCAGCCTGATCCACACCTGCGCGGACCGCACCATCCCTGGCCCTTGAGCTTGTCGCTTATCTGACGAGATCGAAACGTTCCTCGTACTGGGTCGCTCACCTGGGCATTGGCCGGACGCACGAGTGGCCTCGACCTGATCATGTGCTCCGGCCAAGGACACACCTGACCAGACCGAGGCCGTGGAGACGAGTGTGCTGCAGCAGGGGGACCGGCAGGAGGCGTTCACGCCGACCGACGCCGCCGCGCGTCTACGACCCCCAGGGCGGTCGACCACCCAAGCACGGCGGGGAGTTCGTCTTCGGCCGGCCCGACACCTGGGGCGCCGAACAGGCTGTGACGGTCACCGACACACGGCTCTACGGGAAGGCGACTGCGCAGGCGTGGGACCGGCTGCATCCGCGGCTGACCCGCCGGGCGGCTTGGAGCAGCCACGAAGAGCCGCTGCCCGTCATTGAGGGCTCCGTCATCCGCCTCACCGTCGAGACACTGCCCTCCGGCGGGGTCAACAAGCCGGTCTGGCTGTGGTGGTCGGGCACCGGCGCCACCGCGGCGGACGTCGACCGGTGCTGGCAGTCGTTCCTGCGGAGATTCGACGTTGAGCACACATTTCGCCTGTTCAAGCAGGCCCTGGGCTGGACGAAACCGAGGCTCCGCAGCCCCGAGGCCGCCGACCGCTGGACATGGCTGGTGATCGCCGCTCACACCCAGCTCCGGCTCGGCCGGCCGCTCGCCGTCGATCTTCGGCGGCCGTGGGAGAAGAAGACCGAGCCGAACAGGCTCACCCCAGCCCGAGTCCGCCGGGGGTTCCGGAACCTCCACGCGAAGACGTTGTCTCCCGCGCGTGCACCACAACCTGCCCGAGCCGGCCCCGGACGCCCTCCCGGCTCGAAGAACCGCCGCACAGCGGCGCGTCACGACGTGGGCCGTGTCCTCGCGACGGGCGAGGCATACACACGCCCCGCACACCATAAGAAGGGCACCAAACCCCGCCGAACTAGATAAACGACAAGCTCAGGGCCTGTGCCGGAAGGGGCTGCCAGAGGGACGCCCCCTGGGAGCCCCTGTGCGGGGCTACGGAGTATCCCGGCGGACCCGTCCGCCGACCGCGACGGTGCCGTCCGGGTACGTGCGGGTGAGGATCTGCGAGCCGGCGCCCTGGCGGATGTCCAGGGCGCGGCCGAGTTCATGGGTGAGCAGCAGGGCGGCCGCGCCGGTGGCCTCGTCCTCGACGATGGAGTCCTGGCGGCGCGGGAAGGCCCGGGCGCGCACCACGCCCGCGGGCTCGTCCTGCCAGGCCCAGGCGTAGAGCCAGCCCTCGCCCGGCGGCGGTGCGGGCAGGGCGTCGACCTCGGCCGCCGAGGCGTGGCGTTCGGTCCTGCGGGCGGTCACCCACTCCGCGCGGCCGCGCACCCAGGCGAGGTCCCCCTCGAAGCGGACTTCGACCTCGCCGGCCGGCGGGCGCAGGATGTGCGGCGGCCGGCCCAGACTCCGTAGCAGCCAGGCCAGGCCGACCAGCGGGTGCCCGGCGAAGGGGAGTTGGACGCTCGGGGTACGGATGTCGACGGTGCCGCGCGCGGCGTCGTCGAGGAATACGGTCTCGCTGAAGCCGAGTTGGGCGGCGAGGGCCGCCCGTTCGGTGGCGTCCGGGATCGCCGCCCCGTCGCGTACCACGCCCAGCTTGTTACCGCCGGCCCCGTCCGGCCCGCAGAACACCCGGAGTACATCGATGTCGGTCATCTCGATATTGAACAGCAGGGGCGGGCGGGGCGGTTGAGGGGAGGGGGACCGACCCCAGTGGGTGACTCCCCAGTGGGGGACTCCCCAGAGGGGGACTCCCCAGAGGGGGACTCCCCAGAGGGGGACTCCCCAGGGCGAGCAGTCGGGCCAGTCCACGTCGCAGTTCCGCGCAGCGCACGCGGATACGGAGCCGGAACCGGTCGCGGAGTCGGTCGCGGAGCCGGAATCGGTCGCGCGGGGAGTCGTGGACCGCGGCCGGTCTGAACGGCGGCATGAAGCACCCCTTCCGGACTGGTTACTTAGGTTAGCCTAACCTAAGTAACCAGTCGGAGGGGGGTGGCGCACGCCGGGGGCTTGCGACCCCGCGCCGGGCACCCGCCCCGGAATTCCCCGTTACCCGGACAGGCTCGATTCTTGACCGGGCCGTTATCCATGAGAGCGGAATCACTGGACAGGCGGGTCGGATTTCGGTAAGCCTCAGATAAGTTAGGGCGGCCTTAGTAGCGCCCTCGTACGGCGATACCCGTTCCCTCCCGAGCCCGCTTGGAGACCCGTATGCGAGCCTTCCGCTCCTCCGCCGTCGCTGCCGTCGCCGCAGCCGCGGCCGTCACCGCCGTCGCCGGCTGCGCCGCGAAGAGCGACGGCAAAGGCGGCGGCAAGGGCGCGATCGAGGTGACCGCGACGGACTCCGCCTGTGACCTCTCGGCCAAGGAGTTCCCCGCCGGGCACGTCCGGTTCGCGGTGCACAACAAGGGGGCCAAGGTCACCGAGGTGTACCTCTACGCGCCCGGCGACCGGATCGTGACCGAGCGGGAGAACATCGGGCCCGGGACGGCCGCGGAGATCACCGCGGAGGTCAAGGCCGGTTCGTACGAAATCGCCTGCAAGCCGGGTATGAAGGGCGACGGCATCCGGCAGAAGGTGACGGTCACCGGGAAGGGCGCCCCCGCCAAGCGGGACCCCCAGCTGGACGCCGCGGTCGCCGCGTACCGCGCGTACGTCCAGGAGCAGGCGGACCGGACGATCCCGGAGGTGCAGAAGTTCGTCGACGCGGTCAAGGCCGGTGACCTGGAGGCCGCGAAGCAGAGCTATGCGCTCTCCCGGGTCGGCTGGGAGCGCACCGAGCCGGTCGCCGAGTCCTTCGGCGATATCGACCCCAAGGTCGATGTGCGGGAGGACGGCCTGGAGAAGGGCCAGGAGTGGACCGGCTGGCACAAGCTGGAGAAGTCCCTGTGGGAGGCGGAGAAGATCTCCGGGGACGACAAGAAGCTCGCCGACCGGCTCATGGCGGACCTCAAGGACTGGCAGAAGCGGGTCGGTACCGCCGTGCTCACCCCGACGAGCATGGCCAACGGCGCCAAGGAACTGCTCGACGAGGTGGCCACCGGCAAGGTCACCGGTGAGGAAGAGCGCTACAGCCACACGGACCTGATCGACTTCCAGAGCAATGTCGAGGGCGCCGAGAAGGCCTACGAGCTCCTGAAGCCGGTCGCCGCCAAGAACGCGCCGGCCCTGGTGAAGGAGCTGGACAAGCAGTTCAAGGCGATCCGCGCGCGGCTGGACAAGCACCGCGACAGCGCGTCCGCGGACGGCTTCGCCTCGTACGACACGGTCGGCAAGGACGAGCGCAAGGAACTCTCCGACGGTGTCAACGCGCTGGCCGAGCCGCTGTCCAAGCTGGCCGCCGCCGTGGCCACCGTTTCGAAGTAGTCCACGCCGACGGACAGGGGGTCACCCATGACGCATGAGGATGGCAGAACCATCGCCGAGGGCACGGCCGACGACGGCGAGCCGGGACTTCCGGCACAGGCCCTGGCGCCCTCCCGGCGTTCGCTGCTCGGCTGGGGCGGCGCCGGGCTGGCGCTCGGCGCGGTCGCGGCCGGCGGCACCGCGGCGGCGCTGCGCACCGGCGGCGACGCCCGGCCGGCCGCCGCGGACGCCACCGCGGGTGCCGCGGTCGCCTTCCACGGCCGGCACCAGGCGGGTATCGCCAGCGCCGTCCAGGACCGGTTGCACTTCGCCGCGTTCGACGTCACCACCGACGACCGCGACGAGCTGATAGCGCTGCTCAAGGAGTGGACGAAGGCGGCGGCGCGGATGACCGCCGGCGACGCGATCGGCGCCGGAGCGGCCGGCGGGCTGGCCGAGGCGCCGCCGGACGACACCGGCGAGGCGCTCGGCCTGCCGCCGTCCCGGCTCACCCTCACCTTCGGCATCGGCCCGACGCTGTTCGAGAAGGACGGCAAGGACCGGTTCGGGATCAGGGAGCGGCGGCCCGAGGCGCTGATCGATCTGCCGCCGTTCCCCGGCGACAACCTCGACCGGGCGCGCAGCGGCGGCGATCTGTGTGTGCAGGCGTGCGCGGACGATCCGCAGATCGCGGTGCACGCGATCCGCAATCTCGCCCGGATCGGGTTCGGCAAGATCGCGATCCGCTGGTCGCAGCTCGGCTTCGGCAAGACCTCCTCGACCACACCGGACGCGCAGACGCCGCGCAACATGATGGGCTTCAAGGACGGCACCCGGAACATCGCGGGCACCGACACCGCCGGCCTGGATGACCATGTGTGGGTGAGCGAGCGGGACAAGCCCGCTTGGATGGCCGGGGGTTCGTACCTCGTCGCGCGCCGTATCCGTATGCATATCGAGACCTGGGACCGCACCTCGCTCAAGGAGCAGGAGGACATCTTCGGCCGCGACAAGGGCGAGGGTGCGCCGGTCGGCAAGAAGAACGAGCGGGACGAGCCGCATCTGAAGTCGATGCTGCCGACCGCGCACGTACGCCTCGCGCACCCGGACTCCAACAACGGGATCCGCATTCTGCGGCGCGGCTACTCCTTCACCGACGGCACGGACGGGCTGGGGCGGCTGGACGCGGGGCTGTTCTTCCTCGCCTACCAGCGGGACGTCCGGAACGGCTTCGTACCGCTGCAGCAGAACCTGGCGCGGCACGACGGTCTCAACGAGTACATCCAGCACGTCGGTTCGGCCGTGTTCGCGGTGCCGCCGGGCGTCCGGGACGCGGACGACTGGTGGGGCCGGGGGCTGTTCACATGACGCCGCCCAGCGGCAAGCCCAGCAGGAGCAAGGAAAAGATGGAAGGGGAGGGACCGGCGTGCTCGGCAACTACCTGATCGGTCTGCGCGAGGGCCTGGAGGCCAGCCTCGTCGTCTGCATCCTCATCGCCTACCTGGTCAAGACCGGCCGGAGGGAAGGGCTGCGGCCGGTCTGGCTGGGGGTCACCCTCGCCGTGGTGCTGTCGTTCGTGTTCGGCACGGTGCTGCAATTCGGCTCGCAGACCCTGACGTTCGCCGCGCAGGAGGCGCTCGGCGGTTCGCTGTCGATCATCGCGGTGGGCCTGGTGACGTGGATGGTCTTCTGGATGCGGCGCACCGCGCGGCATCTGAAGCGGGAACTGCACGGCAAGCTGGACGCGGCCCTGCGGATGGGCACCGCGGCACTGGTGGTCACCGCGTTCCTGGCGGTGGGCCGGGAGGGCCTGGAGACCTCACTGTTCGTCTGGACCGCCGCCCAGTCCGCCGACGACGGTGTACGGCCGCTGCTCGGGGCGCTGTTGGGGCTGCTGACGGCCGTGCTGCTGGGCTGGCTGTTCTACCGCGGCGCGGTCCGGATCAACCTCGCGAAGTTCTTCACCTGGACGGGCGGGATGCTGGTGGTGGTCGCGGCGGGCGTGCTGGCGTACGGCTTCCACGACCTTCAGGAGGCGGACGTCCTGCCGGGGCTGGGCACGCGGGCGTTCGACGTCAGCGCGCAGATCCCGCCGGACGGCTGGCTCGGCACGCTGCTCAAGGGCGTCTTCAACTTCCAGCCGGACCCGACCGTCCTCCAGGTCACGGTGTGGGCTCTGTATCTGATCCCCACGCTGTTGTTCTTCTTCGCCCCGGGTAGGGTTGCGCCGAATCGTGCCACCCCGGCGGCCGCCCAGTCCGCCCCGGTCGCCCCGAAGGAGCCCGAGCCCCATGACACGCAGGTCGCCGATCCGGGTGCCCGTAACTCTGACGTCGGCAGCGGCGGCGCTGCTGATACTCAGCGGGTGCGTGACGGTGCACGGCGAGCGGGTGACGCTGCCGGCGGTGTCGAAGGCTGACGGTGCCAAGGCCCTCCAGCGCTTCGCCGACGGCTTCAACAAGGGCAACCGCGAGCTGAATCCGGAGCTGAACCCCTCCATCGAGAGCGGTGCCCTGCTCGCCATCGACCAGGCGGGGATAAAGGCGGCGCGTGCGCTCAACCCGCGGGGCAACCCCGGCTTCCGGGCGCTGACGTTCAAGGACGCGCATTTCACCGTGCCCCGGCAGAAGGGCTGGCCGCGGTACTTCATCGCGGACGCGGACACCAACCGCAAGGGCACCGACGGCTCGTTCCGCCGGTGGTTCCTGGTGTTCGGCCGCAACGGCATCGACGAGCAGTGGCGCGCGGTGTATCTGGCGGAGTTCGACGGCAACAAGGCGCCGAAGCTGAAGACCGACCAGGACGGCTACGCCGAGCCGGTGCCCGCGGACGGGGCGTCCGGGCTGACGGTCGCCCCCGGCAAGCTCAGCCGCAGCTACGCGGACTACCTCAACACCGGGCAGGGCAGCACCTTCGCCCCTGGCCCGCACACCGACGGCTGGCGGGCCAGGCGGGCCCGGGACGCCAACCTGCCCGGCCAGCGGATCCAGTGGGACGACGCCGCCACGGACCATGCGCCGGTGGCGCTGCGGACCGCGGACGGCGGTGCGCTGGTGTTCTTCTCGACGCTCTACCACCAGCTGAAGACCGTCTCGACGGGGGCGCGGATCACCGTGCCGCCGGCGCTGCGGGGCCTGATCGTGGGTGCGCACAACCCGCAGCAGGCGATCAGCCGGATGGCCTTCACCACCGTCTCGATGCAGGCGGTCACGGTGCCGGCCGAGGGGGCCGGCGGCAAGGTCACCGTACTGAACCGCCGGGAGTCCAAAACCGAGGTGAAGCCGCTGTAGCCGGCGGCCGGTGCGCGGGCCGGCGGCCTGTGGGGCGGGCCCGGCATCCGGTGTACGGCCCCCGCGGTCCGTTAGCCGGCGTGAGCGGGCTCAGCGGCCGATCGGCCAGGCCGCCGTCTCGTGGTAGGGCTCGCGGTCGGCGCGGTCGTGGAACTCGGCGCAGGCGTCGGTGAGCGACTCCAGCAGGGTCAGCGGGTCGGGCAGCGGCAGCTCGGGGCCGCGCAGCCAGGTCACCGCGGGCTGCTCGCCGGGGAGCGTCGAGGGCGGCAGGAGGACGTAGCTGCCGCGGCAGTGCCAGCGCAGGCCGGGGTGCTCGTCCAGGGTCTCGGGATGGCAGTCCAGCTCACAGGGCCACCACTCGTCCTCGTCGTCCGGGGTGCCGCGGGTCGCGGTGAAGAACAGCATCCGGCCGTCGCCGAAGCGGGGGTCGCCGCTCAGGGTGATCGGGCCGACGTCGATACCGGCCGCCTCCAGCCGTCCCAGGGCGCTGCGGCCGGCCTCGACGGGTACGTCCAGGACATCGTGGGCGATGCCGGTGGCGGTGATGAAGTTGGCCTGCGGGAGGGTCCGGATCCAGGCGGCGACCTTGTCGCGGTCGGTGGTGGCGACGGTCTGCCAGCCGAAGGAGACGGGGTGCCGTCCGGGGGTCGGACAGCCGATGCGTTCGCAGGAACAGCCGTAGCCGGACGGATGGGCCGCGGGCGCGATCGGGAAGCCCGCTCCGGCCGCGGCCAGCAGCAGGTCCTCGCGGCCGCGCGCGGCGGCCGATCCCGTGTCCGTATCGCCGCCGTCGGATCCGCTCTTCGGCCGGCGCAGCCACTGGGAGAACCTGCTCTTGCGTTCCATCTATCCCCTCACTTCGAGCGGTGGTCTGGGATCAATGCTGCCACCATCCTGCGTCCCGGGTGACCGGTGTGGAGATCCGGGGTGAACGAAGGACGGGCGAATACCGGCAATTCACCTCATCGGCGACGCGGCACGGCCTCGCCCGCCGGCCGTCCGGCGCCGGTCAGCCGCGGGGGCGCAGGCCGTTCAGTACCTGGTCGACGAGGGTGTCGACGAATTCGTGGGTGAGCGGACCGGTACGCATCAGCCAGCGCTGTGAGAAGGGACTCAGCACCATTTCGACGGCCACGCGTACGTCGACACCGGTGGCCACTTCACCGGCTTCCTGGGCCGCCCGCAGTCGTTCGACGTAGACGCGGGTGCCGGGCTCCATCAGCCGGGCGACGAACGTCCGGGAGAGCTCCTCGTTGTTGGCACCGGCCACGGCGAGGGCGCGGTAGGGGGCCTCGAACGCCGGGTCGTTGAATTCGTCGGCGGTCGCCCGGAGCACGGATTTCAGGTCCGCGGCCAGGTCGCCGGTGTCCGGGAAGCCCTTCGCGTAGTCGTCGTCCTCGATGCCGGCGGTGAACGCGTCCAGGAGGACGGCGGCCTTGGAGGGCCACCAGCGGTAGATCGTCTGCTTGCCGACGCCGGCCCGGGCGGCGATGCCCTCGATCGTGAGCTTTTCGTAGCCGATCTCGCCGACGAGTGCGAGGGCGGCGTCGAAGATCGCGCGACGGGAGCGTTCGCTGCGACGGGAGGGGTCGGGGGCTGCTTTGTTGGCCATGGTGCGGAGTCTAGCGAGAAGAGGCGAGACGTATCGTCTTGACGAGACGAACCGTCTCGGTGGATAGTGAGGGCGTGTTCAACGAGACGCATCGTCTCGATGGGCTGGTCCGAGGGGCATCCGAGACGACGAAACGAGAGGGGACGTCCCATGGCCAAGGGAAACGCGAACGGAATGCTGGGGGTCGGAGGAACCCGCAACAAGCTCTCCCGGGGGTCGCTGCGCGGCGGCGCCGGAGGCGGCCGTGGCGGCCAGGGGCACGCCGACGCCCAGGCGCAGCGGCAGGAACTGCTCCGCAGATTCCAGGAGCGGACGCGGAAGGAGTGAGCCCCGCACGGGGCGGCGCTCCGCGGAGCCCTTCGCGGCTACGCGGGCCAGGCGTCGCCCCACGAGGCGTCGCGGGCGTCCCGGTAGCCGGCGCCCTGACGCTTGGTGACCGTCGTCCGCCGCAGACCGTCGTCGGCCGTGCACAGATCCAACAGCACCTGCCCCTTGCGGAGTTGGGGCTTGCGGACGATGCGGGCGGCCTCGGGCGACGCGTCGAGCGAGGTGGCGGCCACGTAGCTGAACTTCTCGTCCTCGTACGGGAGGGAGCCGCCCTTGACCTGCCGGTGGAGGGAGGACCGGCTCACCCGGGCGGAGAAGTGACACCAGTCCTCCCCCGGGACGATCGGACACTCCGCGCTGTGCGGGCAGGGGGCCACCACCCGCAGCCCGGCGGCGATGAGCCGGTCGCGGGCCTCGCGGATGCGCGCATAGCCGTCCGGGGTGCCCGGTTCGATCACCACGACGGCCGTCGCCCGGGCCGCCCCGTCGACCACCGCGCGCCGGTCGTCCTCGGTCAGCTCGCCCAGCACGTACGAGACGGTGACCAGGTCCGTGCCGTCGGGGATCGTCAGGCCCGCGCCGATCGTCCCGCGGCGCCACTCCACGTCGCCCAGCACTCCCCCGGCCAGCTCGCGGCCCAGCGCCAGCGCGGGCTCGGCCCAGTCCAGGACGGTGCTGCGGTGCCCCCGCCAGGTGGCGGCGGTGGCCCAGGTGGCGGCACCGGTGCCGCCACCGATGTCGACATGGGTGGCCGGGGACCAGCCGGGGACGCGGGCGGCGAAGGCGGCCAGGGCGGCTCGTACGGCCTCGAAGGTGGCCGGCATGCGGTAGGCGGCGTACGCGGCCACGTCCGCGCGGTCGCGGAGGACCGGGGCGTCGGTGGGGGTGCGGCCCCGGTAGTTGCTGATCAGGCGGTCCACGGCCTGCGCGGCCTGCTTGGGCGGCAGGCCGTCGAGCAGGCCGGCCAGTGCGGCGCGCAGTTCGTCGTGCATTGGAGGAATTCTACGGGGGAGCGACGGGGGAGCATCAGCCTCGCGGGCGCTCAGGCAAGGGAGCGCACCACGGCCCGGGCCAGCCGGGTGGCGGCGGCGGCGCGCGGGGCGCTGCCGCCGCACCGCCGACGGGGGTGGACGGTGTTGGCCAGCAGGATCAGGAACGTGTCGGTGGCCCGGTCGAGGACCAGGCTGGTGCCGGTGAAGCCGGTGTGCCCGGCGGCGCCGTGGCCCGCCAACTCGCCCATGAAGTACGGCTGGTCGATGCCGAATCCGAGACCGGGCGGGTCGAGCAGGGCGGCGACCGCGCCGGCGCCGAGGATCCGGGTACGCCCGTACGCGCCGCCGTTGAGCAGGGTGCGGCACAGTACGGCCAGGTCCTGGGCGGTGGAGAACAGGCCCGCGTGGCCGGCCACCCCGCCGAGCGCCCAGGCGTTCTCGTCGTGCACCTCGCCGCGGAGCATGCCCCGGTCCACCTTGGCCCAGGGGCGCCGCTGGTCCTCGGTGGCCGCGACGCCGTGCGGCGCCAGTGGGCCGAAGCAGGTGCTGGTCATGCCCAGCGGGCCGGTGATGCCCTCATGGACCAGGACGTCGAGGCGGCGCCCGGTGAGCTGCTCCAGGATCAGCTGGAGACAGATCAGGTTGAGGTCGGAGTAGAGGTAGCTGGTGTCCGGGCGGCCGGTGGGCTCCGCCACCTCCCGCCACAGCAGCTCCAGCTGGGCGCCGCGCCCCTGGTGCTCGTAGAAGGGCAGCTCGGGGGCGAGGCCGGAGGTGTGGGTGAGCAGCTGGCGGACGGTGATGCCGGGGGTGAAGGCCGGCAGATGGACCTTGACCTGGTCGTTGAGGACCAGGCGGCCGCGTTCGACCTGCTGGATCGCGGCGATGGCGGTGAAGAGCTTGGTGAGCGAGGCGAGGTCGAAGACGGTGCCGGTCCGCATCGGCTCCCACCGGTCGCGGGGCAGCTCCAGGCCCTGGTCCTGCCCGGCGTCGTACGCACGGTAGCGCTGGGCCCAGCCGGCGGCGGCCTCCGCGACCACGACCGGCCCGCGGCCGGCCAGCACCACGGCTCCCGGCGACCACGGCGGCCGGCCCTCGGGCAGCGTCCGTACGCCGTGGACCAGCCGTTCCACCCACGCGGGGTCCAGTCCCGCCTGGGTCGGCGTGCCGTAGGTGAGCCGGTATGCGTTCAGCGTGCGGTCCTCTCGCCCGTGCTGCTGCTCTCCTGCGTGGTGCCCTTACTCCGTGACGCCCTTCTCCTGCTCCGGGGCCCTTACTCCGTGATGCCGCTCTCGTACGCCGTGGTGCCCTTGTCCTGCTCCGTGGTGCCCTTGTCCTGCTCTGTGATGCCCTTCGTGATGCCCTTCGTGATGCCCTTCTCCTCTCTACGCTGCCACGGACGGCACATACCCAGAAAGCTGACGAGCGCCAATACGGCGCATCCGAGCTGGACGAGGGCCATCGGGACGGCGGTCCGCTCGCCCGCGATGCCCACCAGCGGGGAGGCCACCGAGCCGAGCAGGAAGGTCGAGGTGCCCAGCAGCGCGGAGGCGGAACCGGCCGCGTGCGGGGTGCGCAGCAGCGCGAGGGTGTTGGTGCTGGGCATGACCAGGCCCATGGCGGCCATCAGGACGAAGAGCCCGGCGGCCATGGGAGCCAGTCCGACGTGGCCGAAGACGCCGGAGGACATCAGGAGCAGGGCGGCCGCGGCGACGGCGATCAGCGCCAGCCCGGTGGCCAGCACGTTCTCCATCCGGACCCGGCCGACCAGCACCTTGCCGTTGAGCTGGCCGACCAGGACCAGGCCGATGGAGTTGAGGCCGAAGAGCAGGCTGAAGACCTGCGGGGAGGCCCCGTAGATCTCCTGGACGACGAACGGCGAGGCCGAGATGTACGCGAAGAGGGCGGCGAACGCGAACGCGCCCACGAGGAGGTAGCCGGAGAAGGTCCGGTCGGCGAGCAGATCGCGCATGGTGCGCAGCGTCGAGCCGAGGCCGCCGGGGTGCCGGCGCGCGGGCGGCAGGGTCTCGTGCAGGGTGCGCCAGACGAGGAGGGTGAGCGCCAGGCCGACGGCGGTGAGCACGACGAAGACGCCGCGCCAGTCGGTGATCTGGAGGATCTGGCCGCCGATGAGGGGCGCGACGACCGGTGCCACCCCGGAGATCAGCATCAGGGTGGAGAAGAACCGCGCCATGGCGACGCCGTCGTAGAGGTCGCGTACCACCGCGCGGGCGATGACGATGCCGGCGGCGCCCGCCAGGCCCTGCAACAGGCGGAAGGCGATGAGCAGTTCGGCGGTGGTGGCGACCGCGCACAGGGCGGTCGCCAGGACGTAGATCACCATGCCGGCCAGCAGCGGGCGCCGGCGCCCCCATTTGTCGCTCATCGGGCCGACGATCATCTGGCCCAGGGCCATGCCCGCCAGGCACGTGGTGAGGGTGAGCTGGACGGTGGCGGCCGGGCTGTGCAGAGCGGCGCCCACCTGCGGCAGGGCCGGCAGGTACATGTCCATGGAGAGCGGCGGAACGGCGGTGAGCCCGCCGAGGACGAGGGTGACGAGGAGGCTGGTGCGGCGGGACGCGGCCGGTGCGGACGGTGTGGCCGGTGCGACCCGTTCCGCTGCCGCGCCCCGCCCGGATATGGCGGGCGAGTCCGAGCTCCCCGTGCTCTCGGCCGCGCTGGGGCCAGGCTCCGTCATGAGTGTCTCCATGGGTTGGTGATGGCCAGCCCATGGTGTCATGCACGGGGCGGTCTCCACCCGTCCGCGGCCCGGTCCCTTGGACCTAGGGCCTGGGTCGGAGGTCCGGAGGTCCGGAAGTCCGGAGGTCCGGAGGTCCGGTCAGGCCGACTTGAGCCCCGGGGCGCCGGCCTCGGTGACGAACGACGCGGCGGTGGTGACCGGCGCTCCCGGGGTGGTGACGGCGGACACCGTCCGGTAGTCGCCGCGGGCGGTGTCCCGGTCCAGGGTGACGGTGAGGTAGCCACGCCGGCCGTTGTAGAACTTCAGGTGCGGGTTGGCGGCCATGTACGTGTCCCAGTTGGCGGGCTTGTCCGCGCCGTCCTCGCCGCTGGCGATCGACGTGGTCACGAACTCCACGCCCGCGGTGCGCGATCCGGGGTCCTTGAAGTCCCGTTTGATGTCGAAGCCGTAGTGGACGTGCACATCGCCGGTGAGCACGACGAGGTTCTCCACTCCGGCCGACTCCGCACCGGCCAGGACCCGTTCGCGGGAGGCGGTGTAGCCGTCCCAGGCGTCCATGCTGACCTGGTAGCCGGGGCCGGTGGCGTTGCGCCGCTCGGAGAAGGTGACCTGCTGCGGAAGGACGTTCCAGCGGGCGGTGGACCGCCGCCAGCCGTCGATCAGCCAGCGCTCCTGGGCGGCACCGGTCAGAGTGCGCCGGGGGTCCCTGCTCTCGGGCCCCGGGGCATGCCAGCCGTCTCCGTAGGCCTGGTCGGAGCGGTACTGGCGGGTGTCGAGGATGTCGAACTGGGCGAGCTGCCCGTAGCGGACCCGGCGGTAGAGCCGGGCGTCGGGGCCGTTGGGCCGCTGCGGGCGGCGCAGCGGCTGGTTCTCCCAGTACGCGCGGTAGGCGGCGGCCCGGCGGACGAGGAACTCGGCGGGCGGGAGGTTGTCCTCGCTGATACCGGCGGCGTAGTTGTTCTCCACCTCGTGGTCGTCCCAGGTGACGATGAACGGGTGCGCGGCGTGGGCGGCCCGCAGGTCCGGGTCGGACTTGTAGAGGGCGTAGCGCAGCCGGTAGTCCTCCAGCGTGACCGTCTCGCGGTTGAAGTGCGCGGGCAGCGTGCGGTCGGTGTAGTTGCGGGCGCCGCCGGCCGCGTCGACCGGGTACTCGTAGAGGTAGTCACCGAGGTGGAAGACGACATCGAGGTCCTCGCGGGCCAGATGCCGGTAGGCGGTGTAGTAGCCGTCGTGGTAGGCCTGGCAGGAGACCGCGGCGAGCGACAGCGCGGACGGCCGGGCGGTCGGGGCGGGCGTGGTGCGGGTACGGCCGACGGGGCTGATCCACTCGCCGGCGCGGAAGCGGTAGTAGTACACGCGGTCGGGCGCGAGGCCGGTGGGCTCGATGTGCACGGAGTGGTGGAACTCCGGGTGGGCGTCGGCGTGTCCGCGGCCGGCCGGCCGTGTGAAGCGCTCGTCGTGGGCGACTTCCCAGCGGACCTCGACCCTGGCGTTCGGCATCCCTCCCCCGCTCTCGTACGGGCGGGGGGCCAGGCGGGTCCACAGCACCACGGAGCCGGGCTGAGGATCGCCGGAGGCGACGCCGAGGGTGAAGGGGTTCTCGGTGATCTTCCGCGGATCGGCCTCGGCGGCGGCTGCGACGCCCGCGCCCGGGACGCCGGCCGCGAAGGCGAGCGCGGCGGCGGCCCCGGTGGCGGTGAGGAAGCGGCGGCGGGCGACGTGCCCGGCGGCGGCCCGGATCTGCCGCTCGTACGGTGCGGTCTGCTGCTCGTACGGTGCGGTGTGCGTCATCTGGCCCTCCCCTGGCTGTGGTTGTCCCTGCCATTGCAGGGCCGCGGGACGGCGCGGCCCTGTCCCGTGCACGACGCAGGCATGACAACCGGATGATGCTTGCGGCCGGACCGGACGCGGTCGGACATTCGAGGCATCCGGCGGCTGTCGGCGGGGAGTCGTACGATTTGCGGTGTGGCAGAACTGATGGGGCGTGACGGCACCTGGAGCTTCGACGGCGAAGGCGTGCGCATCGTGCCGGGGCACGAGCGCGGGGTGCACAAACTGCGCCAGGACCTGGGTGAGTTCACGGTGCCGCTGACCGCGGTCGCCGGGATCGGGTACGAACCGGCCCGCAAGGGCGGCCGGCTGCGGCTACGGCTCCGAGACGGGGCCGATCCGCTGTTGCAGGTCACCGGCGGCGGACTGCCGGACGACGCGAACCCGTATCAGGTGGCCGTGGACCCCGGTCGGGTCGATGTCGCCGAGTACTTCGAGGACGCGGTCCGGCAGGCCCTGATCCTGGCGGAGATACCGGACGGGCCGTGCGACCGCTATCTGCTGCCCGGCCCGTCGGTACCGCTGTCGGCCGCCGGGGCGGACGGACTGGCCGCCTTCGACGGCGAGCGGGTACGGATCGAGTGGCGCTGGAACACCAGCGAGGCCAAGCGGAATTGGGGGCCCAGGGAGTTCGCGCTGGCCGACCTGGCGGCGGTGGAGTGGCGGGCCGCGGCGGGCCTGGAGTCGGGCTATCTCCGCTTCCGCACCCACGGCGCGCCGGAGCCGGTCAAGCCGGATCACGACCCCAACTCCATCGAGTTGTGGGGCTTCAAGAAGGAGAGCGGAACGACGGCACTGCTGGCCACCGCGGTGGCGGCGCGGCTGCCGCACCCCTCTGCCCCCAGAGGCACATCCCTCCCCGCCGGGAAGTCCCTGCCCGCCGGGACGCCGGCCCTCACCGCGCCCGCCCCGACTGCCGGATCTCCCGCATCTGCCGCACCCTCCCCGCGCGCTCCCCAGCCGGGCGTCCCGGCCGGCGCACCAGGCGACACCCACGACGACCACGACGCGCTGCTCCGCCGGCTGCGCGACCTGGGCGAGCTGCGCCGCGACGGCATCCTGACCGAGGAGGAGTTCACCGCCGCGAAGGCAGCGGTCCTCCAGCGCTTCCACACGTAGGGCCCCGGTCCCGCTCCTGGTGGAGTGGGACCGGGGCCTGCTGACGTACGGCCCTACGTACGGGTCATCAGGACCAGTCGGTGCAGCTGTTGACGAGGTTGCCACCGTCGAACCGCGCGATCTGGACGCCGACCTCGAAGATCCCGGTGTCCTCCTTCGCATAGGTCTTCCAGCTGCCCCAGGAGCCCTTGCCACCCTTGCCGACGTGCCAGGCCCAGTACTTGACCTTGCCGTTGACGTTCTTCGTGAGCAGCCGGATGGCCGGATTCTTGCCGTCGGCGAGCGTGTCGTACGTCGTCATCGACACATTGATGTGGTCCGTCGCACCGCCGAAGTTCTCCACCCGCAGGTTGCCGTTGGCGCCGGTGGTGCCGCAACTGGGCTGCAACGTGGCAGCATTCGCCGTCGTCGGCAGGAATGCCGTCAGGACCAGGGCCGCGGCACCCACACCGAGGCTCTTCACAGATGTGCGCATGGCTCATCCCCCTACTGTCATGATCATGGCCAGTTCCGATCATGGGACGCTATCCGGAATGAGTCAAACCGGTGACGCGCGCCGACCGCCCGGTTCACCGACCGTATGCCGTTTACGCTGCCGCCATGGCACAGAACTCAGAGCGGGAGCGGGCAGGGGCCGGGGCAGGGGCAGGGGCAGAGGCAGCACGGACGATGCCGACGGCACGGGCCGGGGAGGCCGGCGGGGTGGCGACGGCCACCCGGCCCACGCTGCCGGTGCCCCCCTCGCGGGGCGGGCGGAGCCCGCAGACGGCGCCGGCGCCGCAGGAGGAGCGGCGGGGCGGAGCCACCCCCCGGAAGGTGGCCGTGGTCACCGGCGCCGGTTCCGGCATCGGGCGGGCGGTCGCCCGAGCGCTGGCCGACGACGACTGGACGGTGGCACTGGCCGGACGGCGCGCCGAAGCCCTGGCGGAGACCGCCCGTCTGGTCGCCCTCACCGATATCGACAGCCCCACGGTCATGACGGTGCCGACCGATGTCACCCGCCCCGAACAGGTCGACGCCCTGTTCACCGCCGTACGCGACCGCTTCGGCCGGGTCGACCTGCTGTTCAACAACGCGGGCACCTTCGGCAAGTCGGTACCGCTGGACGAGCTGACGTACGACGACTGGCACGCGGTCGTGGAGGTGAACCTCACCGGCGCCTTCCTGTGCGCGCAGGCCGCCTTCCGGACGATGAAGGCCCAGGACCCGCAGGGCGGACGGATCATCAACAACGGCTCCCTCTCCGCCCATAGCCCCCGGCCGCACTCCATCGCGTACACCGCCACCAAGCACGCGATGACCGGCCTGACCAAGTCCCTGTCCCTGGACGGACGTCCGTACCGGATCGCCTGCGGGCAGATCGACATCGGCAATGCGGCGACCGAGATGACCAGCCGGATGCAGACCGGCATTCCGCAGGCGGACGGCCGGGTGGCGATCGAGCCGGTGATGGACGCGGCGGACGTGGCGCGCACGGTCGCCCATATGGCAGGGCTGCCGTTGGAGGCCAATGTTCAGTTCGCGACCGTACTGGCGACGAACATGCCCTACATCGGACGCGGTTGAATCCGGGTACGGGCAGCCCCTCTCCACCAGGAGTCCCCACCACGGAATGACCCACCGTACGCATCGGGCCCCCGCACCCGTCGCGTCCCCGTACGTCTCGCGTCCCCGTATCCGTCGCGTCCCCGTACGCCTCGCGCCCTCGTATCCGTCGCGTCCCCGTACGCCTCGCGTCCCCGTACGGGTTCAATCCCCGTACGCCCTCTCCCGCCCTGCCCCTTCCGCTGGCACTCTGGCTTCGGATCCGCACCACTCGTCTGCCGGGCCGCGGCCGCGCGGCCCGCCCCCACGGCCGCGTACGCCTGCCGTGCGCGCCTCCGCAGAAGGAGTCACGTGTGAGACGAAACGAACGGCCAACCCTTCGCTCCATACCCCCACTTGACGGCATGGCCATCGGACATCCGGCGGTGCACAGGGGCCGGGCAGCCCTGGGCACGCTGACGGCCGCCGGTACGCTGCTCGCCCTGCTGCTCCCGGCCGGCTCGGCCGGCGCCACCACTCCCCGGAACTCCCACGACGCCACCACCTCGCACGCCGCACTCGACGCCTTCTGGACGGCGAGCCGGATGCGGTCCGCCACCCCCCTGGACCTCGACGCTCCCGCACGGAAGCCCACGACCACGGTCCCCCGCGGTACCCCGGTGAACGTCCCGCCGTCACTGCCACCGCTGCCATCGATGACGTCGCTGCCGTCGCTGGTGCCCGGGGTCATCCCGCAGGCCGGTGGGCCGTGGACCGGCGGCGGTGCGGTCACCAAGACCGCCGGCCGGGTGTTCTTCACCTACCAGGGCCGTAACGCTTCCTGTTCCGGCGACGCGGTGACCAGCGGAAACAAGAACACCGTGATCACAGCCGGGCACTGCGTGAAACTGAAGGGCGCCTGGCACACCAACTGGGTCTTCATCCCCGGCTACCACGACGGCCAGGACCCGTACGGCAAGTGGGCGGCCGCCAAGACGCTCTCCACCCCGCAGTGGACGGCGAGCGAGGACATGAACTACGACGTCGGTGCGGCGATCGTCACCCCGCTCGACGGCAAGAACCTCACCGATGTCGTCGGCGGCCAGGGCCTGGCCTTCAACTCCGGCTACAACAAGGCGATGTACGCCTTCGGCTACCCGGCGGCCGCACCGTACGACGGCAGCAAGCTGATCTACTGCAGCGGCACCACCATCAAGGACCCACTGTTCTCCAACGACCACGGACTGGCCTGCAACATGACCGGCGGCTCCAGCGGCGGCCCCTGGTTCACCTCGTTCGACGAGAAGACCGGCACCGGTCTGCAAGCCTCGGTGAACAGCTTCGGCTACCAGTTCCTGCCGGACACGATGTTCGGCCCGTACTTCGGCGATGACGCCAAGAAGCTCTACGACCAGGCCCAGGCTTCCTGAGCCCGGCCCCACCCCCTGACTCCGGCGGCCTTCCTTCCTCCGCCGGCCGCGCACGACACGAAACGGCCCCGCTCCCGGCCCTACGAGGAGGGACGGAGCGGGGCCGGTGACGTGCGCCGGGCTAGAGCATGCCCTTGACCGGCAGCTGGTCCGCGCTCGGCAGCCCCTTGGTCGGCAGCCCCTTGGTCGGCATCCCACCGAGCAGCGCACCCTTCGGCACCCCGCCCTCCGTGGCCGCCTTGGCCGCCCCGACCGTCTCACCCAGGACGCCCGCGGCTGAGCCCGCTGCCCCACCGGCCGCGGGCGCCGCCCCGTGCGCCAGGCCGCCGGCCGTCTGCACGGCCCCGCCCGTCGCCTGACCGGCCGCCGCCGCGGCCCCGCTCGCCGCGCCACCCAGGCCGGCGGCGTCGCCCAGGCCGGCGGTGTCGCCACCGGTCACCTTGCCCAGGTCAGTGGCGTGCGTCAGATCGGCAGCCTGGGCAGCACCGGCAGACCCCAGCGTCAGGGCAGCTGCGGCGGTAGCGGCAGCCGTTAGGACTCGTCGCATCAAAACTCCTTCAGAAGTGCGGAGATGAGCTTTTACGATGAGAACGACGATCCCTTCCGCCGGACACGCAACAGCCCGGATGCGCAACAGAGACGATCTGTGACGCCATCGGCCCGCGCTGTCGCTACCGTCAACAGCGCGGCCGTCAAAGCACAACTGTTCTCGACTGTTCTCGGCGAACCTCCTGCTCGACCTCTCCTTCGGCAGGCTGGACGAGACGGAGAAGGAACCGCGCGGGCCGCATCGCCCGCCTCGCCTGACCTGAACTCGCGTGAACTACCTGTCCTGAACTCGTGTGATCTGTCCGTCAGTTGCAGAGGAGGACGATCACGCACTTGTAGTCGTCGCCACCTCCACCAGCCGGGCTCGACTGCACGGCAGCAGCCTTCGTGACGACGTGAGAGGCGGGCGTCGCGGCTACGGCGGAAGTGGCCGTCGCCATCCCTGCCGCGAGAGCAAAGCCCAGGGCAGTGCCGACCGCGAGTACTCGTGCAACGGCGTTCTTGCGGAAATGCGTCTGTGTTCTGTTCATGCGAATCACGATGCACACCCTCGCGCCCGGTGTCGCGCTGAGCGTGGCTGACCGGGTGAACCACGCGGATTCCGACGATCCGGGTTCGCCCTGACCTGCTGTTCGTCGCCTGCGGGAGCCGCTTGAGCCGTGTACTCCGGCCCACCACTCCCTGGCGCTCTCCATGATCACCCAGGCAGCCACACCGGGCAACCGGGACGCCGGAGCCCCCCTCCCGTACGGCCGCTGTCCGGCCTCCGCCCCTCCCTGCACCCGTGCCCCCGCGCCCCCTACGGACTACGGAGAGATCGACCTATGGACAGATCGGCGGAAGCTGGGTGGAATCCGGCACCACAGATCCGATCCGGCGACACGCATGGCGAACGTCACACCACGAGGACCGGCACCACCCGGACAGCAGGATCCGGGAATGCCGCGCGGGGAAGTGGCACCGGACGCTTCCGGCCAACATCACCGCCGCGCCCGCTGCGCTCCGCAATCCGCGCCGAGGAGTAGCGCCCCATGGGGCAATTCACTTTCGGCCACTCAGTTCACAGTTGGTTTGCCCGCGGATTCCGGGAACGGCACCGTCCAACGTCATATCCGGCCTCGGGAGCCGGAATTGAGCGGGGAGCGCGGAGCGCGTCGCCCCCCTGATCGTCGTTGACACAGAGCACGCCGATTCTTACTGTCTGCCTGGCTCGCCGAGATGAATGGGCCGGCCCTGGGAGCCCGCCCCGAGCAGCCCTTCCTTTGCCGAATGTTCAGCGAATCCTTTCCGGAATGAGGTGACCAGTCGTGGAACTGGCCATGTCCGTCACAGCGCGCGAGGAGTTTCTCGCCGGACTGCATGTGGGCGTCGTGGGCGTGGACGATCCACGTGGGGAGAGCGCGCCGTTGCTGGTACCGGTCTGGTACGGCTACCAGCCCGGCGGAGAGGTCATCGTGCAGACCGGCCGGGAGTCGTTGAAGTACCGGCTTATTCGCGATGCCGGCCGGTTCAGCATCTGCGTACAGAGCGAATCGGCGCCGTACAAATACGTCAGCGTGGAAGGCCCGGTGGTATCCGTGGCCGACCCGGTACCGGCCGCCGAGCGCGAGGCCCTGGCCCGCAGGTACCTGGACCCGGAGACGGCCACGGACTATCTGGCGGCCAACGCTGGTCAGCTGACCGACGACGTGCTGATCCGTATGCGCCCGCAGCGCTGGCGTACGGCCGACTTCGCCGCATTCGCCGCGGAGTTCAGCTAGCGATCACCCCGCCCACCCGCCGGCAGTTACCCGCCGGAAGAGTTACCCACCGATCAGGTCACCGACCGGGTTCGGCGGACCGACTCCGGATTGTTCATTCGGCAACAATACCGACTTGTTCACCACGGCCGGCTTGTTCACCACGGCATTGCCGGGCGGTGCACGGCATGGCATGGCAATGACAGGGAGCACTCCAATGGCACTGGAAATGACGACCGAACCCTGGTTAGCGGGGCCTGCTGTTGGCGCGCCCGGCCACTCCGCCCCCCAGATTTCCGGGGACCACCGGAACCAGAGCATCCATCAGTTATTCGACGTCCAGGCGTCACTGCGTCCCCGGGCGAAGGCCGTACTCCACCACGGCCGGGCAATGACGTACGGCGAACTCAAGGAGCGTTCCGACGCACTGGCCGCCCGGCTGTACGACTCCGGCGTACGGCCGGGCGACTTCATCGGAGTGTGCGGAAGCCGTTCCGTGGACGCACTCGTCGCGTTCCTGGGTATTCTCAAAACCGGTTCCGCCTACGTACCTCTCGATGACACCTACCCGCCCCAGCGGCTCCAGGCCATGGCCGACGACGCGGGCGTACAGACCGTCGTCACCCTGCCGGGCAGCGTCTGCCGCGTCCGGCGGATACGCACCCGCATCGAGCTGACGGGTACCGGTCAGCCGCCCGTCCGCCCGGCCCAGGTCCCGGGCGGCGACGTGACCCCGGCGGACTGCGCCTACGTGATGTTCACCTCGGGCACGACCGGCCGTCCCAAAGCGGTGGCCCTTCCGCACCGCGGCGTGGTCCGGCTGGCCACCTCCGATCTCGTCACCCAGCGGCCGCGCCCGGGCGAGCGCGTACTGCATGCCTACGCGCTGTCCTCGGACAGCTCCACGATCGAGATCTGGTCCGCCCTGCTGAACGGCGGCTGCCTCGTCCTGGTCGACCGTGAGGAGCTGCTGTCCCCGGTGGCGCTGGAGGAGCGGCTGGTCGCCGAGCGGGTGGCCGTCGCCTATCTGACCACCGGGGTGTTCCACCACGTGGCACGTACCAGGCCGCAGGCGCTGCGGACGCTGCGCTTCGCCTCGGCGGGCGGCGAGGCGCTGGACCCGGACCTGACCCGGGCGGTGCAGGCCGCCTGCCCGGACACCACCGTGGTCAACTTCTACGGCCCGACCGAGAACAGCGTGGTCTCCACCGCGCACCTGGTGCGCGACCTGCCGCCGGACCAGATATCGGTGCCGATCGGCCGGCCGCTGGAGAACTCCGCCTGTTACGTCGTACGGGACGACGGCACGCTCGCGGACGCGGGGGAGGAAGGCGAACTGCTGGTCGGCGGGGACGGCCTGGCGCTGGGGTACCTCGGTGACCCGGACCTGACGGCCGCACGGTTCGTCTCTCCCGCCTTCGACACCTTCGACGCCACTCCCCCGCCCGAGCCCCTCACGTCCGAGCCCTCCGCCGCCGAGGCCTCTCCCTCCGCCGGGACCTCACCGTCCTCCGGGACCTCTCCGTCCGCCGGCCCCGCCGTCCGGCTGTACCGCACCGGTGACCGCGTGGTCCGGCGCCCGGACGGGGTCCTGGAGTACCGCGCCCGGACGGACCGTCAGATCAAGCTCCGCGGGTACCGGATCGAGCTGGACGAGGTCGAAGCACGCCTGCGGGCGGACGACACGGTCGGCGAGGCCGTCGTCGAGCTGACCGGCGAGAGCCTCATCGGTTACGTGAGCCCGGCCCGGCCCGGGACGGCAGTGCCCCTGGACCGGGTCCGCCAGGACCTCGCCGCCTGGCTGCCGGCCGCGGCGGTGCCCGCGCGCCTGCTGGAGGTCGCGGAGTTCCCCGTGACCCCCGCGGGCAAGGTCGACCGGCGAAAGCTCCGGGCACTGACCGATCAGGAGGACCGTGGAGGCCGAGGAGACCGCACGGGTCACACGGGTCACACGGGCCGGGGCGGCCGCCCGGACCAGGCTGTCTCCGCACCCACCACCGGCCCCTCCGCCGCGCCTCCAGCCACCGGGGAAGACTCCGGCCTGACGGACACCCTGACGGACACCCTGGCCGACGTGTGGCAGCTGGTGCTCCGGGTGCGCCCGGCCACCGATGACAGCTTCTTCGGCCTGGGCGGTGACTCGCTCCTGGCCGCCGAGGCCGTCAACCGCACGCTCGCGGCACTCGGCATCGATCCCCGGCACGGCAGCTCACTGATCCGCGGCCTGCTCCAGGCGCCCACGCTGGGCGGTTTCGCCGCCGCCGTCGCCGCCGTACAGGACGGCCGCGCGCCCACCACCGCCCCCGTAGTCACGACGGACCTCCGTGCCGAAGCCCGCCTCGGTTCCCCCCTGCCCGAACGCCGGGGTCCCGCTCCCGACTGGCAGCGGCCGAAGGACGTGCTGCTGACCGGCGCGTCCGGATTCGTCGGTGCCTTCCTGATCGACAGCCTGTTACGTACCACCGATGCCCGTGTGCACTGCCCGGTACGCGGCCGCGACAGTGCGCACGCCCAGCAGCGGGTGCTGGCGAACCTGGCCCGCTTCGGCCTCTCCCCCGCCGACGGCGACGCCGAGCGCATCGTGTGCTTCCCCGCCGACCTCGCCGAGCCGGGCCTCGGCCTGGCGGCCGGCCACGCCGAGAAGCTCGCCGACTCCCTCGACCTGGTGATCCACTCGGCGGCGCAGGTCAACTTCCTCTACCCGTACGAGGCGCTGCGCCGGGCCAACGTCGAGGGCACCAAGGAGCTCATACGGCTGGCGGCCGTACGGGGCGTGCCCGTGCACTTCCTGTCCACCGTCGCGGTGCTGGCCGGCTTCGGCACGGCCGGGGTCGGGCACGTCGACGAGGACCTGCCGCTGGACCACGCCGACCGCCTCACCATGGGTTACGCCGAGAGCAAGTGGGTCGCCGAAGAGGTCCTGCGGGACGCCGCGCGCCAAGGGGTCCCGGTGGCCGTCTACCGCCCGTACGAGATCACCGGCGACCGCCGCAGCGGCGTCTGCAACACCGAGACCGCGATCTGCTCGCTGTTCAAGACGGTCGCCGAGACCGGCCTGGCGCCCGACATCCCGCTGCCGATGGACTTCGTACCGGTGGACTACCTCGCCGATGCCATCGTGCACATCGCCACCGGACGGCCCACGACCGACGACACGTACCACCTGACCAACCCGCGTCCGGCCGCCTTCCAGGACGTCCTCGACCGGATGCGCGCCGCGGGGCACACCATCCAGGAGCTGCCGTACGACGAGTGGGTCGAGGAGCTCGTCCGGCACGTCGCAGCGCACCCCACGAGCGCCACCGCGCCGTTCGTGTCCCTGTGCGTGGACCGCAGCAACAAGGCGGATATGTCCGTCAAGGAGATGTTCTTCGAGGGCACCTTCCCGACCCTGGGCCGCGACAACGTCGAGCGCGCGCTCGCCACCAGCGGCCTGGACTGCCCGCCGGTGGACGCCCAACTCCTCGACCGCTACCTGGAGTTCTTCTACACGACCGGCTATATCGAGCGCCCCGCCGCGCCGGCTCCGCGGGAGGGATCGCATGCGTGAGTGTCCCGCGGCCGCTGGACCGCACCCTGCGACGGTACTGGACGTTCCGGTGCTGGACCTGCCCGTGCCGCCGCCCGGCACGATGGGCCCGCCCGCGGAGTACGAGCGGCTGCGCCGGGAGTGCCCCGTGGCGAAGGTACGTCTGCCGTTCGGCGCCACCGCCTGGTACGTGACCCGTTACGACGATGTCCGGCAGCTGATCGCCGACCCCCGGCTGATCAGGCCGACCATCAACGACTGGCCGGCCCGTCCGGACACGGACGCGGACGCGGACACGGGCGACACCGGCGCAGCCGAACCGGGCCTGGTCACGATGATGGAACTGGACGGCCCCCGGCACCTGGCCCTGCGCCGGGCCCTGGCCGAACCCTTCAGCGTCCGCGCCATCCGCCGCCATGTGCCGGCCATGCGCCGGGCCGCGGACGAACTGCTGGACGCCTTCGCCGCCGCCGGACAGCCGGGCGACCTGGTGGCGGGGTACCTGGAGCCCTATCCGCTGCGGGTGATGTGCGACCTGGTCGGCATCCCGTACGAGGACAGCGAGGACTTCCTTCCCATGGCGGACGCCGCGCTCGGCGCGATGCTCACGCTGGAGGAGGGGCGCAAGGTCACCCGCCAACTGCGGGAGTACATCGGCTCTCTCATCGACCGTAAACGGCGCACGCCCGGCGACGACATGCTCACCGGACTGGTCCGCCAGTGCGACGCCGGCGACGTGGACCAGGAGAGCGTGGTGAACTTCGGCCTGTCCATGCTCGTCGCGGGCTATCGGACGAGCACGATGTTCCTGGCCGACGCCGTGATGGCGCTGCTGACCGAACCCGGCCAGTACGCCCGGCTGCGCGACGACCGCGACCTGCTGCCCGGCGCGGTCGAGGAACTCGTGCGCTACGTACCGGTGATGAACGGTGTCGTCGTTCTCCAGGCCGTCGAGGACTTCGAGCTGCACGGGCAGACGATCCGCGCGGGCGACGCCGTGCTGCCCGTGCTCGCCGCCGCCAACCGCGATGGCACCGTCTTCCCCGACGCCGACCGGCTCGACCTGTGCCGCAGCGACAACCCCCACCTCATGTTCGGCCGCGGGGCGCACAACTGCATCGGCTCGCACCTCGCGCGGGCCCAGATGACCGTGGGCCTGGAGGCCCTGTTCGACCGCTTCCCGAACCTGACGCCGGCCGACGGGCACCCCGCCGTCTGGGACGACGAGTCCCCGAGCAAATCCCCGCTCACCCTCCCCGTCAGCTGGTCCTGACCCACCGCGAAGGGCCCTGACCGCTTCGCCTTCACTCTCGCCCAGCGGCCGACGACTCCGCTGTCACGCATTCCCAACTTGCTTAGAGCGACGGGAAGTTCATCGAGCCACCCTGCCGATCGTCGGCAGTCAAACAGCAGTCCGTGGAGGCCCCCAGCGACGGGTGACTTCCACGGACTGCCTATGTCTCACGTCTGGCGGGACATCTGATTCAACTCGTGTAGAAGCGCTTGACCGCCTTCAGGAACTCCTTGTCGCTCAGCTGTCCGTCGTTGTCGCTGTCGAGCGTCGCGAAGTAGCTCGCCGCCTCGGCGGGCGGCATGCACAGGAAGTCGGCCGCCCGGAGAAACTCGTCCTGGCTGATGGAGCCGTCGTCGTCACCGTCGAGCACGGCGAAGAGGGTCTGACAGACCTCCCCCTTGCCCGGACGGCTCGGGGAACGGAACTCGGGCGAGGTGCGGGTGGTCACGTACTCGTCGGAGGTCAGGCGCCCGTCACGGTCGGCGTCGCCCAGGAAGAGGAAGGATTCCCACTGGGTCTCGTTGGCCCGGATCAGGGCCTGGGCCTTGGGAGAGTCCTCGGCGATGCCGAGGGCGGCGAGGAGCTTACGTGGCGCACGCAGGAAGTCGGTGCGGTCGACGACTCCGTCGCCGTCGGCGTCCATGCGCCGAAACTCCTCGAGAATCGCGTTGTTGCTGGTAGTGGTCATGCCGCCACAGCGTGCCAGCCTCGGCTCCCACCGGAGGGCCGTCCGACGCCCGGCTCCCTCTCACGAGTGAACGGCTCACAAGTGAACGGCGAAGCGGAAGTACGCCGCAGAGACCGACCCCGGACAGCCCCGCACACCCTGGAGTTCCTCTGAAAAAAGTCCCCCCTGAAAATGGGTTCCCCTAAAGCCGATGAGCGATCCTCTCATCCTTCAACGACTTAAGGATTTGCTGTAGCTCCTGCTTACGCTCCAGCGAGATGCCCTGACTGCCAAGCTCCGTCTCCACTGTCGCAATTGCCTTCGCATTCTGATTGCGAATCTCGCGCTGCTCAAGTTTTACGAAGATCCAGCTCATGAGGATCGCGAACGCCACGGCTCCCACAGGAGCAATATAAAGAAATATCTTTCCCGCAACAGTGTCGCTGCCGAGGTTGTCGGAAAACGCGGCCAGACCAACACCCCCGCCGGCACCCCCAAAGGAGGCATTCAGATGATCTGCGTTGAACACTCTGCGAGGTTGACCGTTCAGCAGCAATCCCTCAGCCGAAGCCCCTGCACCCCCGATGTGGCCAGACAAAGACTCACCCTTCCCTGGCGGCATTCAGTCGCTTCTGAAGGACCTCGAGGTACTCCTCGGCCTCCTTCGGATTGGAAAGGTCAAGGCGTACCTTCACCCCCTTGACCTCAATAGTGGCTTCCGTCGAGCGTCGGGAGCTTTTCCATAGAGCGATCATCCGGACCAACGCTGGAAGCCAAAGTCCAGCAGCCCCAGTTAACGCGAGCAGCTGTTCGATCTCCACGTATCCCCCTCTGGCAGACAGGACTGCGAGGCCAGGCTACTGCACAACGACTGCACCATGAAGCCATCTGGACAAGGCAGAACGGCCCGACAGCGCCTCACTCACCCTGTCGACAACATCAAACATGAGAGGTCACTCTGACAACGTCCAGCACCCCGGCGCGCCCCTAACACCTCCTCGCCCGAACAACGCCTGACCACCTGCGGGGTGGCGCATCAGGCCACCCTCCGATCAGCCCCGCTCGCCGCCTCACCCTCGGCTTCATATTGCCCAACCTTCGCCGCGAGCGCACACTTCTGCCCGAGAATGACCACAAGCTGTTCTACCGCTGGAAGATCGCCAGGATCGACCTCCTCAAGAAGAGTGACGAGGTCCTTCAGGTGATCGGGAATGGCATCGTCCGGCCGTACGGAATACCACTGCTCCGCAATGAGTTCGTTGGCGCGCCGCTCCGAAATCCTGAGAACGCGGGCGATCCCCCTGACGTACTTCGGGGCCGGCGGCGTCTCCATCCGGTAGTTGGCCATATTGTTCCACCAGGCCGACGAGCGCTCCCAACCGCATGCGGCAGCCATTCGGTTGAAGGTCATGCCGCCAATCAGATTCCGGCGACGCACAGCCCGGCTAAACACATCGACACCCATGGCCCGACACCCTATGGGCTCATCCACAGAGATGAACAACCCAATCTAATAAATCCATCCTTACGAAGGGGAGATAATGAAATCGCTTGACATCTGCAATGCTTGAAGAACTAAGAACAAGGGGCCTCTCGGCCTGACCGGCCGCCCGGCCGGCCGGGCGCTTGACCTCAAGTCAACTTGACGTATGAGAGTGCAGGGCATGAACCACGACATCGCCCACGCCTCCGCCTACACCTCCGCCCACACCTCCGCGCTCCCCTTCTCCACCGATTCCCTCGACGGACTCGCCGCCCGGATCGCCACCGGCGCCACGATCGTCGGCATCGGCGGCTCCACCCGCTTCTCCCACGAGGTCTCCGGCCTCCAGGACCAGCTGTTCCGCCGCCTGGTCACCCAGCACGGCTTCCGCCTCCTCGCGCTGCAGGAGCACGCCGGGGCCGCCGACCGCCTGGACCGCTACGTACGCACCGGCGAGGGCTCCGCCGAGAGCGCGCTCGACGCCTCGTGGCGCCCATGGCGCACCACGGAGACGGCCGCGGCGCTCCGCTGGATCCGGGCGTTCAACCGCGACCACCCGGACGACCAGGTCCGCATCATCGGCACGAAGCCCGCGCAGGCGCAGCACGAGGACTACGACGCCGTGCTCGGCCACGTCCGCGCCGTCGCCCCGGACCGGCTGCCGGAGCTGGCCGCGCACCTGGAGCCGATCAGGACCGCGCACGACCTCGACGAGCACGTCCAGCGGTCCCAAGGGGTGCACCCGGGACGCCCGTTCGCCGAGCACGCCCGGGACGCGCTCGCGCTGCTCACGTCCCTGACGACGGCGGAGGGGGCGAAGGGCGGCGAGGCCGTACTCGCGCGGATGCGTCTGATCGTGGACTTCCATGAGCAGAGCGTCGCCGGGCGGGGCAGCTTCGGCGGCGAGGACGACGCGGCGGCCGACATGCTGGCCGGACACCAGCGCCGGACGGGCCTGCGCATGGTCTTCTGGGACGGCATCGCACACACCTCGGCGGCTCCGTTCCGCCTCGGGATGGTCTCCGACGGCGCCCTGATGCCCAGCATCGGCAGCGAGCTGCGCGCCCGCTACGGGGCGGGTTACGTCGCGGTGGCGATCGGCTTCCACCACGGGGACCTGGGGGTCGTCACCGTCCCGGAGCCGCCCGCGGACTTCCTGGACGCCGAGCTCGGCCGGGCGGACACGCCCGCGCACTGGCTGGATCTGCGCGGGGAGCACGCGGGGGACGGGGAGCGTGGGGAGCACGCGGGGGACGGGGAGCGTGGGGAAGACATCCGCCGCCGTTGGGCGGGCCCGGCGAAGATGCGGGTCATCAGCGGGGTGTACGACCCGGCGCAGGACGCGGACGCCTATCTGAGCGTTGCCTCCCTCACCGCCGCGTTCGACGTGCTCGCCCACGTCCACGAGGCCCATGCCGCGCACTGGCTGGAGGGCGTGCGGCACTGATCGGCACTGACCGGTGGAACACGGGGCTGTGCTTGGCGGGATCACTCCCTGAGTCTCCTCGCCGGACTCGCCCTGGAGTGGAGCTCGGGCAGGGTCGAAGGCGATGCTAATAGGGCGAAAGGCAGCAAAAGGGGCGGGCGCCACTCGGCCTGCCGATGTGCGATGTGTTCAAGAACTGATCGAAACTCTTCGACTCTTGACGCGCCTCGTTCACAAAATTTAAGGTCCCTAAACCTCGCAGGCGACCAGAGTGACGGAGAACAATGACGTACTCCCTCGGTACCCGGCCACGTGCCGCCCGCATGTCCGCAGCGTTGCTCTCCGGAGTGCTCATCGCCACGGTGCCACCGCAGGCCGTCGCGCAACCGCGGAACACCCTCGCCCCCACGGCCACCACAGCCGCCGCACCGGCCGCCTGCCGTACGGGCGACGGCTGGACGCTCGACAGCACGCGTCCCGACGCCACCGGCCCCCACCACGCCTTCGTCGGCAACGGCTACCTGGGGCAGCGCGTGCCGCCCAACGGCGCCGGATACGCCGCGAGCGATGCCAAGAAGACCGGCTGGCCGCTGTTCACCCCGCCCTACGACGGCTCCTTCGTCTCCGGCCTGTACGCGCACAACCCGAAGACCGCCGGTGACCGGCAGGCCGTCGCCGCACTGCCCACATGGAGCGCGCTCACCGTCAGCACCGGCGGAGCGGACAGCGATACCTTCACCTCTTCGACGCCGTCCGCCCGAATATCCCACTACCGCCAGTCCCTCTTCCTGAGCTGCGGCCTGGTCCGTACGTCCCTGACCTGGACCGCCGCCGACGGCCGCCGCACCGACCTGGTCTACGAGGTGTTCGCCGACCGCACCGACCCGCACGTGGCCGCCGTACGCCTGCGCATGACGCCGCACTGGAGCGGCGCGGCGACCGTCACCGACCTCGTCGACGGCCGCGGAGCGCGGCGCATGCGGCAGACCGGCGGCGGGGACCGTACCGGCACCGACCAGACCGGCACCGACCGGACCAGCACTGACCAGACCGGCGCGCACCACGGCGGCCCCGCCATGGATGTCGCCTTCCGCACGGACGGCACCGGCGTCGACGGCGCCGTGGCCTCCACCCTGCGCACCGGCCCCGGGGTACGTGCCGCCACATCCCGGCAGGCAAGCCCCGCCAAGGGCCTCACCGCGCGCCAGGCGCTCACCCTCGACGTGCGCAGCGGACGCTCGTACGACCTCACCAAGTACGTCGGCGTCGACACCGCCCTGACCTCGAAGGCACCGCGCCGGGACGCCACCGCCGCCGCACAGCGCGCCGCGGACCGCGGTTGGCAGGCCCTGCTGCGCGCCCACACCACCGCCTGGGCGCGCCTGTGGCGCAGCGACATCGAGGTGCCGGGGCAGCGAGACCTACAGGCGTGGGTGCGCTCCGCGCAGTACGGGCTGCTGTCCAACACCCGCAAGGGCGCCGCCAACAGCATCGCCCCGACGGGCCTGACCAGCGACAACTACGCGGGCCTCATCTTCTGGGACGCCGAGACGTGGATGTACCCCGCGCTGCTCGCCTCCCGGCCCGACCTCGCCAAGTCCGTCGTCGACTACCGCTACCGCACCCGCGCCGGAGCCCGTGAGAACGCCCGCAAGCTCGGCTACCAAGGCCTCTTCTACCCCTGGAACAGCGGCAGTTCGGGCGACCTGGCCAAGGAGTGCCACAGCGTCGACCCGCCGCACTGCCGTACCCAGATCCACCTCCAGTCCGACATCTCCCTTGCCACCTGGCAGTACTACCTGGCGACCGGGGACACGCAGTGGCTGCGCGAGCGCGGCTGGCCGGTCCTGAAGGGCATCGCCGAGTTCTGGGCGAGCCGGGTCACCCGGAACGCCGACGGCAGCTACTCGATCAAGAACACCGCCGGGCCCGACGAGTACAGCAACGGCGTCGACGACGCGGTGTTCACCAATGCCGGCGCCGCCACCGCCCTGCGCCACGCCACCCGCGCCGCCGAGCTCCTCGGCGAGCGGGCGCCCGCCGCCTGGAAGGCGATCGCCGACAAGATCCGCATTCCGTACGACGCGCGGCGCAAGGTCTTCGAGCAGTACGACGGCTACCGCGGCGGCAAGATCAAGCAGGCCGACACGGTGCTGTTGACGTACCCGCTGGAGTGGAAGATGCCCGAGGGCGCCGCAGCCGCGACGCTCGACCACTACGCACAGCGCACCGACCCCGACGGCCCGGCCATGACGGACTCGGTGCACGCCATCGACGCCGCCGCGATCGGCGAGCCGGGCTGCTCCACGTACACCTATCTCCAGCGCTCCATCAAGCCCTTCGTACGCGGCCCCTTCGCGCAGTTCTCGGAGGCCCGCGGCGAGAAGGCGGGGGCGGAGGACCCCCTGGCGGGCCAGCCCGCGCAGGACTTCCTCACCGGCAAGGGCGGCTTCCTGCAGATCTTCACCAACGGCCTGACCGGCCTGCGGATGCGCGAGGACCGCCTCCACCTCGACCCGATGCTGCCCCCGCAGCTCAGCCGCGGCGTCACCCTGCGCGGCCTGACCTGGCAGGGCCGCACCTACGACATCGAGCTCGGTGCCCACCACACCACCGTGCGCCTCACCGCCGGCGCCCCGATGACCATCGAGACCCCGCAGGGCGAACAGATCGTCACCGAGGGCACCCCGGCCGTCCTCAAGACCCGCCGCCCCGACCTCGCTGCCACCGGCAACGCGGCCCGCTGCACCACCGCCACCGCCTCGACGGAGGAGACCGGCATGTACGCGGGCGCCGCGGTCGACGGAAACACCGCCACGGCGTGGGTTCCGAACGGGCCGCGCGGCACCCTGACGACGGACCTGGGCAAGCCCGTCCGCATCAGCAAGGTCACCCCCACCTGGACCGCCACCAAGCCCGCCCGGCACACCATCGAGCTCTCCCTCGACGGACGCCACTGGCAGCGCGTGGACCCGGATCAGACACGCCTCGCGCGATACGTACGGGTGACTGTGCAGGGTGACCCCGAGGCCAAGCAGCACCCGGGCATCGCGGAACTGACCGTCAGCTGACGACCGTCAGCCAACGAGCTTGCCGGCTTGCGGGCTTGCGGGCTTGCCCGGAACGCGTTCAGCCCACATGGGGACGGGAAAACCCGCGAACATGTGGGCTGAACGGCTTTATGGGGCACCTGGACCTTCCCCCAAGTCCGGCTGCACCGGCCCACGTTGCGCAAGAGGCGAGGTAAGGCGAGGAGAGAAGAGAAGAGACGAGACGAGAAGCGAAGAGGTGAAGTGAAGTGAAGTGAGGAGGGTTGCCGCGCCCGGGATCAGGCGGACGGCCGCCGCTTCGCGAGGGCTTGGATGTACTCGTCGAACGAGGCGACCTTGTCCGGCGACGGAATCTCCGCCTTGAGGTCGGCCCCGTAGCCCGAGTACTCCTCAACGATCTTCTCCTCCTTCGCCTCCCCCTTCTTGTTCTTGCCGGAGCTGACCTCCTGGGCCTTGGCCACGAGATTGTCCTTGCCCACCCATACGTCGATGACGGCCCGCTCCTTGCCGCCCCTCCGCATGACGTCGACGTACCACTCGCGGCTGTCCTTCTCCATCGCGGAACCCTGATACTTGGCGAGGTCCGCGATGGTCACTGCGCCCTGAAAGTGGTCGGTGGGGCGCCCACCGACCTGCTCGGCGCCGAGCCATTTGGCACTACCCGTGGCATTGAGAGCGCCCAGGAACTCCGTCAACAGCCCCCGGGACCGCGACCGGTCGGGCTTCTTGTCGCCGGACGGCTCCAGCCTGAACCAGTCCTTGCCGGGGATCTTGTCGGTCTTCGTGTACGTCCCGTCGGCCGTGTCGACGAGGTACGTCTCACCGCTCGGGTTGTCCTCGGTCTTCTTCCCGTGAACCTTCATAGATGAGAAGAAAGGCTTCCGCTGCCAGGCCATATCCGTGGTGGCCTCCTCGGAGGAGCCTCCGGACTGACGGGTCCGGTACGCGTTCTGCTCGGCAGTCTTCTTGGCCGCGGCCGCAAGGACGACTCCCGCATCCTTACGCTCCGATGCACGCGCCCCACCCTGCTTGCCCACGCCCCCGTCCCTGCTCTTGCCGTCGCCACACGCGGTCAGACACACCGCCAGCACAACGGCACCGACGACGACCGGCACGGCACGCCCCTGGACCCTGCGGACGCTCTCCACTGCTCCCCCACCCTCTACTTATTCCGTTTACTTGTTCCGTAATTCAGGCATGGGGAGCATATACACACTCAGTTCGCCGAGCCGACTCAAATAAGACGTGCAAGACGTGAGATCGACCTGGGACGCGAGAGGGTCCCGGGCCACGGCCGAGCGCGTGGCACGGGAGGCCGTGCGGGCCACCTCGATGACCTCCTCGCTGAGCAATCCTCTTCCGGCGAGTCCACATGGGTCGGAGCTACCAAGGGGATATGCCGTTGGCTCGGCTGGACAGGCAACGGATCGGAACGCCCCATACCGCCGCGCACCCGAGCGACAGGGCGACGACTGCCCGGACACTCGCCTTCCTCGACATACGGGATGCAGCGGGCGCGGTCGATCCGTCATCCGGCCGGCTTGCGGTGTACACCGAATGCCAGCACCAATGAGCAACAAGCCTATTGTCATATTAATCTCCACATCACTGCTCGAAGTCGATCTTTCACAGATCGCAACGGTTCCATTGATGGAGGAGAAATGCGCAAGTTCTACAGGGCAACCGCCGTGGCTGTCGTTCTCGGCAGTGTCAGCTTCCTCGGTACCGGCAACGCCTACGCCGGAGGAGAAGGCGGCTTCTGCAAGCAGCACGACTTCAACATCGACATCCTCGGCCAGATCGGCATCCTCAACGGTCTTCTGGGCAACTTGCTCAACGGCGAAGGCTCCCCGGGCGCACAGTCCAGCCCGATCGGTTCCAGCATGGGGTGCAACAAGGAGGACGGTAAGAAAGAGGGTCATTAACGAGAAAGAGTCCCGGTTGTCCGAGCCACTGGCCCGGCATCGGGACTCTTCTTCGCCACCTTCCGTCTGAAGGGTCCTGGGCGGGGCTCATTTGCTACCCGCGTGGATCACCACTCCTCCAGTCCTCTGCGGGTATGAGGCAGCCCCGGCAAGGTTGTATCTGGCCTTGGCGGGGCTGTTTCGGCCGGTTAGCAGGTCGGCTCAGCTGCGGAGTGGGCGGCTTCTCGGGACTGGTTCGATCTTTTTCCCGTAGTCGGTCAGCGATTCACTCGCCAGGGCTGCATGCTTGATCATTTAGGGCTGGGCAGCTCTCCTCAGGCGCTCGCGTGCGCTCCCCGCGTACCGCTCGGACAACTCCACGCCGACGAATGAGCGGCCTTCGGCCAGGGGTGCGTGCGGAGTTGGACAAGCGCTACCGCGTCCTGGTCGACCTCAGCGTCGGATCCGGCGTGCGGGAGGGGGAGGCTTTCGCGGTGAGCCCAGACGATGCGGACGGCGAGCTGATCCACATAACCCGTCAGGTCATCAAGGTGAACGGGCGGCCGACCTTCGCTCCCCCGAAGGGGAACAAGGTGCGCGACGCCCCTTGCCCCGAGCCGACCGCAAGCATCAAGGCGCACACGGAGGGTCAAGGCGCACACGGAGGAATTCGCGCCGGTCGAAGTGACGCTGCCCCGGGTGGCCCCTGACCGGCCGAACCTCGCGCGGGAGAAGCAGCCGTTGAAGACCGTCCGACTGCCGGTGACCACGCCGCGCCGCGGCGCCATCAATCGCAGCACGTTCGACGACAAGCAGTGGAAGCCAGCGCTCGCAGCGGCCGGAGCCATCCCCGTGCCCAAGATCACGATGCCACGCGGTCCTGCCGATTCTCCCCAGATTCTCCCCAGGGACTTTTTCGAGCTTGAAAAACAGCCTGTTCCCACAGGTCACAAGCGTATGGGGCGGACGAGTCGACCTATACGCCGGGTTCTGTCCCGCTGGCGCGTTGATCAAGCTCTGACCTGCTGGTTTGCATGCTCAGAGGGCTCTCGTCGCGCCCCCAGGGACTTCTCAGGGACTTTCAGTCAAGATCCGCGAACCATGCTTCGATGGCGGCGAGGCCGCGCGCTCCGGCCTCCGGCATGAAGTGCGTGTAGGTCCGGAGGGGGAACGCCGGACCTGAAGCACCCCAACCGCCGCCATCAACCATAAGGGGGACGCTTGCCTCATCGGCAAGGAATCCTCGGAGCTGCTCGGCGATGATGAGACGATGGTGGCCCAGTCGCGGTGACCTACGCGCTCACCATCTATGCACACGCGCGCAACCCGCGCCGACATCAAGGTCGTCTCGGGTCAGCGGTCGGGCGTGCGGACGCTGAGGTCATAGAACCGCGTGACTTGTTTGTCGCTGTGGTTGTCATCGCTGACCAGCAGCAGCTTGAGCCGCCCATCCTGCTGTCGCCCTGTGACCAGCATGCCCTCGATATTGTCCAGGAGCGGGTTGGGCAGCGGCATCGGGTGGTGCGCGCCTGAGGAAGGGCACGCTGCGAGATCAGCGAGCAGCTTCTTCGCAACCGTGCGGTCATTGTCGGCGTGCATAAGGTCGGCGAAGTAGAGACGGACCGTTGGCCCCTTGTCGGCGGAGACACCTCGCTCGAGGACCAGTCCGGTAGAGGTGATCTCGGAGACACCCAGAGACTTGTCGACGGGGTAGGTGTACTGCCCGGCCAAGCGAAACTCCGCGTCGAGGCTCGGTCGGTGCCAGGTTTGGAAGCGCACCAGTGGCCGTCCACCGCTGTCCTCGGGGTCCCCGTCAAGCGGGCCCTCCATTGCCGCGATCAGAGTGCGGCCGCCGGGCTGAAGGGCCAGGCCTTCGAAGGTCTGGTTGAGCCGCGCCTTGCCGGCCGGAGCGACCCGGAGTTGGTCCGGTACAGGTAGCGCCCCGATCAGCTTGCCGTCGCGATCGTAACGAAGGATGGAGGGTTCGATCTCGGAAGCGACCAGGTAGCTGCCATCGTGGTCGACGACCAAGCCCTCCGAATCGAGCGCCTTGCCCTTCTCGTCAGCAAGCGAAACCACGCGTTCGGGCTTGCGCTGCGGATCCAGCGTGAACAGCTCGGAGCGGTCTGATAGGGCGAGAATCCGATCGCCGGGGCCGGCAGCGAGAGCGGAGAGGTTGCCGACATAACTTCCGTGGAAGGTTGTCTTGTCCAGGGCGTCGGAAAAACCGTCGATCGAGACGTACGGAGAGCATGCCTGGGGGTCGTCGCTTGCTGGCTGGTGTTGTGTCGCAGCCGTGGCCGTCGGAACCGTCGTCGCCAGGGCTGTGGCCATAGCGACGACGGCAACGCGTAAACGCATACGTCATCCCTTTCACTGGTGAGTCGGATGTGCGAGGGCGAAGACGGCAGTGCCCGTCCGGGCTGGGCCTTGCGGCCGTGCTGCACGCTTCATGGCAGCGTGTTCAGGGCTCGCCGACGCCCGAAACTGCGGGTTCTAGGTACGTGGACACCACGCGGCGAGGAGTGCGGCCGCCGAGCGGACCAGCAATCGGTCGCTCTGCCCGAGTCGTTCGGCCGCGCGCACTACCTCCGCCAGGACGGCAGGATCATGAGCCTGGACGCTGAGAGCCAACAGTGCGTCGAGATGGCCGGACCACGCCACGCGCGTGGAAGCCGGGGCGGCCCCGGATTCCCTGTATACGTTTCGCGCCCACAGCCGGATCTCCTCGGGATCCGCCCTGGGCAGCGGAGATCCGGTGAATGCGGCACGCTCCGTGCCCCCCTGCCGGTCCACAGGCGCTCGCCGCCTCCGTACGGCGGCGGCGAGTGCCGCCGCCATGGTGGTGTGGTGACACGTGCCGAAAAGGTAGGCAGCGGCCTTGTCGCCCGCCAGGCTGTGCAGGACCTCGGGGCGGTGTACGGGGCTGGGCACGGCACCGTCCGGCCGTTGGGCACTGGCCAAGGCGTTCCAGCCGGCGTATGCCAGCGGGCCGGAACCGCAACCGTCGTCCAGAGCCACCTCGCACAGCAGCAACTCCGCCAAGAGGTCCAGATTGCCGCGGGCCAGATGGACGCCGATCAGGCCCCGAACGGACTCGCGCAGCTGGGCCATCTCCTCACATCCGCCCAGCAGCCGGCGATGGTGGCCGAAGTCCGTCACGTAGAAGAGGGCATGGGTAAGGGCGTAGGTTTCGCTCTCTGTCAGCTGGAGGAGGTCCGGGCGCAGAGCGGGGATGCTCTGCTGGTGGAGGGTGCCGATATCGGGCAGGCGGACAGGAGCTGTGAAGCCTCCCCGGTCGATGAAGTAGCGCAGCTCGATCCTGGTGAGCACTGGCTTGTACGGCCGGGTGTGGCCGCCGGCGTCTGCGGCGAGCAGCGTCTCGCATGCCGCGCGCAGCGTGGGCTGCGGCCGGCCAAGCACTTCAAGCAGCGCAACCAGATTGAGGTGATAGGGAAACAGCTCGTCGCTACGACGGAGTCCGCGTTCGAATGCCACCTCCGACGCGGCATGCTCGGCCAAGGTGATCGCACGGCTCGACAGGGGCGCGTTCTTGGGCACGATGTCCGACCGGTCGAGCACTCTGATCAGTCCGAGGAGTTCCAGCAGCGGGCCAGGCGGGAAGGGGCGGCGGGGAAGGAACTCCTCCCAGCGCTGTGGCGCGAACCACTCCATATGCGCCTCGATCCATCGCAGCGCGCCCTCCAGCACCTTCTCCGCTGCCTCGTCCTCGTCCAGCGATATCCCGCTGGATCTGACGTGCTCGGGGAGCGGGGGCCACGAAGGACCATCGGTGGTGACGCTCATCGCCCGCTCCGAATCCGGAGCAGTAGCAGAGCCGCGATGAGGATCCCCCCGAGCGCGGAGAGGTCCGCCCACCACGGCATCAGACCGCCCTCACCCAGCAAAGTCTGGCGCGCCAGGTCGACGGCGTACGTCATGGGATTGAGATGCATGATCCAGGAAAGCCACTCTGGTGCGTTCTTCGCACTGAAGACTGAGCCGGACAGGAAGAGCAGGGGGAACATGGCCAGTTGAACAGTCGCCTGGAGCGTCTGCACTCGTTTGACGACAGTGGCCAGACAGAGGCCGATGACGCTGAAAACGGTGCCTGTGAGCGCGTAGCAGCCGATCGCGGCAGCGAACCGGCCAGCCGTCAGCGTCACTCCCATCAGCGGGGAGAGGGCAATCATCACCAGGCTCTGCACGGTTACCAACCCTGCGCTGGCGACAACCTTTCCCAGTGGCAGGCAGACCCGCGGCACCGGTGCGACAAGAAGTTCGCGCAGCACGCCATACTCACGGTCCCAGGCATAGGTCTGACCGGAGGCAACACCAATCGAAACCACTTGAATGGCGATTAGACCAGGAAAGACGTAAGCACTGAACGGCACCGAGCCGACCGAACCGACCATCCCGTCAAAGCCAACTGCATAGACCAGGACGAAGAAGAAGATCTGCACGGCCTGGCTGAAGAGCACTCCCGGGCGTTTGGCCTGGCGCAGTAGATCACGATGGGCAATGACGCCGATGGCGCGCAGCGCCACCCTCAGCCGTCCAACGTCGGTGACATGGGAAGGTGTGACAAGGGTGGTTACGGTCATGGCGTGCCTACCCTCTCCCGCCGTTGCCACGGTCCGTCCTGCCGGGCGGCCGCCAAGTAGACGTCGTTCATGGACGGGTGGTGCACTGACACGGTTAGTCCTGGAACATCCAGGGCCCGAACCACCTCGGCAATGCGCGCTTCGGGGTCGGTGCAGTGCACGGCGACCCCAGTCGGTTCGATCAGGGCGTCGAAGCCTGCTGCGCGCAGCTGGCGGAGAGCTGCCTCGTCGTCCGAGCAGGTCACCACGACGCGGGAGGAATCCAGGCTGCTCTTGAGCCGTTCAATGCTGCCCTGCCGGACTATCCGGCCTTTCTGGAGGATGACGATCTCATCGGCGTACTCAGCCTCGTCCATGTAGTGCGTCGCGTACAGGACGGTGACGCCCAGTTGGTCGCGTAACCGCAGCAGATCGGCCCATACGGCGGCGCGTGCGGTGGGGTCCAAGCCGTTGGTGGGCTCGTCAAGAATGATCAAGCCGGGGCGGTGCAGCAGGGCGCGTGCGATCTCCACCCGTCTGGCCAGCCCTCCGGACAGCTCCTCGACAGGCTGACGGCGACGGTCGGCGAGGTCGAACAGCTCCAGCATCAGGTCGATCCGGGCCCGGGCGTCGGCCCGCTTCATACCGAATAGCCGGGCGTGGAACCACAGGTTTCGCTCGATGGAGAGCTCCTTGTCCAGCGCGCGTTCCTGGAAGACCAATCCGAGACGACGACGTGCTGCCATCGGTGCCTCACGCACATCGAAGCCGAAGATCCGTACAGTACCCGCGTCGGGCCGCGCGGCCGTCGACAGCACGCCCAGCAGACTGGACTTCCCAGCTCCGTTGGGGCCGAGCAGTCCGGTGATGCGGCCCGGCGGTGAACTGATCGACACGCCGTCAACGGCAGCCACCTTGCCGTAGCGCACGACGAGATCGGTTATCTCGAATGCCTGCGTCTCGAGCATGTGCATTCCCTTCTCCGGTTGACCGGTCACGCGAGGCCCAGAGTGCGGTCCCACGGCAGTGCACCGTCGTCGGCTGACAGGAGGGAGAGAGCCACGCCCGCAGCGCCCTCGAGCATGCCCGCCGTGTCCACGGACCGGTGCCGGACAGGCGAACCGGCGACGACCGGGAAGCGCATGAGATGACGGAACCCGAAGGGCACGGCCTCATCGGCGCACGCCAGCACCTTGCCTGTAAGGCGTTGGCATCCAGCGTTCAGTTCGGGGTCGTCCACGGCTTGGTTCACCCGGGCCGCAACCCGCAGCAGACCGGCGTAGCCGTGGCAGATGGTGGCGCCTTCGACCGCCCAAAGCGACTCGTCCCGCCGCAGCGCGGCACGCAGCCCCTCGACAGCCGCGCCGCACCAGTCCGGTCGGTCCATGGCACGTCCCGCGCGGAACAGTGCGGCAGCGACCCCCGGCGTGCCGTAGCACCAGGCGGTACGGGTGAACAGCTCCTGCGGGCGCCGCGGCGCCACCTCCTGTTCCCAGGCTGCCCGGGCCGGCCAGTAGGGCCCCGCATCGTCGCGCAGCGTCCAGCTCAGTAGCCACTCGGCAATGCGGTGCATGGCGTCGTGCATGCCCTGCTCCTCGCGCCCGGACTCGTACGCCGAGCAGAGCACCGCGAGCGGTCCGGCAATGCCGTGTGCCATGCCAAGGTTTAAGTCCCCGTGCGGATACGCCTGTCGGTCCTGGCGGCTGATCTGGAGTTCGGCAGGCACCCACCATCCGGGTACTTCGTGACCGTCGATCCGGACCGGTTCGGTGACGTGGATGAGATGACGGAGCGATTCGGTGAGAGCCGACTCCACGGTGGGACTCGTCTCGGCGGGGTCGGACGCCGCATCCAGGAGCAGGCGGGCTGTCCCAGACAGGCCGTTGATCAGGTCGTACGCAGCCCAGTCGACGCCGGCCCCACCGGACTGGGCGCGGACGCGGAAGGCGCGCAGCCGTTCGGTCTGGTCCTCGGCCACCCAAGTGGCCAGCCTCCGGCGCAGCGAACCGTAGTGTCCTTCGGGGCCAGCGCATGTCTGTGCGGCGGCGAGCAGAGCCGCTGGTCCGGAGAACAGGCCGCGGCTGGGTGCGGAGTTCATGATGCGTCCGGCGGCCGCAAGGTGACGATGGGCGACTTGTCGCCAGCCTTCGTCAGTGCGGGCCAGTTCGCCGTAGAGGAGGGCCGTGCCGGGAAGGCCGTTGGCGAGAGTCAGCGGCCCCCACATCACGGCGTTGTAGATGGGATCTCGGTTGTCGTCGCGAGAGGCGATGGTGGCGATGTGCTCTGGGTCAGCGAGCCGTTCGGCGACTAGGGCGACGGCTTCATCCGGTCGGACAGTTGTGGTGGTCAAGACTGGTGCCTCCGGCGGTTGAGGTGATCCTGTACGGCACCTCGGGCGACGCCGAGCACGGTCAGTTCGCGGTCGCTAGCACCGCCGAATAGGCGGTTGCAGACCATGTGCAGCAGGCTGCCGATGACCCGACCTTCGGGTGTGCCACCGGACTCCCGGACCATATCGGCCAGCTGGCCTACTGCCTGGTCCCGGGAGCGCAGCGAGGTGAGGACGCGGGCGCCGGCCGGATCCTTCTGGAGATCGGGCCAGCCGCCGTAGGGGTCGATAAGGCTGCGCCAATAGGCGGAGCGGGCGCGGAACGCCGCAGGCAGGTCGCGGCGCTCGCCGGTCATGGACAGCCAGGCTGCCGCGCCGTCGCCGCCGCAGTCCTCTGTGGCCCTCGGATTGCCGGATGCGGGCGGGCCGAAGGCATGGGCCAGTGCGGCGCAGGAGATAACGGCGAGGTCGTCGACTCCGTAGTCGTTCGCGGGGTCCTTGGCCACTCGCAGCAGTTCAATGGCGGCTTTGCTATCGAACTCGAAAACCCGCTCAGCCAGCCGTTGGGCTGCGGGGCCGCCGTAACGCTCGGTTTCCGGGTCGTACTGCGCGAGAGAGTGGCTACGCAACAAGCCCTCTCGTTGCCACCGCTGCAGAAGCTCACCGACCGCTGGAGCGACCTCACCCCACAGCTCCTTCTGGTGGGTGCCGTGCAGTCGCAGCCGCAGGTGGTGACCTCCGTCGTCGGTGTAGCGAATGAAGAACCAGCCGTCAGCGCCGTTCCGGCATCCCAGCTCCACCAGTTCGGGGACGTGGTCGCGTAGGAGATCGTCCTGGGTGCGGGCGGAGCCGTGCAATTTGAGGTAGAGCCACTCGCTGCCCATGCCGTGAACGGTGCGTTCAGGCTGACTGCGCCCGCCGTACGGACGGCGGCCGGGCATGCCGGTCTCCCTGCGGGTCAGGGGAACGACCAGCTCGGAGATGTGCCCGGCTAGTGGGCTGTCCGTCCAGCCCTCGTACTCGCCCGGTACTTCCTGTGCTATCAGTTCTTGGTTGCGCATCACCTGGTCGAGAAGCAGCTCGCGGTGCCACGCCTGATCGAGGTCGAGCAGCAGCCTCTGGTCGGCGGTGACGGCGAGAATCCAACGTGGCACATCCCACGCCGACCGCCACTCGTCGATCACTCTGTCCCGGTCGGCAGCGCTCACGGTATTACCGCTTGCACGCAGGTCTTCGGCTCGCGCACGGACCACGTCCAGCCGCCAGACGGCACAGGACAGCACGAATCGCCCGTATCGCACACGCGGCACGAAAGGCGCATCAGAGAACGGTCCCCAGTTCCACGGCTCCCATAGCCGCTGGCCCTCCAGTCCGATCTCCCACAGCAGTCGAATGGCGTTGGGAGCCTGGGCAGGGGCGCTGACCATGTTGCCAAGTACGGGCACGATTTCACGACCGGTGGGCAGGTGTACGGCGGTCATCCGGTCCAAAGTCGCACCGATGCCGATGTCGCACAGCCGCAGTTCCTCTACACCGGGTGCGTCAGGAACTCCGACGCTGATACGGCGTCCGGTGGCAGGCGTGGTGTGCGCAAGGTTGGCGGCTCGGCCCGAGCGCGTCCTGAACGCGAGGTCAACGGGAACGGCGTCCTGGATATGCACGGGGGTGTCATGCTGCAGGGTGGCGAACTCCGTACGCCAGTCGGGGTGCTGATCGGCGAATCGGGCGAAGGTGGATCCAGCCCGGTGCGATCCGGGCGAGGGCGACAGGAAGACTCGGAAGTCGCCCTCGTTCAGCGCCTCCATCGAGGGGGCGACGACTTGGACGGTCACCTCGCAGGAGTTGGGCAGGTCCCTGGAATCGGCGGTGTCGAGGCACAGTTCCTCGAGATCCGCACGCCCGAGAATGACCTCGCGTTGTCCGGCACGCTGCGCGGCGGCTGCCAGCCGGGCCATGGTGCGGTCCCGGCGGTCGGTACGGGGAGTTTCAGGTGGGACGGGTGCTGCCTCACTGTTGGGCCAGCCATAGCCTGCCGGGGCGCCCAGGCCTGTCGATTCGTTGAGGAGCTCCAGGATCGGGACCAGCCGGTCGGCTCCGTAGACGTCGAGGAAGCGGCGGTGGTAGTCGCGTAAGGCCCGAAGTCCGAGCTTGGGACGGGAGAGGCGCCACATCACCTCGGTGGCTTCTTCGACCACGTCACGCACCGCGTACGGCAGGTGCAACCTGGTGTCCAGGCGGGTGTCAATGTGGACGGGCGTATCTGCGGGTTCTGCCGCACGAGCGGTCCTCAGCAGGGCGCTCAGGTGTTCGCGGCCTTCTCCGATGACTTGGTCGTCATATGCGCGCCTCTCGCGCTCCACTGCCAGCAGCACGCCGTGTATCCGGCGGGTGTCCTCGGACGGTCCGGGGACCGAAGCGAGTTGGTCCAGCATGTGACGCAGCGGGTCACCGCCGTCCAGTGGCGCGCGCAGCCCGGTAATGAGGATCTCCTGTCTCACCAGCTCGGCGAGCAACTCCCGGACCCGCTCGACAGGGGCACCTGGGAATGCCGCGGCCGTTCTCCGGACCAGATCGTCGTACGGCAGCGGAGTCGCAGCCTCTTCCACGGCCAGCTCGACGACGGGTGTCCTGCGTACCGACACCGTTGAGCGGCCCTCGCCGCTCTCTGTGAGGCGCACGCCGAGCGTGGAGGGAGCGGTGAGGACCAGCCGGTCCGCACGAAGGATCAGAGCCTGGTGCGCCTGAACGGTGAGGGAGGACAACACAGCCGGGTCCCGTTCGAGGCGGTGGCCGATCCTGGTGAGCCACTGCATGTCGGCATGAGTACGAGTGCGGTGGGCTGTGCCCCACTCTGCCTTGGCAGTGGAGTCGAACTGCCCGGTCGCCACGCCTGCGAAGAGGCCAAAGGGGGTGGGTCGGGTCCGCATCCTGATGTCGTAGCGCAGCACGGCGAGCGCGGCCCGGCGTAGCTGCCCCGCCTTGATCCCGACGCCGCCACGTTCAATGGCGCGGCAGATCATGGTGCTGAGGCTCGGGGAAGCGAGGTCTACTGCCTCGCTCAGAACGTTGTCCGCCGCGGCCGCAGCGAGCAGTTCTACGCAGGCGGTCGGATCCTGCGGCCTCCCAGCGGGGAGGGGTAGGCCGGGGGCGTTCGGCGCCAGTGGCGCTCGGTATAAGAAGACGTCTTTCGCCTCGAACAGTGTCCCCTGTGATGGTTCTCCCACGGGTGTCCCCCTCTTCCTCGTCCTTTGCCACTGCCTTCGCCGGAACAGCCCAGGGGGTCGGGCGGGTGCCCGCCCGACCCCACAGATGCATGCCGTCAGTTGTCGCAGCAGTGGCTGCAGCCGGAGCCGCCGCCTTCGCTGGTGCAGCCCGGGGTGCAGTACGAGATGCTCGTGATGGCCGGGCCGGCGACGGACTTCTCCACGCCGATCTCCAGGTCGAGATCGAACAGGTTCATATCGCTCTTCATTTGAGCGGGGGCCTTGATCCTCACAGTGACTCCTCACGGAAACCGATTGAATGTTCGTGGATCGCGATCCGTGCATCACGGAAGCATGGTCGTTCGTGAGCGATCAATGAGTTTGAACCCGCTTGGCAGCGTTGGCAGTTCAGTGGCAGGGGGGAGACGGGCTCGGTCGTTACTCGGCGGAATCCGGCCAGAAACGGGGATCCGTGCCGGCGACGCGTGAACCAATCGGAATCTTCTGCCTACATACGTGATGTGAGTTCGGACGAAGCTTTGCTTGGCGCCGTCGCCCAGGGCGACCAAGCCGCCCTGCGTGCCCTCTACGAGAGGCATGCCACCCCCATGCTCCGCCTCATCCGAAGACTCACCTCGGATCAAGGAGTTTCCGAGGAGATCCTTCAGGAGGCATGGCTGGCCGTGTGGCGCTCGGCGGAGAGCTTCCGCAACGAGTCCTCGGTGCGGGGGTGGCTCATGGGCGTGGCCAGACGACAGGCACACAATCAGCTCCGCAGGTCGCGGCCGCAGCTGGCGGATCTGGCTGAGGCACAGGACATGCCAGCCCCAGGCCCGAGTGTGGAAGACCAAGTCGTGCGGGAGGCTGAGCGCACCGAGTTATTAGCGGCCGTGCGCGCCCTTCCCCTGCATCTGCGCGAGGTTCTCACTCTGGTGCTGGTTGAAGACCTGGCCTACCCGGAGGTGGCCACCGTGCTCGCCATTCCGGTGGGCACCGTCAAGAGCCGGATGTCCCATGCGCGAAGGCGGCTGGGCAACATGCTCGACGCGGCGCGGCTGGAAGGAACGGGACGACGATGACAGAACACCTCACAGACGACGTCTTGGCGCGCCTGGCACGAACCGGGCCGGACGACCCGCATCATCGGCGGCACCTCGACGCCTGCCAGGACTGCCTCACGCGGATGTCAGTGTGGCAGGACATCGGGGCAGCAGTGCGTTCGGAAGCAGTCCAACAGGCAGTTCGCGCACCCTCCTTCGAGGCTTTGTTGGGGCCCGCACTGGCCGGTGCCAGCACTGAAAGTGCTGGCGAGCAGCCCTTCGCGGCACATCCCGTTGCCTCAGGGGACGTGGTGTCCGGTACCGCCCATGGTGTGGTACGCCCCTGTCGGACGGCATGGCAGCTGGCACTGCGGCAGGCCGTGCTGATGCCAAGGCTTTGGGCTCCGTTGAGTGCTATCGGACTCGTCGGAACAGCACTTCTGGCATCGGCACGCGTGTCGGACCGGTTCGGATTGCGGCTGTTCGGCGCGGTGGTGGTGCTGGTGATCGTGTTCGGGGCGCTGGTGACAGCCTCGCCCCGGCGCGACCCCCGACGTGAGTTGCTCCATACCTTGCCTGTACCGCCGACAGCCGTGTTTCTGGCGCGGGTGACGGTGGTGCTCTGCGTCGACGTGGCGCTGGCGATGGTCTGCTCGACACTGGTGGCCGGGCCAGGCTGGTGGGCCGCGGTCTCGAGCTGGCTGGGCACGTCCCTGTTTGCCGCGTCACTAGCGCTTGCGCTGTCGGTCCGATTCGCTCCGGCAGCAGGCGCGGCGGCGGGCGCCGCCGTGTGGCTGTTGAATGTGGTGGTCGGTCCTCAGGGCGTGTTCACCACCCCGCTCGACGCTCTCTTGCGCGCTCTGCTGTCGACGACGCCGTGGACGTTGCTTCTGTCCGTCGCCCTGTTGGGGTGGGCCGTCGGGGCCATGCGGTCGCTCGGGAAGCCCGAGTCTTGGCAGGTCGCAGATGGGGCGTAGCCACCGTGCCGAGGTGTCCCAGCGTTCAGGCAGCCTGGTGCAGCCGTAAGCGTCATGCCGGCGCAAGGGCGCTTGGCCATGAGCATGCACGAGCGGAGTACGCCCGCGTTTTATCCGCGCGGACTGTGAACCATCGTGGCTCGGACCGCTACATACACGGTGTACCGCTGCTCGCGGCCGGCGCCCCCGTAGCTGGCCGCGAGCAGCGGTACACCGTGCGCTCACCAGAAACCAATGGCACAACGGGAGGGGCTGTGGCATGACTGCTGCGACGTGGTGGGTGCATGAAGCCCGCCGCTGCGGGAGACAAGCGTTTTTCCTGCCGTTCTTGGCGGGGCTCCTCGCGTACGCGGCGACGGCCTCAGGCCCCAGCAGCGGCATGCCGCTTGGGCGTTCGCTGCTGACCTGCGCGCTGCCCGCCGGCATGGCACTGGCCTGTGCAGCGGTGGTGGCGCGCGAGCCGATGCTCGAACTGCACCTGTCGCTGCCCACTCCCTACGTCCGCACCGTTGCCCGCCGTCTCGCCTGGCCCGCTGTCGTCTCTGCGGTCACGGCCTCCATGCTGCTGACATCGGTGGCCGTCACCGGACGTCTGCTGAACCCCGTGGCCGTACTGTGGGAGCTGGTCGGACTGACTGTGCTGCTGGTCGGCGGTGCGGTATGGGCGACGGTGCAATCTCGGTCGTCCGGCCCCGCCACCGGACTGGTGGTCGCGGTTGTCTTGGCCAAACTGCTCCTGGTCGACCCGCTGGTACCAGAAGGCGCCGTGCAGGCCCTGCCCGCGCTGCTGGCTGGGACCTGGCTGACCGCACTCGCGCTGCGGACGCTGGGACCCGGCGGGCGGCCGGCCGCCCGGCTCGGTCGCGTCGCCAGGTCACACTTCGGTGCCGGGGAGGCATGATGGCAGCTCTGCTGTGGACCCTGCGGTACGAGGCACTGATGGCTGCACGCCGCAAGACCGTCTGGGGCTCGGTGCTGCCCCTGGCTCTTCTGAGCCTGCTACTCGCCATCACCTCACCAGTCGTCACCGCACACAGCGACCCGGCCGTCAGAGTCGGCGCAGCTACAGTGCTCATCAACTCCTTCTGCACTCTGGGCGTGGGCCTTGCACTCGCCGACCGGCTGCGCCGCGACCGCGATTCGCACGGAATATCCGAGTTGCTGTCTGCCACCCCTGCCGGACCGTTCATGCGTACGGCCGGGAGGCTGGCCGGCCCACTACTGACCGCCCTGGCCCCGATCGCCGCACTCATACTCCTCCACGCAGTGGTGACCTCTGCGACCGGAGGCTCGGTGGCGCCGCTGGGCTCGGCCGTGGTCTCGCTGATGACAGCCGTGCTCCCATCGGCGATGCTGGCCACCTCGCTCGCGGGACTGCTGGGAGTACTGCTGCCAGTGGCCGCGGCGCGCGCCGTCACGGTCGTGGTGTGGCTGTGGGCATGCCACTTCCCGCCCAGCTTCTCACCACTGCCGACGGCGACCGGCACAGTCCTGTCGCCGCTCGGTGGCTACCAGCTCGTTGCCTGGGCACACGCACCTGCTGTGTGGGCAGCCCGGCAAGGCACCGGTGTGCTGCGCCCCGCAGTCAGCAATACGACCGCCCTGCTGAACGTCGCCCTCATCCTCGCCATGGCCGTTGCCTGCTATGTGCTCGGCTATTTCGTCGCTCGCTTCGGACGATACGGAGCATCATGAACATCACCACTGAGCAACTGACAAAGATCCATCCTGGCGGCCGCCGCGCGCTGGAGTCTGTCGACCTCCACATCGAAAGCGGGACTGTTGGGCTGCTCGGCGCCAACGGCGCGGGCAAGACCACTCTGCTGCGCATCCTCACTGGTGTGCTGCGGCCCACCTCCGGCCGGGTGGTCGTCGCCGGCCACGACCTGTCGACCAGTGCCGGGCTCTCAGCCGTCAAGTGCACCCTGGGCTATCTTCCGCAAGAGCTTTCCCTCTACCCGGACCTGACAGCGCGTGAGTTCCTCGACTACATCGGGGTTCTCAAGGGCATCCACGACAAACGCGAACGCCGCCGCCAGGTCGACGCCCGGATCGTTGAGGTCGGCCTGGAGGAGCAAGCCGCCGAGCGACTGGCCGGCTTCTCCGGTGGCATGAAACGGCGTGTCGGCATCGCACAGGCACTGATGGGCAACCCATCTGTCCTGATTGTTGACGAGCCCACGGCTGGCCTCGACCCGCATGAACGGATGCGCTTTCGCGCGCTACTCGCCGGACTCGGCCACAGCCGCACCGTGCTGCTGTCTACCCACATCCTCGACGATGTCGCCCAGACCTGCCCCGAAGTGGCAGTGCTCGCATCCGGCCGTCTGATCTTCCACGACACCACGACCGCTCTGGCCAGCCAGGCCGCGGGCTGCACGTATGTGTACCGGTCCGCTGATGCTGCCGACGGACCACCCCACGGTGCCGAGATCGTGAGTGCGGTGACCACCGCCGAGGGACCCGAATACCGCATCGTCACGGCCACTCCACCCACTGGAGCCCAGCCAGTTGAACCATCTCTTGAGGACGGCTATGCGGCTCTGCTCAACGCCTACCACTCAACATTGCACCAGCATGCTCCGAAATGAAGTGAGTGAGGTAACCGACAAGTGACTACCAGCAACAGGTGGTCCATCACCACCGAGACCACTAACGTGGCCGACGCTGAATCCACGCCAACCGTCAGGCTTGCCCCCCATTCCCCGCGTCGTGCCCATACCTTCACCGCAGCTTCAGCCCTCACGGGTATGGCGCTACTCGCTTTGACCGCCTGTGGAGGAAGCGGCCGCTTCGAACCAAGCACCAAGGATCCCGTCCCACTTCCCAGCCCCACCGCCACTGAGCAGGTCGTGAGCGAGAAGAATTTCGGCTACCTCTGGCCATTGAAGATCGACCACGGAACGGTCGCATGTCGTGAGGGAGGCCAAGCCGTCATCACTGCGCCAGATAGCACTACCTACGCCCTCAATAATCAGGCACGCAAGGCGGGTTATCCCGACATTGAGCCGATCCGCGTTTCCGGGAACAGCGGAGAGAAAGTGAGCCTTGGCTCATTGCTCAGCAGGACGATGAAGCTCTGCCGGCCCATCCGATGATTTGGCGGCTACCAACCCAAGGATCGGAGTCGCCTGCGCGCGGTTTGGGAGTCACCCGGCCGCAGTGAATCTTCTGCCGATCCCAGAGGTTCCTGACAAGCTCGGCATCAATCCGGGCACGCTGCACAGCTGGGTCTCGCGTTGGCGCCACAACGGACGGCGAGCTCCGACCGACCTGTGGACGTCACACCCGGCGGGCGGCTGCGGGGAGGCTGAACGCGCCGAACTGGAGCGGTTGCGCCGGGAGGCGGCGGAGCGGAAGAAGCACATCCGCGAGCTGGAGATCGAGCGTGACGCCCTCAAGTGATGCATGATCTTCTGGGCGAACTGATCGAGGCGTTTCCAGCCGAACTGGCCGCGTTCATCGGTAAACAGAGAACCGAGCACCACATCCCGCACCGCGTCGCCTGCCTCCCCCTGGGCGTCTCGGAGTCCTGGTTTTGCAAGTGACGCAACCGGCCTGCCACCGCCCGCGCGATACGACGCGGACAGGTGACCGACGCGATCACCTGGATCTTCACAGGCTGGCAGCACCTACGGCTCTCAGAAAATCTGAGCCCTCCTGGTGCCGGTCGGCTGGGGCGTCCGCGGTGAGCCGGACTTCACCGCGGACGCCCCAGACCAAACGTGGTGCGGTGAAAATGCCCGAGGTCTCGTCTTGAACTGTCGCAAAACTTACTTCTCCTGATGTCACATATGTGAATTGATACTTGAGGTTACGCCAGTCCAACCTCCTGGCCGTAACGGTGACGCAGGGCACAAGTGGTGCGACCGTCCCCGTAGTATCCGCCCTTCGGGAGATGCGCAGACCGGCCGCGTCGGCGCCAGGGAGGTAGGCGTAGGGGGAGGTACGGATGGGATCTGCACGGGAACTGACCGAAACATATCCGGTCCCCTTCCGGAGACGGCGGATTTCGAACACGGAGCCCCCTGACGATGCTGTGCAGCTAAGGCCTGCTCGGCTTCGGACAGGGAGGTGGTGCGGTGGTATCGCATTCCGATCGGCCGGTGGAGCTGGACGGTATCTCCGTGCAGCGGCGCCAGGCGGTGAATCTCGCCGATGCCCCCGGTATTTTCTGGGCCGCCCTCATGGCCACCGTAGTGCCACCGGTACCACTTCTCGGCCCTCCACGACATCACACCCACGAGGGTAGTAACCACGGGGACGAACATGACGGGGATCGATAAGCACTACGGGGGAACATCACTTTGCATCAGCACGAGCACGAGTACGCTTCGAGCGCCAGAGAGATCCGCGTCCTGGTCCACTCTGGGCTCAAGGCACACTTTGAGTCACCGCACGACACGTTCAGCACGCTCTGCTCCAGGCTGGGCCGCGTTGAGTTCATCGACAGCGAGGATCTGGCCGCGTCTGGATCCGCACTCGACCTGCCGGTGCTGGTGCCGGTCACCAGCGAGTTCCAGGCCCAGGAACTGCGCGAAATAAGGGTTCGGCATCCGCTATCCCTGCTCACTGCGGTCACCAATGACATCTCGGGGCACTACACGTACTACGCCATCCGCTCAGGCGCGAACTTCGTCATCAACCTCGCAATACCCGCTGAGAGCCAGATCGACATGCTGTACGCACAGTTCCGGACACACCGCGCGACCACTCCCACTGACCCCACCGCCGCATGGCGCCAAGCATTGCCGGCAGACCACAGCGGCCATGCCCGCGTTCGGTACGACAACGCTGCCTCTCGCGATGCTTCTGCGGGGCACGGCAGCCCTGTACGTGAGGGAAGGCGTACGGAACCCGACACTCGACCGACCTCACCGCCTGTTGCCGAATCCACACCGGGTAGCGACTCCGCGCCCATCACAGTGGCTCGTGAGGAGGAGCACATACGTCGAAGAATCCCGCAGTTACCCCTTTCTGAAAGCGACAAAGAGCTGGTGCGGCTGCTCTGCACCTCCATCACGGTGTCCGAGATCGCGCGGCGCTACTACTGTTCCGAAAGGTCCATGTACCGCCGAATCCGCAAGCTGTACGACAAGCTGGGCATCGCAGGACGCACCGAGCTGACGTCGCTGGCCGCCACACTAGGCATGAATCAGCTGTTGTCGGGGCCCGTCGGCTGACGCCACAGACGTTTGGGTGCGCGCCTTACGCGCCCCTGCCAACCCGCTGATGGCCCCATCTGGCAGTCACGGGGCCATCTGTCGTCCCTGGTCGTTTAGCGAATTCCACCGTCTGTGGTTTCCAACAGGCGGAAGAAACCTGCTTCCACATCTCCGTCGATGGCGAGCCCTGCCAGAGGGCCTTCGTACTGAGTACGGCCGGCTACCAGGACGTGCACCCGGTCACACACCTGAGCGACCTCCGCCAGCTGATGGCTGGCGATCAGCACTGCCACTCCTTCACCGGCCAACGACCTGATGATCCCCCGCATTTCGCGGATGCCGACCGGATCGAGGCCGTTGGTGGGCTCGTCAAGAACGATGAGCCGTGGTCTGGCCAGTAGCGCCACGGCGATTCCCAACCTCCAGCGCATGCCGAGGGAATACGCTCCGACCCTACGGTCCCGTGCATCTGTCAACTTGACGAGTTTAAGCGCTGGTTCGATCCATGCCTGGGGCACGCTGCGCAGCTTGGCGTGCACTCTCAACGTCTCGTCAGCCGTTAGCGTCGGCCACAATCCGGGGACTTCTATCAAGGCGCCGACGTCTGCCAGAGACTCCCGCCCGACCGGCTTGCCGAAGAGCTCGATACGGCCGGACGTCGGCCTTTGCAGCCCCAGCAGCGCCTTCATGAGCGTAGTCTTGCCCGCACCGTTCGGCCCAAGCAGGCCGTAGACCTCTCCAACTCTGACAGTGAGGTCTACGCCGTCCAGTGCGCGATGCGATCCATAGTGTTTGTGCAGCTGCCGCATCACGAGTGCCGGTGCTGGTGTACCTGGCGTGTGAGCTTCCACCGTGGTCATGTTCAGATCTCCTTACGGCTCATGTGAAGACGGCCGACGAACAGCAGAACCGCCGTCAGCACGGCAGCTAGGCCCACGGCGAGAGGGATGGCCGACATGGCGGTCACGGGACTGTTCTTGGGCAGTGGCACTCCGTTGGGCCCGATCCCGGCCAGCGGCAGCACCACCCGCATGGGCCAGGCGAAGGGGACGGCGTACCAGAAGTCCTTGTCCGAGACAAGCGCTCCGCACAGCAGGCCGGCGACTCCCACCCCGATGCTGGGGCCCATGCCCCACACCACCGCGACCAATACGGCCAACGTCGTCATGGCCAGGCCCACCAGCCAAGGCAAATAGACAGCCGCAACCACGATCCCCATGGCTTCGGGAAAACGGCCACTGATCATTGCACCGACAGAGAGCATCATCAGCAGCACTGTGGAGGAGATGAAACCGAGAACCCCCAGTGCGGCCACCTTGCCGACGAAGTAGCGACCGCGCGGCACACCGTACGACAGCAGCAGTCGCCAGGCGTCGTGATCCGCACGGACCGACAACGCCGCGGCCAGGCCCGCCGTCATCGGTACCAGCACGCCCCAGAACTCCAAGGTCACATTGCGGAACACCTCGAAGGTCTGTCCTGCCTTCGCTTCGGAGGAGCCAAGAGAGCCGAGGAAGAGAGGGATTGTGATGATGAGGGGGGCCAAGAGGTGGTACCAGGGGATGAAGCCGCGCTTGTGACGGGCAAGTTCGGTTCCCACCACGGTTGCCAGTGAGGGGTTGTCTCGCTGCCCGACGAGGAGCGGGGCAGTAGTGCCGTGCGCCATGTGTTCTCCTACCTGGTCGCTGTCGGTTGCGCGATGTACGTAGCGGCGGCCGACACTGCGGTTCACGCTTCCAGGGCGCTAAAGGTCCGTGTTTTGGGTGATCTACTCCGCTTCGGGCAGGCGCGAGAACTATCCAGCCCCCTCAGTGGGAAGCGAACTGGAGCGCGCCCGCCGCCCCGTTGGCACGTGCGCGAGCAGCCCCACGAGGTAGGCGAGTGGCACACCGCATCGAAACCCTCTTTCACCAAGAGGATCGCCACGCGAGTGCCGGCAGCGGCAAGGCCCTGTGGCGGACAACTGACATCCGACTGCCAACTCCCATGACATACGGTGTATTTAGCGATTCCAAGTGCGAGTGTCGTACGCGACACCGGACCAGCCGAGCTCGCAGAGGCCGGCCGGTCTGATGGGTTCCGATCCCAAACCGTCAAGGAGGAACACCCATGAAGACGCTTCGCCGCACGCTCGTTGCCGGAGCCGCCGTCCTCGCGCTCGGAGGCGTCGCCGCCCCCGCCGCTTCCGCCAACACCATTAACCAGGCGGCTCCGGCGAGCGGGGTCGCAGTCATGAAGACCTGGCACGCCACCGTGCAGTGCCAGATCATCCGAATCAGCGACAACAACGCGATCGGCTACGAGAGGGCTGACGGCACGGGCAACACCAAGGAAAAGGCCATAATCGACGCGGAGCGCAACATCCCCGTTCCGCAGGGCCACTACAAGCGCCACTGCGACGCTAAGCGCACCTGGTAGCGTCGAAAGGGAGGCGAGTGCTCTCGCCTCCCTTTACCTCCTGGCCAGGATAGGTGAGAGATGACTGAAGACCTGAGCGTCTGGGAAGTGCGGCTGGGTATATACGCCACTCAGCAGCAGGCTGAAGAGATCAAGGAACGCATCACCAGTTTGCTGTGCCCCGACCCTGATCACGCCCCACCATGCCCCATCCCGTGGTCGGTAATGACCCTCCATGCGTCAGATCTCGACGACCCTAATTCCTATTCAGGACTAGTTGAACAAGCCCAGATCGAGAAACGCCAATTCAAGTAGCCGCCCTGATGGGGTTAAAGAATCTCCGCCACCCCCAGCACGGCAGTTCCCAAAGTCGCCCGATCAGCAGTCCGGAATTCATTAAGTTCGCTGCACTGCGCACCGAGAGCCCGAGGAGTCGAATAGCGCGAAAGTCCACACGGAACGTCGCTTTAGCCGTAGGAGGGGTCTTAGCGGTAGGGGTGCTTCAACTTGCCGCAACAGCCCCGGCCCAGGCCGTTGGCGGAGGCGGCTCTGCCACACCGGCAACCTGCGTGGCTACATTGAAGAAATCGGGATATTCAGTGAATGCCGCGATGGAAGCAGCGTGCAGCAAGGCTACGGGCGTGAGCCCTATGGGGCGTACCGAATGCAAGTTGGACTTGATGAGCGCCGGGGTCGGTGACAACATAGCTTTCACTTCCTGCGTCTACGCTCCCAAGGATTATGAGAAACCAGGAGTTGCTGTAGCCAGCAAGTGAAGGTAGGGATATGGCCACCGTGAGGGGAAGATTCGCCTCTCACCGTGGCCAGTCATATCATCCTCGATGTCAAGACAGCGCTGTCCGGCGAGGCTCAATGGTTCGCTCTTTTCGCTCCGCAATGTGATGGGGAACCTGTCACGTGTTTACGGAAGTGTCGGATGACGATTTCCGAATGGCACCCGCATCGCTGACGTCACCGACTGCCAAGGCTACGGCGTTAATCTCGGTGTTTCATGACGGCCCGCAGGATTCTCCTGCGGGCCGTCATGAAACACCGAGATTAACGCGCTTAGAAGGAGTCCATCGCGCCCTCCGGGGCTTCTCAGGAACTTTCAGCCAATATCCGCGAACCACGCTTCGATGGCAGCGAGGCCGCGCGCTCCGGCCTCCGGCATGAAGTGCGTGTACGTCCGGAGGGTGAACGCCGGGTCGGAGTGCCCGAGCCACTTCGCGAGTGACACGATCGACTCGCCCGCTTCGAGCATCACCGAGGCGTAAGTATGGCGCAGGACGTGAAAGCCGTGCTCCCGGCTCGGCTCCCACACGCGCGTGGCCTTCTCCCCCTTCTCCTGCTTCGGGAGAGGGGGGATCACCCCGGCCTCGGCCAGAGCCGGCTTCCAAGACTTGGTGTTCCACGTGGCCCGGTTGACCGCTCCGCCGCGGGTTGTAGTGACCAGCAACGGCACCGTCACTTTGCGGCGCTCGTCCCTGGGGACGTCGGGCTCCTCGGGATCGAGCCACGGCAGGGTCACCTCAATCGTCTCGAACTGCTCCTGGTGTACCAGCACCCGCTTCCCTAGGGCCTTCGTCACCTGTACGTCGCGCTCACGGCCGCCCTTCGGTGGACCGAAGTAGAGCCGTGACTTGTACCGCAGAATCTGCCGCTCAATGTGGACGAAGTCACCCCGCACATCGTCGGGCGAGAACCCAAATGCCTCCCCCTGTCGCAGCCCACACCCGACGCCGAGGTCAACGGTGATCTGGTACCGATCGGCAAGCTCCGCCCGCACTGCACCGACTCGGCTCTGCGTCCAGGAGCGCGCCCTCCGCTCCGGCTTCTTTGGCGGCTTGATCGTGCTGTTGCCCTTGCATGAGTTACGGAAAAGGCGCTTGTCCTCAACGGCGGCCTGCATGATCGCCTTCAGGTACACCCATGCGGTGTATGCGGTGCCCGACCCGACTTCGCGTTGCACATCGGCCGTCCACTTCCGCAGTTCGGCGACGCCGACATCGCGGAGCGCCAGGTCTCCGAGGTGGGGGAGCACCTGTCCCCAGATCCGGTACTCCATGCTCTCCAGCGTCTGGGCTGGGTGTATCTGGGCCGGCCACCAATGCTTTTCGACGTACTCGCGCACGGTGATCTCACCGTCGCGGGGATCGACGAAGTCACCGCGGCGAGAGTCCGTCTGCGTCTCGGCCAACCACGCCTTGGCATCGACGACCGTCTCGAACGAGCGATCGCGCACGCCCGGAATTCCCTTGACCCGATAGCGGGTACATTTCCCCCACAGCGCCGTCCGCTCGCGCTTACCCGTCTCCTTGTTTGGTCGCTTCTTGAGCCACCTGTCCTCTATATACCCCGCCATGCGAGACCTCCCTTTGATCCGGCGGCTGACCCGCTCAGCGCATTCCGGCGCTGTGCACCACACACAGACGACCCCCGTGCGCATCAAATTCCGGATGCAGCCGACTTCTTCAACTTTTTTCTACGGACAGGGCGGCCACCGACGCCCAACCGTGCCAGAGACGCCTATTACGGTTAAGCAGCGCGACGCGCAGGGCGCCGCAGCGGTGCCTTGCGCACCGGATTGAGGGCCGGGTTCGACCGTGAATCGGCGTTCTGCTGTTCCGTCAGCCACGCATCCAGCAGGTCTCGTCGATACATGACCCGCCCACCGGGGCCCATACGGAAACTGGGAGGTCCCTGCCGCCGATGGCGCCAGACGTACAGAGTGTTCACCGAGATACCCATGTACCTCACCGCATTCTGTACGTTCATGAACGCTGTCTCGACAGTGGGCTGTGTGTGGTTGCGCATCGCGTATCTCCGGATGAAACGTCATCAGCCAGGCGGGCCTTTGAGTGCCCACCACCCCGCGAGGCACAGTGCAGGACGCCGCTGGCAGGGAGGATCAGGATGCGGAGAATCGCGGGTTTGGTGAGGCCGGGATTTGGTGATAGATAGCCTTCCTTGGCACATCGCGAAGATTCGTGCGTTGCTGCCAGTGCCGCTGCATAGCGGGGCCCTACGCTCATCGCCTCAGCTGCGCCCCGGAATAGATTCCCCATGGCCTCGATTGTTCGTTGGCAGGATCGATGAGTAGACGGGGGAGGCAATGACTAACCTGAAGGCGTTCCGTGTCCGGGATGGGCAGGCCAGGGAGATACCTTCGGCGTACCTCCGCAGGCGTGCGTTGTAGTCGAAGATCCATGGGGCGTCGGAGCCGGAAAGGTGTCAGACGGTCTCGGCCACTGCGAAGGCGGGGTTCACGACGCGGGCGGGCGGTGCGTACAGGAGCCGTGCCCTGGGCTGCGACAGGTGCATGGTGACAGCGAGGACCTCGCGCGTGGGCATCCCACGCGGGCTGACCTTCGCCCCGCTCTTGACCAACGTGACGGCCGCGGTGAAGAGTTCGGCGACGCTGTCGGCGGTGAATGTCGTCATCGGGTCGCTCCCTTGCCCCGGGGCAAGCCGGACTCAGCGCCGGGGGCATCGTGTTGGTTGGAGTTGGTGTGTGTAGTGCCGACCTCGGCCTCGCGGACAATGAGCCGGGCGATATCGGCAGCGCTGTGGCCTCGCCAACGGCAGACCGCATCGCGCGCTTCTCGCGGTACTCGGGTTCCTCCGGTCTCCTCGCACAGGAGATTGAGCGCATCCGAAATGTCGGTTGCCATACGGCACTCATGCGCGACGGCATGCTCGGCGAGCCCCAGCGTGCGGTCACCGGGCCGGCCCAGTTCGAGTACGGGCACATCGAGGAGTACGGCTTCGATACCGCAGGTGGATGACACGCTCACCACGGCGTCTGCTCCCGCCAGGCAGCCGCGCGCCCCGATGCGCGAGTCGCTCACGGCCACCGGTGTTCTGCCGTCGCGCCGCAGCCAGTGGTCGAAGTGGTGGCGCTCTTGGGCCGGGTGCGGGGCGATGACCAGCCCCCAACGCCCTCGCGCCTTCGCGAGTCCGTCAAGAATGACGTCCGCCTGGGCCTGCAGACGGTCCGGCCCGAACGGCTGGCAAGCCCACACCGCGATCCGCTCTGGACGGCGTTCGGCGCGGGTGCCGAACAGCTTCTGGAGATAGCGGCGCTGAGCTTCCCGCCCTAGGCCGGCGAGCGCGTCGAAGCGAGGCTGGCCGAGAACGTGGATCTCCGCACGGGGGTGGCGGACCCATGCCCTCGCCAGTTCCACGTCGCGCTCCCCCATCACCACGATGTGACGGCTGTGGAGGGCGGGCCAGGCGACCGCCCCTGGGATCCAGGCTCCGTGCTGAACGTTCACCGTGGTGACGCCGTGCCGCTCGGCGGTATAGGCGGCGAGGGCTCCGAACGGGCTGATGTCGTTGCTCAGCAGCACGGTGTGCGGGCGTACCGTGTCGAGCAGCTCGTTGAACCACTCCTCGACTCGTACTACGGCTCGCCAGGACGGCTGGGTGCACCCGTCGCTCTCTCGCAGGAGCGCTGCGGCAAGGCGCTCCAGCCGGTCCAACCGGACCGTGTGCATGCCGATCTGGATCGTCCCCGCGCCTCCGGCAGTCTCTTCAGCGTCCATGCCCGGCTCGGGAACGGTGCCGGACGCGGTGAGGGCGTCGGCGGGTGCTGAGCACAGCGTGATGAACTTACGTGCGGGAGCAGGGCAGCGCTCCGCCGGGTCCGTGGCGAGGTCGACCAACAGGCTGGACCGGCCTTCATCCACCAGTTTCTCCAGCACCGGCAGCAGCGTCTGCGCGTGCCGGGACGACCAGGAGAGCGCCACAACTTCTGCCGTCGGTGGAGTAAAAGGCTCCGCCGTACCTGCGGGACCTTCCTCGGGCAGCAGCCCGGCGAGCTCGCGCCGCCGGGCTGAGCGCGCCGGGTTGCCCAGCGTCTGCGCGCCAAGTGCGTACGCGACGCCCGACCAGGTGACGGTATACGCGCGGTACTCCCGTGAACTGGTCTCCCGAACCCCGAGTAGCTCTTCGTGCGGGGCCGGCGTCACAGGGCCGGGATCGTGAGCGAACTCCGGCCACGCGCTCAGAGCCAGGAGCTTGCGCACAAACTGTGTGACCAGACGCCGTACGGGAACGCGGTGCACGTAGAGCCACGAGGCACCACCCAGCGTCTCGGCCCGCCCGGAGCTGTACTTCTCCAAGGCGGACATGAGGTCGGCAACATGCTCGTCGACGATCGTCCGGGCGATGGGCAGTGCTTCAAGTTCGAGCGTGGTGATGAGGGATCCCGTCGTGTGCCGAAGGGAGGCTTCTCCCACGAGAGCCCAGACGGTCCGCTCCCCCACCGAGGTCCGGACCAGCCCGGGCGCTCCGCGCGTCGAGGTGCTCACAGCAGGCTCCCTTCCACGAAGGGAGCCGAGGGCTGGTCGGGTTCGAGGAGGCCGAGGAGGTCCTGTGGGGTGTGCGCAATCGCGGGCGGCGGGCTGCCCGGGTCTCCATATCCCCAGGCGGCATGTACGTACGGGACGCCGGCCCGCCGGGCGCACTCGCGATCGACTGCCATATCGCCCACGAACATCGCGGCCGCGGGATCAGTGGCGAGATCGATGAGCGCGAGCATCAGTGGGTCCGGTGCCGGCTTGCCCCGTTCAAGGCCGCCAGGGGTCCGGACCGCGGCGAAGGGACACCCGAGCCGAGCGAGCAGTGGCGCGGCGCGGTCCAGCGGTTTGGACGTGACCACCCCGAGAAGCCAGTCTGCCGCAGCGAAGGTGTGGAGCACTTCCTCCATACCGTCGAACGGACGGGCCAGCTCGCAGCCTCGCTCAGATGCCTGCGCGTACGTCTCGTGGAGACGATCGGCCTCGGTGAGACCGAGCAGTTCCATGATGTCGTCGAAGGGACGGCCGAGGTGCTGCTCGTACATCTCGAACGGCACGTCGATGCCGTGGCGTTCGCGGACCGCTCGCCATGCCTGCCGCATGACCGGACGCGTATCGAGCAGGACGCCGTCGAGGTCGAGGACGAGCGCACGCCTCAGTGTGGATGCGGTCACCGGGACCGCGCTCCTTCATCGGCGTGGAGGATGCGCCAGCTCCAGGCGAGGCTCACCGCGTGCGTGGCATCGGAGGCGCCCATCTTGTCCAGCAAACGCCGGATGTGCTTCTTGGCGGTCCCGTGCGACATCAGCTGCACTTTCGCAACTTCTCGTCCGACCGCCCCCTGGGCCAGCAGCCGGAGCGTGACGGCCTCGGTATCGGAGAGTTCCGGGTGCACGGCCCCGGCGCCCTTCGGCCGGGCCTCATGGCCGGCGCGGCACGCCATATCGGCAAGCATCGGACGGCTGCCGGTTCCCAGCTTGGACCGGATGCCGCGCAGGTAGCCCTTGACGGTGCCTTCGGTTACGCCGACGCGAGCCGCGATCTCCCTGTTGCCCAGGCCGTCGGCGACAAGGCTCAGTACCTTGTTCTCCCGCGGGGTGAGGGCCGACAAGTCAGGCGGGGCGGTTGTGGGCATGACTGACAGCTCCAAGATCTGATCGGAGACGTGGAGTGGTAGGACTGGAGAAGGTCAGGCAGGGGGTGCTGTCGGAGGCCACCGCAGGAAGGCAAGGACCCGCTTGCCGGCGCCGTCCGGTTTCAGCCGCGAGGTCCAGGCGTCCGCTTCGGCCGCCACCAGGTGCAGGCCGCGACCGTCGGATGCCTCGATCGGTCGGTTGCGCGGAACGGGGAGCTGGGCGGAGTTGTCCTCCAGCTCGATCACCACGAATCCGTTGCGGAGGGAGATCGTCAAGGTGATCTCCTCCAGCACGCCCTCAGGCTTGGTCCTGCCGTGCCGACAGGCGTTCGTGACGAGTTCGCTGACGATGAGCAGTACCCGGTCTGCGAGAGCGTCCAGGCCTCATTCCGCGATCTTTGCCCGGATGAATGCCCGGGCTCGACGAGGTGCCAGGTCGTCGGAGGACAGCGCGATGCTCGATTGCGCCTCTGTCCCCCTTGCGATGGCGTTTGAGGACGTCAAGCAGCCGTGCAACCCAACGGCCTCGGGCTGCCGAATCACTGGGCCGTCTCCGTCGGCACCGGCAACGCAGCGGTAGCTCAACCTGCCAGGAAGCCACCCTGCCGGGCGTCATCGACTGCCGTTTCCCTGCGGCACATGTGGAACACGATCTGGTGGTTCGCCGCCATGGACATACCTCCCAAGGTCCCTGCCACGCCGAGCTCGATGCATCGGCTCGGATGGCGGGTCACGCTGCCACCGTGACCGAGAGAGCGCATATCACCGCAGCAATAAGGGGAGTTGGGCTGCAATATGGCGACTGCAATGCCAGCATGAGAATCAGCATCCACATGGTCGACCGCGATCGGGAGGGGCAGTGAGCGGTGAACGGCGTTGCCTGAAGTGCGGGTGCCGGCTCAGCCGCTACAACCCAGACAAACGCGAACTGTGCGGAGCGTGCGCACGAAGCACCCCCGCTCTCACGGCGCCTGAGCCACCCCCCATTCCGCCCCATGTATGGTCCGATGCCGGGATTCAGGAAGCCCTCCAGTTAATGGACTTCGGCCGAGTGAGTCGCCTACTGCGGCAATGCACCGGGCTACGGCAGGACGACCTCGCTCGCCGCACCGGCCTCAGCCAGGGCTACCTCTCCCAACTCGAATCCGGAGCCCGGCGCCTGACACGCCTCGACAAGACCCAGGCGTTCCTGGACGCTCTGAATGTGCCGGGAGAACTCCGTCCGGGCGCCCTGGGCAGTTCTACTGCAGGCGATAAGCCGGAACTTGAGCCCTGTTCCGATGACACAGACGAAATGCGCTCGCTCGCCGCCGGTGCAGCACAGTCCTCCCGTGCATTCGCCGAATTCATTTCCCCCAGCAACGTCAGCACGGACGAGCTTGAGCAGTTCGGATTCACTCTCGCCCGCATAGCCACCGACTACGTCCACGCACCGCTGCTGCCGCTCTTCACCGACCTCATCGCAGTACGGGACGAACTCTTCGACCGACTAGAAGGCCGCCAGCGCCCGCAGCAGAGCCGCGAGCTGTTCATGCTCGCCGGTACGGCCTGCCTGCTGCTCGCGCATGCCTCCCAGAACCTCGGCGAACCGACGTCCGCGATGACGCAGATCCGCACCGCCCGCCTCTGTGCCGAGCAAGCAGATCACACAGGTCTCCGAGCGTGGATCGCCGGCACCACGGCGCTGCTCGCCGAGTGGTCGCCACAGAGCCGGATGGCATTGAAGCTGACGGAACGGGCGGCCCAGCTCGCCCCGGCTGGAGAGTCCCGAATCCGTATCGCCGCGATCGAGGCACGCGTGGCTGCCCGGATCGGCGATCGGGAACTGTCGCTGGCCGCGCTTGACCGGATGCGGCGAGCCAGGGAGGAGACTCCGCTCCATGACGAGGTAGAGCAGTTCGGCGGCCTGCTGACCTTCCCTCTCGCCAAGCAGGACTACTACCTCGGCGGCACGTACACCCTCCTCGGGAGACACGAGGAGGCGCGCCAGCACGCCACGGCCGCCATCACCGCCTACCGCAGCGGCCCGATGGAGGAGCGCTCCTACGGGGACGAGGCCCTGGCCCATATCGATCTGATCACCACCGGCATCCTCCAAGGGGACCCCGACGGAGCGACGACCGCTCTCCAGCACGTCCTGAACCTGCCCCCGCAGATGCGCATTCGCCAGCTCGGCAGCGCGATGGATCGGCTCGGCGGCCTCATGCGCCGAGGCGACCTCAAAGGCAACCGCACCGTCGGACAGCTGGCCGATCTCATCCACGACTACGAGGTCATCGACGGCACGCTCACGCTACGGTCGGAGCGATGACCACAACATCTGTCACGCCGCACGGCGCCGCTCAACGGGCCTGCTCAGTCTGGGGACTTCCCACACGGGGCATCTCGCCTCTGCGCAGCCACGCCACCTCGGTCTATCTCCTGCCCGATGCCAACGTAGTCGTCCGAGTAAGCCGGAGCGGAGAGCACACCCCGGTTCAACGGGCCATCGCCCTTACCCGCTGGCTGGCCGGCCACGACTTGAAGGTCACCGAGCCGCTCGATCTACCGCAGCCTGTGGACGTCAACGGCTACGTCATCAGCGCCTGGCGGCACTACCCCCAGCCCGACGGCCCACCGCCCGGCCCGGAACACCTCGGCCGTCTACTCAATCAGCTTCACCAGCTCCCCGATCCCCCGATCGAGCTGCCTGCCCATCGACCGCATCTGTCTCTGCGTCCTGCTGTGCAATCCAGCACCGTCCTTTCGCCCAGCGATCGCGAGTGGATCCTGGACCGCTCCGCTGACCTCCTTGACGCCTACGCTCATCTCGACTTTCCCCTCGGCCAGGGGGTGATCCACGGTGACGCCTACCCGGGCAACACACTGTGGGACCGCGCCGCCGCCAGGCTCGGCGACTGGGACGAAGCAGCGATCGGCCCCCGCGAGGTCGACCTCGCCAACACTTTCCAGGGCGTCCGCTTCGGGCGCACTCCAACCCAGCTCCGTGCCTTCTCCGACGCCTACGGCTACGACCTAGCCGACTGGCCAGGGCTGCCGGTGCTTACTGAGCTACGGGACCTTCACACACTCGGCTCGTTCATCCGGCGCGCCGACAAGGGAGACCTCGATGCGACGGCCCAGCTCGCCTTCCGGCTCGACACCCTCAAGTACAGAGACCGAACGAAGAGCTGGGCCATCCACTGACTGAGAAGCCGCCCCCGGCCCAGAAGTGGCCGGATCGGCTGCCTCGATCGGGGGCGCTGCTGCTCAGCAAGCTGCCGCCCAGACCGCTACCTACCGTTATGCAACTCGTCCGCCCCTCCCGGACTCGCCCCTGCAACGCCACCGTGCGTCCGCGATGATGAACAATCGAAGCAAATCGGTCACATCTGAGCTGCCTCTTTCACATTGAGGTGACCATACGCCAACACCGGCGGCGGGGGTTAGGATCTCCTTGCACTCCTGGCGGAATGAGGGGACCTTGCCGAGGAGCGTCCCCAGGAGTGCCTCCTATAGGAGCGTATCCCGACAAGTGGGGGGAAATATGACGGGCGACCCTGCAGCGACGAACGTGGTCTACCTCGACTACAACGCCACCGCGCCACTGCGCCCAGAGGCTCTCGAAGCCACCCTCGACGCGCTTCGGAGCGTGGGCAACGCCTCAAGCATGCATCACCCGGGGCGCGAAGCGGCAGCCCGTGTTGACTTAGCACGTCGTCAGCTCAGCGCTCTCCTCAATTGCTCGCCGGGTGAACTCATCTTTACCTCTGGCGCTACGGAAGCGAACAATCTCGCCCTGCGCGCCGCGTACGCCCGTGGCGGGACGCTGGTAACCACCGCGGTCGAACACCCTGCGGTTCTGGAAACCGCCCGCACGATCACCGCCGATGAACCCTGCTCCCTCCTTGTCCTGCCTGTCGACGAGGACGGCGTCGTCGATCTGGAGCCCTTGCTCTCGGCAGTCCGCCACCGCAAGTTAGCTCTCGTCTCGGTGATGATCGCCAACAACGAGACCGGGGTCCTTACCGCTCTGGCCCCCATCATCGAGGCGGCCCACGAAGCCGGAGCCCTAGTCCACACCGACGCCACGCAATACGTCGGGCGACTCCCCCTCGACCTCACCGAGCTCGACGTCGACCTGCTCTCCCTCTCAGCTCATAAATTCGGAGGTCCGCAGGGCGTTGGCGCGCTCTTCGTCCGCCGCGGGACCCTCCTACCACATCGGCCGCTGCTCGTAGGGGGCGGACACGAACGCGGGTGGCGCGCTGGCACACTGAACGTCGCTGGGATCGTCGGCCTTGGAGCAGCCGCCGAGGCTTCGCGACTGCAGCTCGAGCACGATGCTCCACGGATAGCCGGTCTACGTGACGTCCTCGAAGCCGGACTGACCTCCCAGATGCCTGGATGCCGAATCAACGGCGCCCGCGTGCCGCGGCTCCCCGGTGTCACGAGCGTCACCTTCCACAACCTGCCGGCTGACGCTGTTCTGGCCTCCATGCCTCATGTCGCCGCATCCGACGGCAGCGCCTGCTCGTCCGGAGCCCCGAGTCCAAGCCACGTCCTCCTCGCCATGGGGCGAAGCCGTGACGATGCTGACTCCACGGTGCGCTTCTCCCTCGGCTATGGCACCACCAAGTCCGATGTCGAGGTCGCACTAGATGCCATCGTCAAGGCGGTATCGCACGTGCGGTCCGCGTTGGCGGCCACCGACGGGGCCTGATCAACGTTGCCTATTCGGAATCAACTCCACTTGCCTCGCTGCTTGTTCCACCGAAAGGTCCAATTACATGTCAGATAGTCGGCTCGCCGAGGCCGTCGAACTTTCCTTCTCTCGGCATGAAACCTTTGCCCCGCGCTTCGGCTGGCTGCACAAGGCTTACATGCAGGTAAAGGACGACAGCCAGATCTTCCACCGTGAGGATGCGCCCGTCTTGCTCGGCGTGGGCAAGAACATGGTCAACTCGATGCGGTACTGGTCAAAGGCTTTCAAGCTCACGCGTGAGCACCCGCATGCCGACCCCTCCTACCGCTCGTTGGTCGGATCACCAACATGGCGTGCCCACTGGCTACTTGATGAAAGCGGAGCCGACCCTTACCTCGAAGACACGGGGAGCCTCTGGCTCCTGCACTGGTGGCTGCTCGCGTCCGAGTCGCAGGCTAAATGCTGGGCGCCCAGTTGGTATGTGATGTTCAACCTCGCGCCGTTCTCCCGCGTCACGTCCGCGGAGATGGGCAGTGTCATCACCCGGCATGTTCACGAGGGGTTCGGCGAGAAGGACTGGCCTGCCGCAGAGTCCATCGCTCGCGACGTCGACTGCCTGATCAAGATGTACGCCCTCGACCAGGAATTCAATCCCCTCTCCCCCGGAAGCTTCGAGGACTTGCTGATGTCCCCCTTCCGTGAGCTAGGTCTCCTTGAAGGGCAAGGCAAGGGCAGACAGCGGACCTGGCGTTTCACCCAGGGATCCCGCTCTAATCTCCCGGCCTCTGTTCTCGTTTACGCCTGCCTGGACTACGCCTCACGGTTCTCGGTGAAGGCCGGCTCTATCACGCTAGCCAGACTTGCAAATGAGACAGGTGCTCCCGGCCGGGCTTTTCGCATGCGAGAGCCGGATCTTGCCGTGGCCATCGAGAGTCTCGTCAAGGACCACCCCGACCTGAATGTCGTTGAAGCGCTTGGACAACGCAGTCTCACCTACAGCAAGAATCCTCAGCAGTTGGCCTGGGACGTTCTCGATGAGCATTACGGCAACGTTCGCAACCGCGACGGATTCTCGACCCCGAAGGAGTGGGCGGCTCAGTACCCCGGCCTGAATGCCACCACCTCCAAGCGTGCGAACACAAAGCTCCCGCAGCAGACCGAGGAGCTGGAATTGATTGAGGAGAACGCGTGACCATGGCCACGCCCAAGACCACCCGGCGCCCACGCCAGGTCGAGGCCACCGTCCAGATCCCCAAGGGCATCGAGCTGGTTGGTTCAGAGCTGCGCTCCACCAATCTGGAGCGCGATGTCAGTGAGACGCTCCTCAATACGCCCTACGTGGGAGTGCGTTCTCTCGATGTCCTGGACCGAGTCACCAACGCTGTGTCCGACCCTCGTCGCACCCGGGCATGGTCTTTCACCGGGCCCTACGGCTCCGGCAAGTCGACCCTGTCGAACCTCCTCGACGCCCTCCTCGGACATGACGTAACTCGTCGGAAGGCAGCCGAGAAAGCCGTCACCGACACCAGCCCCGGGCACGCAACGCGCCTCGGGCGAGTTCGCGATGAGCTACACAAGGACGGGTTCCTGGGGGCCATCGCCACTGCACGCCGCGAACCTCTGGCGATCACTGTGCGGCGAGCTTTGCAAACCGCGGTCGAACGCAGGTGGAAGAAGCGTCCTCCGAAGGCCGTCGCACAAGCGCTAGCGGCGTGCATGGATCGCGAGGTGCCTTCCGCAGAGAGTCTTCTAGAGGCTTTCGCGGTCCTATGCGATATCGCTCCGGTTCTGCTCATTATCGACGAGTTCGGAAAAACCCTTGAGTATCTCGCCGCCGAAGGTGAATCCGGTAGCGAGGGCAGCGATGTCTACCTCCTCCAGCTGCTCGCCGAGAAGGGCGCCGGCCCCTCGGGAATGCACTTGTTCCTGATCACACTGCAGCATCTGGCATTCACCGATTACGCGGCGCGCTCCAGCACCATCCAGACGCAGGAGTGGGCAAAGATTCAAGGGCGCTTCGAGGACATCACGTTCGCGCCCAACCTTGGCGATGCCGTGCACCTCATGCAGCGGCGCCTCGACCCGTCGTGCGTTCAGGCTGCGGACCGTGAGCTCATCCAGGTCCAGGCGCAGGCCGCAGCAGACACCTGGGCGGAACACGCTCTCAACACGATCGTCGACATCTCCGCCGAGACGTTCGCCGGCCTGTATCCACTCCACCCCCTCACCGCTGTCGCCGCTCCCTTGCTGGCCGCCCAGATCGGCCAGCACGACCGCAGCCTGACTGGCTTCCTCGCCAGCGATGAGCCCAACACCGTCCGCCGGACCCTGGACACCCTGTCCTGCGCTTCTCCGAAGCACGCCTCCACCATCCGGCTGCCTCAGCTGTACGACTACTTCTTCGCCTCCGGCCGGACAACCATCCTCGCCTCCGCGAACGCCAGCCGATGGCTGGAGGTTGACAATCGCCTCAATGAGGCACATGGGCTGCCCGCCGAAGACCAGGAAGTCCTCAAGGTTATCGGCATCCTGAATCTGATCGACACGGACGGCCTGCTCCGTGCCACGCCGTCCATGATTCAGTTCGCCCTCCACGATCCAGCAGATGCGGGCGATCCCAAACGCTTCGCTGCTCTGGAAAAGCAACTCGAAAAACTCGCGGCCGACGGCTTCGTCGTCCACCGGACCTACAGCAACGAATACAGGGTCTGGCAGGGCACTGACGTCGATATCGATGCACGCGTCCGAGAAATCGCCACGCGCATCGATCCAGCTGATGTCGTCCGGTACTTCAGCAAGCACCTCGGGACTGTGCTTCCGGCTGCGGTCGTCGCTGGTGGACACAGCCAGAGAACTGGCATGCTCCGGTACTTCGTCACCTCAGTCAGTCACCAAGCTGAGAAACTGGATGGTCCGGAGGTCGTCCGGGACGCAGCAGACGGCCTGATGGTCTACCACCTCGGGCCTATTGAAACGCGGCCCGTAGTGAATTCTCCTCTACCTGTCCTCATCGGCACCACTCAAGCCCCCGAGAGTGTTCTACAAGCTGGCATCGACCTGGTGGCGCTTGAGGAACTCCTCGAAGACAGCACTATCGATCACGTGGCAGCGCGCGAAATCGCAGAACGCGCGTCATACATCTCGCAGAACATCGGCTCCATGCTGGACAAAGCGTTCAATCCTTTGAGCCCTCAGTCCACCTGGTATCTGTGGGACAAGGGGACTGAGACTGCCGGTGAGCCGGGCGAGCCCATCAAGGCCCGCAGCTACGCCAATCTTGCTTCCCAGGCTTGCGATCGGGTCTACCCCCTCACGCCGCATATCCGCAATGAGATGGTGGGGCGCCACCAGCTCACCAGCAACGGTGCTCGCGCTCGGCGGCAGCTGCTCACCGACATGCTGCAACGCTCAGGTACGCCTCTGCTCGGCTATGACGCCAAGAAGTACACGCCGGAGCGGGCGATATACCACGGGGTCGTGGAGTACCTCGGCCTTCACCGGGCCGCGGGTGAAACCAGCACTGATACCCAGGGTGACGGGTTCCTCACGCACGGCCTCTCTCGTCCCAGCCAGGAGCGCAATGCCCACGTCATCGGTACCTGGAAGGCTCTCGAAGATGCCCTGACCAATACGAAGCAGCCCACACCGATCGTCGATATCTACCACCATTTGATGGCGCCGCCTTACGGTGTGAAGGCTGGAGTTGTCCCCATCCTTGCCGTGGCAGCCCTCATCCTGCGGAGCGACGACGTTGCTTTGTTCGAGGATGGCAACTACTGCCAACGGCTGACTCCTGAGATCATCGAGCGCCTCAACGTCCCCTATCCTGACCGTTTCGCGGTCAAGGCCACGCCAGTAGGACGAGGGCAACGTCGCCTCGTGGTTGAGGGATTGACTAAGGCTCTCAACGTTGAAAGGCCGCGCTCTCGCACTGCCCGTAATCCCGCTCTACTGGCTGTCACGCGGGCAATGCTGGAACGCATGATGGTTCTTGAGCCGTATGCTCGACAAACCCGTCGGCTGAGCGCTGATGCCCTTGCCATCCGCGAAGTGCTGTCCCGTGCGACCGACCCAGACGAACTGGTCTTCACTTCCCTGCCTAAGGCTCTGAATTTCGAACCAATCCTCGCGAACTCCACTAAGGACGAGAACACAGCCGGGTCCTACGTATCGCGCCTGAGCACAGCCCTAGATGAACTATCCAGCGCCAGCGTCACGCTGCGCAGCGAAGTAGTAGCCACGATCGGCCGCGAGTTCCGTCTCCCTGAGGCGCTCTCCGAGCTTCGCACCGGACTGACCGAGCGGCTTCGCGGCTTCGCTGACGCTCCGCTCGAGCTCAGCCTGCGTGGGTTCGTCTCCCGCATCCTCAACGAGAGCTTGCCGGAGGAGGACTGGCTGGACCCGGTCATCATCCGCCTCGCAAACAAGGCGTTGGGTGACTGGACAGACAGGGACGTCACAAGCTTCCCTCGCCAGGTCAAGGAAGTAGCTCGGGCCCTCGACCGCGTGAGTCACTTGTACGAGCATGATGCACCACGTGTTGCGCAAGGGTCCGACGAAGCACGTCAGTTGGACACCCATCTCCTCACCCTGACCACCCCCCAGGGGCAGGAGGAACGCACCCTCATCCACGTGCCGCGGCAGTCTCGCAAGCCAGCCGAAGAGCTCGTTGTCAGTGTCATCCGGCAAGCTGAGGAAGCACTGGGCCCTGACGGCGCACGCATCCTGCTCGCCGCCTTGGCAGAGCGCCTGGCGGCAACCCACACCGCCTCGGCTCCCCAGAGTAAGGAGAAGCTGTGACCAGCACCGAGAACTCCCATGGGAAGAAGCGTCATGTCCTCGGCTTGTCAGGGGGCAAGGACTCGTCCGCTCTCGCCATTTACATGCGCGATCGCGTTCCCGAGATGGAGTATTTCTTCTGCGACACCGGTGCCGAACTACCGGAGACCTACGAGTACCTCAACCGCCTCGAAGCAGCCGTAGGAAAGCCGATCGTCCGCCTCAACGCTAGTCGGGACTTCGATCACTGGTTGAAGGTGTACCAGGGCACGCTCCCAAGCCCTCAGATGCGCTGGTGCACCAAGAACCTCAAGATCAAGCCGTTGGAAGAGTGGGTCGGTGACGACGAAGTCGTCTCCTACGTCGCGATTCGCGCTGACGAGAACCGGCTCGGCTATGTGAGCACCAAGCCGAACATCACCGCCGTCTTCCCCTTCCGCGAGGATGGCATTGACCGGGCCGGCGTCGACCGCATTCTCGACGAGGCCGGCATCGGCCTCCCGGACTATTACCAGTGGCGGACTCGCTCCGGCTGCTACTTCTGCTTCTTCCAGCGAAAGCACGAATGGGTTGGCCTCAAGGACCGGCACCCGGAACTGTTTGAGAAGGCCATAGAGTATGAGGAGAAGGTCAACTACCAGCGCACTGCAATGCAGGACCGGCAGTACACCTGGTCTCAGGGCGAGTCCCTTCGCGAACTCATAGAGCGCAGGGATGACATCGAGGCCAAACATCAAGCAGCTCTCGAACGCTCGGCCAAGCGCGTCAAGCCGAACCGCCCGCTGCTTGAGGTGCTGTCCGACGCTCTCGACGCGGACGACGACGCCGCGGCATGTGCGGTCTGCCACCTCTGACGGGGATCCAGGATGCCCGGCGCGCGAACCTTCTTCGCAAACCGGGCATCTTCACATGCTGGCTGACACTGAGTCAGCGATCGATGTCAGACTAGGCGGACGACATCCACGAGAGCGGGGGGCTCTTGCGCATGACAAGTCCGAGCATGGCTGACGGCCGGGACGCACTCACGCGAATAGCTCAGCGGTACAGCGAGGAGGACAGCCCAGCACTTCCCATGGAAGTTGGCCTGCATCGGATGCTGGACGTCGAACGGTGCCAACAGCTTGAGGCAGACCTCCGAGAGTTCGCGTTACCGTGGGAGGTCTACCTAGCCACCGAGGACCTCGCTGCCGCCCTGCCGGATGCCCCCGGCTTATACATGTTCGTATGGCGTCCGCAGTTTCAATTCCACGTCGATAGTCGCCCCGCGTATGGCAGCTTCCCCAAGTTGCTCTACGTTGGGCAGGCCGGAGCCTCCACCACCGACTACGGCAACACGATACGGCAGCGCTACAAGGAATATCGCAGATACCTCCGCGGCAATCCAGAAAGCCTGTGGACAGACAGCGAACCGCAGACACGCGCCCAGCGGCTTAGCCGCTACCTCCCTCTTCGACCGATGGAGTTCTGGTGCACCACGGTCGCTGACCGGAGTCGGATCAGAGGGCTTGAGAAGAGGCTAATCCGTCTCTGGAACCCACCTCTGAACGATGTCGATCGCCCGAAGCTCCGCGGCAAGCTCGGTAGCCCCCGGGCCGCGTGGACGTCCTAACCGCGAAGAAAAGAGGTATCAATGCCCTCCAAGACGTTCGTCCCCGCTTTCGAGGCGCACGTAGGAAATTGGAAGTACTACTCCTGTCTCATGAGCTATGCCGCAGTAGCTCGCGAGATCAATTTCGCTCACGAACTGGGTGGCAACCAGGACTTGGGCACCATGATTCAGCGCGGAGTCGGCACCCGCACCACCGACATCACGAACTACCTCCTCACAAACGAGAATCGCTTTCTTGGCGCAATCATTGTGGCGGCGTGGGGAGGGGCACCTGAATACATTCCGCTTGAGATGGAAAAGAACCCTGAGACAGGCGACGTTCTCGCGGGAATGGACCGCAACTTCGGCGTGCTGACCTTCGACGGAACGCACCAGTTCTTTGCACTCGATGGCCAGCACCGACTCAAGGCCATCAAAGATGCAGTCAAACGCAACCCTGAACTCGGACGCGAAGACATCACCGTGATCGTCGTTCCTCATTTCGACGATGATGCCGGTCGACGGCGAACTCGCCGCCTCTTCACCAACATCAACCGAAACGCGGTGAAAACAACCGCCCAGGAGAATATCGCGCTCGACGAAGATGACGGTTTTGCCATCGTTACTCGTCGTCTCCTGGATGATCACGCGTTCCTGGGGCGCCAGGGAGTCGTCCAGGTTTTCAGCAAAGTTGGCAATGACGGTGAGCTCAAGCTCGCCACCCGTCAGGTAGGCGTAACCGGAACCGCCTGGACCACTATCGGCGTTCTCTACGACCTGGTGACCGAGCTTGGTTTTGGCCTCCATGAGAGCATGAACAAGACCTCGCAGAGAGCAACTGACGATGTGCTCGATGAAAGCTACGAGATCATAGCTCAGCGCCTCGACGAGCTGCTGGGCGCCTGTGGCGACATGCGTGAACGTTACGAGTCGCACACCGCGCCAAAGGATTTGCGTGCGCCCAAGGCCCGCGACGGCGAAGGACACCCCTTCATGCGGCCTGCTGTCCAGATCCAAATCGTTCGTGCCGTCCGCCACATCAGCGAACAAGGACTGCTGCCTTGGCCTGATCTGCTCAAGCGTCTGAGCGAGCTGGAGTGGCGAATGACGGCGGCTCCGTTCTCCGCCGTGTGGCAGGAGACCCCGGATGCCGCCCGCAAGGGCAAGATGGTTACGGCGAAGGAAAACGGTCAAGCGCTCTACGAACTGCTCCTGGCGCATCTGGCTCCCAACTCTAAGAGCCAAATCGAACGAGCGCTTAGGGGTTACCGGACAGTAAAGAACGGCGAACGGTACCCGGTTCCCGGCGAGGAACTAATGCGCCGTCTTCCCGCTCATACAGAATTCCACTAATGCGGCACAGACCAGACGCCACTCAGTGGGACAGAAAGGTGTAGGCGCTGCGCCGCTGCGCAAGGCTTCCGGCCCTACTGTCCTTCACCGCATGTGTGACAAGTCCTGCCCTGTGGGCTCGTTCCCACAGGGCAAGCGCTTCTCGTCCCTCGTCGGTCAAGACGAGCGTGCGGCGTCCAGGCCCAGCCGGCTGGGGGTCGAGAAGACCTCGGACAGTCAGTCCGACCACGCGTTGCCTTGCGACAGGCTTCACGCCCGAATCAACCTCGTCCGGTATATAGAAGCCCTTCGTATCCTCGTAGAGCCTCCCGCGCTCAGCAGCACTAAGTGCTGCGACCTGCGCAACGGAGAAGTTGAGTTCCTTTGCCCGGCCCTCCTCCTCCTCGGTCAGCACGGCACTATCGTTGCGAGCGTGCGCTTCGGCGTGGTTCTCCGCCGCCGCCTGGGCATCGGGCCGCGCAAACGGGCCGTCGCACTCGCTCACCATCGTGCCACCCGGGGCGCAACGGTCGCAGAACACGCCCCAGGCGTCGTGCGGGACAGTTCGCGTGAGTCGAATAGCCAAATACGCAGGCAAGGTTGGCACTGCGGAGCTTGCATTTGCGGGGCGTTCAACGGTGGACGGCAAGTGCGTCATGTTCGTCATTACTCATCAAGCGGCGCTGGCGCAGCGCGCAGTCGTTCCTCTTCGCCCGACACTGGGAACCGCCGAGCCGGGCCACGCCCTCAGCGCACCAGAACACACGAACCACGCCTTATCACCGCGATGTTCAGGTCGCGGCGGAACGGCTACCAGTGCCTCTGACGACGTTGCACTCGCCATTCTTATGCGTCAGTGCATAATAAACAAACGGCCACCACGTGCCGTGCATCACGTCACCCCACGTCGCGCCCTCTTTGCTGTAAGTCATAGGATGCTGCGGTGGCCGACACCCCTTCAGCTGATCCGCTCGCGCACAAGAAGACCAGTTTCAACGTGAATGACGGAATATGGGCAGCAGTTGATGGCGACAGCGCGAGCTCCGGGAAAGCCAGGGAAAACGGGCTGACTACCCCTCAGGTCGTTGAGCTACTCCTCGCTGGCTACACCAAGGGGACGATTCGGGTGACGCCCGGCCGTTACATCCGCGGTCGTTCCCGCAGCCCCCACGTGGTAAGCATCACCAGGCGCACACACAAGGCCGCGACAGAGAAAGTGGCAGCGGAGAGGAGCCCCGACGGCATCCGCTCCTTATCTCACCTCGCCGAGATCTTGCTCAGTGCCTATGCACGGGGGGACATCGTCATCACAGCGGCCGGCCACGCCTGTGACGACGTCATCAAGCAATAGCAAGGTGGCGGGAACTTCCGGTGCGCCTCAAGGCGCGCGCCTCGCTCGTGGTCCGGGTCCTCGTATACCCATGCCCAGCCCAGCAGCACACCGTCACGGCGCGCAGCGATCACGCCGATGCGGGGCCGGTACTCGCCGTCGGTGGGCTCGGGCTCGTCCTCCGCCGCCAGCGCGAGAACCGCTGCACTCGCCACCATCCTCGACCCGGCTGAGCGATCAGGACAGCGGGCAGCCCTCAGAGCGGCCGTCGCCCCGCATCCCCTGGCACGGGCACCGCCCTCGGATCTGCTGCTCAGACGCCCCCGCCGGCCACCCGCCTCTGGGATTTTTCAGGGACTTTCAGGTCTGTCAGAGGGACTTCCGAGGGACTTTCGGCTGCCCAAAGCGGCAAGCGTGTGAAAGGTCGGAAAGGGCCTCCGACGCAGGTCAGAGGCCCTTTCCGGGGCAAAGTCCCAGGTGGCGGCGGACGAGTCGACCTATACGCCGGGTTCTGTCGCCCTCGGTCCTTGCGGGCCGAGGGGAGACGGCCATCCATCTAGGGCTGTCGTTGCCGGCAGCCTCGTGCGGTCTACCCGCGGACTCGGGCGGGCAGCCCTCGGTCGTCCGCGCAGGGGCATCAGGCGATGCCCCCTCTTGACCTTGCTCCGGGTGGGGTTTACCTAGCCCTCCGAGTCACCTCGGAGGCTGGTGGTCTCTTACACCACCGTTTCACCCTTACCGGAGGCCGAAGCCTCCGGCGGTTTGTTTTCTGTGGCACTGTCCCGCGGGTCACCCCGGGTGGGCGTTACCCACCACCCTGCCCTGTGGAGCCCGGACGTTCCTCGGGAGGATCGAAGATCCTCACGCGGCCGTCCGGTCGGCTCGTCCGCCGTGCCGACCATGCTACCTGCCGCGGAGGCCTGGCCCGCGACCGGTGCGGTGCTCGTGGGGTGCGCCCGTGGGGTACTCGTGCGGTGCCAGTGGGGTGCTCGTGGGGTGACGTATGGGGCTTGAGCAGACGTCGGTGACTGTGGAGCTGGCCCAAGCGGTCGAGGTGGTACGGCTGTTGGGCCCGTGGGAGGTGGTGCGTATGGTGCGGTTTCATGCCGATGACGCCCGGGGCGTGGTGACGGCCGTACGGGCGGCTCGGCGGGCGGGCCTGGCGGGCGGACACGGGCCGGCGGATGAGCGGATGAGGGGAGGGGTGTGGGGAGGGGGGCTCGGGCTCGCCGGGGGGGCGTCTTCGGGCGGGGGTGGAGGCGTCAGGCGGGGGTGAAGTGGACTGGTTCGTGGCCGGGGTTGGCGGCGGTGAGGCGGACGCGGAGGGGGTGGCCGAGGGATAGCGGGGGGCCGTCCGGGGTGGTTTCGACGTGGCCGATGACGGCTGGGTCGTAGAGGTGGATGGTGCCCTGGGTGGGGTCCTGTTCCTGGATGTCGACGATCAGGCCCTCGAAGACCTCGCCGACGCGGTCGCGTAGCACCGCGGCCTCGACGAGGTCGACGCAGGCCCGCTCGATGTGGTGGGCGCGCTGGGCGCCGAGCTCCATCTCCCGGGACAGGGCGGGCAGTGCGGCCCGGACCCAGTCGGCCGGTTCCTCTCCGGCCGAGGCGGCCAGGCACAGCTCGGAGGTGTAGCGGTCGACGAGCCGTCGCAGCGGTGCGGTGGCGTGGGCGTACGGGGCGGCGACGGCGGCGTGCACCGTCTCGGAGGGCTGGGGCGGGGTGCCGTCGAAGACGGTGTAGCAGGCGCCGCGCAGGAGGGCGGTGCACTCCTGGAGGAACGCGGCGTGGGTCGCGCGGCTGGGGTCGAGGCTGCGGATCAGTGCGGCGTACGAGGTGTGGTGCGGCCAGTCCACGCCGAGGGCACGGGCGGTGATCCGCAGCCGGGCGACCGAGCCGATCCGGGATGGGGATTCCCCCTGGTCATGGGGGTCCCCCCTGTTCGAGCGAAGCCGAGAACTTGGGGGAGAAGTGGAGAGCTTGGGGGAGGGCAACGTGCGGAGGATGCCGGTGCCGGAGGCCAGCATCAGCTCGGCCGCGGCCATGCCGGTGAGCAGGGAGATCTGCGCGTTCCAGCCGTAGGCGGGGAGTGGCGCGCGGTATTCGAGGGTGTAGTGGCCGGTGTGCTCGAGCTCGATGATGTGCTGTTCGGGGACGCTGAGGGAGATCCCGCCCCGGGCGATCTCCAGTCCCTCGCGCAGCAGGCCGATGTCGCGGAGCAGGGCGAGCGGCTCCTCGGCCGTCTTGTCGTCGAGGACCCGCTGGACGCCCGCGTAGTCCAGCCGGGCGCGGGACCGGACCAGGGCACGGCGGACGGAGACGTCGGTCAGCTCACCGTGCGGGTCGAGGTCGAGCTGCCACAGGACGGCCGGGCGGTCCTGGTCGGGCAGCAGGCTGGCGGCGCCTTCACTGAGCACGGGTGGGTGCAGCGGAACGCGCTCGTCCGGGAAGTAGAGCGTCGTCACCCGGTGGTGCGCCTCGGCGTCCAGTGCGCCTCCCGGGGTCACGAAGGAGGCGACGTCGGCGATGGCGTAGTGGACGCGGAAGCCGCCGCCCCCGGTCCCCGACCCGGGCGGCCCCGAGCGCCGGGAGAGGAACAGGGCCTGGTCCAGGTCGCGGGAGCCGGGCGGGTCGATGGTGAAGAGCGGCAGGTCGGTGGCGTCCTCCAGGGTGTGCTCGGTCGCCACCGCCCCGTCGCCGGCCGGGATTCGCGGCGCGCGGGCGGCGCTCTCCGCCTCTGCCTGTGCCGTGGGCGGAAAGTGGTCGGGGATCTCCAGCTGTCCGCGCAGCTCCCGCAGCGCGGCCCGCAACGGGGCGTCGGCGGCGTCGGTCACATGCATATGGCGACGGGGCATGGGATCGAGCCTAGGGCGGGTGGGCGCGGGTGGCGCGCCGTGGACGTGCCGCGCCGCCCGTGCGACCAGCGCGGCGGGGACGGCTGGGAGGGGTGGGGACGGCTGGGGGGTGGGGACTGCTGGGAGGGGTGGGCGGATGGTCGGGCCGTGCGGCGCAGGCCATACGCTTTTCTGGGGCCGCAGCCCTGCCCGTACCACCATGTACCGCCCGGTACCACCCCGTACCACCGTGAAGGAGAACGCCGTGCTCGTGCTGTTGCCGCCGTCCGAGGGGAAGGCCACGGGAGGGACCGGGGCGCCGCTGGAGATCGGTGCGCTGTCGCTGCCGGGGCTGTCGGCGCCGCGCCAGGCGGTGCTCGACGAGTTGGTCGAGCTGTGTACGGCGGACGAGGCCAAGGCTCAGGAGGTGCTCGGGCTCAGCGACGGCCTCAAGGGCGAGATCGCCAAGAACGCGGGGCTGCGTACGGCCGGTACCCGGCCGGCCGGGGAGATCTACACCGGTGTGCTCTATGACGCGCTGGGGCTGGCGTCCCTGGACGCGCGGGCGCGCAAGCTGGCGGAGCGTTCCCTGCTGGTGTTCTCGGGCCTGTGGGGCGCCGTACGGATCGGCGACCGGATTCCGTCGTACCGCTGCTCGATGGGCGTGAAGCTGCCGGGTCTGGGCGCACTGGGCGCGTACTGGCGGGCGCCGATGGCGGAGGTGATGCCGGAGGCCGCCGGGGAGGGGCTGGTGCTGGACCTGCGGTCCGCCGCGTACGCCACGGCCTGGAAGCCCAAGGGGGAGGTGGCCGAACGGACCGCGACGGTGCGGGTGCTGCAGTCGAAGATCGTGGCCGGGGTGGAGAAGCGGACGGTGGTCAGCCACTTCAACAAGGCGACCAAGGGGCGGATGGTGCGGGAGCTGGTGTCGGCGGGCCGTTCGCCGGAGGGGCCGGCGGAGCTGGTGGAGGCGCTGCGGGACCTGGGGTATGTGGTGGAGGCGGAGGCTCCGGGGAAGGCCGGCAAGGCCTGGGCCATTGATGTGATCGTGACGGAGCTGTAGGCACTTCACCACTTCACCACTTCACACCCCAGCAGTTGCAGCATGTGCAACGATCATTGCGGAGAGTAGGGCTGCGGGCGCACCATGGACGGCGTGACCAGCGCCGACTCCTCCGTGCCCGCCGCCCGTCACGGGGCCTCCGTACCCTCCTCCCGCCATGAGTTCCCCGCGCCCGTCTCCCGTCATGAGTTCTCCGCGCCCGCCTCCCGTCATGGGCAGGCGGGCTCCCCGTCCCCGTCCTCGTCCTCGTCCTCGGTCCTGGGGGTCTCCCCCGTCATCCCGGTCGTCGTGGCGGACGACGTCGGCGACGCCGTACCACTCGCCCGGGCGCTCGTCGCCGGCGGGCTGCGGGCGATCGAGGTGACCCTGCGGACGCCCGCCGCGCTGGACGCCATCCGGGCGATCGCCGGACAGGTTCCGGACGCGGTGGTCGGCGCCGGTACCGTGCTGACCCCTGAGCAGGTCGCCGCGGCCGGCACGGCCGGCTCACGGTTCCTGGTCAGTCCGGGCTGGTCACCGCGGCTGCTGCGGGCGATGCGGGACTCCGGCATACCGTTCCTGCCGGGCGTCTCGACGGCCTCGGAGGTGGTGACCCTGCTGGACGAGGACATCACCGAGATGAAGTTCTTCCCGGCCGAGGCGGCGGGCGGCACCGCCTACCTGAAGTCGCTGGCCGCCCCGCTGCCCCGGGCCCGTTTCTGCCCGACGGGCGGGATCAGTCCGGCGTCGGCCCCCTCGTACCTGGCGCTGCCGAACGTCGGCTGTGTGGGCGGCACATGGATGCTGCCGGCCGATGCGCTCGCCGCGAAGGACTGGCCGCGGGTCGAGCGCCTCGCCCGGGAGGCGGCGGCCCTGCGCGGCTGACGAAACGCCAGGCCAAGCGTCAAACCAAACGTCAGGCCAAACGTCAGGCCAGATGAATCGCCCCGTCCGCCGCAGGCCCGATTCCCCGAGAGCCACTCGCCCACCGCAGGCCGAAATCCCCCAACGAGCCGCCCGCCTACCGCAGGGCCAAGTCCCCCAACGAGCCGCCCGCCTACCGCAGATGCGACGTCTCGTTCAGCAGCCGCAGCGAGGCGTTGCCGTCCGCGTAGTACGCGACCGCGGAGAGCGAGGCCGCGGAGAGCTCCATCCGGAAGAGCGCCTCCGGCGGGGCGCCGAGCGCCAGCCGGACCAGGGTTTTGATCGGCGTGACATGCGTGACCAGCAGCACGGTCTTGCCGGCGTAGCGGGCGAGGAGCTTGTCACGGGCGACGGCGACCCGGCGGGTGACCGTCGCGAAGGACTCGCCGCCCCCCGTGGGCGCAGCCTTGGACGAGGCGAGCCAGGCGTCGAGGTCATCGGGGAAGCGCTCGCGCACCTCGGCGAAGGTCAGCCCCTCCCAGGCGCCGAAGTCGGTCTCGCGCAGGCCGTCTTCGACGCGTACCTCCAGGCCGAGCCGGTCCGCGACCGTCCGCGCGGTCTCCTGGCAGCGGCGCAGCGGTGAGCTGACGATGGCCTGGATCGTGCCCCGGGCGGCGAGCGCGGCGGCGGTCGCCTCGGCCTGGCGGCGTCCGGCGTCGGAGAGTTCGGGGTCGGTGCCGCCGCTGCCGGAGAACCGCTTCTGGGGCGTCAGCGCCGTCTCGCCGTGCCGCAGCAGGACGAAGGTCGCCGGTACGCCGAGATCGGGGCCGCCCCAGCCGGCCTGCGGGGCGGCCGCCGCCCTCGCCTCGGCGGCTTCCGCGGCCTCGTCCTCCGCCTTGTCCGCGGCGCGGGCGGCGGCACTGCGGGCGGGCTCCGTAACGGACCCGGCGGCGGGCGTCGTAGCGGACCCGGTGGTCCCGGCAGGCCCGGTGGCCAGCGCCGCCCGGGAGGCCCCCGGCTCCCACTGCCTCCCGTTCTTGCCCGCGTCCATCGCCTCGTTGGCGAGCCGGTCGGCGTGCTTGTTCTTGGCGCGGGGGATCCACTCGTAGCCGACCTGGCCGGGCGGGAAGACCGATCGGGCCTCGGCGGCCAGCGGCTTCATGTCCGGGTGCTTGATCTGCCAGCGCCCGGACATCTGCTCGACGACCAGCTTGGAGTCCATCCGCACCTGGATCCGCGCCTCCGGATCCAGCGCGTGCGCCGCCCGCAGACCGGCCACCAGGCCTTTGTACTCGGCGACGTTGTTGGTCGCGGTGCCGATGAACTCGGCGGCCTCGGCGAGCGCCTCCCCCGTCTCCGGGTCGAGGACGACCGCGCCGTAGCCGGCCGGCCCCGGGTTGCCCCGGGACCCGCCGTCCGCCTCGACGATCAGCGTGCGCGGCACGGTGCGGCCTACAGGCCCGAGTCGGGCGTACGGACCAGGATGCGGGCGCAGCTCTCGCAGCGTACGACGGTGTCGGCGGCGGCCGCCCGTACGTCGTTCAGCTCGGTGATGTTCAGCTCCAGGCGGCAGCCCTCGCAGCGGCGCTGGTAGAGGCGGGCCGCGCCGACGCCGCCCTCCTTGGCGCGGATGCGGTCGTAGAGCTTCAGCAGATCGGCGGGGATGTCGGCGACGGTGAGCTCGCGCTCCTTGGTGACCGTGGCGGCCTCGGTGTCGATCTCGTCGGTCGCGGCGTCCCGGCGGGCCACCGCGTCATCGACCTTGGCCTGGATAGCGTCCACCCGGGCGGTCAGCTCGGCGACCCGCTCCTGGGCGGCCTCGCGGCGCTCCATGACCTCCAGGACGACGTCCTCCAGATCGCCCTGACGCTTCGCCAGCGAGGCGATCTCGTGCTGGAGGCTCTCCAGGTCCTTGGGCGAGGTGACGGCACCGGAGTCCAGGCGCTGCTGGTCGCGGGCGGCGCGCTGGCGCACCTGGTCCACGTCCTGCTCGGCCTTGGTCTGCTCGCGGAGGGTGTCGCTCTCCTCGGTCTGCGCGGCGACGAGCAGGTCGCGCTGCTGGGTGAGGTCGGCCTCCAGGGTCTGCAGCTCGGCCAGCTCGGGGAGGTTCTTGCGCCGGTGCGCGAGCTGGGTGAGCCGGACGTCGAGTGCCTGGACGTCGAGAAGGCGGATCTGGTCGGCGGGCGCGGCGTTCAGCGTGGGGCTCCTGTGGTGTGCGTCGGGGTGAACAGGGGGGTGGACGCCGCGTGGGCGGTCCAGGGGTCGGTGACCGTATGGGAGACATGCGTACGCAGTCCCCAGCCGTGACGGTCGGAGACCGCGTCGAGCTGGGCCGCGGCCTGCTCGCACCACGGCCATTCGGTGGCCCAGTGGGCGGCGTCGAGCAGCGCCGGCGAGCCGTCGCCCGTGTGCTGGGTGGCCTCGGAGGCCGGGTGGTGGCGCAGATCAGCGGTGAGGAAAGCGTCCACACCGGCCGCCCGGACGTCACCGAAGAGGCTGTCGCCCGAGCCGCCGGAGACCGCGATGGTGCGGATCTCGCGCTCCGGATCGCCGGCCGCCCGGATGCCCTGCGCGGTGGACGGCAGACGGGCCGCGGCGTACGAGGCGAACTCGGCCAGCGTCATCGGATGCGCCAGCTCGCAGATCCGGCCCAGGCCACGGCGGCCCGACGGATCACTGGCGTCCGGCACCAGCGGGCGGAGGATCCGCAGATCCAGGGCACCGGCCAGGGCGTCGGAGACACCCGGATCGGCGGTGTCGGCGTTGGTGTGCGCCACGTGCAGCGCGATGTCGTGCTTGATGAGGGTGTGCACGACCTTGCCCTTGAAGGTCGAGGCCGCGACCGTCGACGTACCGCGCAGGTAGAGCGGGTGGTGGGTGACGATGAGGTCGGCGCCGAGCTGCACGGCCTCGTCGACGATCTCCTGGACGGGGTCGACGGCGAACAGCACACGGCGGACCTCGGCATCGGGGTCACCGCAGACCGTGCCTACGGCGTCCCACCCTTCGGCCCGCTCGGGGGGCCAGAGCGCGTCGAGCGCGGCGAGGACTTCAGACAGTACGGGCACGGGTGGAAGATTACCTCCCGGGTGTGACAGGACGGGCGTCAGCCGGGGGCGGACGCGCGGCCGCCCGGTCCGGGCGGGTGCCCGTCGGCCGGGCAAGGCCTGCGGGCAGCAGCCCGTCGGCCGGGCAAGGCCTGCGGGCAACAGCCCGTCGGCCGGGCGGGGCCTGCGGGCAACAGCCCGTCGGCCGGGCAGGGCCGGTCGTCCGGGGTGCTCGCCCGGAGCAGCCACCCTCGCGACAGGGAACCCAGGGAACCCGACGTGGCAAACAGGGAGCCAACAGGGAACCCGCGTGCAAACGGGGAGCACAACCGCCCGGCCCGGCACCGGCGAACCGGACGACCGCCACCCTTATGCGTGAAGTGCGGCACCTCGCGTTGATCGGCCGGAAGTGCGAAAAGTAGCTTCGGTTGCCCACTGGAGGTGACCACTCGATGACGATCTGTGCCACTGAGGGCGCTCACGCGCCGGACAGCCCGCGCCGTGCGGCTCTGACGATCGCCGCCGACGGCTCGTACGGCGCCCGGCTCGCCCGTCACGACGACGCCGCCGGCAGCTGGTTCCCGGAGCGCTGGACGCTGAGCGGCCCCGAGCCGTACGCCGTCCCGCTGCCGGGAAGCCAGCCCGAAGAGCCGGACAGCGAACTGCTGCCGCTCACGGACGGCCGGGTGCTGATCCTGCGCCGGGTCGCCGACCGCTTCGCCGTCTCCCTGCTCTACCCGACGGGCCCCGGGACCGGCGAACTGCTCCTGGGTGCCGTGGAGGCACCCGAACTCACCCTGCTGCCGCCCTCTCCCAAGGGGACGCTGGGCTTCGCCCTGGCACCCGGGGAGCATCGCACCAGCCTGTGGCTCGTGCACGGCGGCACGGGCAGGCCCGAGCGCATCGCCGAGATCCCCGGGCGCTGCACGGGCGGCGCCTGGCTGGACCGCAGCGGCCGACTGCTGGCCCTGGACCGGGAGTTGGACGGCCGGACGAAGACGGTCACGGTCGATCTGGAGCGGGGCGGCGAGACCGGCCTGCTGCTGCAGATCACCGAGGAGAGCAACGACCGGCTGCTGCTCGCCGATCCGGACAGCGGACTGCTGCTCGTACGGTCGGACGCCCCGGGACAGGACCGGCTCGGCTGGGGCGTGCTGGGCAGCAGGCGGCCGGTGCGCTTCCCGGAATGCCTGCGGCCCGCCATGACCCCGTTCGCCGTGCAACCGGGGCAGATGCTGGCACCCGAGAGCTGCGCGGTCGCGTTTCGGATGGACGCACCGAACGGCACCTGGCTGGGAACCTGGCGGCCCATGGGGCGGCGGCTGCGGCAACTGCCCGTACCGGCCGGGTGGCTGGCGGGCACCGGGCTGTGGACGGCGAGCGGCGATCTGCTTCTGCCGTGGACGACGAACCTGGAGCCGTGCGGGGTGGCGCGGGTGACCGTACCGGTGGAGTCGGCGGAACCGGTGCGGCGGAGGGAAACGGTGGAAATGGCAGAAACCATGGAAAGGGCGGAAACCATGGAAACCGTGAAAAGGGCGGAAACCGTGGAAACGGTAAGCCGAGTGGGGAGATGGGAGCCGGTACGGATGGGGAAGCCGGTACGGATGGGGGAGCCGGTGGGAGAGCCGGTGAGGGAGGCAAGCCGACCGAAGAGAGGCAAGGGGCCAGGAAAATGGAGCGGGCCGGTAAGGCTTGACGGGCCTGTGGAGTTGAAGGGACCGGTGAAACTGGAGGGCCTGGAGGGTCTGGAGAGTCTGGAGGCTCTGAAGGGTGCGCCCCCGGGGGCCGGTGCCAGGAATGCCAGGACCCCGACCACGGCCGGCGGAGGGGCCATTCCGGATGCGGTGGGCGCCGACAACCACTCCACAGGATCCGCACATCCACCAGCCATCGGCACGGAACCGCAGCACGCCCCAGCGCATCCTCGAACGTGCAGGCCAGTCCCGCTGCAACAGGCGCCCCTCGCGCCTCGGTAGACCCAGTGAAGCCTGTTTTCCCACCCGGTTAGACTTTTTGGGCGGGGGCTACGCAGCCGGTTGACCGGCCGTCGGCGGTGCCGTTCGAGGGCAGCCTCGGCGGTCGTCGGGCGAGGCTCCGACGCGCACAGCAGTAAGCGATCTGACGGAGTGACTCCTTCCATGTCCGAAGCCCGAACCGACACGACCCAGGCGCGCCCCCAGGAGGCATCCGCCCAGGCCGCCGAGGCCGCAGTCTCCGGCAGGCACCGTGGCCCGGCTGCCACGAACGAGTCCGAATCGGCCCCCTACGGCCGGCACCGCCGGGACCAGTAACACCTCAACCCGTAACACCTCACACCGCACACCTCACAAGTCGCGGAAGAACGCGGAACGTAGGACGCACACGCCGGCCGTGGCCACCACCGCACATCCCGAGGGTGGCGGCCACAGCCGGTGCACCCGGCCCCGGTCCGTCAGCGGCCCCGATCCATCAGCAGCCCCGGCCCGTCAGCAGCCCTGGCCCGTCAGCCGTGCTTGAGGCCCAGCACCTCGGCCGCCGCGAAGGTCTCGTTCGGCGGACGCGCCGCGTAGTACGGCGTCAGCAGGCCGTCCAGCTCCTCGAAGCCGAAGACCCCCTTCGTGGTGTCGAACTTGGCGGCGACCCGGGGTCGTTCGACGACGGCGACCATTCCGCCGTGCACGACCAGCAGTTGGCCATTGACCTTGGCCGCGGCCGGCGAGGCCAGATAGCCGACGAGCGGCGCGACGTGCTCCGGTGCGAGCGCATCGAGCCCGCCGTCCGCCGGCTCCGCAAAGCCGGCGAAGATCTCCTCGGTCATCCGGGTGCGGGCGCGCGGGCAGATCACATTGGCGGTCACACCGTATCTGGCCAGTGCCAGGGCCGTGGACGTGGTCAGGCCGACGATGCCGCCTTTGGCCGCGGCGTAGTTGGGCTGGCCCGCCGAGCCCGCGAGGAACGCTTCCGAGGAGGTGTTGACGATCCGGCCGTATACCGGGCCGCCGGCCGCCTTGGAGCGCTCACGCCAGTGGGCCGCGGCGAAGCGGATGGTGTTGAAGTGGCCCTTGAGATGGACGCGGATGACGGCGTCCCATTCGTCCTCGGTCATCGAGAACACCATCCGGTCGCGCAGGATGCCCGCGTTGTTGACCAGGATGTCCAGCTGCCCGTACGTGTCGATCGCCAGCTGGACGAGCGCACGGGCCTGCTCGTGGTCCGCGACATCGCCGAGGTGCGCCACCGCCTGGCCGCCGGCCGCGCGGATCTCGGCGGTGACGTCGTCGGCGCCATCGTTCTGCCCGTAGTCGTTGACCACGATATGCGCGCCGAGGCGGGCGAGTTCCAGGGCCTCGGCACGGCCGATGCCGCGTCCGGCCCCGGTGACGATCGCGGTCAGGCCCTCAAGTGGCTGTGGCTGTGGCTGTGACTGCTCCTGTGCCTGTGCCATTCCTGCTCCTGTCCTCTCAGCTCCTGCCCCTGCCCGTACGGTCAAATCTCGATGCAGGTACGCAGCGCGGTCCCCGAACGCATCTGATCGAGTGCGTCGTTGATCTCGGCGAGGCGGACACGATGGGTGATCAGGCCTTCGAGGTCGATACGGCCGGCCCGCCACAGGGCGATCGCCCGCTCGTAGGAGCGCAGCACATCTCCGCCTCCGTACAGGGACGGCAGGATCCGCTTCTCGTCGAAGAACAGCTCGAACATGTTGACCTGGAAGGTGTCGTCCATGGCGCCCGCGCCGACCACACACAGCGTGCCGCCGCGCCGGGTCATCTCGTAGGCCGTGCGGGCGGTGGCGGACGCGCCGACCACCTCGAAGACGTAGTCGAAGCCCTCCCCCGCGGTGATCCGGGCCTTGGCGTCGGCGAACTCATCGGGGGTGACGGCCTCGGTGGCGCCGAAGCGCAGTGCGGCCTCCCGGCGGGCGGGCACCGGATCGACGGCGACGATCTGGGCCGCGCCGCACACCTTCGCGCCCTGGATGGCGGAGATACCGACGCCGCCGCACCCGATCACCGCGACCGATGAACCGGCCGCCACCTCGGCCGTGTTGAGGGCGGCGCCCAGCCCGGTCGTGACACCGCAGCCGATCAGCGCGGCGATCTCGTACGGGACGTCGTCCGGGATCGGGACCGCGCAGTTCGCGGCGACCACGACCTCCTCGGCGAACGTACCGGTGCCGGCGAAGCCGAAGACGTCCCCACCGGGGCGCCGGAAGTTCGGCGTACCGGCGTTCAGGAATCCGGTCAGGCACAGATGGGTCTGACCGCGTTTACAGGACGGGCAGCTGCCGCAAGCGGGCAGCCAGCACATCAGCACCCGGTCGCCCTGGCCCAGGCCGGTGACGCCGTCGCCGACGTCGACGATCTCCCCGGCGCCCTCGTGACCGGGAACGAAGGGCGCGGGCTGCGGCAGCACTCCGCTCATCGCCGACAGGTCGGAGTGGCACAGCCCTGTCGCCCGTATGCGGATCCTGACCTTTCCGGGGCCGAAGCCCACCGCCTCGATGTCGTCGAGCACATCGAGCTTGTCCTGCCCGGTCTCGTGCTGTACGGCTGCGCGCATGTCACGGCTCCTCTCGAACGACAACTGTTCGGGCGGCGACGACCGCTCGGACGGCGATCAGCTGGACGACCGCTGGGACAGCGATCAGCTGGGCGGCCGCTGGGACGGCGATCAGCTGTGCTCGTTACACGGCGATCAACTGGGCTCCTTGCACGGCGATCAGCTGTGCTCGACGACGGTGTCCTCCAGAACCGCCGCGTCGTCCCGCCCGGGTGCGGTGACCGACACCTGGACCCGCCCGGGTTCCCGCCACATCCGGATGCCGAGCGTCTCGCCCGGGAAGACCACACCCGCGAACCGGGTGGCGTACGAGCGCACCCGCGACACATCGCCACCGAGCACCGTGTCCACGACCGACTTGAGCGCGACCCCGTACGTGCACAGTCCGTGCAGGATCGGCCGGTCGAAGCCGGCGAGCTTGGCGAACTCCGGATCGGCGTGCAGCGGGTTCCAGTCCCCGGAGAGGCGATAGAGCAGCGCCTGGTCCTCGCGGATGTACCGCTCGGTGCTCAGGTCGGGGGCGCGCTCGGGCAGTTCGAGGCGCGCCGACGGTCCGCGATCGCCCCCGAAACCGCCCTCGCCACGGACGAAGATCTGGGTGTCGCAGGTCCACAACGGGCCTTCGTCATCGGCCACTTCGGAGCGCAACACGATGACGGCGGCCTTGCCCTTGTCGTAGACGGCTGGAACGGACGAGGTCTGGGTGGCGCGGCCGCGCACCGGGATGGCGCGGTGCAGGGTGACGGTCTGCCCGCCGTGCAGGACGGCCGCGAGGTCGACGTCGATACCGGGTGCCGAGAGGCCGCCGACCACCGCCATCCCTCCGCCCGCGACGGTGGCGAAGCTGGGCAGGACGTGCAGCGCGCTCTCCAGGGTGTAGCGCAGTTCGTCCGGGTCGGTGGCGGGGTGCGGTTTCTCCGGGGTGGCCGCGCCGGCGCCGATGCCGAGGTGGTAGAGCTGTACGTCCTTGTGGTCCCAGGCGAGTTCGGTGGTCCGCGGCTCCGCGGAGGTGGCCTTGGCGGCGTCGATCGGCATGGGGTCGCTGCTCTCCTTCACCACGGTGTGAGGACCCCGGCCCAGCCGTCCGCACCGCCGACCTGGCCAGGGTCGTATCTGGTCGGCGCGGCCGCGCTCACCCGGCGCACATGGACACACTTCTAGAACGCGTTCTAGCCGATGGCTCTCATGTATAGCCGATACACCCGACCCCCGGAAGTACCTGACCTGTCGTCAGTTACGGTGCCGCGCGGACGGCCGCGGTCCCCCCGTCGGCCTGGCCCCTGCGCCGTCGGCCTAGCTTTGCGCCGTCGGCCTAGCCTTGCGCCGCGGCCGCCGCCCGTCGGCGCGGCAGTGCGATGACCATCAGCACGATGCTGGCCAGCAGCACCGCCGAACCGGTCTGGAAGGCCAGCGCGTAGCCGTCCGCCAGGGCCTTCGGGCCATGGCCCGCCTCGATGCGGGACGCGGCGACCGTGGACAGCACCGACAGCCCCAGGGCGCCACCCATCTGACGGGAGGTGTTGATCAGGCCGGCGACCAGGCCCTGGTCGGCAGGGTCCGCACCGGAGGTGGCGATGGAGGCGACCGGTGTGGCGGTCAGGCCCGCGCCCAGTGCCATCAGGATGCCGGGCCCCAGCAGGGTGCCGAGGTACGTACCGTCGACCCCCATCGCACCCTGCCAGACCATGCCGGACGCGGAGATCACCGCGCCCACGATGGCCAGGTTCTTGGCGCCCAGCCGGTTCATCAGCCGGGGTGCGATCTTGGAGCCCAGGACGATGGACAGCGAGTGCGGCAGGAACGACAGCCCGGCCTGCATCGGCTGATACCCCAGCACGTTCTGCATGTAGAGCGACAGGAAGTACCACATCGAGAACATCGCGGCGCCGCCCAGCACCATCGCCGCGTTCGCGGACGACACCGAACGCAGCCGGAAGAGCCCCAGCGGCATCAACGGCGCCTTGGCGCGCGCCTCGACGGCGATGAAGGCCGCGATCAGGACCAGCCCGGCGGCCAGCGGCAGCAGGGCGGAGGCCGAGGCCCAGCCGTCCGTCTCGGTCTGCACGATCCCGTACGCCACCAGCCCCAGCCCGGCGGTCACCAGCAGCGCGCCCGGCACATCGAGCCGTCGCGCGACCCCCTGCCGGCTCTCGGTCAGCCAGAGCACGGCGCCGATCAGCACGACCGCGCCGACCGGCACGTTGATCAGCAGCACCCAGCGCCACGACAGGTACTCGGTGAGCACCCCGCCGACCAGACCGCCCACCGCGCCACCGCCGGCGCCGACCGCCGTCCAAGTGGCGATGGCGCGGGTACGTGCCGGGCCGGACGGGAACGACGTGGTGAGGATTGTGAGGGTGGCCGGGGAGAGCACGGCGGCGCCGACCCCCTGCACCGTACGGGCCGCGATCAGCTGCCAGGGCTCCTGCGCGAGCCCGCCGCCCACGCTGGCGAGGGTGAACAGCACCAGCCCGAGAACGAAGATCCGCTTACGACCGAAGAGGTCGGCGGCCCGCCCGCCGAGCAGCATGAACCCCGCGAAGGTGATCACGTAGGCGTTGACGATCCACTGCAGGCCCAACTCGCTCAGCCCCAGCCCGGTCCGCATCGCGGGCAGCGCCACGTTCACGACGGAGACGTCGAGGACGACCAGGAACTGACCGGCACAGACCAGCAGCATCACCAGCCAGGACGGTGCTGCGGAGCGGCGCGGAGTCTGTGACCGGGAGGGAGAGAGGGACGTGGCTATCGGGGGCATGCGGACCATGCTCGCACTCGGCCGTTGCGCATCGCATCGGGATATCGGCGCATTCACAGCTGATCGGGGACCTAGGACCACGGGCGGAGGCCGGAGGCGGAAGGCGCGGAAGGTGCGGAAGTTGGAGAGCTGAGGCGGAAGGTGGAGGCCGGGAGGCGGAAGGTGGGAGGGCTGAGGCGCGGTTCGGGTCCGTCTCTCCCGCGCCGTACCCCTGTGCGCCCCTCCCCAACCCCGTACGGCACGATGAGCCACCCCGTACGGCACGATGAGCCGCCCGACCACACCACCCGTCACGACCAGGCCCCACCAGGAGGAAGCCCATGTCCGGCCGCCCCACGGCTCCGACTCCCGCCGCTCCGAGCACCGCCACCGCGCCCAGCGCTCCTGGCGCTCCCCTCGCTCCCCAGCCGGAAATCCTCGCCGCGTTCGAGGCGGCGAAGGGCTTCATGCCGGTGGGCGAAGGGCTCGCGCTGTACGCGGCGGCGGTCGAGGCGGCGGCGCTCGGACTGCCGCTGGTGGAGGTCGGCACCTACTGCGGCCGGTCCACGATCCTGCTCGCGGACGCGGCGCGCGGCGCCGGGGTGACGGCCGTCACCGTCGACCACCACCGGGGCAGCGAGGAACAGCAGCCCGGCTGGGAGTACCACGACCCGTCCGTCGTCGACCCCGCGGTCGGCCGGATGGACACCCTGCCCACCTTCCGCCGCACGCTGCACGCCGCCGGCCTGGAGGATCACGTGATCGCCCTGGTGGGCCGGTCGCCGCAGGCCGCTGCCCTGTGGCAGGCGCCGGTGGGCCTGGTCTTCATCGACGGCGGGCACACCGACGAGCACGCCACCGCCGACTACGAAGGCTGGGCGCCGCACCTCGCACCCGAGGGGCTGCTCGTCATCCACGATGTCTTCGCGGACCCGGCGGACGGCGGCCAGGCCCCGTACCGGATCTATCGCAGGGCGCTGGACTCCGGCGCGTTCACCGAGATCTCTGCACACGGCTCGCTGCACGTCCTGCGGCGAACCGGGGCCGGCGTCTGAGCAGGACCGGCGTCTGAACAGGCCCGGAGTCTGAGCAGGACCGGCGTCCGCGCAGGACCGGCGTCCGCGCAGGACCGGTATCCGGACAGGCAGGTACGGCCCGGTATCCGGGCGGGCAGTACGGGCCCGATAGCCGGGCGGGCCGTGCGGGCTACGATCGCGGACGTGTCGAACGGCAGTACTTTCCCCCCGCACCGCCGCCTGCGCGGCACCGTCCTGATGGCACTGGCCGCCCTGGTGGTCGTCGGCCTCGGAGGCTGGCTGGCCCTGCGCTCGTCGGGAGGTGACGGCGGCGAGCCGCCGAGAGCGGGGCAGCCCGCGCCGGCCCCGAGCCGGTCGACGGGCGACGCACCCGGTGGCGGCGAGGAGCAGGGCGACGGCGGCACGACGGGCCCGGGCGGTCCGGGGCACGGACACGGGCACGGGCACGGGCACGCCGGGACACCTCCGCACAGCGGCCTCAAAGGCAAGACCGTGGTGCTCGACCCCGGCCACAACCTCCGCAACCGCGACCACGGCCGGCAGATCGCCCAGCTGGTGAACATCGGCAACGGGCGCAAGGAGTGCGACACCACCGGCACCTCCACCGAAGACGGCTACGCCGAGGCCTCCTTCACCCTGGACGTCGCCCGGCGCGCCCGCACCCTCCTGGAGCGGCAGGGCGTCAAGGTTGTCCTGACCCATGACGACGACCGCCCGTACGGGCCGTGCGTGGACGAACGCGCGGCCATCGGGAACCGGGCGCACGCCGATGCCGCGGTCTCGATCCACGCCGATGGCTCGGACGCCGGCAACCGCGGCTTCCATGTCATCCTGCCCGCACGGGTCACGGCCGGCGGGGCCGACACCTCCGGCATCGTCGGACCCTCGCGGCAACTGGGCGAACGGCTGGCCGGCCAATTCCGCGAGGCGACCGGAAGTGCACCCTCCAATTACCTCGGCGACGGCGCCGGACTCGACATCCGCTCCGATCTCGGCGGCCTCAACCTCTCCAGCGTCCCCAAGGTGTTCATCGAGTGCGGCAATATGCGCGATCCGAAAGACGCCACGCAATTGACCGACGCCCAGTGGCGGGAAAAGGCCGCCCTCGGGATCACCAAGGGCATCGCGGACTTCCTGACGCTTTGATCCGACTTCTCAGCGCAGTGACCGGCCACTGACCGGGCATTGGGCGGGCATTGGGCGGGCATTGGGCGGGCATTGGGCGGGCATTGGGCGAGCGTTGGCCGGTCACTGACCGGATACCGAACCGATCGGCTGCCGGTTTCGCCACGACATCCGGCAGCGCGCCGAAACGGAAAGGACGGCCCGCCGGATTCGGCGATAGGTTCCCCTCTACGATGGGTGGCCACCGCCGTGCCTCGCACCGCGCGCACCGCAACAGCGACGACCAGACCCACGAAAGAGACAAAGGACCCTTACGTGAACATCCGCTCCCTCACTCGAGGCGACGGCGTGGTGATCGGAGCAGCGGTGTTGCTGTTCATCGCCTCGTTCCTCAATTTCAGTGGCACCCCGGACTGCACCGGCCCGCTTGCCAAGTACTGCGAGGCCGCGGCACAGAACGCCGGCAGCCTCAACGCCTGGGACTCGCTGCCCACACTGATGAGCCTTTACCTGGCCGGTGTGTTCGCCGCGGCGATCATCGTCGTCACCCGTATGCTGCCGCAGCCCCGCAAGGTCATCGGCATCGACCTCGCCCAGTTCGGTGTCGCCCTGAGCGTCTTCGCCGCGTGGACGGCGTTCTGGTACATCATCGGCGCCAACGCCGGCCCCGGTCTGATCCTCGGCCTGATCGCCGCGCTGGTTCTGGCCGGCGGCGCCCTCGCCACGCCGCTCGTCCCGGCGCTGCAGGCCGCTCTGATCAGTGCCCCCAAGCCGCAGGCCGCCGCCCCGTACGGAGCCGGTACCACCCCCGGCTATGGCTACCCCGGCGCCCAGCAGCAGGCGGGCCAGGGCTACGGGTACGGGTACCCGGGCGGCCAGCAGGCCGGCCAGATGCCCGGGCAGCAGGGCCCGGGCGATGCCACGTCCGGCGGTGCGGTGGGCGCCACCCCGGCAGGTGCCACCCCGGCGGGTGGCTCTCCGGCGGGCGGGGCCCCGGCGGACTTCGCGCCGTTCTGGTTCGCGGTGCCCGTCGCGCGCCCGCTGTACGGCGAGGACGGCTCACCGTCGCCGATCGCCGAACTGGCGCCCGGCACCTGGTACCTCGCGGTGGAGCAGCGCGGCCAGGCTCTGATCGCGCAGACCCAGGACGGCCGGCGCGGCGTCCTCCAGGACACCACCGGCATCCAGCGCGGCTGACCGGACGGACGCACCACCGTCAGGACGGCCAACCGTCCATCAGAGCGACCAACGGTCCTTTCGCGGCCCCTCGCCCAAGCTACGGGCGGGGGGCCGTTGCCGTACGGGCAGGGCCGTTGCGGTGTCCGCCGGACGGCCGTACAGTGCGCCAGACCTGCCGCACCTGACACACCGTCAGTGTCCGCGTCAGCACATCCGACACCTCGCCAATCTCGCCAATCTCGTCAATGCCGACGATCAGCTCCCGGGGAGGCGACCGTATGCGACTCGGTCTGGCACTGGGCTACTGGGGCCGCGGCCCCGACCCCCGGCACCTCGAACTCGCCCGCGAGGCCGAGCGGCTGGGCTATGACTCGGTGTGGACCTCGGAGGCCTGGGGCTCGGACGCCTTCACGACGCTCACCTGGATCGCCGCCCACACCTCACGTATCCGGCTCGGCACCGCCGTCGCCCAGATGGCCGCCCGTACGCCCACCGCCACGGCGATGCACGCCCTCACCCTCGACCACCTCTCCGGCGGCCGGCTGCTGCTGGGCCTGGGGCTGTCCGGGCCGCAGGTCGTCGAGGGGTGGTACGGGCGGCCGTTCCCCAAGAGCCCGCTGACCGCCACCCGCGAATACGTCGAGGTGATCCGCCAAGTGCTGCGCCGCGAGGGCCCGGTGGAGGTGGACGGGCGCTTCCACCCCCACCCCTACCGCGGCGAGGACGGTACCGGCCTCGGCAAACCGCTCAAGCCCATCACCCACCCGTTACGCCCCGGTCTGCCCGTCCTCCTGGGTGCCGAGGGCCCCAAGAACATCGCCCAGACGACGCGGATCGCGGACGGCTGGCTGCCGCTGTACTGGTCCCCGCAGCGCACCGACGTCTACCGGGCCTCGCTCGCCGACACCCCGGACGGTTTCCTCATCGCCCCCATGGCGCGCGCCGTGGTCTGCGACGATGTCGCCGAGGGGCTGCTGCCGGTCAAAGCGATGCTCGGCTTCTACATCGGCGGTATGGGCCACGCGGCCAAGAACTTCCACGCCGACCTGATGGCACGGATGGGGTTCGAGGAGGAGGCCCGGCGGGTGCAGCGGCTCTTCCTCGAAGGCCGCCGGGACGAGGCCGTACGCGCCGTCCCGGACGCCTTCGCCGACGAGATCTCCCTCGTCGGTCCGCGCGAAAGGATCGCCGAACGCCTGGAGTTGTGGCGCTCCGGCCCGGTCACCGATCTGCTGATCACCGCCCCGGACCCGCACACGCTGCGGGTACTGGCCGAGCTCAACGACTAGGGCCCGCCCGATGGGCGGCGCTTTCCAGGGGCCCGTCATCCGGACGTGCTCATCCGTAGGTGCTCATCGGTACGTCTCATCCGTACGTGCTCATCGGTACGTCTCATCCGTCCACAGAGTCCTACAGAGTCCTAGGGCCAACGCCCGATAGGCACATGATCGTTTGCTCACTACTCTCCGGTGCGACGGCTCTTCGCTCACGACAAGCCAGCCCAGCAGGAGGCGACAGCATGCCGGCCAACAGCACCGCACACGTACGCGTTGCGCGCCCGTCACGCGATCTGGAAGCAGCGGAGAGGTTCTGGGTCTCCGGCCTCGGCCTCGACATCCTGTACCAGCACACGTCGGACGGCGTTCCAGGCCCGCACCGGCACTCGCTCCTGATGGTCGGCTGGCCCGATGCCGCCTGGCACCTCGAGCTCGTCCACGATCCCCTCGCCCCTGTGACCCCGCAGCCGACCCCCGAGGACCTCTTGGTGATCTATCTCGGCGAACCGGTGCCGGACTCGCTGGTGGAGAGGCTCGAACAGCACGGCGGCAAGCGCGTACCGGCACACAATCCGTACTGGGACACCTGGGGCGTGACCATCCAGGACCCGGATGGGTACTTGCTGGTGCTGTCCACCCGTTCCTGGCCCCTCACGTGACGCCCGCCCTCGTCACCCGAAGTCGGTGACCTCCAGCCACCTGTCCAGAAGCGTGTGATCGCCCAGGACCTCCACGTTCCCGGCATCGGCCGGCTGCCGACGGAGGACGACCAGGAGAAGGTCGGTGAGGGGGCCGCGCAGCGCGACGGCGGCCTTCTCATGGGCCCGGCGGTGGGTGACGGTGTCGCCGGTGAGGTCGATCAGCCACTCCGCGGCCAGCTCCGGTCGGGCATCGGTCGCGTGGAGGTGGAGCGTGCGGCCAGGGCCCAGTACGTCGGCCACTTCGGGCTTGTGCGCCGCGAACTGCGGCAGGCCGACCAGTTGCAGCCACTCCTCCAGGCAGTCGGCGGCGGCCTCGGGCGGTACGTCGAAGGCGGAGCCCGCGGTGAGCGCGGCATCCGCCCGGTGGACCAGCGTTTCATGCGTCATCCGGCGGGCCCAGAACCCCGCACGCCGCACCGGCGACCAGGTCCACACCTCCGTATCGGGGCCCGCCTCGCGCAGCGCGGCCACGGTCCGGTCCACGCCCTCCGCCAGCCAGGCGTCCAGGGCCGCCGCGTCCTCGCCCGACGGACCGGGTACTCCCGGGACGTCCGCGAAATCGACGCTCTCCGTCGCACGAGTGGCGACGATCGTGCCGGCCCAGCGATGCGCGCCGCCGACGTGCCGGGCGAGATCGGCCAGTGTCCAGTCCGGGCAGGTCGGCACGGTCGCGGAGAGGTCGCCGTGGCGTACCGTCTCCCGGAACTTCTCGGTCTCGATGAGGAGTTGGGCGCAGTATTCCTCATGAGTGAGGGAACCTTGAAGCATCATGTGGCGCACATTACGGCGCTGCCGGTGGGTGCAGCCACCCATTTGCGCCGGGAGGCGGGGCCGGGGCCGGGGGGCCGGTGGGCGGCCCGCCTTATCGGTCGCCGACCGCGCAGATAGCCCGCCGGAGGGTGCCGCTACCGTCGCTGCGAGTTCCGTTACAGGACGGGGAGAAGAGCGCGGCACGACCCCGGCGGGCTGGATCGTCGCAATCCACTTATCTGCAGCCTGCCCTGTCCGCCGTGCCCCCGCCACCCGGGATGACCCATATGGGGACGACCCGCTTCGTACAGGGGCCCGGACAAGGCCCCGGGCAAGGCCCCAGGCCGGGACCCGGGCCGGGAGCCGGGCCGGGACCCGGGCAGGCGCCCGTACGCAGCAGGGGGAGGGCCGAGGAAGGCCGCCGTCGGCGGCGGAACGCCTACCGGCAGCAGTCCGGATCGAGGCCGGTCGGCAGTCGTTCGCCGCCGAAGACCGAGGTCGTGGCCTCGTCGCCGCCCACCGCCGCCACCGCGAGCAGCAGCGAGCCGGCCGTCCAGGCGGTGCGTTCCGGTGGCCAGATCGCGTCGTCGTCGAAGACATAGCCGGTCCAGTACATACCGTCCTCGGCGCGGAGGTGCTGGATCCACGTGAGGATCTGTACGGCCCGCTCGGACTCCCCCATCGCCCACAGCGCCAGCGCCAGCTCCGCGCTCTCGCCACCGGTGACCCAGGGGTTGGGCAGGACGCAGCGGACGCCCAGGCCCGGCACGACGAAGCGCTCCCAGTCCGCGTCGATACGGCGCCTGGCCTCCTCGCCGCGCACCGCGCCGCCCAGGATGGGGTAGTACCAGTCCATGGAGTAGCGGGCCTTGTCCAGGAACCGCTCGGGGTGGCTGCGTATCGCATGGCCGAGGCGGCCAACGGCCAGCTCCCAGTCGGGCTGCGGTTCCTCGCGCTGTTCGGCGAGCGCGAGGGCGCAGCGCAGCGCCTGGTAGAGGGAGGACGAGCCGGTCAGCAGGGCGTCGGTCACGGGTGTGCCGTCGTCCTCGCGCTTCCAGCCGATCGCGCCGCCGGGCTGCTGGAGTTCCAGGACGTACTCGATCGCCGCGTAGACCGTGGGCCACATCCGGTCGAGGAAGGCATCGTCGCCGGTGGACAGGTAGTGGTGCCAGACGCCGACCGCGATATAGCCGCAGAAGTTGGTCTCCCGGCCGCGGTCGGTGGGGGTCTCGGCGTCACCGTCGGCGTAGGCCGCGTACCAGGACCCGTCCGGGTTCTGATGGCGCGCCAGCCAGTCGTACGCGGCTTCGGCGCGCTCGTGTTCGCCGGCCGCGTCCAGGGCCATGGCGGCTTCGGTGTGGTCCCACGGGTCGAGGTGGTGTCCCCGGAACCAGGGGATCGCGCCGTCCTCGCGCTGGGTCGCCAGGATGCCGGCGACCGTACGGGCCGCCTGTTCGGCGGTGAGCACCCCTGGCAGGACGAGCCGTTCGGTACGTCCGGGACTCGTCACTTGGCGGTCCCTGCGGAGCGCTTGGCCGTCGTGTCAGCCGCGGCCGCCTCCGGCAGATGCGGCTTGGTCGCGTAGACCACGAAGCTCTTGCCGATGACCGGGTTGAGCGCCCGCTCGGCCAGCCGGGTGGCCAGCGGCTTCTTCATGATGTCCCAGACCAGCAGCTTGTGGTACGCCTGCACCGGCAGCGCCTTGTCGTTGTCCACCCCAAAGGCGCACTTGAGCCACCAGTAAGGGCTGTGCAGCGCATGCGCATGGTGCGTGCCGTACGGCTCCAGGCCGGCCTCTCGTACCCTGCCGAGCAGTTCCTCGCCCCGGTAGATGCGGATATGGCCGCCCTCGACCTCGTGGTAGGCGTCGCTGAGCGCCCAGCAGACCTTCTCCGGTCCGTAACGGGGCACGGTGACGGCGATCCGGCCGCCAGGGCGCAGCACCCGCACCATCTCGGCGAGTACGCCCTTGTCGTCCGGGATGTGCTCCATCACCTCGGAGATGATCACGACGTCGAAGCTGTCGTCGGGGAACGGCAGCGCCAGCGCATCGCCCTCCATGGCGACGGCGGAGGCGCCCGCCGGGGCCTCCCCGGCCTCCTCCATAGCGGCGAACCACTTGGCGACCTCGCGGATCTCGTCACCGTTCTGGTCGAGGGCGACGACCTGCGCGCCACGCCGATAGCACTCGAAGGCGTGCCGGCCGGCACCACACCCCAGGTCGAGCACGCGGTCGCCCGGGGCGATCGGGAAGCGGGAGAAGTCGACGGTCAGCACGGCGTTCTGCTTTCGTCCGGCGGCGGGTGGTGGCGGTGGGGGCTATGGGGTGTTGTGGGGGGAGGGCTAGAGGAGGGCTATGGGAGGTGGGGGGGCGGTGCGGCCGGTCTACGTACCCGGGGTGGGGGCCGCGGTCCGGCCGCCCCGGAGGGCGATCGCCTCGCGGTAGCGCTCGGCGGTGCCGATGGCGGCCTGTCGCCAGGTGAAGCGGGCCAGCACCCGCTCCCGGCCGGCAGTGCCGAGTCTGTGGCGGAGCTCCTCGTCACCCAGGAGGCGGAGCAGCCCGGCCGCCAGCGCTCCGGCGTCACCCGGGGGTACCGCGAGACAGGTCTCGCCATCGGGCCCGGCGACCTCGGGGATGGCGCCGCCGGTCGTGGCCAGCAGCGGGGTGCCGGTGGCCATCGCCTCGGCGGCGGGCAGCGAGAAGCCCTCGTAGAGGGAGGGGACGCAGGCGACCTGGGCGCTGCGGACGAGGTCGACGAGTTCGCCGTCGGTGATGCCCTTGACGAACTCGATGGCGCCGGAACCGTCCCCCAGCCCGAGCCGTTCGATGGCGGCGGCGACCGGCCCGTCGTCGGCGCGCTTGCCGACGACCACCAGGTGGGCGTCGGGATGCTCGGTGCGCACCTTGGCGAGCGCCTCGACGAGGTGGATCAGGCCCTTGAGGGGGACGTCGGCGCTGGAGGTGGTGACGATCCGGCCCGGCACCTCGGCGACGGCCGGATCCGGCGAGAACAGATCGGTGTCGGCGCCGATGGGGACCACATGGATCCGGTCGGGGCGTACGCCGAGGTCGTCGACGATCTCCTGGCGGGAGGACCCTGAGACGGTGAGCACGGACGGCAGCCGGCGGGCCACGCGCTTCTGCATCCGGGTGAAGCCGTACCAGCGACGGACCGAGGTGCGGCGCTTCCAGTCCTGGGCGGCCGCCAGATCGAGCCGCCGATCGACGGTGATGGGGTGGTGGATCGTGGTGACCAGCGGGGCGCCGAGCGCGCCCGGGCCGCCGAGCAGGCCGTAACCGAGGGTCTGGTTGTCGTGGATGACGTCGAACTGGCCGCGGCGGGCGGCGAGGTGGCGACGGGCACGGAGCGAGAAGGTCAGCGGCTCGGGGAAGCCGCCGGTCCACATCGTGCCGACCTCGAGGGCGTCGATCCAGTCGCGGTACTCGCCGCGCTTCGGCGTGCGGAACGGGTCAGGCTGCCGGTAGAGGTCCAGGCTGGGCAGCTCGGTCAGGGTCACGCCCCCGTCGAGGACCGGATACGGCTGGGAGCCGATGACCTCGACGGTGTGGCCGAGGCGGGCCAGTTCGCGCGAGAGGTGGCGTACGTAGACGCCCTGTCCGCCGCAGAACGGGTTCCCCTTGTACGTGAGCATCGCGATGCGCAACGGACGCCCGTGGTTGCTCTGGGGCGTGGCTTCGGAGCGCAACGGACGCCCGTGGTTGCTCTGGGGTGTGGCCTCGGTGCGCAACGGGCGCCCGTCGTTGCTCGGGGTGGTGGCCTCGGCGCGCGCGGCTGCCCGGACGGCCTCTGCGGTCACGCACGGCCCCCTTCTCACTGGACTTTCGCCGGAGCGTAACCGCTGGCGGTAATCTAGAACAAGTTTCAGAACTGCCGAGCTGTTGAGCTGAGCCACCGGCAGCTACCGACCAGTTCACGAGCTTCGAATCTACCGGCCGAGAACGATGCGAGAAGAGCCGTACCAGGTGATTCGCGCCACCACCCGCACCCCTGCCATGCTGTGTCGATCACAGCACCGGCACTCACCGCATCGCGGACGGAATGCCATGGAATGGGAAATATGACTACGGAATCCAGGGCGGCCAGGCCGACGCTTCCCGCGAGTCCTCCCCTGACCGCGCGTCAGGAGGCCCGACGCCGCCGCATCCTGCACACCAGCGCCAAGCTGGCGTCCCGTGGCGGCTTCGACGCCGTGCAGATGCGCGAGGTCGCCGAATCCTCCGGCGTCGCGCTCGGCACCCTCTACCGCTACTTCCCCTCCAAGGTGCATCTGCTGGTCGCCACCATGCAGGACCAGCTCCAGCACATGCACGAGACCCTGCGCAAGCGGCCGCCGTCCGAGCAGGAACCGGGCGCGCGGGTCGCCCAGACCCTGATGCGGGCCTTCCGCGCACTGCAGCGCGAGCCGCATCTCGCCGATGCGATGGTGCGCGCGCTGACCTTCGCGGACCGGTCGGTGAGCCCCGAAGTGGACACCGTCTCCCGGCTGACGACGGCGATCATCCTCGACGCGATGGGCCTGGACGGGCCCGCCACCCCCGAGCAGTTGTCCGCGGTCCGGGTCATCGAGCACACCTGGCACTCGGCGCTGATCACCTGGCTGTCCGGGCGCGCCTCGATCGCCCAGGTGAAGATAGATATCGAGACGGTGTGCCGACTCATCGACGTCACGGCGCCGGGGCAGGGGCAGGGGCAGTGATTGCGGGCAGTGGCAGGGATAGCGGGCAGCAGAGGGCAGGCGTCCGCACGCCTCAAGGCGTCCGCGCTCAGCGCGTCGCGAGGTCCACGATGCGCTGAATCAGATCGGGGTAGGTCCAACCGGCACCGGCCGCCGCGCGCGGCACCAGGCTCGTCGCCGTAAGGCCCGGGAGCGCGTTCGTCTCCAGGCACATCGGCTCGCCTCCGGCGTCGCAGCGGAAGTCGGTGCGTGAGTACGTGCCGCTGCCGAACCCCAGCGCCTGGTGGGCGCGGAGTGCCAACTCCTGCAACCGGCCGGCGAAGTCGGCCGGAATCCGCGCCGGACACACCTCGCCGACCGCCCCGGGCTGGTACTTGGCGGCGTAGTCGAACAACGGTGTCGTCAGCTCGATCTCGACCACGGGGAGCACCTCGTCGCCGACCACGGCCACGGTGAACTCCCGCCCCGGAAGGAACGGTTCCACCAGCAGCTCACCGCCTCCGGAGTCTTCGGAGTATGCGGAGTCTTCGGAGTTTGCGGAGTTTGCGGAGTTTGCGGCGTGCACCTCGGCCGCCACCTGTGCCAGCTGTGACAGCGAGTCGACCCGGTGGACCGCCACACTCGAACCGTCCGCAACCGGCTTGGCCACCACCGGGCCTGCCCCCACCAGCCGCTGCACGTCCTGCGGCGCCTCGCCCGCCCCGGGCCGCCACAGCACCCGCTCGGCCACCGGCACACCCGCGGCGCCCAGCACCGCCTGCGCCCGCCCCTTGTGCCACGCCGCCGCGCAGGCCGCGCTGCCCGCACCGGTGAACCGCACACCGGCCATCTCCAGCAGCGCCTGCACATGCCCGTCCTCGCCCCAGCCGCCGTGCAGCGCCAGGAACACCGACTCGGCCCCGCGCAGCAGATCGAGGACCGGGCCGCCGGTCAGGGCGGCGTGCATACGTCGCCGCAACCGATGCCGGTCCAGCGGGGACGGCGGCTCCTTCCCCACCCCGACCGCGTCGACCGGGTCACCGGGTCGCAGCGGCCCGGCCAGAACCGGCACTTCGGCGGCCGGGTCGACCAGCACCACCTCGTGTCCCCGCTCCAGCGCGGCCCGGGCGACCGACCAGCCCGAGGCCAGGGAGACGTCTCGCTCCGAACTCTCTCCACCACAAAGAATCACCAGACGCATATCCGGATTCTGCCGCACCGCGGCCGCCGGATGCCGTCCCCGCCGGCCCGCGCCCGTACCCGCTTCCCGCTTCCCGCTTCCCGCTTCCCGGAGACCCTTCACTCCTCTGGTTACTCCCCTGGTCACTCCTCCGGCGGGAAGACCGCCTCACCACCACCGGCGGCGGTGAGGACGATCGCCTCCACCGGACAGCCCTCGGCCGCCGCCAGCAGGCTCTCCGCGGCGTCCGCCTCCGTCGCCGTAGGGTGCGACTGCCGGGCCGGGTCCAGCCGGAAGCCGTCCGGCGCCATGGCGACGCACATCCCCGATCCGATGCACACCCTCCGATCCACCTCGACCCGCCAGCGGTCCGCCATCAGGCACCCGCCGGCAGATGGATCATCTTGTGCTCCAGGTAGGCACCGAAGCCCTCGGGGCCGAACTCCCGGCCGATACCGGAGTTCTTGTAGCCGCCGAACGGGCCCAGCATGTCGATGCTGAAGGTGTTCACCGAGTACGTACCGGTACGCACCTGCCGGGCGATGTCCGTGCCGTGCTCGACGTCGGCGGTCCAGACCGAGCCCGAAAGGCCGTACTCCGAGTCGTTGGCGATCCGTACCGCCTCCGCCTCGTCCTCGTACGGCAGCAGGCAGATGACCGGGCCGAAGATCTCCTCACGCGCGATCCGCATGGAGTTGGCGACCTCGCCGAAGAGGGTCGGCTCGACGTACCAGCCCGTCGGCTGCCCCTTCGGCCGCCCGCCGCCCGTCAGGACCTTGGCGCCTTCCTCCCGCCCGAGCGCGATGTAGTCCAGAGAGCGCTGCTGTTGGCGGCGGGCGACCAGCGGCCCGACCTCGGTGGCCGGATCCAGTGGGTCGCCGACGGTGAGCGCGTCGGCGGCCGCCGCGAACCGTTCGGCGATCTCGTCGTAGCGGGCGCGCGGCGCGAGGATCCGCGTCTGGGCCACGCAGGCCTGGCCGTTGATCATCCAGGCGAACGGCACGATGCCGGCCACCGCAGCGTCCAGGTCCGCATCCGGCAGGATCAACGCCGCGGATTTGCCTCCGAGTTCGAGGGTGACCCGGCTGAGGTTGCGGGCGGCGACCTCCATGACCCGTTTGCCGGCCGCGACCGAGCCGGTGAACGACACCTTGTCCACTCCCGGATGCCCGACCAAGTACTCGCTGACCTCGCGGTCCGCGGGCAGAATCGACAGCACCCCTTCCGGCAGCCCGGCCTCGGTGACGATCTCCGCCAGCAGATATGCGTCCAGCGGGGTCTCCGGCGACACCTTCAGTACCGCCGAGCAGCCCGCCAGCAGCGCGGGCGCGAGCTTGGCCGCGGCGGTGAACTGCGGGACGTTCCAGGGCACTACGGCCGCCACCACCCCGACCGGCTCGCGCCGGACGAGGATCGGTCCCAGCACACCGTCCCGCCGCTCTTCGAACGAGAAGTCGCGGGCCACCGTCAGCGCCGCGTCCCAGGCCAGCACCGCGGCCAGCGACTGCACCATGACGCCGGAGGTGTACGGGGTGCCGTTCTCGGAGCTGATGACCTTGGCGAACTCCTCGCTACGGGCCGCGAAGGCGTCCTTGATACGGGTCACCACCGCGATCCGGTCCGCCAGCGGGGCATGCGCCCAGACCCCGGAGTCGAAGGACGTGCGGGCGGCCGACACCGCGCGGTCGACATCGTCCCGCGAGGCGTGCGGGACCCGGCCGATGACCTGTTCGGTGTGCGGTGAGACGACCTCGATCACGTCCCGGCCGGCCGGATCGGCCAACTCACCGCCTATGTAGAGCTTTCCGTGCTCGACGAGGTCGCTCATCGCTGCCGCCTCCTGCGGGTTGGCCGCTGTCCGACGCCGGTGCTCCCTACCGTCAGGAACTGATACCAGTTCTAGTTGCAGGAGTCCATGAGAAGGAGTCCTTGAGAGGGGGTTCGTGAGAGGGGGTTCGTGAGAGGGGGTTCATGAGAAGGAGTCCATGACGAGACGTCCACGGCATGAGCTCGACCACTTAACCCGGTATGGCCGAAATGCCCGGAATAGCAGAAATGCTCGATGCCTGTCGCCGACCCGTCGGGATCCGGGGCGGCGCCGGTTAAGGTGGGCGGGACAACTTCATCCGTACCTGATCGGGGGAAGCCGGTGGAAATCCGGCGCTGACCCGCAACCGTGAGGACGGCTGGCCCGGCCCGCGCGCCGCACCCGGCCGTACGAGCCGGAGCACCCGATGGGGCACGACCAAGGCTCCCGCCACCGGAACCGTAAGCCGCCCACCTGGGCGGACGGCCCGGCGTGCGGCACCGTCGAGGTATGCGGAGCTGAGCCCGGTGTCCTCGCGCGCCCGATCGCAGGATCGGCGCGCGCGGCCTGCCGAGCGCGGCTCCGTACCATCGCCGCGACCCGAACCGAGAGGCACCGACCCGATGGCCCCCATGGCTTCCATGGCTCCCCACGCTCCGCTGACGCACCCCGTCGCCTTCCTGGCACGCCGCGCCGCCACGGCGCTGGCTGCCGCGGCGGTGCTGGGCACGGCCGCGGCTCCCGCCGCGTTCGCGGACGCTCCGTCGCCGGCCCCGTCGGCCGGCAAGCTGCCGAGCGGGCTGTACGGCACGAAGGACCCGCAGTACGACGGCGTCTGGCGGCAGTCGCTGGCGCTGCTGGCACAGCACACGGTGGGCGTACGGCCCGCGGCGCCGGCCGTGGACTGGCTGGCTGGGCAGCAGTGCGCGGACGGCTCGTTCGCCGCCTTCCGTGCCGAGCCGGGCAAGGCCTGCGACGCCAAGACGATGCGGGACACCAACCAGACGGCCGCCGCGGTGCAGGCACTGGCCGCCCTCGGCGGGCACGGCGACGCCGTGAAGAAGGCCGTGGACTGGCTGAAGTCGGTGCAGAACGACGACGGCGGCTGGAGCTCGATGCCCGGCTCGCCCAGCGACGCCAACTCCACCTCCGTGGTGATCGGCGCGCTCACGGCGGCCGGCGAGAAGCCGGAGTCGGTCACGTCCCGGAAGGGCGGCAAGAACCCGTACGACGGGCTGCTCACCTTCCAGCTGGGCTGCGACGCCGACGTCAAGGAGGGCGAGCGCGGCGCGTTCACCTTCCAGCTCAAGGGAGCGGCGCCGAACGCGGACGCCACGGCGGCCGCGGCCACCGGCGCGCTCGGCAAGGGCTTCGTCGTGGCACCTTCCGGTGACCGTCAGGACACCCCGGTCAACCCGCTGAGCTGCGAGGACGGCAAGCAGCAGGGGACGGCGGGACGGGACCGGGCAGCGGACGCCGGTGCCGCCTACCTCGTCGCACAGCTCGACGCGAACGAGCAGCATCTGCCCTCCGCGATGCCGGGTCAGGAGAAGCAGCCCGATGTCGGCAACACCGCCGATGCCGTGGTCGCGCTGGCGGCCGGTGGGCACGGCTCCGCGGCCCAGAAGCCGCTGAAGTGGCTGGAGCGGAACGCGGCGGGCTGGGCCGAGCAGAGCGGCCCGGCCGCGTACGCCCAGCTGGTGCTGGCCGCGCACGCCACCGGTACCGACCCGCGGTCGTTCGGCGGTACGGACCTGGTCGCCGCGCTGAACGCGACCGGCCCCAAGCCGGCCTCGGTGAACGAGAAGGACGGCAACGGCTCGGACACGTCCGGCGAAGCCGAGGACTCCAAGGACAGCGGCGGCGGCTTCGGCCTCTGGTTGGTCATCGGCATCGGGCTCGCCATCGGTGCCGGCATCGGCTTCCTGCTGAGCGGCCGCAGGAAGAAGAACGATCTCTGATGCGGCGGACGTGGCCGGCGCGGCAGAGGTGGGGGACGGGGCGTACCGAACCGGCGCGGCTGATACGGCTGACGCTGCTGACACGTCCCGGGCGGGTCTTCGGGGCGGTGCTGCTGGCCGGTGCGGTCGTCGGTCTGGGCGCCGGGCCGGCCCAGGCCCAGGAGTACCGCTACTGGTCCTTCTGGCAGGGCGCGGAGGCCAAGGGCGGCAGTGGCCCGAGCGGCTCCGGTTCCTGGACGTACGCCACCGCGGGGCCGGCCACCGTACGGCCCGCCGATGGCACGGTCGAGGGCTTCCGCTTCACCGTCAGCGCCGACTCCGCGGCGGCCGGCACGCCGCGTACGGCCGCGGACTTCGACGCGATCTGCCGCGATACGCCCGCCAAGGACGGCCGTAAGCGGATCGGCGTCGTCCTCGACTTCGGCACCGCCTCGGACGCGCCGGACGGCGAACGGCCGCCGAAGGCCCGGACGGAGTGCGCCCAGGTGCCCGAGGATGCCTCGGCGGGTGAGGCGCTGGCCGCGGTCGCGCCGCCGCTGCGCTACGACTCCAGCGCGTTGCTGTGCGCCATCGCCGGGTACCCGAAGGCGGGCTGCGGGGACCAGGTGAACGGGTCGAAGGGGTCGGACGGATCCGGCTCCGGCGGACCCGGCGGGACGAAGGACGGCGGCGGGAAGAACACCGCGGCGAAGGGCAGCGGCGCGGAGGACGGCAGCGGGGAGGACAGCGGCGGGCCGTCCGCCGGGCTGCTCGGCGGTGTCGCGGCCGTCGTCGTACTGGGCGCGGCGGCCGTGTGGCAGGCGCGCCGCCGACGCGGATGAGCGCCCCGCAGGCGACCCGTACCACCGCGCTGCACGCCGGCGCCTGGTGGCTGTGGGCGCTCGGACTGGCCACCGCGGCCTCCCGCACCACCAACCCGCTGCTGCTGGGACTCCTGGTGGGAGTGGCCGGCTATGTGGTCGCGGTCCGTCGTACGGATGCGCCGTGGGCCCGTTCGTACGGCGCGTTCGTCAAGCTCGGCCTGGTCGTGATCGCCATCCGGCTGGTCTTCGGGGTCGTTCTCGGCACGCCCGTTCCCGGTACCCACACCCTGTTCACCCTGCCCGAAGTGCCCCTGCCGGACTGGGCGCAGGGCGTCCGGCTCGGTGGCCGGGTCACCGCGGAGGGCATGCTCTTCACGCTGTACGAGGGGCTGAAGCTGGCCACCCTCCTGATCTGCGTCGGCGCCGCCAACGCGCTCGCCAGCCCGGCCCGGCTGCTGAAGTCCCTGCCGGGCGCGCTGTACGAGGCGGGCGTGGCGGTCGTCGTCGCCATGACCTTCGCACCGAACCTGGTCGCCGACGTCCAGCGGCTGCGCGCCGCGCGCCGGCTGCGCGGCCGCCCCGACCGCGGGTTCAAGGCGCTGCTCCAGGTCGGTCTGCCGGTGCTGGAGGGCGCGTTGGAGCGTTCGGTGGCGCTGGCCGCGGCCATGGACGCCCGCGGCTACGGCCGGAGCGCACAGGTGCCGCGCGCCGTACGGCACACCACCTCCGCGCTCACCCTCGGCGGCCTGCTCGGCATCTGCGCCGGTACGTACGGCCTGTTGGGCGGCACCGGGGGCGGCTACGGGCTGCCGCTGCTGCTCGGCGGACTGGCCGCGGCGCTCGGCGGACTGTGGCTCGGCGGCCGCCGCTCGGTCCGCACCCGGTACCGCCCGGAGCGCTGGGGCCCGCGCGCCTGCCTCGTCGCGGGCTCCGGTATCGCCGTGGCCGCCGCGATGATCTGGGCCAGCGCCTACGCTCCCGCCGCCCTGCACCCGCCCGCGGTCCCCCTCACCGCTCCCGTCCTCCCCCTCTGGCCGGCCGCGGCCGTCCTCCTCGGACTGCTTCCGGCGATCGTGGCGCCGGCCCCGCCCCCGGCCGTGGCATCGGCATCGGCATCGGCATCGGCACACGAGGAATCCGTAAAGCACGGGAAGCAGAGGAAGTACGAGACGTACGAGAAGCTCGAGACGTACGAGAAGCACGAGCGGCACGAAAACGAGCGGCACAAGAAGGAGCCCACCCAGTGATCCGGTTCGAGCAGGTCTCGGTCACGTACGGCGACGCCGCGGCGCCCGCCGTCCAGGGCATCGATCTGACCGTCCCCGAGGGCGAACTGTGCCTCCTGGTCGGCCCCTCCGGCGTGGGCAAGTCCACCCTCCTGAACGCCGTCTGCGGACTCGTCCCGCACTTCACCGGCGGCACCCTGCACGGCCGCGTCACCGTCGACGGCCGCGACACCCGCACCCACAAACCACGTGAACTCGCCGATGTCGTCGGCACCGTGGGCCAGGACCCGCTGTCCCACTTCGTCACCGACACCGTCGAGGACGAACTCGCCTACGGCATGGAGTCGCTCGGCCTCGCCCCCGACGTGATGCGCCGCCGCGTCGAGGAGACCCTGGACCTGCTGGGCCTCGCCGATCTGCGCGACCGCGCCCTCACCACCCTCTCGGGCGGCCAGATGCAGCGGGTGGCGATCGGTTCGGTGCTCACCACCCACCCCAAGGTCCTGGTCCTCGACGAGCCGACCTCGGCCCTCGACCCGGCCGCCGCCGAAGAGGTGCTCTCCGTACTCCAGCGCCTGGTCCACGACCTGGGAACCACCGTCCTCCTGGCCGAACACCGCCTGGAACGCGTCGTGCACTACGCCGACCAGGTCATCCTCCTCCCCTCCCCCGGCGCACCCCCGGTCATGGGCGCCCCGGCCGACGTCATGGCCGTCTCTCCCGTCCACCCGCCGGTCGTGGCGCTCGGCCGTCTCGCCGGCTGGTCGCCCCTGCCGCTGTCCGTACGCGACGCCCGGCGCAAGGCCGCCCCGCTCCGCGAGCGGCTGGGCCGGGCGACCGTGCCCGTCCGCGGCGACATCCCGGACGTGCGCTCCGGTGCGGTCGCGGAGGTTTCCGGGCTCGGCGTCCGCCGGGGACGGACCGACGCACTGCACCGGGTGGACCTGACGGTCCGGGGCGGCGAGATCATCGCGCTGATGGGCCGCAACGGTGCGGGCAAGTCCACCCTCCTCACCACGCTCGTCGGCATGCACGAGCCGTCCTCCGGGTCGGTACGGGTCGGCGGTGCCGTCCCGCACCGCACCAGCCCGCGCACCCTGCTGCGGCACGTCGGCCTCGTCCCCCAGGAACCCCGCGACCTCCTCTACGCCGACACCGTCGCCGCCGAGTGCGCCGCGGCCGACCAGGACGCGGACGCCCCCGCGGGCAGCTGCCGGGCCCTGGTCGGCAGGCTGCTGCCCGATGTTCCCGATTCCGTCCACCCCCGCGACCTGTCCGAGGGCCAGCGGCTCGCCCTCGCCCTCGCCGTCGTCCTGACCGCCCGCCCTCCGCTGCTCCTCCTCGACGAGCCCACCCGCGGGCTGGACTACGCGGCCAAGGCCCGCCTGATCGAGGTGCTGCGCGGCCTGGCGGCCGAGGGCCACGCCGTCGTCCTGGCCACCCATGATGTGGAACTCGCCGCCGAACTGGCGCACCGTGTGGTGATCCTGGCGGACGGTGAGGCCGTCGCCGACGGTCCCACCGAAGAGGTCGTCGTCTCCTCTCCCTCCTTCGCCCCGCAGGTCGCCAAGGTGCTGGCCCCGCTGCCCTGGCTGACCGTTCCCCAGGTGGCACACGCCCTGGAGGCCACCGGATGACCCCGGCCCGCCAGGCCCGCCCCGTACGCCTCGGGCCCCGCTCCATCGCCGCGCTGACCCTGGTCTCGCTCACCGGTGTGATGGCCTTCGGGTGGCCGCTGCTCGCCGACTCCGCGTCCGGGCTCGCCCATTCCCAGGACGCGCCCTGGCTGTTCGCCGCGCTGCTGCCGTTGCTGCTCGCCGTGGTCGTGGCGACCATCGCCGACACCGGCCTGGACGCGAAGGCCATCGCGATGCTCGGCGTGCTGGCGGCGGCCGGAGCGGCGTTGCGCCCGCTGGGCGCGGGGACGGCCGGTATCGAGCCGATGTTCTTCCTGCTGGTGCTGTCGGGCCGGGTGCTCGGTCCCGGCTTCGGCTTCGTCCTGGGTTCCGTGGCGATGTTCGCCTCGGCGCTGCTGACCGGCGGCGTCGGTCCCTGGCTGCCGTTCCAGATGCTGGCGATGGGATGGGTGTCGATGGGCGCCGGCCTGCTGCCGGGGCCCGACCGGCTGCGGGGGCGCCGCGAACTGGTCATGCTCGCCGCGTACGGCGCGGTCGCCGCCGTGCTCTACGGCGTGATCATGAACCTCCAGGGCTGGCCCTATATCGCCGGTATGGCCTCGGGCGTCTCCTTCGTCCCCGGCGACCCTCTCGATCAGAACCTCGCCCGGTACATCGCCTATTGCCTGGCCACGTCCCTCGGCTGGGACCTGCCCCGCGCCGTGGTCACCGTGCTCCTCACCTTCACCCTGGGCGGCACCCTCCTCAAGGCCCTGCGCCGGGCCACCCGCCGGGCCGCCTTCGACGCCCCCGCGGCGTTCCGGCGTTCCTCCTCTCCCGCACCTCCGCCATGATGGGGAGATGTCCCCCACCACCCCACGCGCCTGTTCGTTCAACACGGCCGCCGCCCAGTACGCGGCGAACCGGCCGTCCTATCCGCCGGCGCTGTTCACCACGATCGAGGAGCTCATCGGACATCCCCTCGCGGGCTGCCGCGTCGCCGACATCGGGGCCGGCACCGGCATCGCCACCGTCCTCCTGCGGGAGCGTGGCGCACAGGTGATCGCCGTCGAGCCGGGCGACGCCATGGCCGCCCAGTTCCGCGACGCGCTCCCGGATGTGCCGCTCGTGCGGGGTGACGGCAATGCCCTGCCCCTCGCCGACGCCTCCCAGGACCTGATCACGTACGCGCAGTCCTGGCACTGGACCGACACCGCCCGCTCCGTGCCCGAGGCGCTGCGCGTCCTGCGCCCCGGCGGCGCGCTCGCGGTCTGGTGGAACACCACGGCCTTCGATGTCCCGTGGATCGCCGCACAGGACGAGCGCGTCGCCCGCCACTGCGGAGTGGCGCCACGTTCCGGGCGGCCCCGCCCCGACGACGGCGATGCCGTCCGGCTGGCCGGTCTGGCGGGACTCCGTGTCGCGCGCCGTCAGATGCGCTGGAGCCGCACGGTCCCGCTCCACACACATCTCGCCAACCTCAGCAGCCACTCGGCGTTCCTCGTCCTCGACGCCGCCGGCAACGACGCCTTCCTCGCCCGGGAGCGCGACCACCTGCGCCGGCTCTTCCCCGACGAGAGGGTGGAGGAGACCTACGTGGTCGACCTGCTCCTGGCCACCCGTCCCTGACCCGCCCCACCCTCCAGAGCCGCCGCACGGTCGTCCTACAGCCGCTGGATGATCGTCGCCGTGGCCAGTGCTCCCCCCGCGCACATGGTGATCAGGGCGAACTCCTTGTCCGTGCGCTCCAGTTCGTGGAGGGCGCTGGTGATCAGCCGGGCGCCGGTGGCACCGACCGGGTGTCCAAGGGCGATGGCACCGCCGTTGACGTTCACCTTCTCCAGGTCCTGTCCGAAGACCCGCGCCCAGGAGAGCACCACGGCGGCGAAGGCTTCGTTGATCTCGACGAGGTCGATGTCCTTGAGGGACATCCCGGCCTTGCCGAGTACCGCGCGGGTGGCGTCGATCGGGCCGTCCAGATGGAAGTGCGGATCGGAGCCGACCAGCGCCTGGGCCACGATGCGGGCCCGCGGGGTGAGCTTGAGGGCGCGCGCCATCCGTTTCGAGGCCCACATCACCGCGGCGGCACCGTCGGAGATCTGTGAGGAGTTGCCGGCCGTGTGGACGGCGGTCGGCATCACGGGCTTGAGCCGGCCCAGCGCCTCCATGCTGGTGTCGCGCAGCCCCTCGTCGCGGTCGACCAGTCGCCACATGCCCTGGCCCGCGGCCTGTTCGTCCTCGGTGGTGGGGACCTGGACGGCGTAGGTCTCCCGCTTGAAGCGCTCCTCGGCCCAGGCGACGGCCGCCCGCTCCTGCGAGATCAGGCCGAGCGAGTCGACGTTCTCGCGGGTCAGCCCCCGGTGGCGGGCGATGCGTTCGGCGGCCTCGAACTGGTTGGGCAGATCGACGTTCCACTCGTCGGGCCAGGGCCTGCCGGGGCCGTGCTTGGAGCCGCTGCCCAGCGGCACCCGGGACATCGCCTCGACGCCGCAGCCGATGCCGATGTCGATGACGCCGGCCGCGATCATGTTGGCGACCATGTGGTTGGCCTGCTGGGAAGAGCCGCACTGGCAGTCCACGGTGGTCGCCGCGGTCTCGTACGGGAGGCCCATGGCCAGCCAGGCGTTGCGGGCCGGGTTCATGGACTGCTCACCGGCGTGGGTGACGGTGCCGCCGACGATCTGTTCGACGCAGTCGGGCTGGATGCCCGTACGGGCGAGGAGTTCGCGGTAGGTCTCCCCCAGGAGGTAGGCGGGGTGGAGGTTGGCGAGCGCACCGCCGCGCTTGCCGATCGGGGTGCGTACTGCTTCGACGATGACGGGTTCCGCGGCCATGACTGACTCGTCCTCTCCTGGCGTCCGAGGGCGTCCCGGCACCAACCACGGAAGAAGAACCGGCACCCACGGAAGAAGAACTAGTACGCGTTCTAGCTGTGCGAACAGTCTCGTGAGCCGCCCACCGGGGCGCAAGGGGCACGCAAGCCCCTTGTCCACAAGAGGAGTTGCAAGTGGAGTTGCCGCATCCCTTGCCACTTGTGGAACTCGTTACTACCTTCACCGCGACCCCGCCCCGCCTGCCCGCCTGCTCGCCTGATGGGCCATCAGGCGTTCCGACGGAGCCACGGACCAGGCCAGGAGCCGCCATGCCATGCCCAGCGCTGCCCGAGGGGTTCGACTTCACCGATCCCGACGTCTACCAGTCCCGCGTTCCGCTCCCCGAGTTCGCCCAGCTGCGGCAGACCGCGCCCGTGTGGTGGAACGCCCAGCCGCGGGGCATCGCCGGCTTCGACGACGACGGCTACTGGGTCGTCACGCGCCATCAGGATGTCAGAGAGGTATCCACCAAACCGGAGCTCTTCTCCGCCAACCTCAACACCTCGATCATCCGCTTCAACGCGTCCATGCCCCGCGACCAGATCGAAGTCCAGAAGCTGATCATGCTGAACATGGACCCGCCGGAGCACACCCGGGTCCGTCAGATAGTGCAGCGGGGCTTCACCCCGCGCTCCATCCGCGCCCTGGAGGAGGCGCTGCGCCGACGGGCGGCACATATCGTCGCCACGGCGCGGGACAGCGGCACCGGGGACTTCGTCACCGACGTGGCCTGCGAACTTCCCCTCCAGGCCATCGCGGAACTCATCGGCATCCCCCAGGACGACCGGGCCCGCATCTTCGACTGGTCCAACAAGATGGTCGCGTACGACGACCCCGAACTGGCCATCACCCAAGAGGTCGGCGCCAACGCGGCGATGGAGCTGATCTCGTACGCGATGAACCTCGCCACGGCGCGCAAGGAGTACCCGGCACGGGACATCGTCAGCCGGCTGGTGGCGGCCGAGCACGAGGGGAATCTCGGATCCGACGAATTCGGTTTCTTCGTCCTGCTGCTGGCGGTGGCCGGCAACGAGACCACGCGTAATGCCATCACGCACGGGATGCACGCGTTCCTGACCCACCCGGCGCAATGGGAGCTCTACAAGCGTGAGCGGCCGGAGACGGCGGCCGAGGAGATCGTGCGCTGGGCGACCCCGGTGGTCTCCTTCCAGCGCACCGCGACCCAGGACACCGAACTGGGCGGCGCGCGGATCAGGAAGGGCCAGCGGGTGGGGATCTTCTACGCCTCCGCCAACAACGATCCGGAGGTCTTCGACCGCCCGGAGGTCTTCGACATCCTCCGCGACCCCAATCCGCACCTGGGCTTCGGGGGCGGCGGGCCGCACTACTGCCTCGGCAAGTCCCTGGCGATCCTGGAGATCAACCTGATCTTCCACGCCCTCGCGGACGCCATGCCCGGCATCTCCCTGGCGGGCCGGCCCCGGCGGCTTCGCTCGGCGTGGCTCAACGGCGTCAAGGAGCTGCGGGTGCGTTACGGCTGACGGGTACCACGGCGGCTAGCGGGAGGGGCGGGCGGCGGTCTGTCCGAAATCGGTTCGTCGCTCAACCTTGCCAGCCTTTATGGGCGCCTTTACCTTTAACTCGCAAGTAACACGCGGTAGTTCGCAGCTTGTTGGCAGCTCGTCCGCAACTTGTTCACAGCTCGTTCGTGGCTCGTTCGTGGTTTGTGGCAGTCGCAGGCTCCCCGCGGGTAACGCACCTCCCCACGGGTAACGACAGTGCGCTCCACGCTCTTCGAAGGGGACCCACACCATGAAGGACTCTCAAGGCAGACCCCTCACGGGACGCATCAGCTGGCGGAGATTCGCCGTGCTGGCCGTCCCGGCCCTCGCCGGTACCGCAGCCCTGGGCATCGCCCTGGCCAATGGGGCACTCGCGGCGTCATTCGCCGTATCGGGACAGCAGTTCAAAGTGTCCGCGGACAGCCTCAAGGGCGACGGGTTCGCCCAGTACGGCAGCATCGACCGCAACGCCAGAGGTGAGCTCCTGCCGGTCGCGGTGACCGCCATCAAGACGGCCCGGATGGACCATCTGTGCCAGTCGGTGGTCACGCATCTGCCCGTCATCGGCGACATCTCGCTCAACCTCAGCGCCGGTACGGGCGGCACGCCCGTCGAGGCGAGCAATCTCTTCGTGGACGCCACCCAGCTCGCCGGTAACGCGTCCTTCCACAACATCGAGATCGGCCGGGACGCCTCCACCCTGAACAAGGGGCCGAGCAACGCCCAGGGCTTGCAGGACCTCTTCGCCCAGCAGGCCGACGATGTCAGCATCAGCAAGCTGCGGCAGACCGCCTGGGCCACCAACGCGGGGACGTTCAAGCTCTCCGGGCTGAGCATGAAGGTCTCCAAGGGCTCGAAGGAATGCTTCTGACCTGGCGGCGCTGGCGAAGGGGGCGGCCCTTCTGGGGCGGTCTGGCAGCCGTCGTCGCCGGCGCCGAGATCTGCGTCATCCCTCTGGCACCACTCAAGATCATGCTGCAACAGGGCATCGCCGGTATCCCCTCGGTGCTGATGGGGCTGGTGATGATCCTGATGGGACTCTCGGCGTGGTTCGCGCCGCACTACCGGGGCATCGCAGGCGTCTTGACCGTTCTCTGCGCGGCGGCCGCGCTGGTGATGTCCAACCTCGGCGGTTTTCTGATCGGGACGGTCATCGGGATTCTCGGCGGGTCGATGATCTTCGCCTGGCAGCCGGTGGCCGGTGCGGCAGAGCCCACCCGGACCGACGAGTCACTGAGCCGGTGACCAGTGGTCCCGTGAGCCGGTGAACAGTGGTCCAGTGAGCCGGTGAACAGTGGTCCAGTGATCCCGTGAGCGGCGCTCTCACACCCCACGTCTGCCACTACCCCCCTCTGGAAGGGCATCACGATGTCGATGCAGCGGTCTGTGTACTTCCCTGTGTACTTCCCGCACATCCGTAGACGCACCTTACGTACTGCCGGCACCGGGGCCGTCGCGGCTGCCCTCGGGCTGGCCTTCGGCGTGACGAGCCCCGCCACGGCCCAGCCGGCCGGGACACCGCCCACCCCAGCAGCAGCCGCAGCCGCAGCCGCAGCCGCAGCCGCGACAACCGTCGCCCCCGCAGGTCACGGCTTTACCGCCACCCTCACGGGCGAGGCCACCTTCAAGGCCGGCTCGGTGACCGTCACCTGTACCACCTCGGCCTCCAGCGGGCAGGTGCCGGCCGCGCCCGGCAACCACAACGAGGCCGGGCCGGTGACCAGTTCCGCCACCCCGGCGACCTACGAGTCGTGCACGACGAGCATGCCCGGAGTCGACGCCACGGTCACCACGACCGGCACCTGGGGCGTGATCATGCAGAACGGCTCCCCGGCGACCGCCGGGCTGACCATCCCCTCCGGCGGAGTCGTCCTCAAGACCACCGGGTTGGCGTCCTGCACGGTGACCACAGCGCCCGACTCGGCGGTGACGGTGAACGGCACCTGGACCAATGGCGCGCCGTCCACCCTCACCTTCACCAATGCCGAGGTGCCCGTAAAGGTGGAGGGCGGTTTCGGCTGCCCGACCAACGCGACCACTTCGGCGTTCAACGCCACCTACGAGATCACGGACACCACGGACCCCGCGTCCCAGATCACCGTCACCGGCTGACGCCTCGTTCAACGGCCCGTCAGGCTGACGGCTGTCGCGATCACCAGTGCCACCATGGCCAGCGCGCCGGCCAGGAACGCGGTGATCAGCCGTCGTCGCAGCGCAAGGTAGACGCCCTCGTATTCGGCCCGAAGCGTGACGCTGCGGGCCGCAATACGCTCCAGAAACTCCCGCGACGCGTTGCGCTGGTCCCGGCAGTAGCGCGATGCCACCTCCTGCCGCTGAGTGTCGGTCAGCCAGGGCAGGCCGGCACAGAAGGCATCCGCGCGGTTGCGCGCCCGGTCCTTCTCGCCCTCCCAGAGGAGATATCCCTCGATCTCGTTGATGGCCCGGTCCATGTCGATGTCCGTCTCCATCTCCGTGTCCATGTCCTCCATAGATCTTCCTAGACAGTCCTGACGCCGGCACCATGGGCGTCGCCCTCGGCATCCGCATCCGCGTCCACCGGAGCCGTGAGTTCCTGCGCGACCTCCGGGTGGTGCAGGTCGAATGCCGGGGATTCGGAGCGGATACGCGGCAGAGCGCGGAAATTGTGCCGCGGCGGCGGGCAGGACGTCGCCCACTCCAGCGAACGGCCATATCCCCAGGGGTCGTCGACCTCGACCTTCTCTCCGTACTTCGCGGTCTTCCAGACGTTGTAGAAGAAGGGCAGGAGAGAAAGTCCGAGGAGGAAGGAGAAGATGCTGGAGACGGTGTTGAGCGTGGTGAAACCATCGGCGACCAGATAGTCGGGGATCCGGCGCAGCATGCCTTCCGAACCGAGCCAGTGCTGGACGAGGAAGGTGCCGTGGAAGCCGATGAACATGGTCCAGAAGGTAATTTTGCCGAGGCGCTCGTCGAGCATCTTGCCGGTGAACTTCGGCCACCAGAAGTGGAAGCCGGAGAACATCGCGAAGACGACCGTTCCAAAGATGACGTAGTGGAAGTGCGCCACGACGAAGTACGAGTCCGAGACGTGGAAGTCCATCGGCGGCGACGCCAGGATCACACCCGTCAGACCACCGAACGTGAAGGTGATCAGGAAGCCGATCGCCCACAGCATCGGCGTCTCGAAGGACAACGACCCCTTCCACATCGTCCCGATCCAGTTGAAGAACTTCACACCGGTCGGCACCGCGATCAGGAATGTCATGAACGAGAAGAACGGCAACAGCACGCCGCCCGTGACGTACATGTGGTGCGCCCACACCGTCACGGACAGACCTGCGATCGAAATCGTCGCCGCGATCAGACCCATGTAACCGAACATCGGCTTCCGCGAGAACACCGGAATGACCTCGGAAATGATGCCGAAGAACGGCAGCGCGATGATGTACACCTCGGGATGCCCGAAGAACCAGAACAGATGCTGCCAGAGCAGCGCACCGCCATTGCCCGCATTGAAGACATGGGCCCCGAATTTACGGTCCGCCTCCAGCGCGAACAGCGCGGCGGCCAGCACCGGGAAGGCCAGCAGGACCAGCACACCGGTCAGCAGCACGTTCCATGTGAAGATCGGCATCCGGAACATCGTCATGCCCGGCGCACGCATGCAGACGATCGTCGTGATGAAGTTGACCGCACCCAGGATCGTGCCGAAACCGGAGAAGGCCAGACCCATGATCCACATATCGGCACCGACACCCGGCGAGCGGACCGCGTCCGATAGTGGCGAATAGGCGAACCAGCCGAAGTCCGCCGCACCCTGCGGCGTCAGGAATCCACCGACCGCGATCAGCGAGCCGAAGAGGTACAGCCAGTAGGCGAACATGTTCAGCCGGGGGAAGGCGACATCCGGTGCGCCGATCTGCAGCGGCATGATCCAGTTCGCGAAACCGGCGAACAGCGGCGTCGCGAACATCAGCAGCATGATCGTGCCGTGCATCGTGAACGCCTGGTTGAACTGCTCGTTCGACATGATCTGGTGGCCGGGACGGGCCAGTTCGGCGCGCATCAGCAGCGCCATCACGCCACCGATGCAGAAGAAGGCGAAGGCGGTGACGAGATAGAGCGTGCCGATGGTCTTGTGGTCGGTGGTGGTCAGCCACTTCACGGGGAGCCTCATGTCCCGTAGATGTCCGGGACCGCCGTGATCCTCACCGTCCGGGCCGTGACGGCCTGGTGTGAAGAGTCACCCGAGGAAGGTGTGACGATCGAGGACATGCCGGACACCAACGGTTCATGAGCACGGACGACGCCTACGCCGACGCCGACGACGCCTTCGCCGAGGCCTATCGCGCGCACTACTGGGCGGTCAGCCGCTTTGTGGCGCGGCGTCTGGACGGGCAGCAGGCCCACGAGGTCGAGGAAGTGGTGGCAGAGGTCTTCTCCATAGCGTGGAGACGCCGCGGCGAGCTTCCGGACCCTCCGTTGCCCTGGCTGTACGGAGTGGCCCGGAACTGTCTGGCCAATACGGTGCGGGGGCTGGGCCGCTACCGGAAGCTGCTGCACCGGCTCGGCAACCACGAGGCGGCGCACCAGCGGCAGACCGTGGAGAGCCCGGACGCCGAACGCCCCGGCTCCTGGGTGCACGAGGTACTGGACCGCCTCTCCCCTGCCGATCAGGAGGTGCTGCGGCTGACGGCCTGGGAGGAACTGACCGTCGAGGAACTGGCGGTGACCCTGGGCTGCGGCCGGAGCGCGGCGGCCATGCGGCTGCACCGGGCGCGCCGCCGCCTCCGCGCGGAGATCGACCGAACGCGGATGACCGTACCCGTACGAGCAGCGTCCGTACGAGCAGGAGGAGACGGCAATGTCTGACGAACTGGATCTGCTGCGCGCGGCCAATCCCGTACCGGCCGACGGCGGCCCCTGGCGGGACGGCCCGCTGGACGCCCACGCCGAACGCGCCCTCAACCGCCTGCTGCACCGCACCCGTACCCGGCAGGCCGGGTGGCGCCTCATGCTGCGCGCCGAGGCCGCGGTGCTCGCCCTCTTCGCCGTGCTGGCCTTCACCCTCTCCGACGTCGGCAGGGACGCCGCGGCGCCGGTGACCGTGCCCGAGGAGCGCATCACGCGCTGGAACGCCGACAGCAGCGGCTCCGAACTCACCGTGGCCACCGATCCGCGGCACCCGGCCCCCGCCCGGTCATCCATGACGACCACGGCCGCTGACGGGCCGTCAGCGACAGCGCGAACGGCATCGGTACGACACCCTAACTCCTGGGCCTGGAGATCACCTTCACCAAGGACCAGCCCGACTTCCGCGTCAAGGCAGGTGAGGTGATGCCGTACGAGGCTACGAGGCATGGCTTCCGTAAAGCACCCCGGCCGACGCAGCCCGAGTGACACAGCCCGAGTGACGGCCTGAGTGACGCGGCCCGGGTGGCGGGCCCGAGTGGCGGGGCGCGGCGTGATGGCCGATCCTTGGAAGGACGCGACGATCCGTAACGGCGCGGCGGCAGAGTGCGCCGCCGCGCCCTGCGTCGCGTATCACATGTCACTGCGCGTATCGCTGCCGCGCCCTCCGACGGGCACCGCCGCCCCACGCACGCACACCACCGAATGCGTGACGCACGCCACAAAACAGTCAACGGTTGCAGCCGTCCGCCGCGATATGGATCACAGACCGGCGCCGCGCGATTTTCTTGCGGAAACAGGTTTCCCCTGTAAGAAGCGGGTATACGCATGCCTGCGCGGTCATCCGGACACCATCCGTAATGACCCGGTCTGCCCTTATGGTCGATCTTTGTCCCGCCCTCCGTGGCGGGTACGCCCGTCGGTCCTGGCAGGTCCGGCCCGTCACTCCCTGGCGGGTCCGCCCCGTCACCCCATGACGGGCTTCGCCCACTGCTACACGGCGGGCGGTGTCATGTAGTCGTCCAAGAGAGCGCAGGCGAGCGAACACGTGCCGACGCAGTCCCCCGTCATCCCCAGGCCCGGCAACCCCGGCGGCAGCCGTTCCGGCGCCGCCGCGGCCGACACCGATCCGCGGCAGGAGAGAAGGGCGGAAAGGACGGATCTGGCGAAGGAGACCGCACAGCAGGCCTCGGGCGAGGTGACCGTCGTCGATCCCGCGATGGTCAAGCGTGCGGTGTCGGCGGCGGCACTGGGCAACGCGATGGAGTGGTTCGACTTCGGCGTCTACAGCTACCTTGCGGTCACTCTGGGGCATGTCTTCTTCCCGTCCGGGAATCCGACCGCGCAGCTGCTGTCGACGTTCGGCGCCTTCGCGGCGGCGTTCCTGGTGCGTCCTATCGGCGGCATGGTCTTCGGGCCGCTCGGCGACCGGATCGGCCGGCAGAAGGTCCTCGCCATCACCATGATCATGATGGCGGTGGGCACCTTCGCCATCGGCCTGATCCCGTCGTACGCCTCCATCGGGGTCGGCGCACCGATCCTGCTGCTGGCGGCCCGCCTGGTGCAGGGCTTCTCCACCGGTGGTGAATACGGGGGCGCGTCCACCTTCATCGCCGAGTACGCGCCCGACAAGAAGCGCGGCTTCCTCGGCAGCTGGCTGGAGTTCGGCACACTCGCCGGCTACATCGGCGGCGCCGGCCTGGTCACGCTGATGACCGCGCTGCTGACCACCGAGGACCTGCACTCCTGGGGCTGGCGCGTCCCGTTCCTGATCGCCGGACCGATGGGCATCATCGGCCTCTACCTGCGGATGCGGCTCGAGGAGACCCCGGCCTTCGCGCAGCTGGAGAAGGAGGCGCACGCCAAGGAGAAGGAGCGGCGCGCGGCCGAGAAGCGGATCGGGATCCGCGAGATGATCTTCGGTCAGTGGCGGACGATGCTGCTGTGCGTGGGGCTGGTCCTGGTCTTCAACGTCACGGACTACATGCTGCTGTCGTACATGCCGAGCTATCTGACCTCGGAGCTGAAGTACGACGAGACCGACGCGCTGATGGTCGTGCTCGGCGTGATGGCGCTGATGATGTGCGTCCAGCCCTTCGCGGGCCGGCTCTCCGACCGCTTCGGGCGCCGCCCGGTCATCGCCACGGGCTGCGTCGGCTTCCTGGTGCTGTCCGTGCCCGCGCTGCTGCTGATCCGGCAGGGGTCGCTGCTCGCCATCGCCCTGGGCATGGGGGCGCTCGGCCTGCTGCTGGTCGCCTTCACCTCGTCGATGCCGGCCGCGCTGCCCGCGCTGTTCCCGACCAAGGTGCGCTACGGCTCCCTGTCCATCGGCTTCAACATCTCCGTGTCGCTCTTCGGCGGCACCACGCCGCTGGTGGTCACCGCGCTGATCGGGGCGACCGGCAACACGATGATGCCCGCCTACTACATGATGGGGGCGGCCGTGATCGGCGGTATCGCGGTCCTGCTGATGTCCGAGAGCGCCCGCAAGCCACTGCCCGGCTCCCCGCCGGCCGTGGAGACCGAGGCGGAGGCCCGGGAGGCCAGGAAGGCCCTGCGCGCCGCCCGTGGCCCGGTCCCGGCGGGCTCCACGGCCTGATCCCCCAGGATCCCCCAGACAGCTCCGGACAGCTCCGGACAGCTACTGACGACAGTCGAACGGCTCGCGGGCCCTGACCCGCGGGCCGTTCGCGCTATGCGGCACGATGGTCACTATGAGCATCGTGAAGATCAACGTTCTGACCGTCCCCGCCGAGCAGCACGAGGTCCTGGAGAAGCGCTTCGCGTCCCGCGCCGGCACGGTGGACTCCTCGGACGGCTTCGAATGGTTCGAGCTGCTGCGTCCCGTGGAGGGCACCGACCAGTACCTCGTCTACACCCGCTGGCGGGACGAGGAGTCCTTCCAGGCTTGGATGGAGGGCCCGATGAAGGCCGCGCACCAGGGTGGCGGTGCCGAGGGCGGAGAGCGGCCCAAGCCCGCCGCGTCCGGTTCCACGCTGTGGTCCTTCGAGGTGGTGCAGCAGGCGGGCCCGAAGCAGGGCTGACCGCCGGCGGCTACCACGCGTCCCCGCTTCGACCGTTACCGGTAACGGGGGGTCTTTACCGGTAACGGCCTGCTCACCCGGTCCGGTACCGGTCCGCCTACCTGGTCCAGTACCGGTCCGCTCACCTCGTCCGGTACCGGTCCGCTCACCTGGTGCGGTCCGGTGGTTGGGGGGACCGCGGCGGTGGATGGGGGGACCGCGGCGGGGTGCGCGGGACCGGATGCCGGGCGTTGCCGTTCTGGGGCTCCTCGGCGTCGGAGCCGTTCAGCTCCGCCGTCAGCTGCTCGACGAGTTCGGTGAGGTCGGTGGGGCGGTCCTCGGTCCACCAGTCGCCCAGCATCTCCGCCAGCGACTCCTGGCGGGCGGCCGAGAGCCGGTCCGCGACCTCCCGGCCCCGGTCGGTGAGGAGCAGCAACAGCCCCTCGCGGGTGGCCAGTCCGCGCTCCTCGACCTGGCGGACGCCCTCGGCGATCACTCCCATGGGGACGGTGGTGCGTTCGGCGAGCAGTCCCGGTTCCACCGAGCCGTAGCGGTGGATGCGCAGGATCAGCCAGCCGGCAGCCGGTTTGAGGTCGAGTCCGGCCCGGGCGGTGATCTTCTCGTAGATGCGCTTACGGCCCTCCATGCTGCCGAGTTTGGACAGCGCGCGGGCGCATTCGTCGCGCGAGGAGCGCTCGACGGGGTTGGAGGAGATCACCTCGCTGGTGTCGGGCGCGGTCACGCTGCCGCGCAACGGCTCCTCCCGGAGGAACCAGGCCAGGGCGAACGCCACCAGGACGATCGGAACGGCGTAGAGGAAGACATCGGTGATCGAGACGGAGTAGGCGTTGAGCACCCCCGCCGCCTGACGGGCCGGCAGCCGGCTCACGATCCTCGGGTCCTGGGAGATCTTCGACGGGTCGATGCCGGGCGGCAGTTGCTGTCCGGCGAGCGCGTCCGTGATCCGTGGGCCGAGCCGGTTGGTGAAGATCGTGCCGAAGATGGAGACGCCGAACGAGGCACCGATGGAGCGGAAGAACGTGGCGCCGGAGGTCGCGACGCCCAGATCCCGGTAGGCGACCGCGTTCTGCACGATGAGCACCAGCACCTGCATGACCAGTCCGAGCCCGAAGCCGAAGACGAAGAAGTAGACGCTCATCTCGCCGACCCCGCTGGCCGGATCGAGCCGGTGCAGGAGCAGCAGGCCGAACGCCACCACGGCGGTCCCGGCGATCGGGAAGACCTTGTAGTGGCCGGTGCGGCTGACGATCTGCCCGGAGCCGGTGGAGGCCAGCAGCATGCCGAGCACCATCGGCAGCATGTGCACACCGGACATGGTCGGCGAAACGCCCTGGACGACCTGGAGGAACGTCGGCAGGTACGTCATCGAACCGAACATCGCGAAACCGACGACGAAACCGATGAAGGAGGTGAGCGTGAAGGTCCGCAGCCGGAACAGGTGCAGCGGGATGACGGGTTCCGCGGCCCGGCGCTCGATGAGTACGAACGCCACGAGCAGCACGACACCGAGCACGCCGAAGCCGATGATCTGCCAGGAGCCCCAGGGGTACGTGACGCCGCCGAGCGAGGCCATCAGGACGAAGCAGGTGGCGACCCCGGCGATCGCTGCGGTGCCCAGGTAGTCGATCCGGTGCGGGGTGCGGTGGCGCGGGATCTGGAGCGCGGCGGCGATGACGGCGAGCGCGACAACGCCGACGGGGACGTTGATGTAGAACACCCAGCGCCAGCTCAGGTGGTCCACGAACAGCCCGCCGAGCAGCGGCCCGAGGACGCTCGTACCGCCGAAGACGGCACCGAACAGGCCCTGGTACTTGCCCCGTTCACGGGGCGGCACGATGTCACCGACGATGGCCATCGACAGCGCGATCAGGCCACCGCCGCCCAGCCCCTGGAGGGCGCGGAAGGCGATCAGCTCACCCATGTTCTGCGCGATGCCGCAGAGCACCGAGCCGATCAGGAAGATCACAATGGCGGTCTGGAAGAGCTTCTTGCGGCCGTACTGGTCACCGAGCTTGCCCCACAGGGGCGTCGCGGCCGTCGAGGCCAGCAGGTAGGCGGTGACCACCCAGGAGAGGTGGTCCAGGCCGCCGAGGTCACTGACGATCGTGGGCAGCGCGGTGGCGACGATGGTCTGATCGAGTGCCGCTATGAGCATGCCGAGCAACAGCGCGCCGATCGCGACGAGGATCGTCGGCTGGGACCGGCCCCCGCCGGGGGTGGCAGGCGCGCTGGTGTCCTGCGCCATGTGTGTCTCCTCCTGTCTCGTCTGTCCAGGTGCGTAGCTGTGCAGCTGTGCAGCTGACTTGCTGACTTGGTGGCTTGTTGACTCGGTGGCTTGCCGGATGTTGGTCTGCTTGCCCGATGTCGTTCCGCGCCGACGATGTCGGTGAATGCCGTTGTTCAGCAGACTTCTTCCATCGTGGGTGGTCCCGGCGGATATGGCCCGCCGAGCGGTGATCGGTATCGGCTGTCGCGCGGCGGCCGATGCGGACGACTTCGATCCGCTGCACATACGGCCATACGTGTCACTGCCCGATCACTGCCCGAGTCGCTGCCCGGGTACCGAGCCCTCGCCCGAGTACCGAGCCCTCGTGGGAGCGGCCCTGGGCGCCGTACCCGGACCCCCGTTTGGCGGTAGCCAGTCCGTTTTGTATCGTGAAGGAACAAAGTGGTTCCGCCCGCACTCCCTGACCGGCGGGCGGAGCCGCTTGTCTTTGCCGCCTCGAAGTACTTTCCGCGAACCCGAATGCGCCGTGGTCCCTGACCCGTGGGCGGAACCGCTTGCCTTCCCCCGCCCGTACGGTCCGAACCGTCCGCGCGCCCGAAGCGCCCAGGAGTCCCGCCGATGACGGCCACCACCACGCTCACCGCCCGCGCGCTGCTGCTCGACATGGACAGCACGATCGTCAACTCCGAGGCCGTCGTCGAGCGCTGCTGGCGCCGCTGGGCGACCGAGCAGGGGCTGGACGCCGACGAGGTCCTCAAGGTCGTCCACGGCCGCCAGGGCTGGGCCACGATGGCCGCGCTGCTGCCGGACCGCCCGATGGAGCTCAACCTGGCGGACAACCGCCGGATACTGGCGCAGGAGACCTCCGACATGGACGGCGTGGTGCCGGTCCCCGGCGCGCCCGCCTTCATGGCCGCCCTCGCCGGGCTCCCGCACGCCCTGGTGACCTCCGCCGACGTCCCGCTCTCCGACGCCCGGATGGGCGCGGCCGGGCTGCCCATGCCGCCCGTACGGATCACCGCGGAGAGCGTGAGCGCCAGCAAGCCCGACCCGGAGGGCTTCCTGAAGGGCGCCGCCGAACTGGGCTTCGCCCCCGAGGACTGCCTGGTCTTCGAGGACTCCGAGGCGGGCATCGAGGCGGGCCGGGCAGCTGGAATGCGGGTGGTCGGTGTCGGTGAGCGCGCAGCGGCATTCGCCCCGACCGTGCAGGTACGCGACCTCACCCAGGTGCGGATCGAGGCGCTGGCCGACGGCCTGATCGCGGTGCACATCGACGTCTGAGCCATCGACGTCCGAGCCCGGCCTCCTGATCGCGGTGCGCATCGGCCCCTGACCGCTGGTGCGCACCAGCGGTCAGCCCGCCGCCGCCTCATACGTCAGCCTCATACGTCAGCCCACCACCACCTCGTACAGGCTGAACCCCGCCAGCAGGGTCATCAGCCCCGCCGCGACCTTGGTGATCAGCCTGAGCGGTACGCGCTTCATGAGCGTACGGCCGCCGAGGATGCCCAGGCCCGCGACGGCCCACAGGGCCAGCACGGCACCGATGCCGACCGAGACGGGGTCCTCGTAACGGGCCGCGAGGTTGGCGGTCATGATCTGGGTCAGATCGCCGAACTCAGCGACCAGGATCATGGTGAAGCCCGCCCCGGAGACCTTCCAGAAGCTCTGGTCGGCGGGCTTCCTCACCTCCTCCGCGTCGTCGTCCTTCTTGAACAGCAGCACGGCGGCGCCCGCCAGGAAGAGCACCCCGACCACGCCCTGGACCACCCGCTGCGGCAGCAGCGTCAGCACACTGCCCGCGGCGATGGCGAGCGCGACATGGACGAGGAAGGCGGCCGCGACACCGGCGAAGACGTACGAGGCGCGGTAGCGGGTGCCGAGCATCAGGCCGGCGAGAGCGGTCTTGTCGGGCAGTTCGGCGAGGAAGACGACGCCGAAGACGACGGCGGCGACGGTGAGACTGAACACGGGGTGACATACCTCGATCGGTCGGGCCGCACCAAAGGGGCCCGGGAAAGGGGTCGCTTCGGCACGGCAGCGTGGAACACTGCGGCCGAAGGTCTCGCTGGCGCGGTACGTATCCGTTCCGCCTACGCGTCCATAGCCACGTAAGCCACGTGTCCGTGGCCACGTACCCGTAGCCACATTTCCGTATCGCGCTCCGGGCGCCGGCTCGCCACGAGGGCGGGCAGTATGTCGACGGTCCGGCGGAGAGCTACTCCCCTTCTGCTGCGGGCAAGGGTACGCGGTGCAGTCGGCCCCGCGCGACCAGCTCCAGTACGACCGCGCACGCCGCCGCCTGCACCGCGAGCAGGGCGACCAGGACGAACAGCTGCACGGCGCCTGCCTGAACGGGTGAGGCGCCGCCCAGCAGCATGCCGACGAAGGCCCCGGGGAGTGTGACCAACCCCACCGTCCGGGTCTGGTCGAGCCCCGGCAGCAGCGCGTCCGACGCGGCCGGGCGGGCGACTTCCATGCGTGCGTCGCGGTCCGGCAGCCCGAGCGCGAGCCCCGCCTCGAACTCCCCGCGCCGGCTCTCCAGCTCGTCCAGCGCCCGCCGCCCGCCCAGGACGGTGGCGGTCAGCGCACCGCCGATCAGGATGCCGGTAATGGGGATCAGGGTGAGGCCGCGCGGCGGCACCAGGCCGGTCGCCAGCAGCAGGCCGACGACCGGTCCGACCCCGATGCCGATCGGCACGGCGGCCCACCACCAGGTGCGGTTCCGGGTGATCCGGCGGCCCGCGGTCCGTGCCGCCACCGCGAACATCAGCAGGAGGAAGCAGAGCAGCGGCGGGAGGGCACGGACCACCCAGCCGATCAGATAGGAGACGGCGGCGAGTTGGGCCGCCGCGCGCAGCCCGGCGACGACGATGGCCCGGGAGTGGCCGAGGCGCGCCAGTGAGGCGATGGCCGCGGCGACGGCCAGCAGGACGGCGAGGACGATCCCGAGGGTGGCATTGACCGGCAGCAGCACGCGCTCACTGTAGGGCGGCAGGCTGGGGCGCGGGCGAGGGCGCAGGCGCCGGCGCAGATCAACCGGAGCGCCGCTGGATGCGTATGGCGCCCCGTCAGCCACACCGATGAACCGACGCCGGTCACCCGGTCGGCCACGCGCCGATCACTCCCTCACCGCTCCCTCACCACTCCCCTCACCGCTCCATCAACCACCCCGTCACCACTTGATCTGACGTGAGCATGTCGTCAGGCTGTTACCTGGTGCCCATCCCATGGCAACCCCACGTCATCACCATGGGCCCGCACCGCACGTCAACTTCCCCCCACTTCAAGGGAGTTTCGATGGCCAAGGCCACGACACAGCGCAGGCCCAAGCTCTACGCGCGTCGCGCTTCCCTCGCCGCGGCTTCGGCCGCGGCGCTGTGCTACTCGCTGGTGCTCAGCTGCCAGACGGCCCAGGCAGCACCCCCCACCCCGCCGGACGCGGCCACCGCGCGGACGTACCTCGCCGAGATCAAGGAGGCCCCCGAGGGCTCGCTGGACGGCTACAGCCGCGCGAAGTTCCCGCACTGGAGCGACCAAGGGAACGGCTGCAACACCCGCGAGCTGGTGCTCAAGCGCGACGGCACCGATGTCCAGCAGGACAACCGCTGTGCGGCGGTGAGCGGCAAGTGGGTCTCCGCCTACGACGGCGCGACCTGGACCAAGGCATCGGACCTCGACATCGATCACGTCGTACCGCTGGCGGAGGCCTGGCGATCGGGCGCCGCGCAGTGGACCACCGAGCGCCGGAAGGAACTCGCCAACGACCTCAAGCACTCCCAGCTGATCGCCGTCACCGACAACGTCAATCAGGAGAAGGGCGACAAGGACCCGGCCAAGTGGCTGCCGCCGTCGGCGTCGTACCACTGCGAGTACGCCCGGATGTGGGTGTGGGTCAAGCACGAGTACGGCCTGACCGCGGACGCGGCGGAGACGTCCGCGCTGAAGAAGATCCTGTCCGGGTGCTGATACCCGGCTCGCGATAGGACCGGTCTCCACCGGGGTGAGGCGGGCGCCTCATGGACGTGACTCACGGACGTGACGCGTAGACGTGGCGCACGGACGTGACGGCATGGACGTGATGCACGGACGTGATGCACGGACGTGACGCATGGACGTGATGGCGCCCGCCGCATAAAGATGGCGAAATTCTTGGCGCACCAGGGTGCTGTGCCGGTGGGTCAGGCGGTGATGATGGGGCGCACTTTGCTCGCCACCCCAACTCCTGGGCGGCTCGCGCCCGCGTGCCGGCCGCCCGCTGCCCCAGGGAGAGCCCCTCTTGGCCGCCGACCACATAGCCGACCGCCGCCCCCATCCCTCCCTCGCCCTCGCCATCGTCGGTGCGGGGCCACGCGGGACGAGCGTGCTGGAGCGGATCTGCGCCTCGGCCGCCGAGTTGGCCCCCGGGGCCCGTCTGACCATCCATGTCATCGATCCCGCCCCGCCCGGCGCCGGCCAGGTGTGGCGCACCGCCCAGCCGCCCGAGCTGCTGATGAACACCGTGGCCTCGCAGGTCACCCTGTTCACGGACGACAGCATCGAATGCGCCGGTCCGATACGCACCGGGCCGAGCCTGTACGCCTGGGAGGGGTGCGGCGTCGGTCCGGACGACTATCCGGAGCGCGCGCTGTACGGGCGCTATCTGGAGTGGTTCTTCCGCCGCACGGTGCGCACCGCCCCCGAGGAGGTGACCGTCGTCCCGCACACCGCCCGAGCGGTACGGCTGACCGAGACCCGCGACGGCGCCCAGTCGCTCACCCTCGACAACGGCAGGGAGCTGGGCGGACTGGGCGCGGTGGTGCTCGCCCAGGGCCATCTGCCGACCCTTCCGGCCCCGGAGCAGCGCTGCCTGGCCGCCTACGCCGCCGGTCACGGACTGCGCTATCTGGCACCGGCCAACCCCGCCGACCTCGCCGACCTCGCCGCCGGTCCGGCGGCACCGGCCCCCGGCAGCGCGGTGCTGCTGCGTGGCCTGGGCCTGAACTTCTTCGATCACATGGCACTGCTCACCACGGGCCGCGGCGGCCGGTTCGTACGCGCCACGGACGCGCTCACAGACGGGGCCGGGGGCGAGGGCGGGGAGGGGGCCGGGAGCGACGAGGGGGCGCTGAGGTATGTGCCGTCGGGGCGCGAACCCCGGCTGTACGCGGGTTCCCGGCGCGGGGTTCCGTATCACGCGCGCGGTGACAACGCGAAGGGCGCCCACGGCCGTCATCTGCCGCTGCTGCTGACACCGGACGTGATCGCCGCCTTCCGCAAGCGCGCCGACTCCGGCGACCCGCCCGACTTCCTGACGGAGGTCTGGCCGTTGGTGGCGAAGGAGGTCGAGACGGTCTACTACGAGGCGCTGCTGGCGCGACGGGAGGCGGGGCGGACGTCGGGTGTGCCGGTGGATCCGGGACATGCCATCGTCATGGAGGGTCCGGGAGATGACCCGTGGGGCACCCCCGCAGCCGGCGCCCCTACGGCCGGCTCGCTGCGTGATCGCTTCCGGGAACGTTTCGTGGGAAGCGCGCACCGCAGCCCCGAAGAGGCGGCCGCCCTGGACGCGTTCGCCATCGCGCCGGCCGAACGCTGGGACTGGGAGCGGATCTCCCGGCCGCACGCGGGACGGTCGTTCGCGGGCCGCGCCGCCTTCCGGGCGTGGCTGCTGGACCACCTTCGCCAGGACGTGGCCCACGCCCGGCAGAACAACATCTCCGGCCCGCTCAAGGCGGCCCTCGACGTGCTGCGGGATCTGCGCAACGAGCTGCGGCAGATCGTCGACCACGGCGGGCTGGCCGGGGCGTCCCGGCGTGACCACCTGGACCGTTGGTACACGCCGCTCAACGCCTTCCTGTCGATCGGGCCACCACGCCGCCGGATTGCGGAGATGACGGCACTCATCGAGGCGGGGGTACTGGAGGTGGTCGGCCCCCGGATGACGGTCCGGCCAGGCACCGCCGACGGCCGCGGGCCCGGTTTCACGGCGTACTCCCCGGATGTCCCGGGGTCGGACGTGACGGCGACGACGCTGATCGACGCCCGGCTGCCGGAGCCGGATCTGCGGCGCACCAGGGACGAGTTGCTGGCCGGGCTCCTGGCCGACGGCGGCTGCCGCCCGCACACCGTGGACGGCTACGAGACCGGCGGGCTCGATGTGTCGCCGAGCCCGTACCACCTCGTCGAGGCCGACGGGCGGCACCATCCGCGGCGGTTCGCGGTCGGGGTGCCGACGGAGGGCGTGCACTGGGTGACGGCGGCGGGCGCACGCCCCGGGGTCGGGTCGGTGACCCTGGCCGATACGGACGCGGTGGCCCGAGCAGCGCTGAGAGCCGCGGCTGGGGGCGACCGGTTCCATAAGCCCCACGGGAGTGAGCCCAGAGAGTAAGCCCCAAGGGAGTGAGCCCAGAGAGTAAGCCCCAAGGGAGTGAGCCCAGGGGGTAAGCCCCACGAGAGGAATTCCCGTGAGAGGAATTCCCATGAGAGCAGTCATTGAACTTGCAAGTACTATTAGGCACCCCTAACCTGACCCCCACGGTTCATTCGTCCCCAAAACCGTAGGAGTCCCCCACATGGCAGCAGCACCCCTCACCTCGTTCACCCAGAAAGCGACCCCGCACGCGCTCGCCCTCTGCCGCATCACCATCGGGCTGCTCTTCGCCTCCCATGGCGCGTCCTCGCTCTTCGGCGTCCTCGGCGGCGCGATGGGCCAGGGCGGCACCGTCCCCACCGGCGCCTGGCCGGGGTGGTACGCCGCGGTGATCCAGTTGGTCGGCGGCGGCCTCGTCATGCTGGGCCTGGGCACCCGCGCCGCGGCCCTCGTCAGCTCCGGCTCGATGGCGTACGCCTACTTCTCCGTCCACCAGGGCACCGCACTGTGGCCGATCCAGAACGGCGGCGAGGCCTCCGCGATGTTCTGCTGGGCCTTCCTGCTGTTCGTCTTCACCGGGCCGGGCGCCTGGGCACTGGACCGCGTCTTCTTCGGCGGGCGCGAGCAGCAGCCGGCCGTGGCCGCGCACCGCGAGCCCACGGCCGCCTAAGGTCATCGGCCCGGGTGGCGGGCGGATACGTGCCGCACCCACGGTGGCGTGTCCGCCCGGCCCCCGCCCCTTCTCCCCGGCGAGGCCGGGCGTACGCTGTACGGCTGGAGAGCCGCCCCTGCCGCATCGAGCGACGTCGCGGCGGGGTTCGGACCGGGAGAAAGACGTTGCTGGATGACCTGGGGCTGCTCGCCGGCACCCCCTGGGTGTATGTGATCGTCGGCGTTTCGGTCGTCCTCGATGTGTTCGTCCCGATCCTGCCCAGTGGTGTCCTGGTGATCGCCGCGGCCACGACGGCCGCCGGGAGCGACACCGTGGCCGACGCGGTCGGCACCGTCGACGCCTCCGCGTCCGCTCACAGCGGCACCCACCTGACCGAGATCCTCTGCCTGGCGCTGTGCGCGGCCACCGCCTCGGTACTGGGCGACATGATCGCCTACCGGCTGGCGCGGCGGGGCGGTGACCGCTTCGACCGGGCGATCGGCCGCTCACGCCGGCTGGCGGCGGCACAGAAACGACTCGGCACCGCGCTGACGCGAGGCGGGGGCGGCATCGTCGTCCTGGCCCGCTTCGCCCCGGCCGGGCGCTCCGTGGTCAGCCTGGGCGCCGGCGTGACGCACCGTACGGTCCGCGAATTCCTCCCCTGGTCCGCGCTGGCCGGCCTCGCCTGGGCCACGTACAGCGTGAGCCTCGGCTACTTCGGCGGCCACTGGCTCGGCACGTCCTGGGTGAGCCCCGCCCTCTCCGTGGCCGCCCTCTTCACCGCCGGCTCGGCCGCGGCGTATCTCATCCGCCGGCCGGCACGGCACACCGCACACTGACGCGCGGGAACAGTCGGGCAGGAGACAGCCGGGCAGGTACGCCTGACAGGTACGCCTGAGTGGCTACGACCGCGAGGCCGGTGCCGATCCGCCGCGGAGTAGAGTCGATCGCCCACCCCGATATACCCAGACATACGAGGCACACTTCGGTGAACGCACCACCGGTCGTCGAATGGACCGAGGCCGGCCGGCCCCGATCCGCGCGTTGGCGTTCCGAGAACGGCTCCCCGCCGCCCCACCGCATCGTCATCGCCGACGACCGGACGCGGGCCGACGACGCGTACAAGCTCGCCTGCGAGGGCACCGCGCTGCTGTGGCGCGGCGACTTCCACAACGCCCGCCAGCTGCTGACCGCGATGGCCCGCCGCATCGACCGTCGGCCGCGCAAGGCGCCGCCGGCCGATGCCACCCAGGCGTTCCATCGGCACCGCGCCGCCCAGAACCAGCGCGCCCGCATCCTGGGCATGCTGCTGATCCCGCTCGACGCGGCCTACGCCGTCCCGCTGCACCGCGCCCCGGACGTCCGTGAGGCCTGCACCCGCGCCTACGGCCCCGCGGAGCCCGTGCCCGCAGAACCGGTGCCGGCCGAGGCCTCCGGCACGGCCGAGGCCTCCGGCACGGCGGCGGAGGCGGAGGACGACGCGGCCCCGGCCGCCACCCTCGTCTCGCTGCGCGAACTCCTCGCTCTCATCGGCGCCAACGAGTGGCGTAAGAAGGGCGTGGAGATCCCGGCACTCGGCGGCGACCGGATCCATCCGCACTACGGCGTCTTCTCACCGGCCCGCGGCGAGTACGTCGACCTGGTCGCCGAGGCACCGCTCCCCTCCCAGGAGCTGGCCTTCGACATCGGCACCGGAACCGGCGTCCTGGCCTCGGTACTCGCCCGGCGCGGCGTACGCAGGGTCGTGGCCACCGACCAGGATCCGCGGGCGCTGGCCTGTGCCCGCGAGAACACCGAACGGCTGGGAGTCGCCGGCCAGGTGGAGGTGGTCGAGGCCGACCTCTTCCCGCCCGGCCGCGCCCCGCTGGTCGTCTGCAACCCCCCGTGGGTACCCGCGAAACCGACCTCCCCCGTGGAGCACGCGGTGTACGACCCCGGCAACCGGATGCTGCACGGCTTCCTGAACGGCCTCGCGGATCACCTGACCCCGGATGGCGAAGGCTGGCTGATCCTCTCCGACCTGGCAGAGCATCTCGGGCTGCGCCCGCACGCCGAACTCCTCGACGCCTTCACCAAGGCCGGCCTCACGATCCTCGGCAGGCTCGACATCACCCCGCGCCATCCCCGCGCCCGCGACTCCTCCGACACCCTCCATGCGGCCCGCGCCGCAGAGGTCACCTCACTGTGGCGGCTGGGGCAGCGGGGAAGCGACCGGTAACCACGTCTCCCGCGCGGCCTTCTCCCAGGCACGATGGACGCACCATGGATCCCCGGCACCTCACCTCCCGCGCCCGGCGACTGGCCGCGTCCGCGACTCCGGCCCGGCGCCGGCTGCTCGGCATCGCCGGGCCGCCCGGCGCCGGCAAGTCCACCCTCGCCGCCCACCTGGTGGCCGAGCTGGCCGGCCAGGCGGCGCTCGTGCCGATGGACGGCTTCCACCTCGCCGAGGCGGAGTTGCGCCGCCTCGGCCGTACGGACCGCAAGGGCGCGCCCGACACCTTCGATGCCGCCGGCTATGCGGCGCTGCTGGCGCGCCTGCGCTCCCCGGAGCCGGACACCGCCGTCTACGCCCCGGCCTTCGACCGCCGTATCGAAGAGCCGGTCGCCGGCAGCATCCCCGTAGCCCCCCACATCCCGCTCGTCGTCACCGAGGGAAATTACCTGCTCCTCGACTCCGCCCCTTGGTCACGGGTCCGCGAACTCCTCGACGAGGTCTGGTACGTGGAACTGGACGCCCCTGAGCGGATACGGCGGCTGATCGACCGCCATGAGCACTTCGGGCGCCCGCGCGCCGACGCCGAGCGGTTCGTCCGCGGCTCGGACGAGGCCAACGCCCGTGTCGTGGCCGCGACTCGCGACCGCGCCGACCTCGTCGTCGCCTTCACACCCGAAGAGGCTCCCCGCCCGCCGGAAGGCTGACGCCGGTCAACGACGCACGCATGTCGCCAAACGAACCCGACACTCACCGCACCGTCGGCAATCACGGTAGAAAAGAGAACAGACAGGCAGGACACTCGAACTCAAGACACCCGAACCACAGAGATCGCTGACAGCACGCGCGCACCCCGCAAAGGACGGTCCGGAAAATGACCCCGCCCCTCACGGCCTGGTCCGAGATCGACAACGGCATCGTGCCGGTCGACGACGGTGAGCTGTTCTACGAGACAGCCGGTTCAGGTCCCGCGGTGGTACTGCTGCACGGCGGGATGCTCGACCAGCGCATGTGGGACGAACAGTTCTCCTGGCTGGTGAACTCCGGCCTCCGCGCGATCCGCTACGACTCCCGCGGCCACGGCCTGTCCTCCACGGTGACCGGCGACTACGCCAACCACGACGATCTGTGCGCCCTGCTGGACGCACTCGATGTCCCCAGCGCCGTCCTCATCGGCCTCTCGCACGGTGCACGGGTCGCACTGGACACCGCGATAGCCCACCCTGACCGGGTGACGGCCCTGGCGCTCGCCTCACCGGGGATCAGCGGCCGGGCCTTCACCGATCCCTTCGTCCTGGAGCACATCAAGGAGCAGGTGGCGGCGATCGGCACACCGGACGGCGCGGAGCGCTTCGTCGAGCACTTCCTGCGGATGTGGGTGGACGGACCGCGCCGCGAACCCTTCACCGTGCACCCGGGGTTCCGCGAGCGGATGCGTGCCTCGGCCGCGGCCAATGTGGAGGTGCATGCCGAGGGGATGGGCGCCGGGATCCCCCTCGAAGTCGGCGCGGCGGACCGCCTGGGCGAGATCCGGGTGCCGACGGTGGTGTTCGACGGCGACCTCGACAGTACGGACATCTCCGCCAACGCCCACGCGATCGCACTCGCGGTCCCCGGCGCCCGGAGAGTCCGGATCCCGGGCGCCGCCCACATGGTCAACCTGGAGAACACCGCGGCCTTCGACCACGAACTCCATGCGTTCCTCTCATCCTTGGACTACTGACGCCCGTCCTCGGAACTACTGACGCCCGTCCTCGGAACCACTGACGTCCGTCCTCGGAATCACTGACCTCCGTCCTCGGACGGGCTGACGCCGTAACCGGAATCCCCACCGCCTCAGGTGGCCGAGCCGGCCGCCGCACCCGTCTCCAGATCCGGCCCCCAGCGCCGCAGCGCCCCCGCCAGATCGAGCGGCCGCAGCCGGTCCGTCTCGTCCGGCGCCGGCCAGTCCTCCCGGGGGACCCGCCACATCACCTCGAACTCCACGCCGTCCGGGTCCTTGGCGTACAAGGACTTGGACACCAGGTGATCGGTGGAGCCCACAAGAGCTCCCTGTTCGGCGAGCCAGGTCCTGGCCGCGGCGAGTTCGCCGAGTGTGCCGACCTCCCAGGCCAGGTGGTAGAGACCGACCCGCCCGGCCTCGGGCCCCGGCGCGTCCGGCCCCACCGCGAACAGCGCCAGATCGTGATCGTTGAGCGAGCCGGGCGCGATGAGGAACACGGCCCGCCCCGCTAACTCGGCCTCCACCGTGAGCCCGAGGGCCTCCGTATAGAAGGCGACGGACCGCGCCACATCGCGCACATACAGCACCGCGTGATTGAGCCGTCGTACGGCCATGAGACTCTTCCCCGATCTCTCGCCGCGGCACCACCATGGCGCCGCGCTCCTACCCCGCCCGCACCCCTGGCCCGAGCCTGCCCCTGCTCCCCCCTGCTCAGTTACTGGCCCACTGCTCAGAAGCTCACTTCCGCTACTGATCCACTGCTCAGGAGCTCACTTCCGCAGCAACAGCACCACTCCGGCCATCACCACCGCCAGCAGCAGCGCGGCCGCGCCGTACAGCAGCCGATGGGCACGCAGACCCGGCAGGAAGCGGTCGAGGGCGTAGCGTCCGGGGCCGGTCAGCGCCAGAGCCGCCGCACCGACGGTGAGCAGCACTTCGTACTCCACACCCTTGGGTGCGAAGAATTCGCCGCCCCACTTCACGGCGAGCGCATTGATCATCGTGCCGACGACCGCCGCCGCGGCAAGCGGCGTCAGAAGTCCGGCCACGAGCCCGAGCCCGCCCAGCGTCTCGGTCAGACCGGCGACGACGGCCATGGCCCGGCCCGACGGATAGCCGCTCATCGTGAAGAACTGCGCGGTCCCGTCCAGCCCCGACCCGCCGAACCAGCCGAACAGCTTCTGGGCGCCGTGAGCCGCCATGGTCAGCCCGAGCGCGAGCCGCAGCAGAAGCAGCCCGGCGTCGTAACCGTGCGGAGAAGGCGCACGGTTCGTCGCGGCACCTATCCGCAGGGACGCGGGAGTACGAGCACCAAGAGGGGAGGTCATCGGACCCCTTTCCATGTCGGGGGCCGACCGCCGCACCGGGAACGGCACACCACCCGGCCGCAGCCAACCACCACACCATTTGATTGAAACTTCAAGCGATGCGTTCGACCATACACACCACACCGCCCTCGAACAACACCCCCTCCACACCCCTGACAGCCCCCACACCCCCTGACAGCCGTCCAGCGCACGCGGCAAGGGCTCGCCCCGCCGGCCGGCGAACGCTGGAGGATCCAGGGCCCTTCTGATGGATCTCCGCTGGATCTCCGCATGTCCCCCGGAACGCAAAAATGTCCCTCCGGACCATGGTCCGGAGGGACATTTTCTGCGTGTGCGCTGATCAGCGCGGTGGGCACAGCTGGGATCGAACCAGCGACATCTGCTTTGTAAGAGTGTCGAACAGTTGAACGCATCCCTGCTGGGCCGATCGACTGAAAGCTTGCCAGGGCCCTTGCGGGGACTGGGCTCCACCGATTCAGGCCAGTGTTTCCGCAGGTCAGGGGGGTCGCTATTGGCACGAGCAGGCACCTCGCACACCTCCCGCCCATCCCTGCTTTGCCGCATCTTTCCCTAGCCTTCCTCGACCTTCTGTCCCCCGTCTGTCCCCCGCGTCCCCCACCAGGGGCCGAGCCAAGGAGAGGCGCTGGTCTTATCGCCATACCAGATTGCTTAGCTGTATAAGGGGGCAGCACCCGATGCGGCCGTCCTCCAAGGACAAGAGCCAGGGCAGCACTTCCGGCGTGGCGTGCACCTCGTCACAGAAGCCGAAGTCGTCCGCCACCTCGCCCCGGCCAGCCCGTCGAAGTTTCGAGCGCCCAAACCGGTCTCCATCTTCCAACTTCGCCGCCGTCCGTACGGAGTCGACCCGGTTGACACGCACTGGATGCGTCGGCCGACACGACGCAGAGACGGTGTGGGAGGGCAGAATAGGAAACCACAAGACGCGGGCGAAGGAGAGCGTTGCGAGTGAGGCCAGGAAGACAGCGGGAACTGGCCGACGGCACAGGCGAGGCGCATGCCATGGACGGGGCACTCGCGAACAGCGGCATCATGAAGGTCACCGGAGACCTGGTCTTGGGGCAGCGCCGCCCCCCGGTCCTGCGCTCGGGCTATCTGCACGAGGTCAACCAACTCGCGGCCGCCCAGTTCGAGGGCCGAGCCACCGAATTGGCAGAGATGGCCGCCTTCTCCACCGCACTCGACGGTGTCCAGAAACCCCGGGGAGGCAATGCGGAAACGGACTACTGGCGATGGCTGGCGCCAGCGTGGTCCGGAAAGACCGCTCTCATGGCGCAGTTCGCGCTGCACCCTCCGCAGGGCGTAGACGTGCTGGCCTTCTTCATTACCGCGCGAAACGCCGGACGTTCAGACCGGACCGCATTTCTTGCGGCTCTGCAGGGGCAGTTGCAGGAGTACCTGGGCGACGCCGACGTGGACTGCGCCTCCCAGGGCCAGTTCCTCGACGCCCTCGAACGTGCCGCCCACAGAGCCACCGCGGACGGCCGACGTCTGATCCTGCTGGTCGACGGACTCGACGAGGACACCGGCGTTGAGTCAGCCAGCAGCGGATACAGCGTCGCCGCGTTGCTGCCACGCGTGCCGCCCCCGGGACTGCGGATCATCGTGGCCGGCCGTCCAAATCCGCCTATCCCCAGCGACGTGCTAGAGAATCACCCGCTGCACAACGCGCACATCGACCACCTGCTAGCACCTTCACCCGCGGCCCAGGCACACCGGAAAGCCGCAGAGCGCGACCTCCATGCCCTTCTGACGGGTGACGGGCCCGGACGGAAGGTGGCGTGCCTGATAGCCGCCGCCAACGGTGGCCTGAGCGCCCAGGACCTGGCCGACCTCATAGGCGACGCGAGCGCCTGGGAGATCGAGGAAGTCCTCGGCGGATCATTAGGCCGGTCCTTCCAGCACCGGCCGACTCAATGGTCAGCTCCTGACCAACAACCAGCGCATCTGTTCTCCTTCGCCCACGAAGAGCTGCAACAGGGTGCTCTGAAGCGAATCTCCCGGGCCACGCTGGAGAATTACCGTGCACGGGTGCACGCCTTCACCGACACCTGGCGCCAGGCTGGTTGGCCACCCGACACTCCCGAATACGCCCTCATCGGCTACCCACAACTGTTACGCAATCTCGCGGACACCACCCGCCTCACCGCACTAGCAACCGATGCGGTGCGGCACGAGAGACTGTGGGAGACCACAGGCTCTGATGCCGAGGCGCTGGCCGAGATCGCCGACGCCATCCGCCTACACCGGGCCACCACCCCCGACCTGCGGGCATGCGTGCGGCTGGCTCACCGCCGCGACGAGATCCGCGGGTATGTCGCCGGTATCCCCTATGCCGTCATCGAGACCTGGGTGATCCTGGGCCATGTACGACGTGCCCTCACCCTGGTCCAGGCGGCCCATGGGTCGCGGCAGATTCCCGCCCTCGTCAGACGGCTCCTCGACGCAGGGATACCAGACCACAACATCACGTTGCTCGTGGTGTCGGTGGCTCAACAGCTCCTGAGCCCCGTCCAAGACGCCCGGGAACTACGGGACGTCGCCGATGCTGTCGCCTACAGGGCCAAGCTGCTGGCCCAGTCGGGGCGTCACGAACAAGCCTGGGAGCTCGCCCGAAGCATCGTCGACCCTCAGCGGCAAGACAGGGCTCTGCGCTCGGTATCCACCGCTGCCGAAGCCGCAGACAATGAGGCAACCAACGCGTACAGCCCCACCTCTCGCGTAGCCGGCTGGGACGCCGGAATCTCGGCCGACCCCGTCGAGCATGCCCCTATCCCTGAGGACCTAGAGCAAGAAGCCGAACGTGCTCGCAGCATCTCCGCCCCCGGCGAACAAGCCTGGGCCTTGGGCACCGTTGCCGTGAAGCTGGCCCTGCGTGGATTCCACCGTCAGGCCACCGAACTCGCCGACGAATCAGCTCGCCTCGCTCGCGGCATCGTGAACTACGGCAGGCGGGACAGGGCTCTCACGCTGACAGCCCGAACCGTGGCCCGCGGGGGGCACCACATTTGGGCCGTTGAGCTCGCCCGAGCCGTGTCCGACGCTGACCAGCGCGCTAGCACCCTGGCGGCTGTCGCCACGCTCATGGCCCACGCGGGTGTCGATCAGCAGGCAGCCGAACTCGCTGACGAGGCCGCAGAGCTTGCCCGCACCGCCCTCAGGCCGAAGGCTTCGCTGCTGGCGGTCGTTGCCGAAGCCATGACGCTCACGGGGCGTCTCGAGCAGGCCGCCGAACTCGCCCGTATAGCAGCCAAACGCGCCCACACATCAGAAGGCTCCGGAAAACGTGCCGCGCTCCTCACCCTTGCCGCCAGGGCCATGGCCCACACCGGACGCCACCGGCAAGCGATCGACATCGCACGAATGGTTACCGAACCCGACTTGCTGGAGCGGGCGTACGGGGCCGTGGCCGGGGTGATCGCCCACGCGGGGCATCACCGGGAAGCGATCGAACTCGCCGGAAGAATCAACGGCACCGACCGGAAGACCAAGGCGCTGACAGCCGTCGCCACAGCCTTGGCGCACTCAGGACACCACCGACAAGCCGCCGACCTCGCCCTGAGTATCACCCGGCCGACCAGCCGAGTGAAGGCCCTGATTCCCGTGATCAGGACCATGGTCCGAGCAGGGTATCGGCAAGAGGCCGTCGAACTCTCACGGACAGCCGTCGGTCTCGCCCACGAGGCCAGGGACTCGAACTGGTACACCAGAACGCTAGCGACCGCTGCCGAGGTACTGACCCACGGCGGGCACCACGAGCAGGGCGTCTATTACGCCCAAGCGGCCGCCGAGCTCGCCCGTACGCTTAAGGACCCCGGCTGGCGCGCGGCGGCACTGACGGATGCCGCCCGTGCCCTGAACAGCACAGGGTGTCGGGGGCAGGCCGAAGACGCAGCACGAGAAGCCGTCAACGCGGCCCGCAGCCTTAAGGAGCCTGGACAGCGAGTGAGGGTACTGACGTCCACGGCAAGAAAGTGCTGGAACGTCCTCGACGGGCGTGTGCTCCTGGTCGAAGCACTCGACATTGGCCCCTTACAGGATGTGGTTGCGTGCCTGCCCAACATTGCGCCGGAGGCCCTGGAACTGGTGGCGCGTCTGATGACTACCGAACGTCCAGGGACCGCCCGTGGGTATACGGCCCGAGCGGGGACAACAGCAACACGCAAGATCGAATATGACAATAAAGAGGGGACGGTCCGATGAGCGGACGGCAGCGACTGGTGGCCGGTCTGACGGGACTGGCAGTGGCGGTGCTGGCCGGGGTCTTCTGCCTTCTGAGCTGGGACCGGGCCAACCAGGTCGCCGGGATCATCTCGGCGCTGGTGAGCGTCGTGGCCCTGGGGACCGGGGTGCTAGCCCTGATGTCTGGCCATGCCGGGTCGGTGCGGATCACGAACACCGGTCCCGCCACCGCGATCGGGGCCGGCTCGCACGCTAACACCGGTCTCACTGCTCAAGGAAGCGTGCACGGAGGCATGGAAGTCGATGGGACCGCAGAGGCACGGGCCGAGGACGGAGGCCGCGCGAACAGCGGCTACGACCAGCTATGACGCGGCGTGGGAACGACACCGTCCGTCCGGGTCAGCGAGCAGGCGGGGCGTCTCGCTTCGGTGCCGTACCGCAGCCACCTGGCAGGCGAGTCACCGGCCCAGCGCCCAGCACCGACTTGATGGCGCCTGTTGATTGAAAATCCCCGCTCCGAGCTCAGGAGTGCGCCAGACCTGCTCGCTGCCTCTTTGCCCCCGCCCAGCCCCGCGCCGGCGCATGCCGGGCGGGGCCAAGTGATTTGAGAGATCAAGCTGCCACTGGCTGCTCTGGCGTGGACTGAAGGACGAGGCTGAGCTGCGGAGGCCCGGCCAGTACCTCTGACGCGGGTTCGTCCGGCTGCCGGCTGCCGTCTGGGTCGGTCGGCGGCACGGGCGCGGCGCGCCGGGGGACCATCGCGGCTGTGGCGTCTGCTTCCGCTTGGGCGAATTGCGGCATGAGGCTGGTGTAGGTGTCGGCGGTAAGGGAGTAGCTGGCGTGTCCGAGGAGGGCTTGGATGGCCTTCATGGACAGGCCGGCGGCGAGGCTGAGGGATGCTGCGCAGTGGCGCAGGTCGTGGAGGCGGATCGGGGGGAGGCCGAGGCGTTTGATCAGTCGCGTGAATGCCTGGGACATGCTGTCGGGGTGCCAGGGACGGCCGTCGGGCATCGTGAAGACGTAGCCGGAGTCGACGTAGGGGCCGTATTTGTCGGGGTCCTTGCGGTGCTTCGCCTGCCAGGTGATTTTCTGCTCTCGCTGGATGTCGCGCAGGGCAGACAGAAGGGCAAACGTTGCACGGTCGAGGGTGACCGTACGTTTGCTGGCTCGGCTCTTTGTGGTCTCGGCTCGCACGTGGTGTTTGCGGTTGGTGACGAGGGTTTCGCTGATGTTGGCGGTGCCTTGGGCCATGTCGATCTCTGTCCAGGGGAGACCGGCGGCTTCGCCGCGTCGGGGGGCCCGGAAGACCATGAGGTGGTAGGCGACGTACAGAGGGTGGTCGACGCTGGCGTCGAGGAATTCTCCGGTGGTCTCGGGGGTCCAGACCATGACGGGGCCGGGGACTTGCCCGGTCTCGCGCCATCTGGCTATGCGTTCGGGGGTCCAGACGAGCGGTTCGGGCTTCTCGTACTTAGGGATGATGACGCCGTCGCACCAGTTCTCGGTAATGAGCTTTTCTTTGGCTGCGGCTTTGAGGGCGCCGGAGAGAGTGTTGAGGAGTTTGAGTTGCCGACCGGGTCCCGTGTTCTGTCGGGGCTTGGCGAGGGCTTCTTTGAGGGCGGCCTTGGCCAGGTTCCACTCATGACGTAGGTGTGGTGGCCGGGGGGCTGGCGTGTTCTTCCACGCTTGGTGAGCGGCCCGGCAGACGACCTTGGCTTGCTCGGCAGCGATCTTGTTGTTCTTTTTGACTTCGTTGAAGGCCCAGATGTCTTTGAACACTGCCTGGATGTGCTGGGTGCGCAGCTCGCGCATGGTCAGGTGGCCCAAGGCAGGGATGAACCCGTTCTCTAGGTCGTCTTCGTACTCTTCTCGTGTTCCGTCCTTGAGGTCGGCGCGGTTGCCGATCCAGCGGCGGAGGTAGTCGGCGACGGTCTCCTTGGAGTCGATGTCGATGCCTGCGTGGGCCTCGTCCCAGAGTTTCTGGGCTGCGTCTTCGGCGTCCGTCTTGGTGAGGAAGCCGCCCTTGCGGGGGCGTCTGCGTTCGCCGCGGGGGCCGTCGGGGAGGTTGAGGTAGTAGTACCAGGAGCCGTGGCCGCGCTTGTCGAGGTCAGGGCATGCCGCTCCGAGCTCGCGCAGTTTGGGCTTGCCGGCGACGGTGAGCAGCGGCTGTCCTGATTCGTCGAGCTTGGGCTCGGTGCACTTGCATCGTCGGTAGATGCTTCCTTTGAAGGCCACGGTTACCCCTTGCGAGCTGGGCTGTCCTTACGTGACCTGATCTTTCTGTAGCGAAGGTGTGGCTTCCTTGGGCGCCGTATGCTTCCTGCCAGGTGGCGCGGGGAAGAGGGGTGTGACCACCTTTGTCCTCATCTGTGATGGCTGCGGAGCATGCTCGTTCGGGCGGGCGGCGTGGCGGGATGTCGGTGGAGGAAGTGAAGGCCCTGCCGGCGGCCGTGAGTGTGGTGACTGCCGCTCGGGCGCTGGGGATCGGTTCGGACAAGGCGTACGAGTTGATCAAGGCCGGCCATTTCCCGGCGCAGGTGATCCCGCTGGGGCAGACACAGAAGGTCTCGACGGCGAGCCTTTGGAAGGCGTTGGGGATCGACTGATGTTGTGCACTCACCTACGAGCCCGGACCCTCACGCTGCCGGGGGTCCGGGCTGCGGCATTTACAGACCGCATAGTGCGTAATCAGGTTGGAATGGCGTGACCCATGCCACGCACGGGAGTCATCCCAGGTTCCTGACCTGCAGGTATCGCGCTCATGCTCAACGTACTAAGCCGTCGCTTAGTGCTCTTCGGCTGGGTGCAGATATACATTGGCCTATGCCAGGTCTAAGCGACCCCTAACGTGACATCGACGTGAGCGGTCGCAGATGCGAATCAGTGATCGGAGTCGGCTGCGTGGGACGGTTGTCGGGCTACGTACGCCCAGGGGTGACACATCCTGAGGAGGCGCCCCTGTTGCGAGAGGCCGTCACGCTGCTGTTCGACGGTGAAACGGAAGCCGGGGCGGCGCGGTGGCTGACCAGCAAGGGGATGCTGACCCCGCGGGGCAATGAGTTTCGCCGCGAGGTCTTGCATCGGCTGTTGACGAACCCGCGGCTGGCGGGCCTCGATGAGAACGGCGAGCCGATCGAGGGCTGGGATGAGCGGGTGCTGGAGCCGACCGTCTTCATGCGCCTGCAGGAGCTGTACGCAGAGCGCAGCCAGAAGCGCAGTGCGTCCCGTGAGGCGTATGACTACTTGCTCACGGGCGGGTGTGCCGTGTGCGACGAGTGCTCGCAGCCCCATGTCGGCAGTCGCGCTCACGCCGATGCCCCGCCGTCCTACAAGTGCGATGGCTGCGGCAAGACACGCATCAATGCCGAGAAGCTCGAAGACTTTGTGGCCGAGCACGTCCTGGCCGAGTTGCTGAAGCCTGGGGCGCGCCAGCGGCTTGAGAAGTTGGCATGTGACATCGAGGCGGAGATTGCCCGCCTCAAGGAGCACATCGAGGGCGCCGACGAGCGGTTCGCGGGTATCGGTGACCTCTATGGTCGGGGGCTGATGGTCAAGGCTGCGTTCATTGCCGCGCAGAAGGCCAGCAAGGAAGATTTGCGGGTCTCCAAACTCCGGTTGAAGTACCTGGAGCAGATGACCGATCTGCCGATTGGTGACGTGCACGATCTGGTGGCCTGGTGGCGCACGGCCCCGTACGCATCGAAGCGCGGTCTTGTGCTGCTGGAAGTCCAACACGTGCGTGTCGGTCGCGCCGAAGGCAGCCAGGCCCCGGATAAGCGGGTCTTGATCGACTGGCGTCAGCCGACCACCTGAGAAGGCCGTAACCATGGACACCGCAGTACCCGGTCAGCGTGATCCTGCCCTGTTCTCCCTGTCGGAGGTGACGTGGGCCTGGATGCACAACCGCACGGACTGGGGCTACAGCAACAGTGGCCTTATCGTCTCCCGGGGGCAAGGCCTCTTGGTGGACACGCAGTTTACGCTGGATGCGACACGGCGACTTCTTGCCGCTGTCGAGGAGATTTGCCCGCTCGATGCCGTTCGCACGGTGGTCTCCACGCACCAGAACGGCGATCACACGTGGGGTCATCGGCTTGTACCGCAGGCCGAGATCGTCACCTCGGTGGCAAGCGCCGAGAGCGGCTGCCACGAGATGGGGCCGGAACAGCTCACGCTACTGGCTCACTCGGCCGCGGCCGACAAGGCATCGATGTATGTGGCTGAGCACTTCGGGCACTTCGACTTCACCGACGTGATGGTGGTGGCCCCTACCCGCACGTTCGAGGGCCGGGAGGAGGTTCGGGTCGGCGACATGGTCGTGGAGTTGATCGACCTGGGCGCGGGGCATAGTGCGGGTGATGTTGCCGTGCATGTCCCGGAAGAGCGGGTGGTGTTCGCCGGGGATGCGCTTTTCTCTGGTGCGCACATGGTGGTGTGGTCCGGGTCGCTGAGCGGCTGCATCCGGGCCTGCCAGGTGCTGTTGGACACCGGGGCCGAGGTGTTCGTACCAGGGCACGGGGCGCTGCTCGACCGCGCTGGAGTTGTCACCATCCAGCGTCAGCTCAGCGACGTGGCCGAGGCCTCGGGCGCGTACGCGCAGCGTGGGGTGCCGCTGGCCGACGCGGCTCGCCTGATCAAAGCGAGCCACGCCGGCAGGTGGGCGCATCCGGAGAGACTTTTCACCCAGACCGCGGCCGGCTATGCGGAAGCTGGGGTGCCGGGGGTGCCGTCGAGCACGTGGGCCATGGTCGAAGGCATGGCGTCCTTGGCGTCCTGACCGATGTCGCCGGGCATGACCACCATGAGGCGGGTCTTGTTGCGCAGTCGGCCGAAGGTGACGAACTCGACCTCGGTTTCCTCGTCCTGGTGCGGGAGGAACAGGCGGCGGCGGTCGCCGTCGGGATGGATGACGGTGGTGACGTCCTCTTCGAGGAGCCTGCGGGCGGTCTCGTCGCGCTGCTTGATCTCTTCCCAGACTTCGTTGAGTCGTGCGTCGTCCGGGTTGGCCTTGCGGGAGACGCGCAGCTGCGAGGCCATGGGCTTGGCCCATGTTTCCTCCCAGTCGATCAGCTGCAGTCGCGCCTCGGGGTAAGTCAGTGCCCAGATCATGACGTTGATGCCGTGGAGCATCCACGGGTAGTCCCGTGCGGCTGCCGCGTTGAAGACGCGTATGTCCCATCGGTGGTCGAAGGTGTATGCCGGCCAGGGCAGTAGGTGGATGATCGCCGACACCACAGGGTCGATGGTGCTGGCGTCCGGATGGGGGCGCGGCGGCGGTTCGCAGCCGTTGGCCTCTAGCCACAGGTGGGCTCGCTGAGCATCGTTCAGGTCGAGGACGCGGACGATGCTTTCCAGGAACTCTTCACCAACGTGGTCGAGCTTGCCTCGTTCCAGCTTGCCGTACCAGCCTTCGGTGACGCCGGCGAGCTCCGCCATGTCTCTTTGCGTGAGGCCTCTGCGTCGGCGGCCGTAGCGGGAGGTGAACCCGGGCATGGCGTGCGGGTCTCGTGTTTCGCGCCACGTCTTGAGCATGCGGGTGATCGGCGGCACGTTGCTCGGCATCAAGATGCAAGTCTCCCCTGAGCAAAGTTCGGGAAAAGTAATACGAATTCCTAACGCGTCTCTCATCTTGTATGACTTTTGATGCCCTGTCACATAAGGCAGACCATATGGGGATGATTACGGACATAAGGGTGCCCGAAATGGGTCGTAACCCGTACTCGCAGTACCGGTTGTGCGGCTACCGGCACCCGCCGAGCCGACCTAACAGCTCTCAAACCGGGCAGGGTGTGACACCGCTGCCCAAGATCACCTTCTTGAGCAGCCATCCGCATCATCGAAGATCCAAGAGGTGTTTCAGGCGTGAGCGTCTTCATCACTGGCGGCAACCGAGGCATCGGGTACGCGATCGCCACAGAGCTTGCCGAGGCCGGCCACAACGTGGCCGTCACCTACCGCTCCGGCGAACCGCCCACGCACTCCTATCAGCCGGGCGAAGAGCACTGCGGCGGCCGGTTTCTGGCTGTTCGGTGCGATGTGACGGACGCCGAACAGATCGATGCGGCGTTCAAGCAGGCCGAAGCAGAACACGGACCGGTCACCATGGTGGTCTCCAACGCGGGCATCACCCGCGACGGGCTGCTCGCCCGCATGAGCGAGGAAGACTTCACCTCTGTGCTGGATGCGAATCTGACCGCCGCCTACCGCATCGCCAAGCGCGCCCTGCCGGGCATGCTGCGCGCCAAGAACGGCCGCATGGTGTTCATCTCGTCAGCCACCGCCCTGCACGGCGAGGCCGGCCAGGCCAACTACGCCGCGTCCAAGGCCGGGCTGATCGGACTGGCTCGCTCCATCGCTCGCGAGTACGGCTCTCGGAACATCACCGCCAACGTCATCGCGCCGGGGCTTACCGCGACTGACATGTCAGCAGCCCTGCCCGAGGATCGCATCCGGACGCTGCTCGGCCAGATCCCTCTCGGGCGACTCGGGCAGCCCGAGGAGATCGCGCGCGCGGTGCGGTTCCTTATCGACGAAGGGTCCTACATCACCGGAGCGATCCTTCCCGTGGATGGCGGCGCGGGGATGGGGCACTAGCTGGTGAGCGGCTTTAGCGGCAGCCTCTCGCGGGCCGCGAGGGAAGGTGGCGGTGCAGCTGCAGGGGGGAGAGGTCGCGCTTGGTGCGGAAAATGGTGGCCTGTTCACGTTTCGCTGACACGAGGGGGCGGGAGTGGTCGACGTTGAGCGCATCCTGGCTCTGGCCCAGCAGCCGGCCCGGGCGGGATCCGGTGGGGGACGCGATGCGGACCGTATGAAGGTGTTAGCCGGGCGCGGAAGTGAATCCTGTGCCCTGGCCCAGCCCGTGGCGTGGTCGGCCGCGCGATGTGCGACGCAGGCACGCCCCGCAGAGTTTCAGGTGCCGGGCGACGGCCGGGAGGCTGCGCAGGTGTGTGGGGCGTGCCCGATCCAGCGGGGGTGTTGGTCGGCTCCGGCGGCGAGTGCTCCAGCCGGGGTGCGCGCCTGGCGTGACCGTGTGGACAAGCTGTAGGTGGGTGGCACTTGTGGGCGCCGAGATGTTCTCGGCGCCCACAAGCGTTTCCGCACGTCAGCGCCCCTACAGGGCCGTGGCCGAGGTCACGTTGGCGGGGATTGCCCGGAGTGGACACCCCCCTCACAGGTAGTAGAATTAACGCATGAAGTGAGGGGGAAAGAAGCCCTCACCACCACCTCTTGGAGCCCACAGTGCAGCGCGTCCTCAAGATGAGCCAGATCCACCGCAACCCGCGCCAGCCGCGCGAGTACTTCAACGAGGACGCGCTCAACGAACTCGCCGCCTCCATCGACAAGTACGGCCTCATGCAGGCCATCGAGGTCCGCCCCGACAACGAACTCGGCGGCTACGAGATCGTCTCCGGCGAGCGCCGCTGGCGCGCCCACCAGATACTCGGCCGCACCAAGATCCGCGCCAACATCACCTCCGAGAAGAACGAACTGCAGCGGTTCAAGCGGTCCATGTCCGAGAACGTCAACCGCGAGGACATGACCCCGTTCGAGGAGGCCCACGGCTACCAGCGCATCCTCGACGAAGAAGAAGGCGCCACCATCGAGTCCGTGGCAGCCGACTTCGGCAAGACCACCACCTACGTCAAGTTGCGCCTGGCCTTGCTGGACCTGCGCATCGAGGTCCAGCAGCTCGTCCAGGACGGCAAGGTCGGCACACAGGCGGCCGTACAGATCGCCGCCCTCAACTTCGCCAACCAGGGTTCTGTGCTCTCGAAGTTCGTTCGCGGCGAATTCGCCTCCGACAACGAAATCGTGCACTTCGCCTACGCGATGAAGCAGCAGCAGGACCAGGCCGTCCTCATGGTCGTCGAGGAACTGACTGAGGAGCAGCGCACCGAGCGCGCTGCCGCACAGAAGAAGACCCGCAGCACGCTCGACAAGATCGAGCAGGTTCGCGAGCTCCTTGACGAGATCGCCCGCACCGAGCCGCTCAAGCTCGCTGAAACCCTCGAAACACAGGTCGGGGCGCGCCTGGAGCAGCTCGACCGGGTTGCCGAGTCGCTGACGAAGGCCCGCTTCCAGCTCAAGCAGGCCAAGGCGCACGCCGAGGCCCGCGAGCTCGTCACCGTCAATCCGGCGGCCGAGGCGGACGAGCACCAGGCCGAGCAAGGTGAGCGCGAAACCGTCGCCGCCTGACCGCCCTCAGGGCTGCGGGCGAAACCTTCTCCCGCAGCCCGCCATCGGGGCCCGGCCCACTGCCTGCGGCCCCTTTCCCTCGGACCATCTTCAGGAGACAGCTCCCCCATGCGCTACACCGCGCCGCTCACCCCCGCTCAGGCCAAGCAGCTCGGCCGCGACGTCGGCACGATCATCGGCTTCGCCGCCAACGCCATCAGCCATCTGCGCGGCACCGCGACCACCGACACCCTGATGCGGACCCTTACCTCGCCGTCCGCCATCGACGTCACCGCAGCCCGCTACCTCAAGGCCCTGGAGAACGGCGACAGCCCCGCCGAAGCCGCAGCGAAGGCTGGCACCGCGCTCGTCCACGACTGGGCCGACGCCGTCCTGGAGGTCCACGGCCTCCTCAACGAGCACAACACGGGCAAGGACGTGGAGACCTCCCAGTGAATACCGCGGCCGGCCGTGACTGGACGGCCATGCAGCGCGCCGACTTCGACCTCGATGTGCCGGGCGAACTGCCCGTTCCCACCGGAGCCGCACGCATCCCAGCGGCACCCGACCCGATCGGCACCCCGGCCCTTTTCGGCGAACCCGTACCCGAACCACCCGCACCACGCCGACCGCCGTCTCGCCCCGGCGACGTCGACGGTCAAGACCAGCTCTTCTGACCCCTGCCCCCGGAGAACCCGCATGTACCTGGTCACCATCGACGCCGAACACGGTGTCGTGGCCGCGCCACGCTCGGACGAAGACATCGACAACGCAACCGAAACCGCCCTGCTGGCCCACGGCTTCGCCTGGAACGACGACATCGAGGCCTACGTCCACCAGTCGGCCACAGGCCTCGACACCGCCCTCTGCACGCACGCCATGCTCACGGACCTGCGGCACGCCGTCATCACGGCCCTCGGGCCCAGGCAACGCCGCCCGTAAACACAGCACCCCACCACCAGGGGCCGGTACGACACCGGCCCCTTCCTCTTCCTTCACCCCCTCTTGGAGCCTCGGTGCCGATCTATCTACCCGCACCCGCACCCACCCGCCCCGCCGACGGCAAGGGCTACAACCGGCTCACCCTGAATGCCCACATGGGTGCGGGCGGAGCCCAGTGCGCCCTGCAGCCGAAGTCGTGGGCAACGCTGTACGAGAGCTACGACACCCGCCGCGCCCGCTGGGGCGGCTTCGGCCTCTGCATACGCAACGGAGACTGCAACGCCTGCCCCGTCTTCACCGCCTCCCTCCACGACTCCGGGGAACGAGCGCCGTTCAACGCACCCCGGGTCCTCATCCGCATCGAGACCACGCTCCCCGACGACACCATGTTCGCCGCACAGCCGGTCACCGCCTTGTGGATGACCGACCGGCCTGACGCCCCCGACTACCGCACACACGGGCAGAAATGGACGTGGCTCCAACTGACGCGGCTCAGGGGCTGGGAGTTGGGACGTCGGTACCGCGACCAGATCGGCCCCGGCTTCTGGATGCTCCGCACTCCCTACGCACCGGCCCCACACGTCGAGGTCCGCACCCAGGCCCGCGCATCGCTCACCCGGCACGCCTTCATGGTCGGCGGCACCCGCGCCGCCCTGCTCGCCTGCTACGGGCGCTGCCGCCACGATGACGGCACCCTGCTCAACGTGATCGGACACCACACCCCGGGCACGGTGGACGACGAGAACCTCACCCTCGGCCGGTGGCAGCCGACCGTGCCGGCCGGGATCAAGCAGGGCCGCCACCTGAGACGGGAGGCCCACCGCGGCTCCGCCCGCCTCGCCCTGTACGAAGGCCGAGACCGGCTTGCCACGCTGTCGTTCACCGGATCGCAGTGGGACGCCGAGCAGATCCACGCCGCAGAAACGGCGCTACTCGACCGCACGGGCCGGTGACCGCATGGCTACCTGGACGCCGCCACCGCCCACCTATCTGCCAGACGCGCATCTTCCCCACTGCCAAACTGAGCCCTGGACATGCCGGACCTGTGCGACGTCGTGGCCGTGCGAGACCGCCAGCGACTACCTCACACCCGGACGCTGCCAGTGCGGTTCGCCCACGTACTGGGAAAAGCGCCTGCCGCGCCGCTGGCACGCCGGGCCAAGCTGCTACGACCACAAAGAGGCCATGGCCGCGCTCGCCAGAGAGCTCCACGAGTACCACCAGGCCCATCCGCACTATCCGCCGCAGCGGCCACCGAAGCCCAGACGCAAACGCCGCCAGAGGCCGGCGCACACGCACACCCCAAGTGGCCCTGGCGACATCCGCCCCGGCACCTGGCTGTGGGTCAAACCCGGTGGCCTGCACCCGGCGTGGGGAGACATCCATCGCCTGGCCATGCTCATCCACCTCGACAGCCCGTACTGCGAAGTGTGGCTCGACGACACGACCGTCCACCGCGTCAAGCCACACCTCCTGATCCTTGAGCGCCCAGCCGTAAGGAACGCGGCCCGAAGGGCTGGTGTCACCTCGCTGACCGACCGGAGTGGCGCACTCCGCCCCGAGTGGCAGTGGGCCGCCTGGACGCTCGCTGATCACCTGGCGCACCTCGACGGCGGCGAGGAGCCCACTACGGCACCTGTTCAGGAGTACCTGTTCGCCCTGTAGGCGATCACGCTCCCGCAGTAGCAGAGCCATCTCGCAGCTCACCCAGACCAGTTGCACATAGGCGAGATCACATTCGGTGACTGGACACCTCCACCACGGATAGTAGAATTAACTCACAAAGCGAGGACGGGAATCCCTGCACACCTCCACCAAGATCCACCGACCAGACGGGGCTGCCGCGACCGCAGTCCCCGCCACGAAAGGGAGAGCCCGTGCTCGCCACGCACGCGATGATCGAAGCCGCCCCCATCCTCGGCGTCAACGCCCCCGAGTGCGACGACTGCGAGGGCAGCGGCACCGTCACCTATCTGCTCGGCCCATACGAGCACACCCGCGAGTGCGACACCTGCCACGGCGCCGGACACTGCCTGCCCTGCCCCACCTGCACCGACGGAGCAGACCCGATCACGGGCGACACCTGCGCCACGTGCGACGGCTTCGCCGTCCTCATCTGAACAGAAATAGGCCAGTACCCATAAGGAGCCATAGATGCACCTCGGCGACTCCCTCGCTCAAGAAGCCCTGACTACAGGCAGCAAGACCTCTGTCGCCATCGGCCCGTGCGGCGTGATCCGCCTGGCCATCACCCTCCCCGACGGGGCCGTCCAGCACTTCGAGTGCCCGCCCGCCGGCACCATCGCCGACTGGCGCGCCACCGACCTGGAAGCCCCCGGATCAGGTTTCACCTTCAATGAGCCCATCACCGAGACATGGGGCCACGCACTCACCCTGGCAACCCGCAACTCCCTTACCTGACCCACAAGGAGACCACTATGGAAGGCTTCACGAAGCACGCTGGCGTCACCCTCGTCACCCGGTCACCCAAGGGCCTTGTCCGTCTGTTCGGCGAAGTCCACGGCCATGCCACCGACCCCGTCACCGGCAAGGAGCTTGTGATGGTCCAGTGGCCCGGAGCACCCAAGCCGCTGCCATACGCCCCGGACGAGCTCACCATCGTCGACTGACCCTAAATAGGCGAGTGTGTATCTAACGTGTTAGGTTCTGTGTGATGTCAGGCCCTGGCACGGCCCGACCATCACCCGACCTCCGGACGGGCAGCGACTCCCCGCGCCCCGCCCGCCCGGAACGGCTCGCCCGATGCGAGCCACCCCTCAGGCCGGGACCCGCAGCCCCCGCGGGTCCCGGCCAACCCATGGAGCAACCCGACATGTCTGCCACCACCAACCACGACCGCACGCAGCCCATGAACCGCGACGACGCCCTTTACGAGGCCCTCGTCTTCGAGCGGTACGACCGCCCCCTCCACGAGATCCTCTGGGAGGAGACCCGGCACCCGCTGCCCGAACTCCTCAAGGAGCGCCACCGCCGCCCCGAACTCCCGACACCGGGCGCACCCCTCAGGCACCAGCCGCAGCCCGACCCGGACGCCGCCGCTCACCGCGCCGCCCTCCTGGAGGCCATCACCCCCCGCCGCCGGAGTACCGCGTGACCGAGGAACAGTTCCGCCGTCACGTCCGCAAGATTGCCGCCCTCCGCGGCTGGTCCCTCGCCTACCACACCCACAACTCCCAGCGCAGCGACGCCGGATGGCCCGACGAGGTCTACGGACACCCCAAGGCACGGCGCACGATCTTCGCCGAGTTCAAGTCGAATACCGGACGCATCCGTCCCGCACAGCGCGACTGGCTCAAACACCTGGCCGCGTGCGGCTTCGAAACCGCGCTATGGCGCCCCAAGGACCTCGACCGCATCGTCACCGTTCTCGCCCCCGACGGCCCCCGCGCCCAGCTCCCCGACACGTTCTGACCAAGGAGACCGAGCACCATGCACGACCGCACCAGCAAGCAGTCCGAGACTCCGCCGATGCCCGGAGCCTCCTGGTGCCACTCCTGCGACAGTTGGTTCAACCCCATCACCAACACCTGCCGCTGCAACAACCGCTGACCACCTTCAGGGAACCCGTCATGAACCACTCTGTTCACGCCCTCGGCCACGCCACAGCGCCCTCCACGCCAACCGCCCCGGACCGTGAGCAGAACACCCCGCGCTCCGTTGACACAGAGCGGGTCCTGAACGAGATCGCCCGCCTGGCCAACGAACTGTGCGAACACCTCGCCGACGATCCATGGTGTACAGCCGCACAGATCAGGGACCTCGCCGAAACCGCCCTTGCGGCAGCCGGAGACCTCTGAATGCACGCCCGTTTCGAACCCCTGCCTGCCCCGACCCGCGCCCAAGAGGCGTACGACACAGCCCAAGCCCTACGCGAACGCCCCGGCGAATGGGCGCACATCGAAGATCTCGGGAACCTCAACCGGGCTACCAACCTCGCCTACCGCATCCGCACCGGCCGACACAGCGCCTTCCGCCCGGCCGGCGCATTCGACGCCACCTCGCGCAGCGCCGACGACGGCACTGCGTCCGTCTGGGCCTGCTACATCGGCCCCAGCGACTCCCAGACCAGTGTCGACAGCGAGGCCCAAATCAGAGCCGCCCTGCACACCCCCACCATGCACGGTCCTTCGCGCATCACCGCACAAGACTGAACACGAAACCGAAGGCATGCAGTGAAGGTCCACCAACTTGAAGTTGCTGGTCATAGGGCTGATGTTGACTCTCGGTCGTGTTCTCGTGCTGCTCGCGGGCGGTTGTCGGGGCGCAAGGTCGTCTATCAGCGGGTGCCTTCGAGGTTCGTCAGGACAAGCAGAGCACGCAACGGCGTGGTCGCGTGACGGACTTCCAGGCGGAGCTTGGTAAGGATGCGCCAGGCACCCCACCTTGCCGATCCGGACTCGGGTTCAGCCGGGGCCACGCCCCCCACGGCATTGAAACGACCGATCCTGCTTGGATGTTGAACCTCTAGTTCCCTTCAAGACGCTCAGACGCCTTCACCGTTCCCTCACACGATCGTGACCCCACAGTGCACAACCGTGTCTGTCGTCACGTCCACCGCATCCAGTTCATGGCGTGTGCCCCGGTTGATGACCTTGCCGCCCTGGGACGGGCGCCCATAGAACGACAGTGCGACGAATCGCAACCGACAAGCCTCGCTCAGAAGGAACACGTGAGCGGGGCCAGAGGGGGACTTCTCTTGCCCGGAACCTTAAGAAGAAGACGCATCCTGTCGAAACTCGCCCTCGGCGCCTGCTCGATCCTGCTCCTGGGATCCGGCGGCGTGGCCGCCGCAGCCGACAGCGACGACGGCACTCCAGCTGGGGCCTATGCACCGTCCTCCCGGCCCGCGGCAGGCCCGGAGGCCCTTACCCGGGCCAACAACCACCGGCCCGTCTCTGGCAAGGACCTCAAAGCCGGCCCAACGTTCACCAAGGATCCGGCTGGCGTGTGGCAGACCAATCGCACCACCGTCACACTGCGCAACACCGTCACCGACGCCGACGGCGACGCGGCGACCTTGAGTTTCGAGGTCTACACAACAGACGCCAACGGAAACCCGAAAGACCAGGTCCGACTCACCAACCCTGATACCGGCAAACCCGCCGCCTATGGTGTGGTGGTGTCCGATTACGTGACGTCCGGCGGAACGGCGTCGGTAACCCTCAGGTACGGCGACCTGAAGACGAACACCACCTACGCCTTCCGCACCAGCGCCTACGATGGCAGCCTGTACGAGACCAATTGGTCCTCATGGGCGAAGTTCCACACCCGCGGCCGGGCAGTGAGCATCACTCTGCCTGAGCCGAACAAGGACGCTCCAGCGGTCAATCAGGACAACCACCAGGCGCCCCAGAAGATCGCCAAGCCGACCATGACCCCGGTCGACCCGACCAAACCACCCACCGGCCGAAGCGCCGAAAACGGCTGGAACTGCGGCAAGCTCAACCAGAAAACAGGGATCCAGCCGTGTTCGCGACTGATACCGGACACCAGCAAGAAAACCCGCGACGCCCTCACCAAGGAAGCGAACGCGAACCTGCCTCACCTGGTCGACTGGTGCGCGAGCTACAACTCGGACATCAAGCGGTATGGGGCATGCATCGGGGGCTTCACGTACGAGTACGTGGGCGTCGTCATCAAGGACGGAAAGCCCACCGGCGAAACCCTGAACGCCTCGTGGGCCGTCGGCCAGGAGGTGAAACTCGAGGGGAACTCTGCGACGTTCACACAGCAGCTCATCCTCGTACCGACGGCGATCGACCCGAAGTTCGGCTCGGTGACGCTCAACGTGGAGTTCGACTGCCTCCTGGGCGACAGGTGCTCGAACGGCCCGCAGTCATGGGACGGGGCGCTGGAGTGGTCGGGAGCTGATCCGTTCTCGCACACGGCGATCGGGAAAATCGACCACACCTGGAACGCGGTACGCAACGCGGACACGCTGGACCTGTCCACGAAGATCACCGCCTACTCACCGGTGGCGAACCCAGCAGCGACACGGTGGCAGGCCAATGACGCGCAGATCCGCTGCGACAAGATTTCCTCCACCACACCGGGCTGCACCTTCTACAAGTACATCCCGACGTGGGTGATGAACTTCGACAAGACGCCGCCGGCCGTCGCGCACGCATGGCTGATCCAGGCCAAGCTGCCCAAGCACCCCGGCAGCAAGGCAGCCAAAAGACCCCTGTTCTACCTGCCTGCCGCGTCGAAGAACGCGCCGGGCCGCGACCCGGACGACAACCGCAAGGTGATCTGCCCTGACGGGTGGGCGGCCACCTACGGCAACCCAGACGCCACCACCGTTCCCGAGATCAGCCCGGGCGACAAAGCGTCGTGCGACGAATTCGCCTACGCCTCTACCTACAACTCCGGCGGCATGCCCACCGGCATGGGCGGTATGAACGAGGTCGACACCGGCAACGACTGCGTGCAGACCTACGCCACCCGCGTCAAGCAGGGCGAATGGCACCTGTACGACGACGTCCGTGAGGCTGCTCCGACATGGAAGCAGGTGTGTGGCCGCTCGGCCATGTCGGGATGGATCAACTCCACCTCGATGGGGGGAGCGTTCAGCTCGGGCTTCGCAGCCAAGTACCGGATGCTGGACAAGGACCCCTACTGGGTGGACTTCCCCCAGTTCGCGCACTGCGATGCGTCCAAGGCGACCGTGGCCTGCACGGTTCCCAAGCCGTGACAGGTCGCTGACTGCTGGTGGGGCACGGCACCATGTTCTTGCTGTGCCCCACCAGCCCCACGTTGTGTACGGAGGGAGAAAACGGCAATGACCGACAATCTTGCATGGATCGCCGATGCCTGGCAGAGCGCGGACCTGAACGCCACCGACCTGTACATCACCTGCGCCCGCGGCCTCAGCCCTCAGCAGCTGGCCGAACGCATGGCCGACCATGAGCCGGTCGAGGTCGGGCCTGCCCTCACCATCCAGGAAGCGTCCCGCATGGTCGACCTCACGCAGATCTACTGCGTCGGCCGCATCGGCCAAAGCGGCGACTGGTCGTTCATCGTGGAGTGTGGGGGCAGCGAAGGCTGGTCCCTCGACCCGGCAGCGTCTCGCGGCGCCGAGGTGCTGATCTTCGACCCGCGGCCGGACGATCCGCCCTCCCTCTTCAGGTACCTCGCCGACGGTGAGCTGCAGCTGCATTTCGAGTTGGGCTTCGGCTACGATCCCGCCGGCGCCCAGCCTGACCTGCTGCGCCCGGCGCTGGAAGCGGCCGGCGTCATCCCGCCGGAAGACTGCATCGATGACCTGCTTGGCGAAGACGAGGAGCTGCCGCCTGTTGAAGCGAAGCGCCGGGTGTTGAAGGTCACCGGTGAGCATTTCGGGCTGTTCCTGCCGCGGCAGGTGATCGAGAGCGGGCGGCTTCCTGCCGTGGTCACCCGCACTTCACCTCCGTCCTCCTGGTGACCACGAGCATGTCAGAGATCCGATAGGCAAGGGCCGCCGTATCGGCAAGCCACGTCACCGGCAGGAGGACGGACTGGTTCGGCCGCCAGTCAGCTGTTGGCTACGGGAGGGCGCCCTGGGATGTAGCCCTTCCATTCGGATCGTTCAATGATCCCGGGCCACTCGCTGGCAGGCGTCGCAGATGGCGGGGCCTCATCGGTGAACCCCTGGGCCCACAGGGCGCCATCCTCAACGTCCAGGAGAGGGCTGAACGGAATCTGAAGTCCGTTCGACTCGGTGGGCGGATCAAAGTGCAGCCCCCACACCTCGTGGAAGAGGCGCCCTCCGAATTCCGCACGGCCACGGGTCGCCGCCACGCACGCGCCCATGGTTTCGAAGTCCACCCACGGCACCACCACGTACGGCCAGGTCTTGTCGGCAGCGGCAGGTCCCCACACCTCGATCGCGGCGTTCGACGTGCGTGTGGCGGCCGTTACCAGATCGCTGATCGTCCAGGGGTCCGGAGCAGCCTGCCCCAGCTCGGTGAGCTTCACTTCGAGGTGCAGCCATTCCTCCGGGTGCCCGCTCGGAGCCACGACTCCGTGCTGTTCAACGCGCTGCAGCGAGTCAGGCTCAGTCTCCAGCGCAATCTTCATGTCGGCCAGCACAAGTGGACCGCGGTCGATCAGATGGTGGCTGGAATCCAGCGGGGTCAGGCGGATCGTCTCTCCAACGAAGTTCACGTGCGCAGCTCCTGCCTGGATGGTGTCGGCTCTCTTGGATATGCCCACACGGGCAGCACCGCAAGAGCCTCAGCTCGACTCGTCTGAATCCCCGGCGCCCCGGGCACTGCCATCGATGAGCGTTGCGCCGCCGGGCTCAACTCCGCCTCCCACAGCGGGCACATCGCCCTATGCCCGGCCGTCCAGCGAGACCGGTAGCTCTACCTGCCCCGTGAGCCAGGCGGCAGGATGCGTCGCTTGATCATCTAGGCTCAACAGTGGGCGTGGGGCTGGAGCCTCATGTCCACCGCTTCTCGCATTCCGGCCTCGCTCGCGGACCTGGCCGTCCCAGTCGATGAGCTGTCCCCCTACCACCGCAACCCTCGTACCGGTGACCTCGACTCGATCACCGAATCGCTGTCCACCAACGGTCAGTACCGGCCCATCGTCGTCAACCGTGGCACCCTGACCGGCCGTCCGAACGAGATCCTCGCCGGCAACCACACCTACAAGGCTGCCAAGCAGCTCGGCTGGGCCGAGATCGCCGTCACCTGGCTCGACGTCGACGACGACGCTGCGGCAAAGATCGTCATCGTCGACAACCGCACCAGCGATCTAGCCGGGTACGACACCGTCCTCCTCGCGGACATTCTGCAGGACTTGCCCGACCTGAAGGGCACCGGCTACGACCAGGAGCAGCTCGACCAGCTTTTGGACGAGACTGCTCTCCCGGCGCCGATCGAACTCCCGAGTGACGGCGCCGGCACCGGTGCTGCGGCGACGGTCGACTACCTGCAGTGGGGCTACCTGCAGTGGTCCTCCACACGCGTGCGCATCACGCAGGCCGAAGTCGAGCTGCTCGACGCGCTGTACAAGCGGTTCGTGTCCGGCAACGACTCCGACATGGGCTTCGGCTGGCACGTCCTCAACGAGGAGCACCGCGCCGGAGAGGCAGCCGAGGCGTGAAGACCCTCGACGTCCGTTTCGACCCCGCCTACCCCCTCGCGAAGCTACGGCCCGCCGATTACAACCCGCGGCGCCTGTCCGAGGACGCGTTCGTACGCCTCCAGGGCTCCCTCCGACGCCATGGGGTGGTCAAGCCGGTCATCCTCAACGCCGACGGCACCTTGGTCGCAGGCCACCAGAGGACCAAGGGGCTCAAGGCCATCGGCCAGGACACAACGCCGGCGATGATCCTGCCGCAGAAGGTTCGGCTCCAGGACGAGATCAAGTTCAACCTTCTCCACAACCGGGTCGAGACCGAATCGTCCGTCGTGTATGCCGAGCCCGGTCCGATCGGCCAGTGGTGCTGGATTCCGTGGCAGACCATCGAGGTTGAGGAGTCGAAGAACCTTCCGTTCCAGCAGGCGATCGGCTTCATGACCGCCGCCCACGGGCCGTGGGGGTCGGTCGTGATCGACGACCAGGGCCGCATCGTGCTGAACGCCGAGTACGCGGCGGTCGCCAAGTCCCAGCGGTTCGATGTGCTCGCCTGGACCGTCGCCTCCTTCGACGCCGGGCAGCTGGTAGAGGACCTCACGGGCGAGTACGGCGTGTACGACTGGTCCGGGCTCGAAGACCAGGCCCCGGTGTGGAACCAGCACATCGTCCAGCCCAACCGTCTGCGCGAACACTCCTCCAAGGCGAAGGCGGACAAAGTCCGCTACAAGTCCGAGGTGTGGGAGCGCCTCGTCCTGCCGTGGCTGACCACCTCGCACCGCGTAGTGGACTTCGGCGCCGGCCACGGCGACTACGCCCGCCACCTGCGCGCCAAGGGCTACCGGATCCAGGACTACGAGCCGTACCGCACCCTCAAGGGCAAGTACGCGATCGACATCCGTACCATCGTCGGCCAGCTCCGCGGCATCGAACGCGAGCTGCGTGAGAACGGCCTGTACGAGGTCGTGGTTCTCGATTCCGTCATCAACGCCACCACCAGCTTGGACTACCAGCACTGGGTACTCGTTACCGTCAACGCCCTGTGTGCCGCCGACGGCCAGGTGTGCATCGGTACCCGCAACTTGGAGCGGGAGGTGGCGTATGAGAACTCGGGGCACTCCATCAGTCGTGACTCCACCCGGCTGGCGTTCCTCGACGAGCACAGCGTCGATATGCGGTTCGTGCGCGGTAAGTGGCAGCGCATCCGATATCACACTCCCGAGTCGCTGCGCGGCCTGCTGTCCCGGTACTTCGAGGATGTGCAGCTCAGCGACACGACCAGGGCCACTGTCAAGGCCGTCTGCCGCAGGCCCCGAACCCTCCCGGTTGAAGAATATGAGCGAGCATTCTCCGAAGAATTCAATATGCCCTACCCTAACGACTTTAGGCACAATAAGCATCACGGAATAGCGTCAATTCTGATAGAATTGACCAGGGAAAGGAATTCAACTCTGGAGGGGTGATTAAATGAACTCGGGGGTAAACTCGGGACGGGTTCGCGTAGAAATAGCAGCACACGACAGATACCGCATCATGTGGGTGGCCGGCATACGTGAACTCGACCTGACTCAGCACTGCCTGAAGACGTTCGCCGAGTGCGACCGTTACAACGTCAACGCCAAGCTCAGGCGCCAAGTCCTGCATCTGCCGGCCGCCAACCCGCCCGCAGCCTGGTATCTGTGCGCCCTGCCTATCCCATGGGACTGGCCCCGTAACGCGCACCTCGCCTTCGAATACGCACCCGGCAAGACGTGGGAGGGCAATGCCCTCGTCCACGGCCTCGGCGTACGACTCACCAACGCTCGCCCCATCACCGGCTGGGGCGAGCACTCCATCCCATCCAAAGAACCACTGCGGCACTCGCGACTACACCGAACCTGCCGGAACTGGCAGTTCGGATGGTGGCTCCGCAACAACCGCAATGTGCCCGATGCGCCGCCATTGATGAGTACCGAGAACCTAGACGAGGGCGGGCAACTTCCCCTCGCCTAAGCCGCAACCAGAGCAGCGGGGCCGCTGTTCGCGGCCGCCGCAGGCCTAGAGCGTGTCTCTTTGATCGGCTGGTCAGTTGATCGGATGTGTCCGTCCGGTTAGTGATCACTGATGCGATGTGGGGCCGGATCGAGCCGCTG